>JBPCLW010000041.1:0-68400 GCA_051002895.1 Candidatus Dormibacteria bacterium | reverse complement strand
TCATCTGCAGTTCGGGGATGCCACGCATGCTGAATCTCCGCAGGCTTGAATCGATCGCGGGAAGACTCCCACACCTCGAGGCGCCCTGTGGGGCTATTCCGAGATCTTTTTCAGCACCCTGCTAGGGGTGATCTCCGTGGAATCGGCAACGCGCGTCATCGACGTCTGGGATGTGACTGAATCGCCAGATGGCTCACGAAGAGCAGGGTTCGCGTATGTGACGTTGCCGGGACACCCCGAACGTGGCGTCGCCACCTTCGAAGTACGTCGAGAGGGAAACGAGGTCTTCGTTCTGCTAACGGCACGCTCAGTTCCCGGAACATGGCTGACGCGAGCGCTGCGGCCGGTAGTGCGCGTGGTGCAAAGGGCCATAACCCGACGGGCGTTAGGGCGTTTGACGGGCAGCCCGTGACGCGGGGGCAACCAGTGGTGGCTCCAGATCCTTGTGCCGACGTCCTCGCGGTCCTGGTTGAGCTCGATGGCGTGGTAGAGGGCGGGAGTCCCCGACTCCCGCCCTCTACTTAGCGCGACCGTCAGCCCGTCGGCGACGGGCTCGCTGTCGACGGCGATGGTGAGGGCGACGAAGCGATGCCCGTACCGCTGGGAGACGGGGTGGCGCAGCCCGGAGCGGGCGTGGCCGCGGCGGTGCCGGTAGAGGCGGACGACGACGGCGCGGTGGTGGCCGCCGCCGACGACGCCGTTGATGATGTCGAGGCGCATGCTGAGGGAGTCGGCGTACCTGAACCGGGGTTATCGGCACCGCATGCCGCGAGACTGGTGAACACTAGGGCCGTGGTGAGGGTCGTGATCAGAGTTTTCATGACCGCATCGTGGCGCCCGTATCTGTAGTGGTCCTGAAACGGTTGTTCAGGAACCGTTCAGAACTCATCGAGGTCATTTTCTGAACTCCGACTTGACTGGGCGGCCAAGCGTCCCGTAAGGTCACACTCAATGACTCAGCGCCTCAGCCTTGCTCTCGTACTTCTGCTTGGCCTGCTCCTGATTGGGAGCGGGGCCTCGAGGGTTCGGAGCGGGTGCGCGCAGGAGTAGGCGCAACAGCCAACAGTCCGGATTCACAAAGGGCCCCGCTAACAGCGGGGCCCTTTCTTTTTGTCCGGGAACACACAGGAGGCACAGCCATGACCGCGTTCCGGCAGGGACCCACTCCGTGGTTCCGCGTCAGCGAACCATCCAGAGAGTCGCCGGCATGGATGGCTCGCGGCGTCGAGCAGGACGCCGAGCCGCACGCCTGGCAATGGGCCGCAGATGGGGTGTCACAGCGGCAGCAACAACCCCGGGACCCCCAGGCTGAATTCGTCCGCGACGCCATCCAGCGCAGCTACCAGTGATCGAAACCACCCCCCGACCGGCAACCGATCCACACAACCTGCCGGCCGTCCGCCGGCTCACCGGTGCTGAGATCGTTCTCGAATGCCTCCTCAAGGAGGGCACCGACACCATTTTCGGCTATCCCGGTGGTGCCAACCTGCCGCTGTATCAGCACCTTCCCAAGTACCCCCAGCTCCATCACGTGCTGGTTCGCCACGAGCAGGGCGGCGCCCACGCAGCCGACGGGTACGCACGCAGCCGTCGCGGAGCGGTGGGAGTGGTCTTCGCCACCTCGGGGCCGGGCGCCCTCAACCTCGTCACCGGTCTGGCGACCGCGTTCGGCGACTCCGTTCCGCTGATTGCCATCACCGGCCAGGTGGCGATCACCGCCGTTGGCACCGATGCCTTCCAGGAGTCCGATGTCATCGGTTCCACCATGTCGGTGACCAAACACAGCTACCTCATCACCCGGATCGAGGACATCGCCCCCACGATCAAGGAAGCGTTCCACGTCGCCCGCACCGGGCGACCGGGGCCAGTGCTCATCGATCTGCCCAAGGATCTACAGCAGGCGCAAACCGATTTTGTCTGGCCCTCGGAGCCCGTGCGGCTGCGCTCCTTCCCACCGCCTCCCTCCCCCGACCCCATGAAGCTGCGACGGATTGCTCAGCTCATCGCCGAGGCGAAGCGTCCGGTGATGCTCATCGGTCGCGGCGTGATCATCTCCGGCGCCGAGGGCGAGGTTCGCGAACTCGCTCACCGCGCTCACATCCCCGTTGGCTGGACGCTTCTCGGCACCGGCGCGTTCCCGGTGCGGGATCCCATGGCGCTGCAGATGGTTGGCTTTATGGGAGCCGGCTATACCAACAAGGCCGTCTGCGACGCCGACCTGCTGATCATGGTGGGGATGCGCTGTGATGACCGGGTGACCACCCGACTCGATTCCTTTGCCCCCAATGTCGAGCACATCGTGCACATCGACATCGATCCCGCCGAAATTGGCAAGAACGTCGTGCCCCACGTCTCGGTGGTCGCTGATGCCAGGATCGCGCTGAGAGCGCTGCTCCCACTCGTCGAGGAGAAGCGCGAGCACCAATGGCTCACCCAGATCGAGCAGTGGAAAGAAGAGCACCCCATCAAGTTCCTCAGCAGCAACGGTCGCCTCCAACCTCAGGAGGTGCTCATCGAGATGTACCGTCGCTGCAACAGCGAGGCCGTCGTTCTCGCCGACGTCGGTCAGAACCAGATCTGGGCAGCCCTTTGGTTCGACTACAACCGGCCGGGACGCTTCCTCAACAGCGGTGGCACGGGAACCATGGGCTATGCATTTCCCGCGTCCATGGGCGCCAAGCTCGCCAACCCCGACACCACCGTGTTCTGTGTCACCGGCGAGGGTGGGTTCGCCATGAACATGCAGGAGATGGCGACGATGGTCGAGCAGAACATCGACGTCAACGTCGTCATCATCAACAACGCGTCGCTGGGCATGGTCCGGCAGTTCCAGGACGACTTCTACGGCGGTATCCGGTCCGCTGTCGATCTCACCTTCACCCCCGACTTCGTCAAGCTCGGTGAGGCCTTCGGGATGAAGGCGATGAGCACCAACAAGCTCAGCGATGTCGGGCCCATGCTCGACGATGCCATCGCCCACAAGGGACCGGTGTTGCTCAACTTCGACATCGACCCTGAGGCCAACGTCTACCCGATCATCCCGCTCGGCAAGGGCATGCTCGACTTCGTGGAGGTGGACAGCTGATGTCGCAGTCCCGCCTGCTCTCCGTCTTGGTCGAGAACAAGCCCGGTGTGCTCATGCGCGTCGCCTCGATGATCCGCCGCCGCGGCTTCAATATCGATGCGCTCTCTGTTGGCCCCACCGAGGGCGGCACCGTCTCGCGGATGACCATCAGCGTCCACGTCGGCCGCCAGCAGGCCGAACAGGCCACCAAGCAGCTCGCCAAGCTCATCGACGTGATCACCATCGACGATATCACTGGCCACCGCGTCGTCTCCCATGAGCTCTTGCTCATCCGCCTCCATGCTCCCAGCGAGCAACGCCGCGATGTTCTCGACGTCGTCGACATCTTCCGCGGCCGTGTCGTCGACGTTGCTGCGAGCAGCGTCATCGTGGAAGTGACAGGTTCGAGCGAGAAGATCGAGAACTTCATCGAGTTGATGCGGCCCTTCGGCGTCAAGGAGGTGGCCCGCAGTGGCGCCGTCGCCCTGGTGCGCGGCGACGATGCCCGCCTGCGACTGGTCGATTTCGAACCGCCCAACGAGGACGAGGACGGCGGCGTCCGGACCTCCGCCGCGGTTGCCGACGACACCACCGGAAATGTCTAGGAGATCCTGATGACTGCGCGCATGTACTACGACGCCGACACCGATCCCACTCAGCTCGATGGGTCCCGCATCGCTGTTCTGGGTTACGGCTCCCAGGGCCACGCTCATGCCCTCAACCTTCGCGACGCCGGGTACGACGTCCGCGTCGGGCTCCCTGAGGCCTCGCGGAGCCGCAGCGCCGCGGAGGCGGAGGGCCTGAGGGTCGTCACACCATCAGAGGCGGTCGCCGAAGCCAACGTCATCATGGTTCTCGTCCCCGACACCGCACAGAAGGCGCTCTACGAGAGCGACATCGCTCCCAATCTCGAAGCAGGCGACACCCTGCTCTTCGCCCATGGTTTCACCATCCGCTTCGCGCAGATCTCGCCTCCACCCGGGATCGACGTTGCCATGGTGGCGCCCAAGGGCCCGGGACACCTAGTGCGCCGCACCTACACCGACGGTCAGGGCGTCCCCTGCCTCATCGCTGTGCACCAGGACACGAGCGGGAAGGCCTGGGACCGCGCTCTGGCGTACGCGCAGGGGATCGGCGGCACTCGCGCAGGATGCCTGAGAACGACATTTGCCGAGGAGACCGAGACCGATCTCTTCGGCGAGCAGGCGGTTCTCTGCGGGGGGATTTCCTCGCTGGTGAAGGCAGGATTCGAGACCCTCACCGAGGCCGGCTACCAGCCGGAACTGGCGTACTTCGAGGTGATGCATGAGCTCAAGCTCATCGTCGACCTCATGTACCAGGGTGGTCTCGCCTACATGCGTTACTCGGTGAGCGACACCGCAGAGTACGGCGACTACACGAGCGGCCCCCGGGTTGTGGACGCCCGCACCAAGGAGACGATGAAGAAGCTCCTCCGCGAGATTCAGGACGGCACGTTCGCCAATCGCTGGATCGAGGAGAACCAAAGCGGGCGCTCCAACTTCGAGGAACACCGCGACGAGGAACGTCGCCATCCCATCGAGCATGTCGGCGCCGATCTGCGCGCCCGCATGACGTGGTTGGGCGCCAAGACTGCCCCGGGCATGGAAGCCCAGCACAATGGCGACACCAAGGAGAGGACACCGGCATGAACGAGCAGCAGAATGGCAACCGGAAAGGATCAGTCAGCCTGGGCAATCCCCTCCATGTGGCGCAGGCCCCAGCCCAGCCGGAGCGGCTCACCATCCTCGACACCACGCTGCGCGACGGCGAGCAGTCTCCCGGTGTGGCGCTGACCTCTGAGGACAAGCTCGCCATCGCCCGTCAGTTGGCTCGACTCCGCGTCGATGTGATCGAGGCCGGCTTCCCCTTCTCCTCCCCGGGCGACTTCGCCGCGGTGGAGGCCATCGCCGAGCAGGTCGAGGGCCCGACGATCGCCGGCCTCTCGCGCTGTTTCGAGGACGATGTGCGGCAGTGTGCGCAGGCGCTGCGCCCAGCCAAGAATGCTCGCATCCACGTCTTTATCGGAACGTCACCGATTCATCGCGACTCGCAGTTGCGCATGAACCGCGAGCAGGTGCTCCAGCGCGCCATCAGCATGACCCGGCTGGCCAAGGAGTTCCGCGACGACGTCGAGTTCTCGCCGATGGACGCCAGCCGCACCGAGCCCGAGTTTCTTGCCGAGGTCGTCGCCGGCTGCATCGAGGCGGGCGCAACCACCATCAACCTTCCCGACACCGTTGGCTACGCAACGCCCGACGAATGGCGGGGGCTTATCGAGTGGATGCGTCGCGAGGTCCCCAGTCTCGATGACATCACACTCAGCGTGCACTGCCACAACGATCTCGGCCTGGCTACGGCGAACTCCCTGGCCAGCGTGCGCGCCGGCGCCCGCCAGGTCGAGACTTGCGTCAATGGCATCGGTGAGCGCGCCGGCAACGCCGCACTCGAGGAGGTGGCAATGGCCACCCGCCTGCATCCCGAGGTCTTCGGTGTAGCAACTCAACTCGACCACAGTCAGCTCTACCGCACGTCAAGGCTCGTTTCGCAACTCACCGGCATGTTAGTACAGCCCAACAAGTCAGTGGTCGGCGCCAACGCCTTCGCTCATCACTCCGGTATCCATCAGGACGGGGTGCTGAAGAACCGCCGCACCTTCGAGATCATGGATGCTGAGGAGGTCGGCGCCGGCTCATCGCTGGTCCTCGGCAAGCTCTCGGGGCGCGCGGCCCTGCGCAGCAAGCTCGAGGAGCTCGGCCACCGCCTCGACGACGAGGATCTCAAGCGTGCCTTCGTGCGTTTCAAGGAGATCGCCGACCGCAAGCGGGATGTCACCGACCGCGACATCGAGGCCATCGTCTTCGATGAGCGCCGCAGCGGAGACGAGCGATTCCGTCTCGAACATCTCCAGGTGAGTTGCGGTACCAACCTGCGGCCGACAGCGACGGTGCGTATGTTGCTTGGGGACGGTGTCTCTCGCGAGGCTGTCGCCATCGGCGACGGACCCGTTGACGCCGCCTACCGCGCCATCGATTCTCTCTGCGGTGTCGACGGCGAGCTCGAGGAATTCGCCGTTCAAGCCGTGACCGAGGGCATCGATGCACTCGGCGAGGTCAGTGTCCGAGTGAGGCATGACACGGCTCGGGCAGCGGGACATGGTGCCGACACCGACATCATCGTTGCCGCGGCCAAGGCGTATGTCCACGCTCTCAACCGCATGGCTGGCTCGCTCGGCAGCGGACCGCGGGCGACCCCGGAGACGTCGGGCGCCGAGACCGCAACTGCGGCGGCGCAATGACCGCACGCACCCTCTTCGAGAAGGTCTGGGACAGCCATGTGATTGCGCAGGAGCGGGGTGGCCCGGCGCTCATCGACGTTGACCTGCATCTCGTTCACGAGGTCACCTCACCGCAAGCATTCGAGGGGCTCCGGCTCGAGGGCCGGGGGGTTCGTCATCCCCAGCGCACCGTGGCGACCATGGACCACAACGTGCCCACGGTGAATCAACTGGCGCCGATCGCCGATCCGGTGAGCGCCGCCCAGGTCGAGGCACTGCGGCTTAACTGCGAGGAGTTCGACATCCAATGCTTCGGCATCGGTCATCGCTGGCAGGGCATCGTCCATGTCATCGGACCGGAGCTCGGGCTCACCCTGCCGGGGACGGTCATCGCCTGCGGCGATAGTCACACCTCGACCCACGGTGCCTTCGGAGCCTTCGCGCTGGGCATCGGTACCAGCGAGGTCGAGCACGTGCTCGCCACCCAGTGCCTGCGGCTGCGGCGGCCGAAGACGATGGAGGTCTGCATCGACGGCACCCTTCCTCTCGGTGTCACCGCCAAGGACATGGCGCTGGTCGTACTCAATCGGCTCGGCACCGCGGGGGCGACCCACCACGTTGTCGAGTACACGGGATCGGCGGTGCGCGGTCTCTCCATGGAGCAGCGCATGACGCTCTGCAACCTCACCATCGAGGCCGGCGGGCGCGCCGGAATGATTGCCCCCGACCAAACGACGTTCGACTACATCGCGGGGCGTCCCATGGCCCCGCGGGGCGCTGCCTGGGACGCCGGGCTGGTGGCCTGGCGAGAACTGGCCACCGACCCCGGCGCCGGCTATGACAGGACCGTCCGCGTTGACGCTGCCGAACTTGCCCCCTTTGTCACCTGGGGAACGACCCCGGCGCAGTCGGTCCCGATCACGGAGTCAGTCCCCGACCCGGCGAGCTTCGCCGATCCCGCGGCTCGCGAATCCGCCGAGCGCGCCCTCACCTACATGGGACTGAGCCCCGGCGCGCCGATGCGCGAGGTGGCCGTCGACACCGTCTTCATCGGCTCCTGTACCAACTCGCGCATCGAAGATCTCCGCGCCGCCGCCGCCATCCTCGACGGCCGACATGTCGCAGCGGAGGTGCGGGTCCTCGTCGTCCCCGGATCGCGACAGGTCAAGGACGCCGCCGAGACCGAGGGTCTCGATGCCGTGTTCCGCAGCGCCGGCGCAGAGTGGCGCGATGCCGGTTGCTCCATGTGCCTGGGCATGAACCCGGATACGCTCCGCCCCGGGGAGCGCTGCGCGAGCACCAGCAACCGCAACTTCGAGGGACGGCAGGGCCGCGGTGGTCGTACCCATCTCCTCTCCCCAGCGATGGCGGCCGCTGCTGCCGTGACCGGACATCTCACCGATGTTCGCGAACTGGCGGGGGCACCGGTATGAGGCCATTTCGCCGCGAGCACGGCGTCGTCGTTCCTCTCGACCGCGCCGATGTCGATACCGACCAGATCATCCCCAAGCAGTTCCTCAAGCGGATCGAGCGGACCGGCTATGGTCCGTTCCTCTTCAACGACTGGAGCCACGATGAGGCTGGGATGGACCGCGAGGACTTCGTCCTCAATCAGGAACCGTACCGAAGCGGCACGGTGCTGGTGGCGGGGCGCAACTTCGGCTGTGGCTCGTCACGAGAACACGCCGTGTGGGCGCTCACCGACCACGGATTCCGCGCCGTCCTCGCCCCCTCGTTCGCTGACATCTTCCGCAGCAACGCGCTGAAGTGCGGACTGCTCCCGGTGGCGCTGCCGGAGCCTGACGTTCAGGCGATTCTCGATCTGGCACGCGAGGCCCCCGGGGTCGCAGCCGTCGTCGACCTCGAAGAGCGGACAGTGCGGGTCGGCGACCTGCGCTTCAGCTTCACCACGGACGACTTCGAGCGCCGCTGCCTGCTCGAGGGCCTCGACGACATCGGCGTAACCCTGCAGAACGACACCGCCATCGGCGCCTTCGCGGCGACACGGCCATCCTGGATGCCGGTGGTGCAGGAGGCACCCGCATGACGCTGCGGGTCGTCGCCCTTCCCGGCGACGGCGTCGGACCTGAGGTCACCGCCGTGGCACTCGATGTCCTGGGCGCCGTCTGCGGAACAGCCGGAGTCGATGTCGACATCAACGAGCAGCTCATCGGTGGCGCCGCCATCGACAGCACCGGCCAGCCCCTGCCCAAAGCAACTCTGGCCGCGGCGCGTGACGCCGATGCCGTCTTTCTCGGGGCCGTCGGTGGCCCACGCTGGGATCACCTGCGCGGACAACAGCGCTGTGAGGCGGGCCTCCTCGGCCTGCGCTCCGGACTCGGCGTCTTCGCCAACCTGCGACCGGTGCGGGTGCATCCCTCGCTCGCCGACCGCACCTCGTTGCGACCCGAGGTGGTGCGCGGTGTCGACATGATCATCGTCCGCGAGCTCACTGGCGGTGCCTACTTTGGGGAGCCGAAGCGCCGTAGCGCTGATGATGCCGTCGACAGCATCGTGTACACGAGGCACGAGATCGAACGGGTGACGCGGGTTGCCCTGGACCTCGCAGGGCAACGGCGCGGCCACCTCACCTCGGTCGACAAGGCCAACGTCCTGGCCACCAGCCAACTTTGGCGCGACACCGTCACCGCGGTGGCCGCGGCGCGTGACGACGTGACTGTGGAGCACGCCCTCGTCGACTCCTTCGCCATGCGCCTCATCCAGGCACCGGGAAGCATCGACGTCGTCGTCACCGAGAATCTCTTCGGGGACATCCTCAGCGACGAGGCCGCCGTCCTTGCCGGCTCGCTGGGTCTGCTGCCGTCGGCAAGTCTTGGCGACGGCGGTCCCGGACTGTACGAGCCCGTGCACGGCAGCGCCCCGGGCATCGCTGGTCAGAATCGAGCAAACCCCTACGGCGCAGCCCTCAGCATGGCGCTACTCCTCCGCCACTCCGGGCAACGCAACGACCTCGCGGTAGCCCTGGAACGCGCCGTGGATCGATGCATCAGCGATGGTGTCCTCACCGCCGATCTCGGCGGTCACGCGGGCACCACCGAGGTCGGCGAATCCATCCGCGCCGCCCTGCGCGTTCCCGCCGAGGCCGGCGCATGAGCGGTCTGGAGATATACGACACCACCCTGCGCGACGGCGCCCAGGGTGTCGGCATCAGCTTTTCGGTGTCGGACAAGTTGCGCATCGCCGAGCATCTCGACAGCCTCGGCGTCACCGTCATCGAGGGCGGCTGGCCGGGCGCAAACCGCACCGACACAGAGTTCTTCCAGGCGATGCGCGGCATGACACTGCAGCACGCAACCCTCGCCGCCTTCGGAGCCACGCGCCGTCCCGACGTGCGGCCGCACGACGATCTCCAGCTACGCGCGCTCGCTGACTCTCACACCGCCATCGTCACCCTGGTGGGCAAGAGTTGGGACCGTCAGGTGACGGATGTGCTCCGCACCACGCCGGACGAGAACCTGCGAATGATCGAGGAATCGGTGCGCTGGCTCACCGACGAAGGCCGTCGAGTCTGCTTCGACGCGGAGCACTTCTTCGACGGCCACGCCAGCAATCCCGACTATGCCATCCGCTGCCTGGAGGCGGCCATCGCCGGCGGCGCCGAGCGCGTTGCCCTGTGCGACACCAATGGAGGGACGCTACCCGACACCATTGAGGCCCTGACGGCACGGGTCACCGCCGCCTTCGGCAGCGTTGCGGGCATCCACTGTCACGACGACACCGGCTGCGCGGTTGCCAACACTCTGGCAGCGGTTCGCGCCGGGGCGGTACAGGTGCAGGGATGCATCAACGGCTACGGCGAGCGCACCGGAAACGCCAACCTCTGCACCCTCATCCCGGCCCTCCAGTTGAAGATGGGCATCGACGTGGTCAGCGCGGAGCAGCTCCGTAGGATCACCGCAACCGCTCGCGATGTTGCCGAGATCGCCAATCTCCACCCGCCGCTCAGCGACCCCTACGTTGGTGAGGCCGCGTTCACCCATAAGGGTGGCCAGCACGTCGACGCCATGCGCAAGGCGGCCTACGCATACCAGCACATCGAACCAGGACTGGTGGGAAACCGGCGCGCCACGGTAGTTTCTGAGCAGTCCGGGCGGGCCAACATTCTCGATAAGGCGGACGGTCTGGGAATCGATCTCTCCGCCGAGCCTGCCCTGGCTCGCAGCATCGCCGAGACGGTGAAGAATCTCGAACACCGCGGTTACGCCTTCGAGGGGGCCGATGCCTCGTTCGAGTTGCTGGTACATCGCGCCCGCGGACACGAGCAGCCGTTCTCGCTGATCGACTTCATTGCTCTCGTCGAGCAGCGCGAGGGTCGCTCGCTCGTCTGCGAGGCGACGGTGAAGGTGCGCATCGAGGACGCTGTGGTGCATACAGTTGCCGAGGGCAACGGGCCGGTCAATGCGATCGACGCCGCCCTGCGCAAGGCGCTGACCCCATCGTTTCCGGAGATCGAGGCCACCCAGCTGCTCGACTACAAGGTGCGCGTCCTAGACGGCGGCGACGGCACCGCGGCCGGTGTTCGCGTCCTCATCGAGTCCGGTGACCATCAGCGGCGTTGGAACACCGTGGGCTGCTCGACGAACATCATCGAGGCGTCCTGGCTGGCGCTTGCCGATGCCTTCGAGTACGCGGTGGTGGAGGCCCGCCGTTGTGCTCGGAGAACGGCGGCCACCGCGTAACGCAAGGAGAGCGTCAGCCGAGTTCGCGCCCAGCGAGGCCACCATCCAGGGCATTGCGGACTGCCACGCACGCGGACGGAGGGAGCACGAGCCGCGAATTCCCACTCTCCTCCGGCACGAAACCAAGGCCGCGGTACCAGGGCCGTGCTTCGGCAAACGGAATGAGGGACACCGATGAGGACGTCACCGCGGCCGCCGTGGAGACCAAGGCTGCGCCCGCGCCGCGCACCGCGCCGGAGGTGGCGATGAAGTTGATCGCATAGGGGGTAGTCCGAGTGTCCTCCGGCCAGACGGCCATCAGCCCCACCGGCACCTCATCGCGATCGGTGGCGCAGACCAGGGTGGCCCCCATGCCGACCTCATCGGTTGCTGACAGGAGGTCGTGAAAGCGGTTGGTGATCACCGAGCGTTCCTCCGGCTCGGCTGCCCACAGGGCCTCGGAGTGTCGCGCCCTCAGCCGAGTGACGATAGCCTCGACCTGCTCTGCCATCCACGGGCTGCGCAGGATGCTGTGCACACCACCGCCAGCGCCGTAGAACGCCATGCTGAGATCGATCAGCCGGTCGACACCACCAGTGCCCGCCATCCCGACACCGTAACAACCTCCCTTGGGGTCCGAGTGCCTCGATCGATGGGGCGCCGCGGAGCGATCGCGATCTCGTAGGGTTCGAGCATGCGCGTCGCCATTACCGGAGGCACCGGCTTCGTCGGCCTGTATCTCAGCCGTCACCTGGTTGCCGATGGGCACGATCTGGTGCTCGTGGGCCGGGGAAATCGCAAGCGGCGCCCCCGCCCCGGCGTCGATGTCAGGGCGGCCGATGTCATCAGCGGTGAGGGTCTGGAACAGGCGCTCGCTGGCTGTGACGCCGTCGTCAACCTGGTCGCGATCATCAAAGAGAAGGGCAAGCAAACCTTCGATGCCGTCAACCGCCAAGGCACCGAGCACGTCGCCGCGGCGGCTCGCTCCGCCGGTGTCCCCCACCTCATCCAACTCTCCGCCATCGGTGCTGATCCCGATCCGGCCTTCCCCTATCTGCGGAGCAAGTGGGGCGGCGAGCAGGCGATTCGCACCAGTGGCATTCCCCACACGATCATTCGCTCGAGTCTCATCTTTGGCCCCGGTGATGAGTTCTTCACCAAACTCCGCGGCCTCCTTCGCCTGACTCCGTTCATCCTCCCCATCGCCGGTGATGGACATTCCCAGTTCCAGCCCATCGCCGCAGAGGATGTGGCGCGCTGCATCGCCATTGCCCTGGCCCGCGGTCCCTCGCGCACGATCTCAGAGATCGGCGGCCCCGAGCAGTACAGCTACCAGGAGATGCTGGAGATCATTGCGACTCGCTATACCAACTGGCCGCGCGTTCCGGTGCACGTTCCCCTGCTGGTGCTGGCCACGGCAGCCCATGTGCCCAACCCGTTTGTGACGCCCACTCAGGTGGCGATGCTCCGCAAGCACAACATTACCCGGCGGACAGCGGTGCGGGACGGTTTCGGATTCGAGCCAGCGAGCTTCGCCGACTCGCTGGAGTACCTCGCCGACTACTGATCGCGTCAACGATCGAGGAGTGCCATGCCCCCGCCACCCAGCTCCGGCAGGGTGGCGTGGAAGCGCTCCCACACCTCGTCGACCTGCAGTCCCAGCGCCGCAGCGGCCCGGCGCACCGCTTCACCGATGGCGGTCTTGCCGTCGCAGGCGGCCCACACCGTGTAGGACACGGGATCGATGACCACGGTGCCACCAACGAATCCGAAGGTCACCGTGCAGGTCTGTGGATCATCGGCGTTGGCGCCCATGCCGATACCGATGGGGATCAGGCGGTGCGGCGCAAGCGTGGCCATGTCGGCGATGGGGTCCTCGTGCCAGGGGACGATGAGTCCCTGACCGTGCAGTTCATTCACCGTGCTGGCGCCCGGGCCCAGTCGCTCCTGCTCGACCCAATCACAGATCTCGGTGGGCGTTCGCGGCCGGAGCAACTGCCACCAGGCGGCAAAACCGGCACGGGTAACCGGCAGGAACTGGCCGCCGTAGCGAATGTGCATACCCCCTGGGGTACTCTCGTCGGAGCCCACGAAGCTTCCGCACGGGACGCCAACGGCGAGCATGCGCTGATCGAGCGTCTTCAACCAGGAGGCATTGCGCAGTTCGCCAGCCATTGCAGCCACGATCCTCTCCCAATTGGATAACGGCGAGTGATACTAGCCGCGTCATGCCCGAACTCGCCGGCCCCGACGCGCCCGAGCTGCAGCGCAGCGGCGCGGCCCGCTGAATGGGAACGATTGCGCGCCTGGCGGAGCTTGACATCGCCCTTCCCCCAGCCTCGGCGCCGGTGGGCAGCTATGTCCCGGCCCGCATGGGGGGCGGAGGACTCATCTTCTGCGCCGGGCATCTCGGTCGCCGCGGCGGCTCGGTGGTGACCGGCCACATCGGACGCGATCTCGACATCTCGTCCGCCCGCGCACTCGCTCGACTCACTGCCCTCGACCTGCTGGCCAGCGCCGCCGCGCTCGTCGGCGATCCCGATCGCATCACCGGCGTGGTTCGGGTCACGGGGATGATGCGCAGCGTCGAGGGATTCACCGAGCAACCCACCGTCCTCAACGGCGCTTCCGATCTCTACGTGGAGATCTTCGGAGACCGGGGGCGCCACGCCCGCAGCGCCATGGGCGTCAGTGAACTGCCCCTCGGCGCCGCGCTGGAGATCGAGGCGATCTTCGAGGCCCACATGGAGGACTGACCATTCCCGGCTAGCGACGCGCCCGCAATGCCATCGCGTGGGGATTGCGGCGGATACCGGTGATCACGATGAGCCCGGCCACGATCAACGCGAGTCCGACGGCTCCGGCGCGGAGCATGCCGGTGTTCACGCCTGTCACCGGAGAGTGGAGACTCGGCCCTGGGGCGATTGGTTGCGGCGCGCTCACGTTGATGGGTCCAGACTGGACACCGGCGACCGCCCCTGCGGGGACGACGCCGGTGCGCATCACGGACTGGCTCTGGGCCTGACGACTGGGGCAACGGGCGTTACTGGGGGCGGTGGCGGTGAGCGCCACCTTGATGGGGTTCTGCTCGCTCAGTTCCGCCGGCGCGACGATTCCGATGGGGATGGAGGCAGCCTGCGTCGGCGGTGTGCCGTTGAGGGTGACGGTCATCGAACTACCGCTGACCGTGGCCCCCGGCGGAGGCGCAGCAAAGCTGAATCCGCTGGGCACGTCGATGACGACGACGCTCGGGGCCCCCGCCGCTTCGTCCTCACGCTGGGCAGTGACGATGTAGGTGGCGGTCTGCCCGGAACCGACCGCAGGGGGTCCCAAGATCCCGACGACGGGCACCGGGGGGGGGCAGGCGACGGCGCTGAGGACAGTCGCCATGTGAGCGCCCTGACCGGGCCCGGACGCGTGGGTCAACTCCGCCGCCCACGACGGGATGGTGAACCAGCCGACCGCTCCGAGAATGAGAGGAACGAGGGCCGACAGACGGCGCCCTGTGGAGAGCCGCATGGGGATGAAGGCGAGGACCGCGCGAAGGTCCCAGGCCGAGTACGGCCGCACACCTCCGCGGCGACCGCCTGGGACCGCGGGCCGGACGGCCTGAACACGGCCCAACTCGAGCCGGGTTGACCGTCCCTTCTTTGTTCCCCACAAGCCCCGCATGTCTCTCCTTACTCGAACCGTCCCCACCACGATGAATAGTAGGTGCGCCCGGCGGACATTCAGCGGACTGTGTGGGCACGACAGTCACAGAAGTGTCTCCAATCACGGCGACACCATCAGGAGAGGTCGGCGCACCAGCTCGTCGAGAATGAAGATGGTCTCGGTGGCACGGACGTCGTCCATGGTCTGGAGCCGCTCGAGGATGACGTCCCGGAGTGTCTCCACATCGGCGACCCGGACCAGCATGAGGGCGTCGTATTCCCCGGTGACGAAGGCGCAGTATTCGACCTCGGGCATGGCGGCGAGGCGCTCTCGCAGCGCCCGCCAGTGCGTCTGCTGTCCCGAGACGAGGATGAGGGCACTGACCCCGAGACCGAGGCGGCGGGGGTCAACGCGGATGGTGAACCCCTCGATCACTCCCTCGGTGCGGAGCCGCTCGATCCGCGCATACGCCCCGGCGCGACTGATGCCGGCCCGCGTCGCCAGCGCGGAAACCGGCATCCGGCCGTCGTCGGCGAGAAGTTGGAGAAGGCGCCGATCGACGCTGTCGACATGCGCAGGGGCCGGCCGTCCAGGGAAGGGGGCCGGCTCCGCGGGCTGCGTGGACATTCTGTCAGTAGGATACCTCTCGAAACGACTTTCATCCAGGCACGGTGTGAGACGGTGGACAACCGGCCACCAGGAACCGAGAATTGATCCAAATCCTTCCATCTTCACCTTCCCCGGAGGTCCCTCCATGTCCACCGTGCTCAGCGAGCGGCAAGCCCCCACCGGGGCCGACTGGGATTCCTTCATGTCCCAGGTCGAAGAGGTGGTCATGTCCCACCCAGTGGTGACCAGCAACGCCTACTGCCGGTGGTTCGCGCGCGGGGAGGCGAGCCGCGATCAGGTCCGCGATCTCGTCCAGCAGTTCTCGGTCTTCTCCAACCTCTTCATCGTTGCCCAACTGCTGAAGACGATCAACGCACCGTCGCTGGAGCAGGCACGCGAGTCGTGCGAGATCCTCGTCAACGAGTTGGGCGTCGTCTTCAACAGCGGCCGCACCTCTCCCAAGGTGGGCGAGCTCTCCGTCGACGAGAAGGACCGCCAGGGCGACCCTGCCCTGGTATCCACCGAGGGCACCGTCGATGGCGGTGTGTACCGCTTCAACGCGCGCCATTTCGAGTGGCTCGTCAAGGTCGGCGAGGCCGTCGGCCTGGGCTTCGACGACCTGGGCAAGCGCAAGTTCGGCCGCAAGGAAACCATCTTCTTCGTCGACGAATTGGCCCGCATCTACGGCTCCGACGACCCCAATATCGCTGAGGGTGCGTCGTTTGCCGTCGAGCACTGGGCCGCCGCGGGATTCTGGAAACAGCTCATCGGCGGTCTCGAAGCGTTCCAGCAGCGGGAATGTCCCGAGCTGCGCCTGACCTTCTTCACCTGGCACGACCGCGTCGAGGACCAACACGCTGCTCACACCCTGGACGAGCTCAAAGGTGCCTTCGGACGCGAGGGATTTGACCAAGAGAAGTTCCTCGCCGGCGCCCAGGAGATGCTCAACGGAGTGAAGACCTTCTGGGACGGCTTGGACGAGCAACGTCGGGAGTTGCAGGCTGTGCCCGCGTGACCCAGCTGGAGGCTGCCGCAACCGGGATCGCGCCCGTACTGAGCGGCACCGATCACGTCGAGCTCTACGTCGGAAACGCCCGCCAGGCCGCATCCCTCTACCAGCGCGCCTTCGGGTTCAATGTCGTCGCCTATGCGGGTCCGGAGACGGGCGTGCGCGATCGCGCCTCCTACGTTCTCGAACAGGGCAAGGTGCGTCTCGTGCTCACCGCACCGCTGGGGCCCGAGGGTGAGATCGCCGACCACGTCCGCCTCCATGGCGACGGCGTCAAGGCCATCGCGCTCCGCGTCCCCGACGCCGCCGCGGCGCATGCCGCCGCGGTCGCCCGCGGAGCCCGGTCGGTTGCCGAACCCACACGCCTCGAGGACGAGCACGGGGTGGTGACATCGGCGAGCATCGCCACCTTCGGTGACACCGTCCACCACTTCGTTGAGCGCGATGAATACGCCGGTCCCCACCTCCCCGGCTATCGCGAGGAGCGTCGTCCCGGTGGCAGCGTGGGTTTGCGCTTCATCGACCACACCGTCGGCAACGTTGCGGCGGGGCAGATGGACGATTGGGTGGCGTTCTATCGCGAGGTCTTTGGCTTCCACGTCTTCCAGGAGTTCGACGAGAGCGACATCGCCACCCACTACTCAGCGCTGCGCTCCAAGGTGACCCGCGATCCCCGCACCCAGATCACCTTTCCCATCAACGAGCCCGCGGTGGGGCTGAAGAAGTCCCAGATCGAGGAATATCTCGAGTATTACCGGGGCAGCGGAGTGCAACACATCGCCCTGCACACCGATGACATCCTGGCGACGGTGGCGACCATGCGTGACCGGGGCGTGGAGTTCCTTCAGGCTCCGCGGGCGTACTACGACGCGGTGGCCAAGGAGCGCGCCGTGGGCATCGACGAGGACCTCGACCGGCTGCGTGACCTCAACATCCTCATCGACCGCGACGACGATGGCTACCTGCTGCAGATCTTCACCCGCCCCATGGCGGACCGACCCACCCTCTTCTTCGAGGTCATCCAGCGCAAGGGCTGCAAGGGCTTTGGCAAGAATAACTTCAAGGCGCTCTTCGAGTCGATTGAGAGCGAGCAGGCGGCCCGGGGCAACCTCTAGGCGCTCATCAGCGCTCCCCGCGCTCCCACTGAGCGCTCATCTAGAGCGACTCGAATTCGAGCCAGCAGCGACCACGATCCACGCCTAAGGAACACTGGGCTCAGTACCCCGGCGCTTCCCGAACGGATGATAGGGTGCGGTGATGACCACAACCGACATGAAGGCGTCCGGGGCGCCCGATACCCGCACCGACCACCACCGTCACGAGCACCATCGCGACGTTCGCGGCGGGGCGGCACGCGCCGCAGTCTTCGGTGTCAGCGATGGACTCCTCACCAACGTGTCGCTCATCCTCGGTGTCGCTGGTGCCAATCCCGCGCCCGGCGTCGTTCGACTTGCGGGATTGGCCGGACTTGTCGCCGGTGCCTTCTCCATGGCCGCTGGCGAGTATGTGTCGATGTCGGCTCAATCCGAGCTGGTCCAGCGTGAGCTCGCCGTCGAGCGACGGGAACTGAAGCGCAACCCTATCGGCGAGGAACGCGAGCTTGCCGAGGTCTACGAGCAGCGTGGGGTTCCTGCGGCCGAGGCTCGCCGGGTGGCGGCCGCAATCATGACCGACCCCGAGGTGGCGCTCGAGGTCCACGCGCGCGAGGAACTGGGCGTCGACCCGCGAGACACCGGGTCGCCGCGGGCGGCGGCGCTCAGCTCCTTTGTCAGCTTCAGCCTGGGAGCCCTGGTTCCGCTCGTCCCCTGGTTCATCACCTCGGGAGTCGTTGCCACGGTCGCCTCGGTGGTGCTCGGCGCCATTGCGGCGGTCAGCATCGGATGGGTTCTCGCCCTCTTCACCGGCCGCTCCCGGATGCGCGGCGCACTTCGCCAGCTGCTGGTAGCCGCGGTTGCCGCGGCGGTGACCTATGGAGTGGGCACCCTGGTGGGTAGAACCGGCCTCTGAGCCGGCGCAGCCGCTGCTGGTAGCGCTAGCCTTGCCGACATGCGCCGGTACCTCCGCCTCGGTGACGTTCCCCGCAAGCGCCACATGCGCTTCGCTCTCGGTGGCAAGACCATCTACGAGGAGCTCTTCGGCCGCGAGGGCTTCACTGGTCCCTCCTCACTCCTCTACCACCGGCACATGCCGGAGTCCGCGCACGACGTCACCGAGGGTCCGGCGGACAGCGTCGCTCCCGAGCTGGAACAGGTGCACGAACACTGCCACCTCGAGGGCTGGCGACTCCAGGGTCACGGCGACGTCGTCAGCGGCCGGCAGTGGCTGCTCGCCAACGAGGACATCCGCATTGGCCTTGCCGTGCCCACCGCTGCCCAGGAGGTCCTCTACGTCAACGGTTCGGCCGACGAGATCCTCTTCATCCACTCGGGCGCCGGCACCCTGCATACACAGTTCGGCTCGCTCCCGTTCTCGAAGCACGACTACGTCGTCATCCCCCGCGGCACCATCCATCGCATCGAGCTCGACACCCTCATTGATGTTCGGATCCTCTGTCTGGAGATCACCGGTCTTGTTGACACCCCAGACCGATATCGCACCCGCAACGGTCAACTCAACGAGATGGCACCGTACAGTGAGCGCGACTTCCGGGTGCCCGAACAGCTCGAGCAGGAGAGCGGGCCAGCGCAGGTCTGGTTGAAGCGTGCCGGCCGGATCACCTGCTACTCGCTCGACAACCATCCCTTCGACGTTGTGGGCTGGGACGGCACCGTCTACCCGGCCGCCTTCAATATCCATGACTTCGAACCCCGCGCTGGTCGATTCCACGTTCCCCCACCGATCCACCAGACGTTTCAGGCGCACAACCTGGTGATCTGCAGCTTCGTGCCCCGCAAGCTCGACTGGGACCCCGACGCCGTCTTCCTTCCCTATCACCACAGCAACCTCGACTCCGACGAGGTCCTCTACTACGTCGACGGCAACTACGCAGCGCGCCGCGGCATCAAGCAGGGCTCGTTCACCCACCATGTCGGTGGAGTGCCACATGGCCCGCAACCGGGAGCGCTGGAGGCATCGTTCGAGCGTGAGCCGGAGACCGACGAACTCGCCGTCATGATCGACACCTTCCGTCCCCTCCACCGCACCACCACGGCCCGTCAGGTCGTCGATCAGCAGTACCCGTTCTCCTGGCACACGCCGGGAACCCGCGGTCCCGAGTCCATCGCGTGACGCTCTCGCGGTGGACCGCCGGGGAGGTGGAGGCGGGCGGCTGGGTGCGGCGGGGCTTCGACACCGCGCAGCGTCTCCGTGCTGAACACGGGGATGACGCGGTCGCCGATCTCTCCTTGGGCCAGCCTCTGGAGGCGACCGCCGCCGTGCGTCAAGCGTTCGCCGACGCCGCAGCCGATCGCCGCCCTCGCCGCCACGGGTACATGCCCAACCTCGGGTACCCAGAGGTACGTGATCGGGTTGCCGAAGATGTCGCAGTGGAGGGCATGACAGCGAGCGGAATCGCCATGACCGGCGGTGCTGCCGGTGCCATCTCGCTGGCGCTGCGGACTTTCCTCGACGCCGGTGACGAGGTGGTGGCGAGCGCCCCGTACTTCTCAGAGTTCCGCCTCTACGCCGCTGCCGCGGGACTGGCGCTCCGGGTGGTGCCCTCGGCAGAGAAGGGCGGCCTCGATCTGATGGCAATCGGCGCCGCACTCTCGCCGCGCACCGGCGCGCTCATCGTCAACTCACCGTGCAACCCCAGTGGCCACGTCGTCCGAGATGTCGAGTTGGCTGAGCTCGTCATCGTGCTCGAGGAGCACCGCCGAGCCCACGGGCGTTCGGTCCTCCTCATCGTTGACGAGGTCTATCGCAACCTCGTGTATCCGCCGCACCGCCGCGCCGAGCCATTCCAACACTGGGAGAACTCAGTTCTGGCTCGGTCCTTCTCCAAGGATCTGGGGATTGCGGGGGAGCGGATCGGGTACCTCGCCGTCCACCCCTCTCTGGTCAGCGCGGAAACGGAACGCGGACTCGAGCTCTGTCAGCGAGCGCTGGGCTACGTCAATGCGCCAGCAACCGCGCAGCTTGCGCTCCTCAACCTCCGGGATTGGAGTATCGATCGGGCGCCGTACCAGGCACGGCGCGACGCCATGACCGCCGCGGTCACTGCGGCCGGACTTCAGGCAACCGACTGCATGGGTGGTCTCTACCTCTGGGTGCGCTCCCCTTGGCCCGACACCATGGCCTTCTGCAACGCGCTTTCCGCCGCGCGCACCGTCGTCGTCCCGGGCATCGCCTTTGGCGTGGGCGACCACTTCCGCATCTGCTTCAGTGTTGCCCGCAGTGCGCTCCCCGTGGCAGCCGAGGCGATGAGGTCTGTCAGCGCCCAGACGCGCGCCCCAAACTGACCGGGCACCCCCTGCTGCGTGGCGGGAAGGGGGGGATTCGAACCCCCGGAGGAGTTTTACCCCCTCACCCGCTTAGCAGGCGGGCGCTTTCGACCACTCAGCCACCTCCCCGCCGGCCAGTATAGGGCCGCCACGGCAACCCGCTTCCATCAGAGCCGGGTGCAACCTGAGGGTCCGCGCCGCCACAATGCCGCCGATGCGTTGGGCAACCTACCGCCACACATCGCAGCCCGGTCGGCGCACCGGACTGGTCGTGAATGGGCAGATTCACGGTCTGGCGGCCGGCACGCAATTGATCGACCTGCTGGGTGACGATGGGGAGCGCCTAACCGTCGCCGCGGAGCGCGCCCACCGCGACCCCGCCGAGGTGGTCGATCTCAGCAGTGTGGAAGTCCTCGCACCCATCCCGACGCCCCCAACCGTGCGCGACTTCTACGCCTTTGAGCAGCATGTGAAGACCGCTCGGCAGCGCCGCGGCCTGGAGATGGAACCCGACTGGTACGAGCTGCCTGTCTTCTACTTCTCCAATCCCTATGCCGTGACCGGCACCGGTGCCGAGGTGGCCATCAGTCCTGGCTCCGGCGAGTTCGACTTCGAACTCGAGGTTGCCGCTATCGTCGGCCGCGGCGGCAGTGACATCAAACCCGAGCACGGCGACCGGCACATCGCCGGCTACTGCGTGATGAACGACTGGTCTGCGCGTGACGTCCAGCGCCGCGAGATGAAACTCTCCATGGGCCCGGTGAAGGGCAAGGACACGGCCACGTCGCTGGGACCGGTTCTGGTCACCCCTGACCAGATCGAGCATCGGCGCAAGGGAGTGAGCTTCGACCTTGGTATGCGCGCCACCGTGAATGGACGCGAGTACTCCAACGCGTCGCTCGCCGACATTCATTGGAGTTTCGCCGAGATGATTGCCTATGCCTCGCGGGGGACCAAAGTGGCGCCCGGCGACGTCATCGGTTCGGGAACGTGCGGCACTGGCTGCATCCTCGAGCTCTCCCTCGTCAACGGGAGTGACGCCTATCCCTGGCTGCGCCCGGGGGACGAGGTGGTGCTCGAGGTGGACGAGTTGGGGTCGCTACGCAACCGGGTTACCGAAGGCGAACCACTGGTGCCGCTGCGATGACCCAGGACCTGGCGACGCCGTTCCTGGTGCGGCTTGACGCGGTGGAACAACGGCTTGCCCTGCACGCGCGAACGGTGCCGGGCGGCGTCACCGAGGCCGACAAGGCCACCGGGGAGCGCTGGGAGTGTGGCCAAATTTGGGCTCACCTCGCCGAGTTCATCCCCTACTGGGTCACTCAGGCGGAGCGGGTCATCGCCAAGAACTCGGCCGACCCAGAGCCGTTCGGCCGGGTGAAGGCGAACCAGGAACGCATCGCCGCCATCGAGCGCGAGCGCGGGACCAGCATCAGCCAGCTCTGGCAGAGCGTGCGTGAGGACATCAGTGATCTCCGCGCCTTTCTCACCGAACTCCCCGACCACGGCTGGCGCCTCCGCGGGCGGCATGAGACGCGGGGGGTGCTCGGCATGACGCAGATGATCGAGGAGTTCCTCGTCGGCCACCTCGAGGAGCACGCCGACCAGCTGGACACGCTCCAGGACTGAACCTGGGGAACGGTACCTCAGCGCCCTGAGGCCGGCGTGCCCATACACTTGGGGCAGTCACGCGGAGGGATGCCTGAGTGGTTGAAAGGAGCGGTCTTGAAAACCGCAAGGGCCCTAACAAGCCCTCGGGGGTTCGAATCCCTCTCCCTCTGCCAGCCTCTGGCCGTATGAAGCTTTGGGCCGTTTTGCGCTACCGCGTCCTTCACCGCAGCGGAAGCTCAATCCTGTGCCGCACCGCCACGCGCTCGAGGAATCGGGTGTCGTGCGACACGACCAGGATCGCGCCCCGGTACGCATCGAGAGCCTCTTCGAGCATGTCGATGGTCAGCAGGTCGAGATGGTTGGTGGGCTCATCGAGCAGGACGACATCGGGCCGCGACGCGAAGAACACGGCGAGCTCGATGCGGCGACGCTCGCCGGCGCTGAAGCGGGCGAGTGGCTGATCGGCGATGTCGCTGAACACCACCTTGCCGACGAGTTCGCGAGCCTCCACTTCACTGATCGGTGCCACACGACGAGCGTGGTCGACAACCCGTACACCGGGGGCGGGCGTGACGGCGGATTGCGGAAGGTAGCCCACCGTGCAGTCGCGCGCGCGCTTCACCGCGCCGTTCAGCGGCTGGAGATCACCGATGAGCACACGCAGCAGCGATGACTTGCCGCTGCCGTTGTCGCCAGCGATGGCCATGCGGTCACCCGCGTGAACGGTGAGGTCGAGTCCGCGCACCAGAGGCTCTCTCCCCGGGTGACCCACGGCAACGTCACGTGCCGTGATGAGAACACCACCAGCCACCGGGTGGTGAGGCAGATCAATGCGGGGGCGTCGCGGCGGCCGCGGCTCCTCAAGATTGCCCAGCTCGCGCTCCACCCGCGCCCGTTGCACGACAGCGCGCCGCGCCACCTTCTTGCCGCGTGCCCGGTAGTAGTCGTTCTGTGAACGGGTCTGAAACCGCGCCGCCGATGCTCTCAGCGCACCCGCGCTGATGAGCAACGCCTCACGCCGGACGATCTGCTCCTCATGCATCCGCACGCGAGCGGTGAATTCCTCCTCTTTGCAGGCCCAGTAGAACGAGTGATTGCCGCCGTAGCGGCGCAACGTCGACGTCTCCTCGTCGATCTCGAGAATCTCATCCACGGTTGCGTCGAGGAGGACACGGTCATGGGAGACAAGCAGGATGCCCGCATCGCAGGCACACATCCATTCCTGAAGAAACCGCCGGCCCGCCAGGTCGAGGTTGTTCGTCGGTTCATCAAGCAGCAACAGGTCGTGGCCGGCGAGGAGGAGACCGGCGAGAGCCACGCGGGTCGATTCCCCGCCACTCAGCGTCCGCAGCGGGCGCTGGAGGTCGCCTGAGCCCAGACCCAGGCCTTCGAGCACCAACACCCGACGCTCGGGGTAGTCCCATCCGTCGCGCGCGCTGAGCCGCTGGACAATGTCGGCGTGGGCCACGATCTCCCCCGAGCTGCGGAGGCCGGACGCCAGCAGGGCATCGTGCTCCTGGTGCAATACAGCCGTTTCCCCGGCGCTGGCGTCGAGATGTTCAGCAACGGTGCTCACCTCAGCGCGGGCATTCGGATGCTGGGGCAGGAGCCCACAGGACACACCGGCAGCAACTCGGATCGATCCGTGGACGGCAACGTGTGCCGGTCCGCTGACCCCGTCGCAGTGCGCGGCGAGGACGTCGACCAGAGATGTCTTGCCGCCGCCATTGCGGCCAACCAGCCCGACACGCCGGCCATGGGCTAGCGAGAAGGAACCGCCATCGATCAGAACGCGATGCGGGGTTTCGAGGGTGAGATCGCTGACCGTCACCAACGCGGTCAATGGATACGTCACGAGGGGCTCCTGAATACGCGCCGTCAAGCGAATCGGCGAGCGTGGTGCGAGTGACCGCGATGCCACGCACCACGGAATCTCCCGGCGACAGATGCCGGGGCGCTACCTCAGAGGGACCTTCTCATGTCGATACAAGCGTACCCGATCGGAACCACTCAATCGCCCGGCTAGCTGGAGGCCTCGGCATCGGCGCTGCCACGCGCAGCCCGTTCCGGCGCCCACTCCGTCTCCCGCTGGCCCGCGCGCACCGCTCCGGCGGCAACCGCCTGACTCAGCGCCAGGGAGGCCAGAGCCTGCGCCGTGGCGCGTGCGGGCTCCTCGCCGCGCGCGCTCTCGGCAGCGAGCCGCGCGAGTTCAAGGGACTCGATGAGATCGGCGTGATCGTGCCAATTGACCGGTGGTGCCATGTCGGATCTCCCAAGGTGGACGCGGGTCGCCACCCCAGTATCCGCTCTCATCACCGCCGTTGGGCCCGACGGGCGCGCTACCCTCCCGGGTCATGAAGACCCGTCCCCTCGGCAACTCTGGTCTCGACGTCACCGCCGTCTCGCTCGGCTCCTGGCTCACCTACGGCGGCACCGTCGGCAATCGCACCGCCGTCGAGTGCATCGCCCGTGCCCACGATCGCGGCATCACCTTCTTCGACACCGCCAACGTGTACTCCGGCGGCGGCGCTGAGGAGGTCCTCGGCGAGGCTCTCGCTGACTACAACCGGGACTCCCTCGTCGTCGCCACCAAGGTGTATTTCCCCGTGGGCCCGAGCCCCGAGGATCAAGGGCTCTCGCGCCGCCACATCCTTGACCAGATCGACAAGTCGCTACGGCGGCTGCGCATGGATCATATCGAGCTCTACCAGTGCCACCGCTACGACGACGACACCCCGCTCGAGGAAACGGCGCAGGTCATGAATGAGCTCGTTCTGGCAGGCAAGATCCGTTACTGGGGCGTGTCCGAGTGGACCGCGATGCAGATCGAGAACGCGGTCAGCCTCTGCCGCGAGAATGGCTGGGCGCCGCCGGTGAGCAATCAGCCGCAGTACTCGGCGCTATACCGCCGCATCGAGCGCGAGGTCATTCCGGTGAGCGAGCAGCTCGGCCTCAGCCAGGTGGTCTGGTCACCGCTCGCCCAGGGCGTGCTCACTGGAAAGTACACAAGCGTCAGCGACGCCCCTGAGGGTAGCCGCGCCGCCAGCCGCGACGCCGGCTGGATGCGCCAGTGGCTGCGTCAGCCCGTGCTCGACGCGGTGCAGAAGCTGAAGCCGATCGCCCAGGAGCGCGGCGTCACCATCGCTCAGCTCGCCCTGGCATGGTGTCTGCGGCTCGACAACATCGCTGCGGTCATCGTCGGGGCCAGCCGCCCGGAGCAGGTCGACGACAACGTCGCCGCCGCTGACATCGACCTCGATGAGGCCACCATCACCCGCATCGACGACGCCCTCGCCCCGGTCACCAGTTTCGACTGAGCGCGGCGCGTTCCCCACAGGGGGGGAAAGATGGATATACGGAGCAACTCAGTGCCCAGCATCAGGCGGGATCGACGTGGCGAAACTGGCCACGGGTGCGGCGGCCCGCGTACGTTGCAACCTTGGCACTGCGCATCTGCGCTGGCGTCAACCTGAGCACCCCGCTGACCAAACCCCGAAGAGCCCGATGGGCCACTCTCTGAGCCGCATTCCATTCCAGTCCGTAGCCGTCCCGCAGACGATCGCCAAGAAGAGCGATAGAAAAGAGATGCAGCATCGGCCACACCAGGCCGGGTGCTCCGGGGAGTGGCGACTCGAGGATGGTGTCGGCCACCTCGCGAGAGCCCTCACCCGGGGTCACCCGCCCGCTGCTCAGTTCCGCTGCGATGTAGGCGCGCATCCCCTCGCGCGTCTGCCAAAGCGACGTGGCATCGACACCCAGCCGCTCGGCGACGGGATTCCACTCCCGTACGAAGCGGTTTCCGTCCCCGATCGACAGCGGACTGAGCAAACTCTCATGGAGGACGAGCATGGAATCGATCAGGGTGGCGTGCACCCAGAGCATGAGGGTCGGATGTGATGCCGCGTACGGCGTGCCAGCGCGATAGGCGACCGTCGCGTTCTCCGGGGCGAGTGTTCCTCTGACGCGCTCATGAACGGCCCGCAGGCGGCGGATGGCCCGGTCCGCCTCCGCTCCCGTGCCAAAGGCAACCGTGTACACCCACGTCACCGTGTTCGTCAGTCGACGGAATGGATCCTCGCGCACGTTGCTGTGGTCGAGCACACCCTGCGCAACGAGCGGATTGGCAACCTGCATCAGCAGGGCACGGCTTCCGCCCAGCACGAGGAGCGGCGTCGCCAGGACTCTCCAGGTCACGGAGTGGGGCCCGAAGAGGCCGGGTTCCTTCGCCGTATCACGCAATGGATACGCGACGCGACGCCGCACCGCAGGAAGCCCGGCGAGGAAGTGGATCTCCCGTAACGAGGGGAGCGGCACGCTCATCGGCGCGCATCCTAGCAGCCGGTACGGGGGGCGATCGAAACGCCAGCACTCAGGCGGGAAAATCGAGTCGGAGCACCTCGAGTGCCCGAGCGAGCTTGGAGACGGGCGGGGGTAGAGTCGCCCCGGCGGCGCGCAGTTGCGCCGCGATGTCGGCAGCAACCGCGGCATCGGCGGGGGCGTGGAACTCCACCTCGAGTTCTCGGAAATGATCAGCGACATGGCCACTGCGGTCGAGAACCTCGACGAGGTCATCCACCATCTCGATTCGGCGCTGGCCATCACCATCGACAATGTCGTGCGTCTGCCGCACCGTGCGCAGCCGTACCAGCGTGCGCAGATCACCAACGTCGACGCCCGGCGGGAGGTGCTTGATGAGGAGGTGCGGCGGCGACCCGTCAGCAGCCTCCACCTCCCATTCATCGCGGTGGTCAGCATCGTCGACCCTCTCGGCAGGCCCCTTCAACGTCCAGGTGCCGGTCTCGCCGTCCACGCCCCGGTGGCGAAGACCGAACTGCTGCCGGTGCAGAGCACCACTCGTCGTGTCGAGGTAGCGCGCGTGGAGGAGGCGACTGCCGCGATCCCGTACTGCCCACCCGACGGGCGTCCGCAGTGCCGGGAGGGTAAAGCCGAATCCGGCGCCGAGGGAGATCTCCCGCTCGCGGTTGTCGGCGTCCACCTGCACACTCCACTCCCAACACGGTAGGGTACGACCCGCCTTAGATTAGGCTAATCTAACTCCGCCACCAGACGGCCATGACACCGAGGGGCAACCGCCGGAGATGAACTTCACGATCCTGATTCTCGGCGCGGTAGCAGGCCTGACGATCTTCCTCGGACTGCCGATCGGCCGGATGGAGTCTCCCCCACCAGCGATGCGCGCCTTCCTCAACGCCACCGCCACCGGGGTGCTGCTCTTCCTCCTCTGGGACGTCCTCAGCAAGTCGGTGGAGCCGGTGACCAAGGCCCTGACCGCGGCCAGCGTCGCCCATACCGGATCGTGGGCGACATTCGCGGGCCTCGCTGCGACCTTTGCCATCTGCGTCGCGGCCGGTCTCCTGAGCCTCGTCTACTACGACCGCTGGATGGGCCAGCGGGCCCACTCCACGGCCCGCTCCGGGCCCGGCGCCATGGCCGCCACCGAGGTCCTTTCCGCCGGCCTCGACGTCACCGGAGCGGCACGCCGGCTGGCGTTGATGATCGCCATTGGCATTGGCATGCACAACTTCTCCGAGGGGCTTGCCATTGGCCAGTCAGCAGCGTCCGGTGCCATCGGACTGGCCGTCGTCCTCATCATCGGCTTCGGGCTCCACAATGCCACCGAAGGCTTCGGTATCGTCGCGCCGATGGTCGGTCAGGGCGTGCGGCCGACCTGGGGATTCCTCGGCCTCGTCGGGATCATCGGCGGCGCCCCCACCGCGCTGGGCACGTTCATCGGCCAATCCTTTGTCAACGACACCCTGTTTCTCGCGTTTCTCGCGCTGGCGGCCGGTTCGATTCTCTACGTCATCGTTCAGCTGGTCATCGTCGGAAGCCGCATGGGCCGGAAAGAAGTGCTGATGTGGGGCCTGCTCGTCGGCCTGTTCGCCGGCTTCGCGACCGACTTCATCCTCACCGCCGCCGGCGCCTGAGTCGCTCTCTACTCGATGTAGTCGGCAAATCCTGGCCAATTGCGGAGCATCTCCTGCAGAGCGGGTTCCGGAATGGGCAGGAACGTCGCCTCGGAATCGGCGACGATGCCTCCATCAGGGAGCAGGATGCGGCCCTGCGTGGTGATCACGCGACGCTGCACCCGGGTCATCCAACCCTCGACGCGCAGCGCTGTCCCGATGGGAGCACCGGTGCGAAAGCGCACGGTTTGCCGCGCCGTCACCACCCAGCGATGCAACATCGCCGTGCACCGGCCCATGGCGTCATCGAGAACGGCTGCGGCCAGGCCGCCGTGAGCCAGGCCGGGGAAGCCCACGTGCTCCTCGCTCGGTGTCCACTCGGTGACCGCGCGCTCTCCCTCGACGTGATACTGAAGATGCAGACCGATGGGATTGCGTAGTCCATGAACGAAGTTGCGTTGGAACTCGCTGCGGTCGTTGAGCCAGGACTCGTCGAGGTCCAGGCTCATCGTCCTGACGGGATCGACTCCCGTCCGCCCATGTAGGGTCGCAGCACCTCGGGCACCGTGACGGTGCCATCAGCCCGTTGATATGTCTCCAGTACTGCGTCAACCACCCGGGGCAGAGCCAGCCCGCTGCCGTTCAGCGTGTGTACGAACTGCGGCTTCTCCCCCGCTCCTGCCCGGTAGCGAATGTTGGCGCGACGTGACTGGAAGTCGCCGAACACCGAGCACGACGACACCTCGAGCCAGCGCTCCATCCCCGGGGCCCAGGCCTCGACATCGTAGGTCTTGTGCTGCGTAAAGCCCATGTCGCCGGTACAGAGAACGATCACCCGGTAATGGATGCCAAGCCGCTGGAGGATCTCCTCGGCATGGACGGTGAGCAACTCGAGGTCATCCAGGGATGTGCCCGGAGTGGTGAAGCGGACCATCTCCACCTTGTCGAACTGATGCATGCGGATGTATCCGCGAGTATCTTTTCCCGCCGATCCCGCCTCGCGGCGGAAGCATGCGGTGTAGGCGACATGGCAGATGGGCAAATCGGCTCCGTCAAGGATCTCCTCACGATAAAGGTTGGTCACCGGAACCTCGGCGGTGGGGACCAGGAACAGATCGTCGTCGGTGCGATAGGCGTCGTCCTCGAACTTCGGTAATTGACCCGTACCCACCATGGACTCGCGGCGGACCAAGTGGGGAGGCAGGATCTCGGTGTAGCCGTGCTCCTGGGTGGCGACATCGAGCATCCAGGTGATGAGCGCCCGCTGCAACCGAGCCGCGTCTCCTTTGAGGACGGCGAAGCGCGAGCCGGAGATCTTCGCCGCGCGCTCGAAGTCGAAGAGACCGTGCTTCTCGCCAATGACATCGTGGGGCAGCGGCGGAAAATCGAACACCGGCTTATCGGCCCAGGTGCGCACCGTGACGTTGTCGGCGTCGCTGATGCCCATCGGCACGCTCTCGTGAGGCGGATTGGGGACGAGCAGGCAAAGGTCGTGGATGCGAGTATCGAGCTCAGAGAGTTCGGTCTCCCCCTCCTGGATGCGCCTTTTCATCCCGCCTAAGCGCCCACGGTGCTCATCGCTCGGCCGGCCGCGGATTTCTGCGGACGCGCGGTGCTGCTTCGCGCGCGTCGCCTCCACGTCGGTGCGCAGGCGGCGGGCACGCTCATCGAGCGCGAGGATCTCGTCGATGGGCGCCGGCACGCCCTTGCGGCACGCCCCCTCGCGGTAGTGATCGGGGTCGCTGCGGAGGTGGTGAAGGGAGATCATCAGGTGCTGACGTCCTCGTGGCGCGGGCGCATCGTGGGGAAGAGGAGCACGTCGCGGATCGTTGGACGGTCGGTGATGAGCATGACCAGGCGGTCGATGCCCAGCCCCAGTCCGCCCGCCGGTGGCATGCCCGCCTCGATCGCCTCCAGAAAGTCCTCGTCGAGCGGATGCGCCTGCGCATCACCGGCAGTGCGCTGCGCATGCTGCTCCTCGAATCTGGCGCGCTGATCGATGGGGTCGTTGAGCTCACTGAAGGCGTTGGCGAGCTCGCGTCCGGCGATCACGAGCTCAAAGCGCTCAACGAACCTGCTGTCATCGCTGCGGCGCCGGGCAAGCGGGCTCACGGCGGCCGGGTAATCGATGACGAATGTGGGATCGAAGAGGGTGCGCTCCACCCGCTGCTCGTAGAGTTCGAAGAAGATCTGACCATCAGTCATCTCCGGCTGCAACGCAATGCCGGCACGCACGGCCTCATCACGCAGCGTGCCCGCATCCCAGGCGGCCGTAGGGTCGAATCCGCACACATCGCCGATAAGGTCCGCCATGCGCGCGGTGCGGAAGGGCGGAGTCAGGGTGAGATCGCGGCCCTCATAGCGGCGGCGCAGCGGATCCTCGCATGGTTCGGATCCCCCCTCACCTGCGGGAACCGTTCCCACTGCGTTGGCGGCGTCGACGACGAGAGCCTCGGTCAGCTCGCGCATGTCGTTGTAGTCACCGTACGCCTGGTAACACTCGAGCATGGTGAACTCGGGGTTGTGGCGCGGCGAGAGTCCCTCATTGCGAAACACGCGGCCGATCTCGTACACCCGGTTGTAGCCGCCGACGAGCAGCCGCTTGAGATGCAGCTCGATGGCGATGCGCAGGTGAACGTCGGTGTCCAGTGCGTTCCAGTGCGTTGTGAAGGGCAGTGCGTGGCCGCCGCCGGCGATGAGCTGGAGCATCGGCGTCTCCACCTCCAGAAAGCCGCGCTGCTCCAGGGTGCGGCGGGCGCTGCGGATGATGGCGCTGCGCGCAGCGAAATGACGCCGCTGCGCGGCGCTCGCCATGAGGTCGTAGTAGCGCTTGCGGTAGCGCGTCTCCTGGTCCTGGAGCCCGTGGAACTTCTCGGGAGGTTGACGCAGCGCCTTCACCAGCAGAGTGACGTCCGCCGCCAGCACCGTGGGCTCACCCCGCCGGGTACGCATGAGATGACCGCGGATCCCGAGGATGTCACCAAGGTCGAGGAGCTTCACCGTCTCCCAGATGTGCTCGTCGAGCCGGTCTACGCGGCACCACACTTGCATGCGGCCAGATTCGTCCTCGACGTGGCAGAAGCAACTCTTGCCCTGGAGGCGGAACTGCATGAGCCGGCCGGCCACAGCGACCTCGGGGCCGAGCATGTCGCCCAGGGCCTCGTCGCCCGCGGGGTGTTCGGCCTCCCAGCGCTCGAGGTCACGCCGGGCTCCCTCGAGGGAGTGGTCCGGCCGGAAGTCGACGTTGTGGCTGGGCACGCCCAGGGCGGCAAGCTCGTCCATCTTGCGGCGGCGCTCGGCGAAGAGCTGATCCTCAGACACGGTCGGCAATGGTGGCAGCGGAGCGTGCCGGAGCGCCGTGCCCTCAGCGTTTGCGGCGCCGCCGTCACCAGCGTCTTATGGTGAGGGCGGCCAGGCCGACGGGACGGCGGCGGCCAGTATCTCGACCATCAGTCCTGCCGGGTCACCGCCCAGACCGCGGCAGCACCGGCGAAGCAGCCGCAGAAGACCAATCCCAGGGCCAGTTGCGCCTGGCCGGCGCTGGCCGCCAATGCGCCACCGATGAGCAGCGCCACGCAGACGCCCGCAACGTACTGCCAGAGGTTGCGACGACCCGGGCCGGGCTCGGTCCGTTCCGGACGAGGCTCACTCACCCCGCCATCGTGAACGATCAGGCGACCTTGACGATCTTCACCTTGCGGGCGCCGCCCGGCGACTGGACCTCGACCTGCTCGCCCACCTTGTGTCCCAGCAGGGCTTTGCCCACCGGCGATTCCAGGGAGATGCGACCGCCAGCCACGTCCACCTCGGCCGGCCCGACGATGGTGAGCGTCTGGGTACCGAATTCGTCCTTGACATGCACAGTCGAGCCGATCTGCACGTCTCCGGTATCGCCACTCTCCTCGATGATGACGGCGTTGCGAATCATGTTCTCGAGCACGAGGATGCGGCCCTCGAGCATGCCCTGCTCGTTCTTGGCGTCCTCATACTCGGCGTTCTCGGAGATGTCTCCGAAGTTCTTCGCGTACTTGATCCGCTCGGCGATCTCGGACCGCTTGACCGCGACCAGTTCTTCCAACTCGCGCTCGAGCCTGGTGAGGCCCTCCTTGGTCAGGAGAACGGGCTTGTCCATGTGAGTGGTCCCCGCAGAAGTGTCAGTGCATACCCTTCCGCCGGCGGGCCCGGCGGTTGGGGGGGCCGAGTATAGGTACTCGACGGTGAACGGTGGCGGCGACATTCGGGTAACAAAGCGGTACCGCAACATTGACCGCAACTGATAAGGTTCCTATCATCGTCTCAGGCGGTCGGACGAACGACCCCTTCATAGCCCCCCCTCTCGGGGCGTCTCTGGTTTCCAGGGGCGCCCTCTTTTTTTGCCCGCCACTAGCGATGGGGCGCGAGCAGAAGGGCCACCCAGGCCACCGGGAAGAGGACCCAGAATCCATAGGCTGCGCTGATCCATACCGACTGCATGCTCGGGCTGTTGGTTCTGCGGGCGACGCGGACGATGGCCACGATGAGGAGCGCCGCCGGCAGGATGGCCAGCGGCCGGGCCGGCCACATCTGGGGAACGACGGCGCCGAGCACGATCATGACGGCTGGGGGGAGGGCCAGCGGCACCGTCCACCAGGGGAGTTCGATCGGTTTGCCGTAGCGAGAGCTCATGTGGGCAAACCGATCGTCAGCCCTCGCCGCTCACGAACGCCGGGTGAAACCAGCCCTCTGGCCCCAGGCCGGCGGCAAGGGCCTCGTCCAGGATGCGATCCAGGTCGGCGATGCTCTCCAGTCCCTGGACGAGGCTGCGGAGGCGCGCCGCGCCGTTGCACCCCTTGATCGTCCAGGCAACGTACTTGCGGCCCACCTTGAGGGCGCGCCTCTCGCCGATGTGATCGATAAGGAGTCGCACGTGGCGACGGGTGAGCTCGATCCGCTCCCCAAACGGGAGGTCCGGCACGATCTCTCCCGTGGCAACGTGCTCCACTGCCTGGCGGATGAACCAGAGATTGCCCAGGCTGCCCCGGCCAACCACCACGCCATCGACGGCGCCGCGCTCGATGCGCTCCCGGATGATCCGCACGTCGTCAACGTCGCCGCTGCCGATGACGGGGATGGAGACGGCATCGCTGACGGCGGCGATGACCTCCCAATCGGCGTGGCCGGTGTACTTTTGGGCGCGGGTGCGTCCGTGGACGGCGACCATGCGGACGCCGACGTTCTCCAACGCGCGGGCGAGTTCCGGCGCGTTGACGCTCCCGGCATCCCACCCAGTGCGCATCTTGGCGGTGACGGGGACCGGCACGGCCAAGACCATCGCCTCGAGGACACGAGCCGTCGCCGCGATGTCGCGGGCCAGGGCGGCCCCGCTTCCCCGCCCCGTCACCTTGGGCACCGGGCAGCCGAGGTTGACGTCGACGACCATTGCCCCCTGGTCGACGCAGATCCGAGCCGCCTCCGCCATCACTCCGGCATCACAGCCGACCAACTGGGCCCCGACCGGACGGACGTCGCTGTCGAAGCTCAGCAGCTCCATGGTCCGCGGTACCCGGCGGACCACGCCCTCAGCGGCGACCATCTCGGTGGAGACGAGGCCGGCGCCGAACTCGCGAGCCAGCCGCCGGAAGGGCGCGTCGGTGATCCCCACCATGGGCGCGATGAGAACGCGGGAGTCGAGTTCGAGGTCCCCAACACGGAGCGGTGCCGGGGTGATGATCGCCCCCGTCACCCGCTGTTCAATTCGTGAATCAGCCGTAAGCCGGTGAGCGTGAGTTGCTCATCGACCGCGTGGACCCCGGAGATGAGGTTGGCCATGAGCGGCGCCAGCCCTCCGGTGAGGATGAGCTTGGCCTCGGCTCCTACCTCTGCTCGCATTCGGCCCACCAGGCCCTCGACCAGTCCGGCGTACCCGTACACCAATCCCGCCTGCATCGACGCGGCGGTGTTCCGGCCGATGACCGATCCGGGGTCGATAAGGTCGACCCGCGAGAGCCGCGCGGCATGGGTGACCAGAGCTTCGAGGCTGATGAGGACCCCTGGAGCCATGGCTCCACCGAGATAGTCGCCGCCCGCATCAATGGCGTCGACGGTGGTCGCTGTGCCGAAGTCACCGAGAATCGCCGGGCCACCAAACAAGTGGTGGGCGGCGATGGCGTTGGCAATGCGGTCGGCACCGACCTGCCGGGGATCGTCGTAATGGATGCGGATGCCGGTGCGGACCCCGGGGCCGAGGCTCAGCGGCGGCCCACCAAAGTGACGTCGGCAGAGCGCGTCGATGGTGCCCGAGAGTGAGGGCACCACGTTGCTCACGACAACCGCGGTGATCATCGCCGGCTCTATGCCTTCCTCGCGGAGCAGGTTGACGACGAGCAAGCCGAGTTCATCGCCGGTCCAACGAGGTTCCGTATGCAGCCGCAGGCTGGCCGCCAGCCGCTCCCCCTCGAAAACGCCGAGAACGATATTGGTATTGCCGACGTCAAGCGCGAGAAGCATCTCGGAGATTCTAGGTGGCGGCCACGGGGGAGCCAGCGTTCCCGCTCAGCCTGTAGGCTCCTGTCCTCGTGAGTGCGGTTCGACTGGTCTGCGATAGCACCGCCGACCTCCCGGGTAGCGATGCTGAGGAGCACGACATCACCGTCGTGCCTCTCCGCGTCATCTTCGGAGACGAGGAGTTCCGCGATCACGCGGAGATCCGACCGCCCGAGTTCTACCGGCGGATGCGCACGTCTGCCGTCCTCCCCCGGACCTCTCAGCCCGCGCCCGGGGACTTCGAGGCGGCGTTCCGTCGCCTTGGCGGCTCGGGCGACACGGTCATCTGCACCACGATCTCAGCAGAGATGAGCGGGACGTATTCGTCGGCCGCCCAAGCTCGGGCAGCACTTCCCGACCTCGATATTCGGCTCATCGACAGCCGCTCAGCGAATGTCGGGCACTACGCCCTGATCCGAGCTGCGGTGTCGCGGCGCGACGCCGGTGCGGGCGCCGACGAGATCGTCGCCGCAGCCGAGGCCGTCCGCGACACCGTGCGCCTGCTCTTCACCGTGGAGAGCCTCGAGTACCTGGGGCGCGGCGGCCGCATCGGCGGTGCCAGCAAGCTTCTCGGCAATCTGCTGAACATCCGTCCCGTGCTCACCGTCGTCGACGGGAAGGTGGAGGCGTTCGCCAAGGTCCGCACCTACCAGAGCGCTGTGGACCGACTCTTCGAGGAGGTCCGCGCCGCCCGGGACTCGTGGGGCGACATCGAGATCTTCATCAGCCATGGCGACGAACCTGATCGCGTGGCCGGCTACGTGGAGCGAGCCCGCGCCATCGGTGGTCGCGATCCCATCGTCCTCGAGGTAGGGCCCGTCATTGGCTGCCACGCTGGCCCAGGGTCCGCTGGCGTCGCCTTCCACCCCGTGAGGTGATGCACGGGAATCCGTGGGCCGGCTTCGGGAGGGGCGACCCTGGCGGCGAGGAGGATGTCGATAACTCCGCACGCAGGCGCCCGCCGTGGGTGAAATGCGCCGTGGTCATCGCGATCCTGCTCGCTCTGGCCGGTGCGGTCGGCCTCGGCTGGGTTGCCCTCCACCGCCCGAGTGCCACGGCCACCAGCGCGTTTCGCTCTGCCTACACCCGGGTTGCCGCCAGCATTGACGCCCACCTCCCACGGGCGGATCTGGCCCGGCAGCACCGAGAGCAAACCGTCCTCACCTCCGAGATCAACGCGCTCGCTGCCGCCTTCGACAGGTTCGATGCCGATCTCAAGGCGATCGACTTCGGTCCCCAGGCCGATCTCGCCTCCGCGGTGCAGAGTGCCACGGTGAGAGTGAACAGCGACCTCCACCAACTCGCCGCGGCCCCGGCGGCGACGAACGCAAACGCTCTGACCGATGACCTTCAACTCTGGGACCAGACCAACGTGGCACTGGCCGCCGCCCTCGGCGTCGTCCTGCCAACGTCAGCGCCGCTGGGGACGCCAGCAGCGACTCCCTAGCCCGGGCGGCTGCGCTCCCCCGCCTCGACGAGGCTGCCCCCGATGAGTTCTAGGACGAGGACGCCGGCGAGGAGAAACCCAACCGGAAATCCAGGCGCGTGTTGGGTGAGCCACCAGGAACACACAAGGGTGGCCAGGACGAGGATGGTTTGCGGCCAGTCGGCAACAAAAAGCCCGATGACCTCGTGAAGGACCGCTCGTGCGACGCTCATCCCGCGACGCGCGGTCGCGACAGGTTGACGCGAATCGCCGTGACGGAAACCCAGGCGCCCCCAAGATAGAGGCCGGCGAGAGCGAGGATTGACACCACGTCGACCGGCCAGGTCACCCCCATCCCCTCGGCAGCCCAGAACGTTCCCAGGCTGGAGAGGGCCACCCCAACGGCGAACTTCAGGGCGTTCTCCGGCACTCGCGCCAGGGGGTACCGCAGAGCAATCCCGGCGGCGCTCACGACGAGGACGGCGACAATTCCACCCGCGGCAGCCACCCCGAGATCAGCATTGTTGGCACCCACGGCAATGACAATGAAAGCCACCTCCAGCCCCTCGAGAAGGACGCCCTTGAAAGCGACGATGAACCCGGCAAGGTCCCGCCGGGGAGAGGCCGACACCTGGGCAACGGTCTGCGCGAACGCGGCGGCCTCGTCGTGCTTGGGGATGACGCCGGCGGAACGCAGCACCGCCTTCTGAAGCCAGCGCAGGCCGAAGAGGAGGATGAGGGTGCCAATCACGAGCCGTAGTGTCGACTCCGGAATTCGCACGATGACGCCGCCGGCTACGAGGATGAGCACCGCGAGAACGATCACCGCCGCCGCCGCCCCCTGAAGGGGCGCGCGCCAGCCTCGAGTCACCCCCACCGCCAGCACGATGGTGAGCGCCTCCACCGACTCTACGGCGGCGCCGAGGAAGGCACTGCCGAAGGTGAGGAGGTGGCCATACATGCGGTGACCATCTTCACCCAAGCGCTCACGTGCCCGCACTCGACCCACGCGGGCGCCAGCCGAGTCTTGCAATTTGGTCGTTCGCCCAATATCATTGGTCGCATAACCAATCAGAGGAGTGCCGCGATGCCACACTGCATCACCCGGGCCCGATCACGAGCGAGGCGTCATGATGCCCAGGTCATCGACGCGATGGCCTCTGCCCCGATCTTCGCCACCCTCTCCCTGCGGCGCATCGCCGACATTGTCGACCGCTTCGAGGAGCAGAATTACCGGGCCGGCTCCCGCATCGTGCTGGAGGGCCGCACCGGCAGCGACTTCTTCCTGATTCTGGACGGTGAGGCGACGGTCACCTTCGAGCGTTGGCCGGTCCCCCACCTCACCCGCGGCGATGCCTTCGGGGAGGTCGGTGTCCTCGGCGACGGGTCGCGCATCGCCAGCGTCACCGCGCTGACGCCGTTGCGCTGCCTGGTCCTCGCCAACGGGGAGCTCGAGCAGCTCATCCGCGACGAACCCCAGCTCGGTATCAACCTCCTGCGATCACTCATCACCCGGTTTCACGCCCTGAACGGTGCCTGGCCGGCGTGGAGGGGAGCGCCAATCCCGCTCTGAGGCGGGGAGGGCTACGATTGCCGCACGCTGAGGAAGGGAGAAGTGCTGCCATGGAGGTCGATACTGCGGTCGCCGTCGCCACCTCACGCCGCCGCGGCAGCGACGACGCGGGCAGTCGCCGTGCCCAGATCATTCGCGCCGCCACCTCGGTGCTGGCCCGCCAGGGATACAACGACACCTCGCTGAAAGAGATCGCGCGTGAGGCTGGCGTGGCTCCGGGCCTCCTCCACTACTACTTTGAGTCGAAGGAGGAACTCCTCCTCGATGTTGTCCACCTGCTCGATCGAGAACTCACGCAGACCTGGCAACGCGCTGTTGCCAACATCGAGGACCCGCTGGAGCGCATCACCGCCGCTCTCGACGCCGCCGAGGCCCGCTGCTCCCAACAGCCGGAATTCTGGCGGCTCATGTTCGACCTCTACATGCTCGGGCTCTCCAACCCAGCCATCCACCGCCGCTGCCAGGAGTTGTGGAGCCGCTTCGTCGACGACATCGAGGCTGAAGTCCGCCAGGTTCTGGGTCGCCTGCCCGCCTACGCCATCGTCCCCCCTCGTGAACTTGCCGGCACCGTCGCGGCCGCCATCGACGGGATTTCGCTGGCCGCGCTCATCGAGGCGAAGAGTCCTGCCCCCCACTTCCGGGCGCTGAAAATGCTCCTCCTCTCCCTGGTGGTCACCGCCTACGTGACCTCCGGCCAGGAGCCACCGATCGAGCGGCTCCGGGAATTGGTCGCTCGGTCACCGTCGTCGCCCGCGTAGGACAGAGTGCCACCATTGCCGGGTGCCCCAATCCGATCTTCACTGCCCCAGCAACTGCGCGGGGGAGCGTTTCGAGGCACTGAACGCGCGGCTCTTTGTCGATCGCGAACGTCGCCACGTTGGTCATGAACAGCGTCAGTGCACGTATGTCTGCGCTGAGTGCGGTCAGGTCGCCATCGACCTCGCCGCCGTGGGGCGGGCGATGCAACGCGAGCGTCACGCCTCACCGCTGATTCTCAAGTGCCCGCACTGCGGCACCGAGATGCTGCCACCCACCGAGGACGACATGACCCCCGTCGTCGAGTGCCCCGCCTGCGAGGGCCGCTTCAGCCTCGAGGAAGGCATGCCTCGACTGCACGGCACCGGCTACGACGCGGAGATGGACTGAGTGCCCGATGTGCGGGTCAGTTTCGACTCCAACGGCGCAGCACCGCACGAGCTGCGTGATAGCCGCACATGCCGTGCACGCCGCCCCCCGGCGGCGACGACGACGAGCAGATCGCGATGCGCGGATTGGGGGTGAGATACGGCGACCAGCGCACTGCCGGCCGGGTGAGGAACTGCCGCCAGTTCTGAACCCCACCGCTGATGTCACCTCCCTGGCAGTTGGGGTTGTACGCTTCGAGCATCCGGGGCGTGGTGATGTGCCGGGCCAGCACACGGTCTCGGAATCCCGGGGCAAAGCGCTCCAGCTGCCGCTCGATACGCTCGGTCATGTCGACAGCGCTCCCGTGCGGGACGTGACAGTACGCCCAGAGTGTGTGACCGCCTCCCGGCGCGCGAGAAGAATCCGCAACCGACGCCTGGACCGCGATGAGAAACGGGCGGTCGGGGATCACCCCGGCGAAGACCTCCTCCTCGGCGGCGGCGATCTCCTCCGCCGCCCCGCCGACATGGACCGTGGCAGCGCGAAGAACGGCGGGATCGCTCCAAGGCACCGGCCCATCGAGCGCGTAGTCGATCTTGAAGACCCCCGGACCGCGCCGGAAGTGTTCGAGCTGCCCGCGATAGAGCCGAGGGAGGGCCTCGCCGCAGATGTCGAGCATCTGTCGCGGACCGGTGTCGAAGAGGTGGACGCTAGCAGCCGGGAGGTCAGCAGCACGACGGATCTCCCGTCCCGTCTCGATGCGCCCTCCGAGACGCTGCAGGCCCGCCGCTAGGGCATCCGCGATCGCCTGAGATCCGCTCGCGACGACAGGCCAGCCCCGCACGTGGGCGGTGGCGAGGAGCAGCACCCCGAAGGCAGCAGTCAGCGGGGCCGTCGGTGGCAGCATGGCGTGGGCGGCGCAGCCGGCAAACGCAGCCCGCGCGTTGTCAGTGGTGAATCCGCTTGCGACCGTGGTTGCCGAGCGAAGGCCGGGTACGCCAAAGCGCGCCAGCAGCAGCGGGTGACGGGGGATGTGCGGTGGCCCGAGCACCTCACCGAGCAGCGTGTCGTGCCGGTGCAACGCCGGTTTCAGCAGGGCTACATACGCCTTGTCGTCGCCGCCAAGTCGCTGCGCGGTGGCCTCGATGTCCCGCTCCACTATCATCGCCTCACCACCCACGAAGGGATGGGCGATGCTCGCGTCAGGCTGGAGAAAGTCGACCTTCTCGTGGAGGCCGATGGAGCGGAAGAATGGCGACGACACGCCGAGCGGATGCGCGCTGGAGCAGACGTCGTGACGGAAACCGGGCAGCGTCAATTCATCAGTCCGGCAACCGCCGCCGATGGTGTCACGTGCCTCGACCACCAGCACGGAGCGCCCCGCCTGGGCCAGGGTGATCGCGGCAGCCAGACCATTGGGTCCGCTGCCGACGACCACCGCGTCCAGCCGTGCGGTCATCGCTGGGCTGCGGGAATTTCTGGAGGCAACAACGCGACAGTGGCACCAATAGGTCCGTGCTCCTCACCGGGTTCACGGCCCCAGAAACGCGAGAAGCGCCCGTCGTAACCGATGACCCGACCGCCGTGGCGTGTTGACGGCGTCGCTTCCCAGTGTGGAGTGTGCCCGTGGACCACCCGCGTTGCCCCGAAGTGCGCAAGGTAGCGCGTCAGGCGTTCCCGGCCGGTGAAACCGTGACGGCCAATGGTGAGCTGCAGGATCGTCGGCACACCACCGGGGCTTGCAAGAGCCTCGTGAGCAACTGCATTCACCTCTTCGACGGTTGCGCCGGCTGCGGCGTAGACGTCGTCATCGGTGTGCTGCACCAGTGTGCCGTCTCCAAGCCGTTGCATGAGGGGGAGGCCCCGCAACCAGTGCTCCAGGACAGGGTCCTCACCGACAGCAAGCAGGTCGGTGCGATCCCCACGTCGCATCAACCAGATCTCCTCGAGAGTCCGTCCCCCCGGCGACCGCCAGTTCACGTCACCTCCCCGCTCCTTCTCGAGCACGGCGAGGAGCATGAGGTCGTGATTGCCGAGTATGGAATGTGATTTGGGACGCTCCATGGCGATACGCGCGGCGTGGTACCCACCAGCGCCACCGGGACGACCCCCCTGGAAGAAGTCCCCGAGAAAGACGGTGTCGACGTCCTCGGCGGGATAGGGTTCCAGCGCCTCTTGGAGGCGTTCATAGTCTCCCTGGACGTCACCGACGACAAGGACCTGGCGCGACATTCGAGCAGGATATCGTCGGGCACCGCGATAGCACCGCGATAGCCTCAGCTGCGCAGGGTGCGGCGAACGCGGGAGCGAGCCGCGGTGATCTGGTGTCCGCTGCTCCGTGGGCCCGGTCCACCGAGGAGCTCGCGGCGGCGCAGGGCTTGGTCGACGTCGAAGAGGTCGAGGACATCGCCATCGAACAACGAAGACACCCGGCGCCACTCGGCGCTCTCGAGATCGGCAAGAGTGCGTCCGTCCTCGATGCATCGCCGCACCACTGCGCCCACGGTGTGATGGGCCTCGCGAAACGGCATGCCCTTCACCACCAGGTATTCGGCGAGATCGGTGGCCAGGAGTTGGGGATCACCGGCGGCCGAGCGCATGCGCTCGGTATTGAAGCCGACATCGCGGACCACGTCGGTGAGAACAAGCAGGGTAGTACGCGCTGTGTCGATAGCGTCGAAGAGCGGTTCCTTGTCCTCCTGCATGTCGCGGTCGTAGGCCAAGGGCATCGCCTTCAACATGGTCAGGATGCTGACCAGGTCGCCAATCACCCGTCCAGTGCGCCCCCGAGCGAGCTCGACGACGTCGGGATTCTTCTTCTGGGGCATGAGCGATGACCCCGTGGAGTGCGCATCAGTGAGCTCGATGAACCCGAACTCCGCCGTACTCCAGAGAACGAACTCCTCACTGAGCCGTGAGATATGGGTCATGAGCAGCGCGCAGGCGCTGATGACATCGACAACAAAGTCGCGATCGGCCACGGCGTCGAGCGAGTTCTCGCTGACCCGAGCGAAGCCGAGGGAGCGTGCTACTGCCTCACGATCGATGGGCAGCGTCGTCCCCGCCAGAGCTCCGCTACCCAGTGGCAACACATCGACCCGCACGCGCGCCTGAGCAAACCGCTCCACATCGCGCTCCAGCATGGCGACGTGAGCGAGCAGATGGTGGGCAAGCGACACGATCTGGGCGCGCTGGGTGTGGGTGTATCCCGGCAGAACCGTGGTGCGATGGTCGCTGGCGCGGTCGAGCAATGCACTCTGGAGACCGGCGGTCGCCACCATGAGCTCGTCAATCTGGCGGCGGGCAAAGAGGCGCAGATCGGTGACCACCTGGTCGTTGCGGCTGCGGGCCGTGTGGAGCTTGCCGGCAACGTCACCGCAGACCTCGAAGAGTCTTCGCTCCACCGCGGTGTGGATGTCCTCGTCACCGGGCGACGTGGCGAAGCTGCCGTGGCTCAGTTCCGCGCGGACCTGTCGCAAGCCGTGGGTGAGCGCCCGCAGATCGGCTGCACTAATGAGCCCGGCGGAGCGCAACATGGCGGCGTGGGCGAGGGAACCCTCGATGTCGTCGACGTAGAGTCGCCGGTCATAGGGAAGCGATGATGTGTAGGCCTCGACGCGCTTCGACGTCGCACTGCCCAGCCGGCCGGCCCAGACCTTGTGGCGGGTTGTCATCTCAGCGCCGCGATACCTGGCGCCGCAACGGCAGCGGAGCGCTGTCCTCGAGAGCTCCCTGGATGCGCGCCTGGGTGCGCAGCGGCAGACCGAAGAGTTCGATGAAGCCGCGCGCTGCGGCGTGGTCAAAGGTGTCACCGCTGCGGTTGTAGGTGGCGAGGTTGTGCTGGTAGAGCGAGGTGGGCGCCCGCCGACCGATCACCTGCGCGGTGCCCCGACGCAGGCGCAACCGAACCTCGCCAGTCACCGGTTCCTGGGTGGCGGCCACGAACGCGTGAAGGGTGGAACGCATCTGGCCGAACCACAGTCCGTCATAGACCAGGCGCGCCCAGTGGTCGCTGAGCTGCCGCTTCAGTTGCAGCACATCACGCCCGGTGGTGAGCGTTTCCAGGGCGGCGTGAGCGGCGTGCAGCGCCACAGCGGCGGGGGCCTCGTAGACCTCGCGGGACTTGATGCCCACCAGCCGATTCTCCACGTGGTCGAGACGACCAACACCGTTATCTCCGGCGATGCTGTTGAGCTCGGCGACCAGGGCAGCACCGGTTCGCCGCTGTCCGTCGAGAAGGATGGGTCGGCCGCGCTCGAACCCGATGGTGACGACGGTTCCCTCCGCCCTCACCTGGGCAGGGTTCGCAGTCCACGCGTACACCTCTTCCGGTGGCTCGGCCCAGGGATCCTCGAGCGGTCCGCACTCGATGCTGCGACCCCACAGGTTGGCGTCGACCGAATAGGGCGACTCCACGCTCACCGGCACGTCGATACCCTGCTGCTTGGCGTACTCGATCTCTTCGGTCCGGCCCATCTCCCAGTCGCGCACGGGAGCGACGACCTCCAGCTCGGGCGCCAGCGCCGCGGTGGCGACGTCAAAGCGCACTTGATCATTTCCCTTGCCGGTGCAGCCGTGGGCGATGGCCACAGCCCCCTCCTCGCGGGCAACATCAACGAGCAACTTGGCGATGAGCGGTCGGGCCAGTGCCGTGGCCAGTGGGTACACACCCTCGTACAACGCCCCTGCCGCGAGCGTGGGGAAGCAGAACTCCTCGACGAAGATGTCCTTGGCATCCACGGAGTGCGCCGCAACAGCGCCAGTGCGAATCGCCTTCTCGCGAACCGTTTCCATGGCGCCTGTCTCGCCAAGATCGGCGGTGAGGGTGATGACCTCATAGCCGAGATTCTCCTGTAGCCAACGGATCGCCACCGAGGTGTCGAGGCCACCCGAGTAGGCGAGGACGCAGCGCTTGGTCATTCCGGGATCTCCTCTTCACCGCGGAGACGTTCGGCAAGCCGCTGGGCGGCCTCCTGGGTACGCAGCACGATGAGAATGGTGTCGTCGCCGGCAATGGTGCCGGCGATCTCGTCGAAGTGAGCCTGGTCGACCAGCGCGGCGACCAGAGGCGCCGTGCTGGGTCTAGTCCGCACCACGCCGAGGTGGGCGATGAACTCGATGGAACGCACATGCTCGCGCATCACCGCACGCAGCCGCGACGACGCCGACGACTCCCCCGCCTCGGTGGCGACGTAGCGCAGGCCGTCGGGATCGTGCACCCGGGCGAGGCCGAGTTCCTTGATGTCCCGGGAGATGGTGGCCTGAGTGACGTCGAGGTGACGCTCGTGGAGAGCGCCGACGATGTCGTCCTGGGTGCGCACCGTGCGCGTGCGGATGAGGTCGAGGATGGCGTGCTGACGCTCGAGCTTGGTGGTGAGGCGCAGCGCTGGAGCGCTGCTCACGCGCCGCCCTCAGTCGTGCTCGTCGCCAGGGCCGATCGCAGCCGGGTCACCGCCATATCCGCCTCAGCAATGCTCAGTGTCAGGGGCGGCACCACGCGCAGGGTGCGCTGGCCAATCGCGTTGACGATGAGTCCCTCATCCAGCGCGGCGCGCGCCGCGCGTGGTGTGAGCTCCTCGCTGAGCGCCACCCCGAGCATGAGGCCGCGGCCGCGCACATCCGCAACGCCGGCATCACCAAGGCCAAGCAGGCCAGCGCGCAGGTGATCGCCAACGCGAGCCGCGTTCTCCACAAGGTGCTCGCGCTCGATGGTGGCGATGACGGTGGCCGCCACGGCGGCGACGAGAGGCCCGCCGCCAAATGTGCACCCGTGATCGCCGGGCTCGAGCACGTCGGCACGCGGCGCGGCGAGGATGGCACCGATGGGAAGTCCGCCGCCCAGCCCCTTGGCGGCAGTCATGACATCGGGGGTGATGCCGGCGTGCTGATGGGCCCACCAGCGCCCCGTGCGGCCCATGCCGGTCTGGACCTCATCGAGAATCAAGAGAAGGTTGCGCTCGTCACACAGTTGACGGATTCCCCGCAGGGTGTCATCCGCCATGGGCATGACCCCGGCCTCCCCCTCCGTTGGCTCGAGGAGCACGGCGACCGTGTCATCGCCTACCGCGTTGGCCACAGCCTCGACGGAGTCGTACTCGACGTGCACGAAGCCTCGCGGCAGCGGCTCGAAGGGCTCACGGTAGCGGCGATTCCCGGTCGCCGCCAACGCGCCCATGGTGCGCCCGTGGAAGGCTCCCCGGGCGCAGATGATGGTGGTGGCGCCGCCACGGTGGATCCGCCCCCACTTGCGCGCCAGCTTGATCGCCCCCTCGTTGGCCTCGGTCCCGCTGTTGCAGAAGAACACCCGGGAGGGGAACGCGGTGGTGATGAGCGCCTCGGCGGCGGCGAGTTGCGGCTCCGTGTAGTAGAGATTTGAGGTATGGGTGAGGCGCGCAGCCTGCTCGGCAATGGTCGCCAGCACCGCCGGATGGGCATGGCCGAGAACATTGACGGCGATGCCGGCAACGAGGTCGAGGTACTCGCGACCGTCGACATCGGTGACGGTGCAGCCACTGCCGCTCACCAACCCCACCGGCTGGCGGGCGTACGTCGACATCAGCGACGTCAGAGCCCGCTCCTGGAGAGCGTCGAGCCGCGCGCTCTGCACCGCCGGCCGGGTCACGCCGTGGATCCGCGGGTGACCATGGTGCCCACACCACGCTCAGTGAGCAACTCGAGCAGCAGGGAATGGGGAACGCGACCGTCGATGATGTGCGTCGCACCGCCGCCGTCGAGGCTGCGCAACCCCGCTCGCACCTTGGGAATCATGCCGCCGGCAATGACGCCGTCGGCGATGAGCCTGTCGGCACTGCCGGCATCAATCTCGGAAATGAGGTCGCCGTCGCGGTCGCGGACGCCCTCGACGTCGGTGAGGAGAATGAGCTTGGTGGCTTGCAATGCCACGGCAAGTTCGGCGGCGACGGTGTCGGCATTAACGTTGTACGCCTCGCCGTCGTAGCCGAGGCCGATGCACGCCACCACGGGAATGCGTCCCTGGTCGAGGATCGCCTGCAGCGGTTCGATGTTCACCTGATCGACATCGCCCACGAAGCCCAGGTCGGTGCCGTCCTCGCTGCCGCGCTTGCGTACCAGCAGGGTCGGCCCATCCTCGCCGCTCATGCCCACGGCCTTGCCACCGAGGCGGTGGATCCGGGAGACCAGATCCGGACCGATCTTCCCGGTGAGCACCATCTTCGCCACCTCCATAGTGGGGGCGTCAGTGATCCTCAGACCGTTGACGAAGGTGGGCTCGATGCCCAGCTTCACCTGCCATGCGGAGATCTCCGGTCCGCCTCCGTGGACCAACACGGGACGCATGCCCACGAAGCGGAGCAGGACGACGTCCTGAAGAAAGGCGTCGACGTCCTCGCCCAGCGCCGACCCACCAAGCTTGATGACCAGCGTGTGGCCGAAGAAGCGCTTGATGTACGGCAGGGCCTCGATGAGGATCTGGGCGCGGCCGATGCGCTCCTCGATGGTCTCCGAGACAGTGGTCATTGCTGAACCTCGCGGGCGGTGAATGCCGGACGGATGGTGGGGCACTGGGTCACGTCGTGTAATCCGCGTTGATGGAGACGTACTCCGCGGTGAGGTCACAGCCCCAGGCGTGGGCGGCACCGGGACCCGCGCCAAGGTCGATGTCGATGTCGATACGCTTGGCGCGAAATGCCTCGCTGATGGCATTGAGATCGGCGTCGACAGGTGCCCCGCGCAGGAGGACATCGGTGCCGGCAATGGCGACGCGGCAGCGATCGAGCGTGAACTCTGCTCCGCTCCGCCCCAGGGCGGCCACGATCCGTCCCCAGTTGGGGTCGGCGCCGTGGATGGCCGTCTTCACCAATGGTGAGGAGCAGACGGCACGCGCTCCGGCGCGGGCCTGCGCGTCGCTCGCCGCGCCGCTGACGGTGACGCGGAAGTGCTTTGTCGCTCCCTCACCGTCGGCGACGACCTGCTCGGCCAGGGACTCGCACACTTCCAGAATGGCGGCGCCCAACGCCGAATGACCCTCGGATCCCGGCGTCAGACACTCCCCACCGGCGGCACCGCTGGCGAGAATGAGAAGAGTGTCGTTCGTCGAGGTGTCGCCATCGACGGTGATCGAGTTGAAGCTCGACTCCGCGACCTCGCGGAGAGCAGGTTGGAGATCCTCGGGGGCGACAGCCGCATCGGTGGTGACGAGGACGATGAGCGTCGCCATGTTGGGGTGGATCATGCCCGCGCCCTTGGCCATGCCGCCGACGCGGTGCTCGACGCCGTCCACGAAAAATGAGGCCGTCGCCACCTTGGGCACCGTGTCGGTGGTCATGATCGCCTGCGCCGCCACGTCACCGGCGTCGGCGTTGCGCCGGGAGGCGGCCTCGCGGATACCACCGGCGAGCCGCTCCATCGGCATCGGCCGGCCGATGACCCCGGTGCTGCAGACGAGCACCTCCGCGGGATCGCGATGCAGCACCTCGGCGGCGACAGTGGCCGTGCGCAGCGTATCGCGGAGCCCCTGGGAACCGGTGCAGGCGTTGGCGTTTCCGCTGTTGATGACCACCGCCCAGATCGGCGAGCCGCGCCGGAGCGTGAGCGCGGAGATGACCACCGGTGCCGCCTTGACCTGATTCTGGGTAAACACACCGGCGGCAGTGCAGGGCCGGTCGGCGGCGATGACGGCAACGTCGAGCCGGTCAGCGTCGGCCCCACCGCGAATATTCGCCGCCGCTACGCCGGCGGAGAATCCCCGAGCAAAGCAAACGCCGCTGCCAGCCTCATCGGTCAGCGGACTCACGGCCATGGTGCTGACTCCAGGAGGCCCGCAGTCTCATCGAAACCACAGCGGATGTTGCAGGCCTGCACCGCCTGGCCCGCCCCACCCTTGATCAGATTGTCGATGGCGCAGGTGACGACGGCAACACCGTCCTGATCGCTGACGTTGATGGCGGCGACGTTGCTGTGGCTCACCGACTTTGACGGCGGTGGAGAGTTGTCGTAGCGCACAAAATGGTTGGAGGAGGCCAGGTCGCGTTGCAGTTCGCCGACGTCGGCCACGGAGCGTCCCGCCCGGGGATGCAGATATGCGGTGACGAGGATTCCCCGGGTCATGGGGACGAGGTGAGGCACGAAGGTGAGTCGGACCTCTTCATCCGCCGCAGCGCGCATCTCCTGGAGCATCTCCGCCTTGTGGCGATGGCCATCGGCGCCATACGCGCGCACCGACTCGTTGGCCTCGGAGAAGTGGACGTTCAGCGATGGCGATCGCCCCGCCCCGCTGACCCCGCTCTTGGCGTCAACGACGATGTCGGGCTCAACGACGCCGGCACGCAGCGCGGGCAAGGTGGCGAGCAGGGTCGCGGTTGGATAGCAACCAGGAACGGCGAGCAGGTCGGTCCCCAAGATGCGCTCCCGTTCCAGTTCGACCAGGGCGTACACAGCCTCGGCGCAGAGGTCCATGGCGGGATGGCTGACGCCGTACCAACGCTCGTACTCAGCGCTGTTGTGGATGCGGAAGTCTGCGCTCATGTCAACGACGACAGCGCCAGCATTCAGCCACTTCCGGGCGTGGTGCGCGGCGACGGCGTGGGGCAGGGCGGCGAACACGAGATCGACTCCGCTGACGTCCAGGCCGTCACTGACCACAAGGTCGATGCCGCTCCCGGGAACGACGCTGGCGAAGCTGCTTCCGGCGTAGGAGCGACCGTGGAGGGCAACAAGATCAATGTCGGGGTGACCATGGAGCATCTCTGCGCACTGCGACCCCAGGTAGCCGGTGGCTCCGAAAACGGCGGCGCGAGGACGCGAAGGACTCAACATTGGAAGGCTGACTATACACCTGGACCGTAAATTCATGCAAGTACGGGGCCGGGAGGTCTAGCGCCTCCGCCTGCGCACATGCGTCGCGATGCGCGGCGGGGGCGCTGGCAACCGACCGCCGAGCCCCTCGACCCCGAGATGCTTGTGTCGAGCGCGCTCGATGTTCACTGCGGCGCCGATGAGAGCGAGGTGAGTGAATGCTTGAGGATAGTTGCCGAGCAAAGCCCCGGTCGTAGCGTCGACTTCCTCGGAAAAGAGCCCGGTCCCCGACCCGAAGCCGAGAAGCTGTTCGAAACGCTGCTCCGCTTCCTCCAGTTCGCCGATGTGAGCCAGGGCATCAACAAGCCAGAACGAGCACATGAGGAAGGCCCCCTCATGACCGGTCAGGCCGTCGGGCGTCTCACTGGTGTGGTAGCGGTGAACGAGCACACCGCTGCCGAGATCGCGATCGATGGCCCGGATGGTGCTGCGCAGCCGGGGATCGCGGTCGGGCAGAAACCGCGTCTGCGTGAGGCGGAGCATGGCGGCGTCAAGAGTGTCTCCACCCAGGGTCTGGGTGAAGGAGTGGCGTCGCGGATTCCAACCCAGAGCGGTGATGCGCCGGTGAATGATGCTGCGCGCACGATGCCAGCGATCGCGGTCGTAGGGATGACGGAAGCGATCAGCGATGCGGATGCCCCGGTCGACAGCCACCCAGCACATCATCTTTGAGTACGTGTAGTGCTGTTCCCCTCCCCTGCTCTCCCAGATCGAAGCATCGGGCCGGTCCCACTCGGTGATGGCGTTCTCGACAACGGTGTGCAGCTCCCGCCACAGCCCCCGGCCGATCTGACCGCCAAACCGCGCATAGAGGTAGGCACTGTCGAGGAGTTCCCCGTAGACATCGAGCTGGAGTTGGAGAACGGCGCCGTTGCCAACGCGGACGGGAGTGGAGTCCTGATAGCCGCTCAGGTGACGAAGCTCCCCCTCGGTGACATCGCCATCCCCGGTCACCGTGTAGAGGTTGGGGACCTGTGCCCCGTACTGGTGGATCGAGGCGTCGATCAGCCAGTGGTAGAACGCTGCCGCCTCGTCGTGCATGCCCAGCTGGAAGAACGCGTACAGGGTGAAGGACGCGTCGCGTAGCCAGGTGAACCGATAGTCCCAGTTGCGCTCTCCGCCGATGCGCTCCGGCAGCGAGGTCGTCGGAGCGGCGATGATCGCCCCGCTGGGCGCGTAAACCATGAGCTTGAGGGCCAGTGCGGAGCGCCACACCGGCTCCTGATACGGGCCGGTGTAGCGACAGCGATCGATCCACCGCCACCAGTACTGCTGGGTCTCCCGGAGCAGTCCTCGCGCGCGGCCAAGGGTCCATGTCTTCGACCCGGTGCAGTGACCGCGACCGCTGGTGCGCAGCGCGAAGGCGCGGGCCTCCCCAGCGTGAAGGGTGAAGGTTGAACGGGCACCACTGATCGACGCTGTCGATTGGATGCAGACGTGCAGGAATTCGGTGTCGCCGTGGAAGCGGCTGTCATTCGCCTCGAATCCACTGCGCTGCCGTCCGTAGTCGGGACGCGGCACCAATTCCTGGCGCACCCGGACGGTTCCCGCGATGCACTCGACGAGGCGAACGACACGGGCGCCGGGGTGAGGGCGAGCGTGGAGCGTCATCGAGCGCTCGGCGACGGGCATGAAGTCGGTAATGAGCAACCGCCCGGAGGCGGTCTGGAACGTGGTGCAGAGGATGTTGCTACGATCGCGATAGCGCTGGGTGACGACGTAACCATCCGCCGGACAGATCTGCCAGTGGCCCCCCCGGCGGCTGTCGAGGAGACGCCCGAAGATCGACGCGTCATCGAACCGTGGCAGGCAACACCAGTCGATGCTGCCGTCGCAGCCGACCAAGGCAGCAGAGCGGCAATCGCCGATCAGGCCGTAGCTGGCGATGGGTAGGTAGCCGCGGGTGCGCAGGGGGACGTCAGACATCGTCGGGCTCATCGAAGCACGACGCCGCGCCCGTGTGGCAGGCGGCCCCGCGTGGTCTCACTCGCAGCAGCACGGCGTCGCCATCGCAGTCCACGCGCACCTCCTCGACGTCCAGGGTGTTGCCGCTGGTTTCGCCCTTCTCCCAGAGCCGTCCCCGGGAACGACTCCAGAATGTGGCCCGACCGGTTGCTTGAGTCCGAGCCCATGCATGCTCGTTCATGTGCGCGACCATGAGCACAGTGCCGGTGCTCGCGTCCTGTACCACCGCGGTGATGAGACCGGCGCTGAAGTCAGGCGTGCGGCTCACGTGCGCACCTCGACACCGTGCTCACGCAGGTACGCCTTGGTGGCGGGAACGGGGTGGGCACCGTAATGGAAGATGGAGGCGGCGAGGGCGGCATCGGCCGAGGCATCGGCAAGGACCGCGCGGAGATGCTCGGGTTCGCCGGCACCGCCGCTGGCGATGACGGGCACCGGCACGGCAGCGACGACGGTGCGAGTGAGCTCGAGGTCGTAACCATCGCGCGTGCCATCGCGATCCATGCTCGTCAGCAGCACCTCCCCGGCGCCACGATCGCACGCCTCCCGGGCCCAGGCGAGAACGTCGCGACCGGTGTCGGTGCGGCCCCCGCGGGCGTACACGTTCCAGCGCATGCCGCTGCGGCGCGCATCGATGGCGACGACGATGCACTGCTCGCCAAAGCGCTCCGCCGCATCGCCGATGAGCTGGGGATCGTCGAGTGCTGCGGTGTTGAGGGAGATCTTGTCGGCTCCGGATCGGAGGAGGCGATCGATGTCCTCGAGGTTGCGGATACCGCCGCCGACAGTGAGCGGGATGAACACGGAGTCGGCGGTCCGCCGTACCGCATCGAGGAGGATGTCGCGACCGTCGCTGCTGGCGGTGATGTCGAGGAAGACAAGCTCATCGGCGAGGTCACCGTCGTAGCGGGTGGCGAGCTCCGCGGGATCGCCGGCATCCTGAAGATCGACGAAGTTCACCCCCTTGACGACACGACCGTGGTCCACATCGAGGCAGGGAATCACCCGCTTGGCCACGGTCACGACCGCGCAGCTCCGGCGCGGAAGCGCTGCAAAGCCGCGCGGAGATCGAAGCGCCCCTCATAGATGGCCCGACCGACGATGACCCCAGCGGCCCCGGCGGCGGCACATAGGGCGACGTCATCAACGGTACTGACACCGCCACTGGCGAACACCGGCCGATCGAACGCCGCCACGGTCTCCCGAACGCCGTCGACATCAGGGCCGCCGAGCATGCCGTCATCAGCGATGTTGGTGCGGATGAGCCCGGCGAGCGGCCAGTGACTCCAGCGCGTCAGATGTGTCGCCGCCGCTCCTGCGGCCTCCGTCCAGCCCTGGGCCCGGGCGACGCCATCGCGGACGTCGAGGGCGACGAGACAGCGGTCGGGAAATGTGTTGCACACGCGCGCAGCCGTGTCAGGATCACGCACGGCCAGACTCCCGAGGACCACCATGGCGGCGCCGAGATCGAACCAATGCCGTGCGCTGGCCTCGTCGCGCACGCCGCCGCCGACCTCGACGTCGGCGCCAAGGGAGGCCGCGACGCGGATGACCGCTGTGACCGCAGCGGTGGACGTATCGTCGGCGCGACCACGCGCGGCGTCGAGGTCGACGACGTGGAGGCGGCGTGCTCCTTGCTCGATCAGCCGCGATGCCACCCCAGAGGGGTCGTTCTCGTACACCGTCTCCCGTCCGTAGTCGCCCTGGATGAGGCGAACGCAGCGGCCGCGGCGTACGTCGATGGCGGGAACGACGATCATCGACCGGCGCCACAGGCGGCCGCGAAATTGGCGTAGATGCGCAGGCCGGCGGGTCCGCTCTTCTCGGGATGGAACTGCGTCCCCATCACGGCGCCATGATGGCAGGCGGCGACGACGACACCACCATGATCCGCGGTAGCAACGACGTCTTCAGGGTCGGTATTCGCCGCGTAGGAGTGCACGAAATAGACGTACGCACCAGGCTCGAGCCCATTGAGTAGCGGCGAAGGTCGGACCATGTCCAACCGGTTCCATCCCATGTGGGGGACCTTCAATCCCGGAGCGACGAGACGCTCGATCTCGCCCCGGAGGAGGCCGAGCCCGTCGCCCCCCTCCCCCTCGGTGCTGTGCTCGAAGAGCAACTGGAATCCCAGGCAGACACCGAGAATCGGCATGCGCCGGCGAGCCAGCTCGGTGATGGCTGCGTCGAGGCCACGGTCGCGCAGAAGTCTCGCCGCCGGGGCAAAGGCACCGACGCCTGGGAGCACGGCGCCGTCGCAGCCGGCGATGACGTTGGCATCGTCACTGACGACCACGGTAGCTCCCGCCGAGGCGAGGGCACGCTCGACCGACCGCATGTTGCCGACGCCGTAGTCGCAAACGCCAATGCGCGCGGTCATCGCACTCCTTGGACCTCGGGAGATTCGTTCACCATCGGATAGACTATTCGACTTGGCCAACCTCAGACATCGATCATCGCGAGGACATCACCCGCAGGGCACCCGCCATCGAAGAGATCACACGACTGGCACGGACTGACATCGTCGCCCTCACCCCCTACAGTTCAGCGCGCGTCGAGGGCGAGCAGGCAAGAATGTCCGCGTACCTCGACGCCAACGAAAACCCGTTTCCGCCCTTCCCCGCCACCCCGGCGACGGAGGGGCTCAACCGCTATCCGGAGCCGCAGCCACATCATCTGCTCGAGCGGTTCTCCACTCTCTACGGAGTTGCGCCGGAGAGCCTGTTCTTCAGCCGAGGCGCCGACGAAGCCATTGACCTCCTCGTCCGAATTTTCTGCGCCGCACGCGAGGATGCCATCCTGGTAACACCGCCAGCGTTCCCAATGTATAGAAGCGCGGCACATGTTCAAGGGGCCGCGGTATTCGAGGTTCCGCTCCTCGCAGACCGCGGGTTTCAACTCGACCCCGAAGGCATCCTTGCATGTCACCGCGCCAACGCAAACATCAAGCTCATCTTCGTCTGCAGCCCCAACAATCCCACGGCGAACCTCCTGCGCCGCGACCACGTGCTCAGCCTGGCAAGGTGTCTCTGGGGTAAGGCCATCGTGGTTGCGGATCAGACCTACGTCGACTTCTCTGGCGAGCATCCACTCAGCAACGAAATCGCCACCTACCCCAACCTCGTGGTCCTCCGCACACTATCCAAGGAATACAGCCTCGCCGGGGAGCGCTTTGGTATCTCGGTGGCTTGTCCCGAGATCATCGGCTTGTTGCGAAAGGTCATGGCACCCTATGGCCTCACCCAGTCCACCATCAGGGCCGTGTCGGCGGCCGTTACGCCAGAGGGGATCGCATATGCCGAACGTCATCGCTCCGCCATCCTCGATCAGCGCAATCGGATAGCGCGGGCGCTGGCTTCCTCACGTGCGGTGCAGCGAGTGTGGCCGTCCGACGCGAACTTCATCGTGGTTGAGACGAGTCAGCCCACAATGCTCGTGGAGATGATGGCGTCGGCGGGGATCAAGATCCGCGATCGCAGTCGCATGCCGGGTATGGGGGGCTGCGTGCGAATTTCGGCTGGCCTAGCGAACGAGAACGACGCAATGCTGGCCGTGTTCGGGGACTATGCCAGCAAAGTCGAGGCGAGCAGCACCGTGAAATCAGCGAAGAAGCAGTGAGTTCCCGTCACCGCGGTGCTCATCCGGCCGCCTCAGTGCTCACTCGGCTCGACCTGCGCGGAAAGCTCGGGAACTCGGGCCCGGGTCGGGTGGCCCAACTACGCCGCGAGCTGCCCCGCCCACGGGTAGCGGCGGAGCCGCCGGTTGAAGCCGTCGCGGCCATTCTCGGCGACGTTCGCAGCCGAGGCGATCAGGCAATTCGAGAATTGACCCAGCGCTTTGACCACGCAGACATCAATGATCTGCGCGTCCCCCCAGCGGAAATCGACCAGGCGCTGACACTCATCCCCCGAACACTTCGGGCTGCCCTCGAGGCGGCGCACGCCTCCATCCTCGCCTTCCAACAGTCGACACTCCCCCAGGATGCGCAGTTCCAGCGCGACGGGATCAGCGTTCGTCAAGTGTGGCGACCCGTCGAGCGCGCCGGCTGCTACGTTCCCGGCGGACTTGCCGAGTACCCCTCATCAGTCCTCATGACCGCTGTGCCCGCCATCGTGGCCGGCGTTCAGGAGGTCGCCCTCTGCGTTCCGCCCATGAAGGATGGACGGGTTCCAACATCGGTACTCGCCGCAGCCGCCATTGCCGGGATCAGCGAGGTCTTCCGAATTGGCGGCGCACAGGCCATCGGCGCCATGGCCTTCGGGACTGAGTCCATCCGGCCGGTGGACGTCATCGTCGGTCCGGGCAACATCTACGTTGCCACTGCGAAGCGGCTGGTGTCGGCCCAGGTGGGCACCCCCTCCTCATTCGCCGGTCCGTCAGAGGTCGTCGTCGTCGCCGACGACACAACGCCCGAGAACTGCGCCGCGATCGACATCATCGTCCAGGCCGAACATGGTCCCGATGGCCTTGCCTGGTTGATCACCTGGTCAGAAGATGCCGCCGCCAGGATCGAGGCGTCGGCATCCGCCATCCTCGCCGACGCGCCGCGAGATGCGGCGATCAGGGCCACCCTCGACGGTGGCGGCTACTCCGTCATCGTCGATGATCCGCAAGCGGCGATGGATGTTGCCAACGCGATCGCTCCCGAGCATCTGCAGTTGATGAATGCGGAACCAGAGGCCCTGGTGCCGCTCGTTCGCCATGCGGGCGCCGTGTTCTGTGGTGTTCATTCACCGGCGAGCGTGGGAGACTACATCGCCGGACCCAGCCACGTTCTCCCTGTCTATGGGTCAGCACGTTTCGGTAGCGCACTGGGCGTCCACGACTTTCTCCGCGACCAGCACTTCATCTCCGTGGACGAGTCGGCTCTCGCCAGCGTCGCTGAACATGTCGCCGCCCTCGCGGACGCTGAAGGATTGCACGCGCACGCGGAGTCGGTTCGAACTCGAACCGCACGCTAGGGCTAACCCGGCCCAGGCCCAAGAAGATGTGCGATGCTCGGTGTCGCCGCGTCAACTCGGCGCCGGCGTACCGCGTGGGAGAAGCCGTGACTACTCGTGAAGGGCGGGCCGCCCGCACCACCAAGGAGACAGTTGTCTCGGTCGAGATTGCCCTCGATGGCACCGGTCAGGCGGAGGTCACCACCGGCGTCGGATTCTTTGACCATATGCTGACGACGTTTGCCAAGCATTCTCTGTTCGATCTGACGGTGCAGGCAACCGGGGACATCCACGTCGACACCCATCACACAGTAGAGGACACCGCCCTTGCCCTGGGCGACGCCTTCCGGGCCGCACTCGGCGATAAGGTCGGAATACAACGGTTCGCCCATGCGGCGGTGCCACTCGATGAGGCACTCGCAGAGGTCACCGTCGATCTCTCCGGACGACCATATGTTGTGCACTCAGAGCCCGAGGGCATGGCGCCGCACATCGGACAATTCGATACCACGCTCACCCGGCACATCTTCGAGTCATTCAGTGCCCAGGCAGAGATCTGCATGCATATCGCAGTTCCCTACGGACGCAACGCCCACCACATTGTCGAGGCCCAATTCAAGGCGCTGGCGCGCGCGCTGCGGACCGCCTGCGAACTCGACGGTCGTGTTGTCGGCGTGCCCAGCACCAAAGGCACCCTGTAACGGTGCCACTGGTTCCAGGTCCGTTGCCATGAGGCCAACGCAGACGGCTGAGCGCCTGCAGGGTTTCGGGACGTCGATCTTCGCAGAGATGTCCTCCCTCGCTGTGGAGACGGACAGCGTCAACCTGGGCCAGGGTTTCCCCGACACCACTGGCCCCATCGAAGTGCTCGATGCTGCCGTGACCGCCATCCGCTCCGGCGAGAATCAGTACCCGCCCGGCCGTGGCATCCCTGCCTTGCGGCGGGCTGTTGCAGCACATCAGCGCCGCTTTTTGAATCTGGACTACGACGCCGACAGCGAGGTTCTCATCACCACGGGAGCGACCGAGGCAATCGCGGCCACCATTCTCTCGCTGTGTGAACCCGGCGATGAGGTGGTGATCTTCGAGCCGTACTACGATTCCTATGCTGCCGGCATCGCCATGGCAGGAGCCCTTCGTCGAGTGGTGACGCTGCGCAGGGAGGGTGAGCGTTTCAGCTTCGATCCCGAGGCGCTGCGCACGGCTGTGACGTCACGAACCCGGCTTCTCCTTCTCAATAGCCCGCACAATCCCACGGGAAAAGTCTTCTCTTCATCGGAGCTTCAGACCATCGCCGATGTCGCCTGCGAGTACGACCTGCTGGTGGTGACCGATGAGGTCTATGAGCATCTCGTATTCGATGGCGAGCACCGATCGCTGGCATCGCTGCCCGACATGCGAGAGCGGACGGTGGTGATCTCCAGCGCTGGCAAGACGTTCAGCGTGACGGGATGGAAGATCGGCTGGGCGTGCGCACCTGCACAGCTGATCGACGCCATCATCACCGCGAAGCAGTTCCTCACCTACGCGTCGGGAGCCCCATTCCAGCCAGCCATAGCTCTGGGGTTGGGCCTCGCCGATGAGTACTACCTCGAACTCCGCGACCGCCTGCGCGCTTGCCGAGACGTCCTCGTCAATGGATTGCACGAGGCGGGCTACGACGTTCCGGTTCCGGCGGCAACCTACTTCGCAGTCGCCGACGTGAGCTCAGTGGGATGGGACGATGGCATCGCCTTCTGCCGCGAACTTCCCCGCCGAGCCGGGGTGGTGGCCATTCCCACAGCCCCGTTCTACGACAGCGACGCGGGACGTTCACTCGTGCGTTTCGCATTCTGCAAGCGACCAGAGGTCCTCACTGAAGCGGTGCGCCGCCTTCGCGCAGCTGGCTGATCACCCCCAGCCTTGCGGGATCTGCGAGGCTCCTGTCCCGCTGGCAGCGACCACCCGTCGCAGTGACGCGGCCAGGCGACTGATCTCCGCACTCCGTGTCTTCAGCGATGCGAGGTTGACGATGAGGCGGGCGGTCGACGTTGCCGCCTCCATGATTTCGACGAGATGGTTGGCGCGCAAGGTTGTGCCCGTGGCGGTGATGTCGAGAACGGAATCCGCCAGCCCCATCGCCGGCGCCAACTCCACCGAGCCGTGCAGCTTGACGAGATCGGCGGCGACGCCGATGTGGTCGAAGAGACGACGTGCCGAATGCGGGTATTTCGTGGCCACGCGCGGCGACGCCGGCCACGTGCCCGCCGCCATCGCGGACCCTTCGGGCGCGGCGAGCACCAGGCGGCACCCGCCGAAGGCGAGATCGACCAGCTCATAGCAGGAACGATCAGACTCCCAAAGGACGTCCTTGCCCACCAGGCCGGCATCGCACGCGCCCATCTCCACATATACCGGCACGTCCGTGGGGCGGACCTTGGCGATGACGGCGTCTCCGTCGACAATGCGGAGCCGGCGATCGAGAGCATCGGGATCCACGTCTGCAATGCCGGCGTCGCCAAGAATGCGGCAGGCCCCGGCCAGCAGCGCCCCTGAGGGCACGGCAATGCGCAGGTGTTTGCCCATCACTCCTCCCGCAGCAACCTGAGGGCGTGCTCGATCGTCCCGCTCGCGGTGCGACCCCGCAGGTTCCAGAGGATCGTGCCGTCGTTGCTGAGGTGGATGCTGTCCCCTGCCGGCGGGGTGGACCGCGCCTCGAGGTCGCAGGCCACGGGGATGCCGGCGTCGCGCATCCTCCGGGCGACGGCGTGGACGCCCCCCTCGCTCCCCGCCGCCCAACTCAGCCGTACTGCGGTGGCGCGGTCGCCGACATCGCCGCTTGCGGCCGTGGCGTCGATACAGCGATCCACATGGAGCACGAACCCAGTTGCCGCGGCTTCCAGTCCAAACGAGGAAAGGAGGCGGTCGTAGCGGCCGCCGACGCCGAGGGGGAACCCCAGCTCGCTGCTGAAAAGCTCGTACGTCACTCCCGTGTAGTAGTCCCAATCGCGCACGGCACCAAGGTCGAGGTGGACGCGATCAATGATGTCGTGACTCTCCAGGAGATCCCAGAGCCCGGCGAGTTCCTCGAGCACCGCCCGCGGCCGGGCGTCAGTGAGGCGTTGTGCCGCAGCGCCGAGGATGTCGCGCCCCCCGCGAAGTGTGGGAAAAGCCAGCAGCAGAGCCCGCTCCGCCTCGGCGATGTCCGTGCCCTCGAGGGCGGCCTCGACAGCGACGAGATCACGGCGGCGCATGGCCCTGGCAACATCGGCCCGGCGCTCCGGACGCAACCCCGCACTATCGAGCAGCGCCGGCACGAAGTCGGCGTGGCCAACATCGATCTGCACACCACGCACTCCGGCACGCTGCAGCGCCTGGGCCGCGACGGCAATGCCCTCGGCATCGGCGGCGAGGCCAGCATGACCGATGAGCTCGCATCCCGCCTGCATCGATTCCCGGCGCCGCCCACCGTGGAGGACCTGATTGCGCAGCACCGGTCCCGCATAGCAGAGCCGGAGCGGGAAGGGCCCGCGGGACATCTGAGTTGCCGCCACCCGGGCCACACTGACGGTGCGCTCACCAACCAGGGCGAGAAGGCTGCCGTCGGCATCCATGAAGCGAAACAGCCGTGACTGCAGAGCGCCGTCAACGCCCGCCGCGACCGTCTCCAGGGGTTCCACAAGCGGAGTGGCAAGGTATGCGTACCCCCACTCGACGAAGGTGGAGAGAAATGTGTCCGTGGCCGCCCGCCGGCGCGTGGCGGGCTCGCCAACCCAATCCTGGAAGCCGCTGGCGCGGCCGGGTCGGTCGGTGACGTCCGTCATCACGCGAGTGTAGCCGCCCCCCCGTTGCGGCTAATACGAGTCCTCGGGTCGCTCGTCCTCGTCTTTGTCGTCGTCAGGCTCCTCCAGGGGGGCTGCGTCCTCGAACTCCGCGTCGGCGCCGGCGACCACAGGCTCGGCGTCAGGCTCCTCGCCGCTGACACCGACATCATCGTCACGGTCGGCGTCGTCATCGAGGCCCCGCGACCCCAGCAGGGATTCCTTGGCGTAGGGGCGGAATTCGTCGCGCTTCTGCCGGCTGATCGGGAACGACGACTTGCGGGCGTTCTCCGAGGACTGGAAGGACTCCCGCACGATGATCTCGGTCTCACGCTCGTCGACACGAGCGACCGCGGCCGTGTACCTGTTCCCGGTCACGATGAGGGGAAGCAGGCGTCGGGCAATCTTGCTGTCGACGTCACCGAGAACGACGCCCCGAGCCGTCTGCGCCTGGAGACCACCGTTGTGGGAATGCAGTTCCACGACGTCACCAGGCGCGACCGCCACGCTGAGACCCGTCTTCGGCGGATTGAGCACGGTGAGCGCACTCTTGCCGGGCTCCTCGGCGAAGAGATCGACATCGATGGATCCCGTCGACCCGGCAATGCGCTCCTCGGTTGCCATGGCAAGTTGCAGCTTACGGACGTTCTTCTGGGCGATGAGGTTGAGTGGGTTGAACTCCAGGGACTTCTGATACTCGTTGAGCGCCTCCTGGTGCTGCCCCACCTCGGTGAGGGCCTTGCCCAGTCGGTTGTGCGTGTCCTCATCGGCGCCGTGACGCTCGATGAGAGCGCGGTTGATCGAAAGCGCATCCTGCCAGCGCGACCCCAGCGCGGCGGCGATGGCCTCCTCGACATACATGCTCCGAGGTTTGATGCGTTCGGCTTCAGCCACAGTGCGCTCCCAGATTGTGATTGCCTTCCCGGCGCCGCCCACGGCTCCCGGGGGAGGTAGGCAGGGTCCGCTATGATACCGGCTCAGTGCGGCGCATCTGTTCGACCCTCAGGGCATGACCAGAGTCATAGCGATCGCCAACCAGAAGGGGGGCGTCGGCAAGACAACGACGGCCGTCAACCTTGCGGCTGGCCTCGCCGAGGCTGGTCAGCGCGTGCTCGCCATCGATCTCGATCCTCAGGGGCACCTCACCATCAACATGGGAGTGCGACGCCCCGATGACCTCGAGGTCACCATCTACAACCTCCTCGTCGACTACAACGTCACCGCCGCCGAAGCCCGGCTGCGTAGCGACGCCATCGGCCTGGACTTCATCCCCGCAAACATCGAGCTCTCCGGGGCGGAACTCCAACTCGTCACCGAATTCGGCCGCGAGTCGGTACTCAAGGAGAAGCTGGAGACGGTCATCGACGAGTACGACTTCGTGGTCATCGATTGCCCCCCATCGCTGGGATTGCTCTGTGTCAACGCGCTGGTGTGCGCTGGCGAGGTGATCATCCCGCTGCAGTGCGAGTATTTCGGCATGAAGGGCATGCAGCAGTTGCAGCGCACCATCGACCGTGTGAGCGCCAAGCTCAATCCAGGGCTGCACATTGCCGGCATCCTGCCGACCATTTACAAGGCCAGGACGCTGCATTCTCAGGAGGTCCTCGATCTCGTCAAGGAGCGCTACCAGGACATCGTGTTCGACATCCGCGTGGACTCCTCTATCCGGTTTGCGGAAACCCCCCTCGCCGGTCAGTCGATCCTCCAGTACGCACCGCTATCGCCTGGGACCAAGGCGTACCGGGCGCTTGCCCAAGCGGTGATCGCCCGAGATCCCGCGACGGTCGGGGCCGGCCACGAGAAGGCCACCATGCCGATGAAGGCGGCCAGAGCGTGATGCCGGGTTTCCGGCGGGCGCACATCCGCGGCTCGGACGAACTCTTCCGCAGCCGCGACGAGCCCCAGCCCGTCGAGCAGACCACCATCGCCGAGATGGAGCCAGCAGTCCATCCCGTCCCCGCCGCACCGCCGCCCGACGAGCGCTCGGTCCGGCTCAGCGAGGCGGAGATCGATGTGCTCGTCGAGGCATTGCAGCACCTGAAGTTTCCTGGCAAGTCCTCCTCGAGGCCGTCGATGGACGACTACGAGCGCCTGGAGGAGTTGCGCCAGAAGTTGATCAGCTCCCGCTGATTCAGTCGCCCTTCCTGCGTGCGTACATCTCTTCGATGTCCGTCGCGTACTTCTCGGCGACGACCTTGCGCTTCACCTTCAAGGTCGGGGTGAGCTCCTCACCGACAGTGAAGTCGCTCTGCAGCACGGTCCACTGCTTCACCTGCTCAACCTGACTGAGGCGGCCATTCACCCACCTCACGTGCGCCGCGACAGCATCGTCGACTCGGGAATTCTTTGCCACGGCCCCGAGATCACTGTCGTCGACACCGTTCTCGCGTGCCCACGCCGGTGCTTCCTCCGCGTCGAGCACCACGAGCGCGCTCACGAAGGGCCGCTGGTCACCGATGGCGACCGCATGACCGATGAGCGAATGCTCGCAAAGCATCGCCTCGATGTTGCTCGGGGAGATGTTCTTGCCTCCGGCGGTGATGATGAGATCCTTCTTGCGACCGGTGATCTTCAGGTAACCGTCGTCGCTGAGCTCACCGATGTCGCCGGTATGAAGCCAACCGTCGCTGTCGACAGTCTTCTTGGTGGAACGATTGTCCTTGTAGTACCCAGGGAACACCACCTCGCCACGCATGAGGATCTCGCCGTCCTCAGCGATCTTCACCTCGACTCCGGGGGAGACTGCGCCAACGGTGCCGATGCGCTGCTTGCCCGGAGGATTCATCGCTGTGATCGCGGTGTTCTCACTCTGCCCATATCCCTCGCTGATGGGCAGGCCGATGCTGCGGAAGAAACGGAGGGTGTCGGCACGAATCGGCGCAGCGCCACTCACCAGGTAGCGCGCCTGATCGAGACCGATGCCAGCCCGCAGCTTGCTGAGCACCATGCGTTCCGCTTGCTGGTGCTGCTTCTCCAGGAGCGTGGGAACATTCCCGGCCTCACGCGCCTCGTCGTAGCGACGGGCAACACGCATCGCCCAGCGAGCGATGGTGCCGCGCGGAAATGGCTCTGACGCCACGCCTTTCTCGAGACGCTGCTGCATCTTCTCCCACACCCGGGGAACTCCGAAGAAGACGGTGGGACGAATCTCCGAAAGGCGCTTGCCGAGGTGCTCGAGACCATCGAGAAACCAGGTGGCGTTGCCGTACCGATAGGAGCGGAACTCGCTGGTAAGCCGCTCCACGATGTGAGCCAGTGGGAGATAGCTGAGCAGGCGATCATTCTCGTCGGCGTCGAAGATCTCCCCCAGGGAGCGATTGGCGGCTTCGAGATTTCGATGGGTGATCTGCACCGCCTTGGGCGGCCCGGTGGTGCCGCTCGTATAGATCAGGGTGGCGACGTCATCGAGCGACACCTCGGCGGTGCGGCGGTCGACCTCGCGATCCATCTTGCCCAATGCGGCCTCGCCCCGCGCAAGGGCCTCCTCCCACGGCAGCACGAAGTCGTCGGGCGAAGGCTTGTCGACGCCCTCGAAGACCACGACTCTCTTGAGTTTGGGGAGGTGGGCTCGGACCTCGAGGACGCGGGCGAGGATGGCCTCGTTCTCCACGACGACGACCCGCGATTCCGAGTGCTTGAGGACGAACTCCCCCTGCTCAGAGGAGAAGGTCAGGTACACGGGCACCGGCACAGCACGAGCGCAGAGAACGGCGACGTCGGCGATATGCCACTCGGGGCGGTTGTTCGACCAGATGGCGACGTGACTGCCGGGGCGGACCCTCTCCTTGACGAGGAAGGCACTGATACGGCGCGAATCGTTGCCAAACTGGCTCCAACTGATCGAGTCCCAGGTGTCTCCCGCTCGGAAGTGGAGGGCGGCCTGGTCGGGACGGGCCGAGACCTGGTGCCGGAACCAGTGCACGATGGTGCGCGGCTCCTCCCCAGAAGGGATCCCGGGGGAGTCGACAACCGCCTGCGCACTCATATGAAGCGCTGAGAATGCCATAAACCGAGCACCGAATCCGAGTCGCAAACGGCGGGTGGGTGCATGCTGGGTGGGGGCACGCCGGCCGTGTGTCCTTTATGGCCACTTTCGCTGCCCGGCTGGGCGTGGATGTAGGTCCTCGGGGGCTCTCTGCTAGCGTCGCGCAGATGATTGTGGGAACACTGCGGGTGCGTCTCCAGGTCCCCGATTCGGGGTCGCTGAAGGAGAAGCGCATGGTCGTCCGCTCCCTCACCGCTCGGGTCCGCCGCACCTTCAACGTCGCAGTCGCCGAGGTGGGCGACCAAAACCTCTGGCAAGCGGCCGAGGTGGGAATCGCCTGTGTCTCCAATGACGGTCGCCATGCCGACGAGATGTGCCAGAAGGTACTGAACTTCGTGGAGAACGAGGCCGACGCTGTGGTCACCGGGAGCTCGTTCGAGCTCGTTCACCTGTGAGCGCGGAGCCGGGCCTCCGGCTCCGTTCCCCGATGGGTCGCCGGCTCCTTGCCGTCACCATCCTGGGCTCGGGCATCGCATTCCTCGATGGCACCGTGGTCAACGTCGCCATCCCTGCCATCGGCCGCGACCTCAGTGCCGGCTTCAGCGGCCTGCAGTGGGTAGTCGACGGCTACCTGCTCACCCTGGGTTCGCTGGTGCTGCTGGGTGGGTCCCTCGGCGACATCCTCGGCCTTCGGCGCACCTTCCTCGGAGGAGTGATCGCCTTTGGCGTGGCATCGGCGGCCTGCGCGCTGGCGCCGACGACGCTGGCCCTGGTCATCGGTCGAGCCGTGCAAGGGGTTGCCGCGGCGCTGCTCGTGCCCGGATCGCTGGCGATTCTGTCAGCGACGTTCCATGGCGAGGAGCGCGGCCGTGCCATCGGCGCCTGGAGTGGCCTTGCCGGAGTCTCCACCGCAGTGGGCCCCTTCCTCGGCGGCATCCTCGTCGACCACGGCTCCTGGCGCTTGGTCTTCCTCATCAACGCACCGCTGGTGGTGGCGACGGTCTGGCTCGGTTGGAGCAGCCTGCCCCGCGATGTGCGGAGGACGACGGGCACCCAGCGCATCGACCTCGCCGGCGGCATCTGCTGCACCGCGGGGCTCGGCCTTCTGGTCGTCGGGCTCATCGACGGGCCCCGCGCTGGATTCGGGGCCCCCTCGACGATCGGCGCTCTAGCGGGGGGCGCCGGACTGCTGCTGGCGTTTCTCGTCCAGGAGAGCCGGAGCGAGCAACCGATGCTCCCGCTTGGGCTCTTCCACAGCCGCAACTTCACGATCGCGAACCTCTGCACCCTCGCGGTCTATGGGGCGCTCAGCGCCGCCCTCTTCCTCGTCGTCCTCGAACTGCAGAGCGTAGTCGGGTACTCCGCCCTCGCCGCCGGCGCCTCGCTGACGCCCATCACCCTACTGATGCTGCTGCTCTCATCGCGTATGGGCAGACTCACGGGGACCCTCGGCCCCCGACCGTTGATGACGGCGGGACCACTCATCGGTGCGGCCGGCATGCTGCTCTTCGCCCGCATCGGACCGGGGGTGTCGTACGTCGACGCGGTCCTCCCCGGTGCAATCGTCTTCGGCATTGGCCTCAGCCTCACCGTGGCGCCGCTGACGACGACCGTGCTCTCCGCGGTCCCCGCCGGTCGCAGTGGCGTGGCAAGCGGCGTGAACAACGCCGTGGCGCGTATCGGGGGGCTGATAGCGGTGGCAGCGGTGCCATTGGCGGCGGGACTGGCGGCGCCATCAATGAGCCATACCGAATTCACCGACGGTTTCCACCGCGCCATGGTGATCAGCGCAGTCCTCTGCGCAATCGGTGGGTTGGTGGCATGGGTCGGTCTGCGCAACCTCCCCGCGAGAGCGCCGGCCCCGGTGGGCGGGGCATGAGCAGTGATGCGCTCTCCCCGCTCATCGCGGAGTTCACCGCGCACGCCGGGTTCCCGCTCGACTCGTTCCAGGTCGAAGCGATCGAGAAACTCGAGACCATGCGCGGAGTGCTCGTCAGCGCCCCCACGTCGAGCGGCAAGACCATCGTCGCCGAGTACGCCATCTGGCGCTGCCTCGCCGCGCCCCCGACACTCCGCCGAGCCAGCGACGAACCCAGCCGGGTGATCTACACCACCCCGCTGAAAGCGCTGAGCAACCAGAAGTATCACGACCTCTGCGACCGGTACGGCGACAGCAACATCGGCCTGGTGACCGGTGAGCACACGGTCAACGACGGAGCGACCGTGGTGGTCATGACCACCGAGATCCTCCGCAACATCCTCTATGAGGAGCCGGAGCGGATGGACCTGGTGCGCGACATCATCCTCGACGAGGTTCACTACATCGACGACTTCCCTCGGGGAACGGTGTGGGAGGAAGTCATCATCGAGGCACCCCCCCACGTGCATCTCACCGGACTCTCCGCGACCATCAGCAACGTCGAGGAGATCGCAGAGTGGATCAGCCAACTGCGCGGCAACATCGGCGTGGTGGTGCGCACCGAGCGCCCCGTGGCTCTGGAGCTCTGGCTCTCCATCGACGATCAGCTCTGGCCGCTCTTCGACCAGCGCGGCCAGGTGTCGCGGCGCACCCTCGACAAGGCACGCAACCACGGTCTCCGCGACATCGGCACCCGGTATGCGCGACGCGCTCCCGACAACGATCTCCTCCACGTCATCGACCGGCTACTCCACAACCAGATGCTGCCCGCGATCTACTTCATCTTCTCGCGACGCGGCTGCCGGGAGGCACTGGCACGCTGCGCGGTGCATGGCCTCGACCTCACCAGCGAAGCGGAGAAAGCGGAAATCGACGCTGAGTACTCTCGCCGGCTCGTCTCCATTGAGGACGAGGACGAACGCAACGTATTCGTCGAGGCGATGTCCGCGCGGGAATTGCGACGGGGCATCGCCATGCATCACGCGGGGATGCTGCCCTACGCCAAGGAGACGGTGGAGAGGCTGTTCCAGACCGGTGTCATCAAGGTGGTGTTCGCCACTGAGACGCTCTCGCTGGGTCTCAACATGCCGGCCCGTGCCTGCGTCGTCTCCTCGTTCACGAAGTTCGACGGCACCGGATTCCATGCCCTGACCGCCGGTGAACTCACCCAGCTCATGGGCCGGGCGGGACGCCGCGGCATCGACACGGTGGGGCACGGGATCATCCTCAAGGAGCGCGACGTCGACGTCCGCGACATCTACGACGCCGCCATAGGCGGCGAGATGGCGGTGGAGTCGAAGTTCGCTCCCACGTACACCATGGTCATCACCCTGTTGCGCACCCGCAGCCTGGTGCGGGCAGAGGCACTCCTCGACAAGTCGTTCGGGCAGTTCCAGGCGGTCCGCCGCAGCGACCACTGGGACCATCGCCGCAGCAACCTCGAAGCGCGCCGCGATGACATGAAGCAGCGGACGTTCCGCCATCCCCGTATCCGCTGCACTGAGAAGACACTCACCACCTTCCTGCACGCGGCAGCCGAACTGGAGGGAGCCGAGACCGCGCTGCGTCGCGCCAAACGCGACCACTGGCGCTCCGGGCGAGTGCGGGGGGCCCGTCGCAGCGACCCCGGAGGCCGGTTCGAGCAATTGCGGCGCAGCGCCAACGGGCTACGCACCCGGGTGCAGGAATCCCCATGCCGGGGATGCCCATTTCTCAGCGAGCACCGCGGGCACCGTGATGAGCTGGGGGGGATCGAGCAGATCCTCGCCGGTGGTGAGGACGAACTCCGCGAGGCGAGGGGTCGCTATCGCCGGGAGTTCCACGCGCTGCGGCGCGTCCTCAGCGCCGGCGGGTATCTGGAGGATGACCTTCCCACCGATCTCGGTCGCCTCGCCGGCGCACTCTTCGGGGAGAGCTCTCTCCTCCTCAGCGATGCCATCGCCGCGGGCTGGATGCAGGCACTCCAACCGGCCGAGCTGGCGGCGACGCTTGCCATGGTCGTCGGTGAAGACCGCGGCCGTGAGCGTCCGCTGCCGTCGCGCCGCACTCTACCCACACCCGGCCTGGAGCAGGCCCACCGGGCTCTGCGGGCGGCGCTCAACCGTCTGGTCGCCCTCGAATCCGCCCATGGCGTCGACACGCTGCGCCCACTAGCCTTCGACCCTGTCGCCCCCGTCTTCCGCTGGGCGACAGGGGCATCGCTTGCAGCCATCGAGCTGCCCGGGGGCGGCGACATCGGCGATCTAGTCAAGGTCGTCAAGAACGTCTACTCGCTGTTGCGACAAATGGAGATGGCACTGCGCGGCCATCCCCTGCGCCCGCTGGTGATCCGGGCGCGCGACGCCGTGGAGCGCGACCTCATCCGCCGAGTCTGAGCAGAATCCCCCGAGGCGTTCAGCGGGGAGCCGCGGTCGCCTCCTCCCAGGCAGACTCCGCCGCAGCAGGATCGGCAACCACGCACACGAGCTGATTGTCGGCTCCCAGGAAGATCGCCTCGACGTTGATGCCCGCGTCGGCGAGACGGCGGGCGCAGCGGGCGAGAACACCCAGGGAGTTCTCCACCGAGGCGGTGAGCGCGCGACGGGACGCGGTGACGGTGAAGCCAGCTGACTGGAGCACAGACTTCGCCTGCTCGGCATCGTTCACCAGAACGTGGAGCACGCCCCGGGCATCCTGACCGGAACCGGACACGCTGTCGATGTTAATGCCAGCGCCGGCTAGGGCCTCGGCGACGGCAGCGAGTTGACCGGGCTGGTGGGGAACGGCAACGCTGAGAATCCAGGCCATGAAGCCCTCCTTGTGATTGTGCTACACGATGCTAGCCTGACTGAGATGGTGCGCTTTCACGACCGGCGGGGTGGAGGCGCGCAGCCGGACCGACATGGATTCCCAGAGCGTCGAACCATCAGGTGTGGCCGTTCTGCTCTGGGGCACCGGCAGCACCCGCCGCAGGCCGCTAGCAGGGTGCTGAAAAAGATCTCGGAATAGCCCCACAGGGCGCCTCGAGGTGTGGGAGTCTTCCCGCGATCGATTCAAGCCTGCGGAGATTCAGCATGCGTGGCATCCCCGAACTGCAGATGAC
>JBPCLW010000040.1:0-8577 GCA_051002895.1 Candidatus Dormibacteria bacterium | reverse complement strand
GGGGGCTTTTTGCGAAGACACCTCCTTGTGGAAGCATGCTCGGGCATTGCGACGCGGCGTCCATTTCCCCGTCGGGTTCGCCTCCCGGGCTCCGGAACGGGTCGCGGATCAGCTCCTCTCCGCAACTCCAGCGTAGACGCAGGCCACGGGGAGCGGTTGGGGGTGGGGTGGCTAGTGGGACTTGAACCCACGACCTCCAGGGCCACAACCTGGCACTCTAACCAACTGAGCTATAGCCACCCCGGGGCGACACCGCAAAGGGCGGCGGCGCTGGCTGATTATATGGGCGTGTGCACCCGGCCCCGAGGACGCTGCGCCACACGCCCCTTTAGCTCAGTGGACAGAGCGGCGGCCTTCTAAGCCGACGGTCGCAGGTTCGAATCCTGCAAGGGGCACTTCGTCGGTCGGGGTGAAACCGCCCGCCCGCCGGAGGTGGTCAAGGAAAACGTCCACCGTTGCCGGTCGCAGCGAATCGGCGCGGACGAGCACATGCCAACTGCGCTCCAGCGGTGGCCCCGCAGCCGGAACCTGCTCCAGGCGGCTGCCGTCGAGTTCGTGTGACACGGCATCCCTCGAGATCAGCGTCAGCCCCATGCCGAGAAGAAGACCGGCGATGATGGCACCATTGCTGCCGAGCGTCAGCTGCACAGGTGCAGCACCCTGGCCGGCCAGGTACTCCAGCGTGGTGGCACGCGTCCCCGAGCCAGGCTCGCGGAGCAGCCAGGGACGTGCAGCGATGTCGTCGCTGCGGGCGACCGCTGCAGCCACGCCCGGGGCGGCCACCACCACCAACTGGTTGGGACGACGGAGAACAGAGCGCAGCCCGCTGGCGGCGGGACGGCCGGAGATCACCACATCTACTTGGTGGTTGCGGATCAGATCGGTCACCGTTTGACGGTTGCCCACCTCCAGCGCCAACTCCATGTCCGGTTGGGCGACGCGCAAGGTTGCCAGCAGTGGCGGCAGCAGATGCTCACCAGCGGTGTTCACAGCGGCAACGCGCAAGCGACCGTGCTCGGGGTGCGCTGCGGCCAGACTGGCATCGCGAGCCTCTTCCAGGAGCGCGCCCAGCTGGCGGCTGTACGCGGCCAGGGTCGCTCCCGCTTCTGTCAACCGGACGCGGCGACCATCGCGCTGGATCAGAGCGACTCCCAGCTCCTTCTGGAGCGTTGCCACCACCGCAGACACTGCCGGCTGCGTCACATGCAGGCGCGCGGCTGCCTCGTGAACCGAGCCGGTCGTCGACAGGGCGAGGAAGGTGCGAAGTTGGCCAGGTGTCATAAATCAATCCTTCTGTTTTGGTATCTAACCATAAGTTGACACTGAGCACAATCACGACCAGACTGCGCGAGGACCGTGAGGGAGAGGCCGACGGTCACCAGCACGAAAGGGGAACCCATGGCCACAACGGACGCGGTCGCCAGCGAGCCCACGGCGGAGCGCTGGGCATCGGGGGTCATCCCCTACAAGCAGATGGGTTACTGGGAGCCGGACTACCAGCCCAAGGACACCGACGTGCTCTGCGCCTTCCGGATCACCCCACAGGAGGGTGTCGACCCAGAGGAGGCGGCCGCCGCCGTGGCGGGAGAGTCCTCCACTGCCACCTGGACCGTGGTCTGGACCGACCGCCTCACCGCCCATGAGCATTATCAGGCCAAGGCCTACCGGGTCGACCCCGTTCCTGCCACCCCTGGCCAGTACATCGCTCTCATCGCCTACGACCTCGACCTCTTCGAGGAGGGCTCGATCGCCAACCTCACCTCCTCGATCATCGGCAACGTCTTCGGCTTCAAGGCGCTGAAGGCGCTCCGTCTCGAGGACATGCGCATTCCCACGCAGTACGTGAAGACCTTCCAAGGGCCACCCCATGGAATCGTCATGGAGCGCGAGTACCTCAACAAATATGGTCGTCCCCTGCTCGGTGCCACCACCAAGCCCAAGCTCGGCCTCAGTGCGCGCAACTATGGGCGTGTCGTCTATGAGGCGCTGCGCGGCGGTCTCGATTTCACCAAGGATGACGAGAACATCAACAGCCAGCCGTTCATGCGCTGGCGCGACCGTTATCTCAGTTCCATGGAAGCGGTCAACAAGGCGGAGGCCGAGACGGGCGAGATCAAGGGCCACTACCTCAACGTCACCGCCGGTGACATGGAGAGCATGTACGAGCGCGCGGAGTTCGCCAAAGAACTGGGCAGTCTCATCGTCATGATGGATCTCACCGTCGGGTACACGGCGATGACATCAATGTCGAAGTGGGCCCGGCGTAACGGTGTGCTGCTACATCTCCACCGCGCCGGCCACGGGACCTACACGCGCCAGAAGACCCACGGCGTGAGCTTCCGGGTCATCGCCAAGTGGTGCCGCCTCCTCGGCGTCGACCACATCCACGCAGGCACTGTCGTCGGCAAGCTCGAGGGTGACCCCAACATGGTCGCCGGGTACTACGACACCCTGCGGCTTGACCACATTCCCGCCAACGCCAAGCGGGGAATCTACTTTGATCAGGACTGGGCCTCCATGCCCGGAGTCATGCCGGTGGCGTCTGGTGGGATCCATGCCGGCCAGATGCACCAGTTGCTCGACCACCTCGGCGAGGATGTGGTCCTCCAGTTCGGGGGCGGGACCATCGGTCATCCCATGGGCATCGCAGCTGGAGCCACCGCCAACCGGGTCGCCGTTGAGGTGATGATCCAAGCGCGCAACGAGGGCCGCGACTACCTCCAGGAAGGAACAGAAATCCTGCGGTCTGCGGCTGCCTGGTGTCCCGAATTACGCGCCGCCCTCGACGTCTGGGGCGACATCACCTTCAACTACGAGTCAACCGACACGCCTGACGTTGTCGCCACACCGACGCTGAGCGGCTGAGGGGAGTATTTCCATGCATGTGACCCAGGGGACCTTCTCCTATCTGCCGCCACTCACCGACGCCCAGGTTCGCGCCCAGGTGCAGTACGCCCTGGACAGGGACTGGCCGATCTCCATCGAGACTACCGACGACCCCCATCCGCGCAACTTCCTCTGGGATATGTGGGAGTTGCCGATGTTCGACATTCGCGACGCCGTCGCCGTGATCGATGAGCTGAATCGCTGCCGCGCGGCAAAGCCTCATGGCTACATCCGCGTCAACGCCTATGACCGCACCCTGGGACGACAGACGACAGCGCTCAGCTTCATCGTGCAGCGGCCCGAGCACGAACCCGGCTTCCGCCTCGATCGCCAAGCCGCTGCCGACCGTCAGCTCCGCTACACCCTGCACCCCTACGCCGCCGACCGTGAGCCGGGAACAAGGTACGGCGATGGCTGACGGCGAGCGCGACCGCCGCATCCCCTTTGGTCGCGATGTCGCTGTCAATTCCCCTCCCTCGGACATCGCCACGGGCGGTGATGCCAGCCCGGCGCGACGTGGTGAGAACGAACGTGTCGACCTGCAACGGGAGGCCACCACCGCCGAGGCCTTCGCCGTCCTCGAGTCCCTGGAGTCCGACCTTGTCGGCCTCCATCCCGTCAAGACGCGGTTGCGCGAGATCGCCTCACTTCTGGTCATCGACCGGCTGCGCCGGGAATTTGGACTCGAGGCCGAGCCGCCGTCGCTCCACATGTGTTTCACCGGCAGCCCGGGCACGGGCAAGACGACGGTGGCGCTGCGCCTGGCGACCATCCTCAAACGCCTCGGCTATGTCAGTAAAGGCCACCTGGTCTCAGTGACTCGCGACGACCTCGTTGGCCAGTACGTTGGCCACACGGCTCCGAAAACCCGCGAAGTTCTGCAGCGGGCCATGGGCGGAGTCCTCTTCATTGACGAGGCCTACTACCTCTACCGTGCCGAGAATGAACGCGACTACGGCCAGGAGGCGATCGAGCTGCTGCTCCAGGTCATGGAAGACCGGCGCCATGAGCTGGTGGTGGTGCTGGCGGGGTATCGCGACCGTATGGATACCTTCTTCAGCAGCAACCCCGGGATGAGTTCGCGAATTGCTCACCACATCGACTTCCCCGACTACAGCCGCGACGAATTGCTCGAGATCGCCGCTCGGATGATGACCGCGCAGGGATACCGCTTCAGCGAGGACGCCCAGGTCGCATTCGGCGAGTTCCTCGACCGGCGCATGGCGATGCCCCGGTTCGCCAACGCACGAAGCGTACGCAACGCACTCGAGCGGACGCGATTGCGTCACGCCAACCGCTTGGTGCGTGGGGGCGGCCCGATCTCGCGCGATGACCTCCTGCGCATCGAGGAAGCGGATGTTCGCGGGAGCCGCGTCTTCACCGAGGTCGTCCCCACCGAGGAGGTGCCGCCGTGTCCGACAAACTGATGGCCATGCGACGCGCCCAATGGGACGACTCGGGAACCGGGCGACCGATTCTGCTGGCCATCGCGGGAGACAGCGCGGCGGGGAAGACGACGCTGACCCGCGGTCTGGCGGGGGCCCTTGGGGCGGAGCGCGTCACCGCCATCTGCTCCGACGACTACCACCGCTACGACCGTGAAGAGCGCAAGTCGCTCCCCTTCACGCCACTGCATCGGGACTGCAACTACGTGGACATCCTCGAGCAACACCTGCAGTTGCTCGCCGCTGGCCAGCCCATCCTCAAGCCCGTGTACGACCACAGCAGCGGAGCCTTCACCCGACCGGTGTTGGTGACGCCGCGTCGATTCGTCATCGTCGAGGGTCTGCACCCGCTCTCCACACCCCTGATGCGGGCTTGCTTCGACATCACCGTATACCTGGAACCGCCGGAGTCACTCCGCCACGAGTGGAAGATCCGGCGTGACACTGCCAAGCGCAGCTATACGGAGGACCAGGTCCGCGCCGAGTTGGAGCGACGCGAACCGGAAGCGGCCGCCTTTATCCGCCCGCAGCGGGAGCACGCCGACATGGTCGTGCAGTTCGCTCCGCTGAGCCAGACGCCCGGTGTCGACCCGGCCTCGATCACCGTCCCCGACAGCATCCTCAGCGCCATGGTGCTGCTGCGTCCCACAATCCCCCACCCCGACCTCACGGGCATCCTTGGTGACGACACGCGCTCGGCAATCCATCTCAAGTTGGTGCGCGACGCCGACGGAAAGCCCGTTGACGCGCTGCACATTCATGGCCATGGGGACCCCGCGCTTATCCGCCGCGTTGAGGAGCACATCTGGGCCGAACTCGGTGCGGGAGTGCCCATGCCCGAGACGCTGGGTGAGGTGGAGCCGGGCCGGAGCAGCGGGCCACTGGCGGTGACCGAGTTATTGCTCCTCTTCCACCTGCTGCTCGGCGTGGACGAGGGCGCCCGTGGGGAGACGGTGACGTCGGCGGTCTGAGTGTCATCCCGTAGCATGCCCGGGGAATGCACACTCCAACCCTGACCCGTCTGTACCTCGTCCGCCACTGCGAAGTCGAAAACCCGCGTGGCCTGCTGTACGGTCATCTCCCCAACTTCCCGCTCAGTTCTCGAGGCATTCGCCAGGCGGAGGCTCTGGGCGGAAAGCTGGCGCAGAGCGGTGCTCGTCGCATCTATACGAGCCCGTTGGAAAGAGCACAGCAAACTGCCGCCATCATCCATCGACAGCTTCCGGCGAGCGAGGTCGTGACCACCAACAACCTCGTGGAAGCCGAGTTTGGTCGCTACTTGCAGGGCATTCCCCTGCGCCAGATCCCCTGGCGGCGACCACTCTGGTGGCTGCACATGGTGTGGCCCGGCTTGCTGCCCAACGATGAGACCGTCAGCGCCATGGCCGCACGCGTGGACGTGCCCTTGCAACGCCATCTCACCGAGTTCCCCGGTGAGAGCTGCATCTGCGTCAGCCACGGGGACCCCATCCAGGCCTTCTGGATCCGTCATCGGGGCCGGCGTCGCTGGGCTTTGCACCGACTGCAGTGCGCCAAAGGCGCCATGTTGTGCCTCGATTACCGCGGCACGCACCTGACTGCCGTCCGCTATATCCCTCCCACGGAAGTCACCGTCGGCGAGATCGCTCCAGGATTGGACGCACGTACAGCTTGATCATCAGACCGCTCAACATCATCACAAAGCTCAGATAGACGAGCCCCACGCCCCCGTCACGCTTGACCAGGAAGAGCGAATACTGCTTGAGGCTGGTGAAGCCGACGGTGAAGTGGGTCACGGTGCCGTCAGCGGCAGGCACGGGGATGCTGAGGACATCGCCGAGCGCCAGTGGCACCGGCTGAGCACTGCTGGGAAAGGGCTGCATGTGCCGAACATCCAGAGCGCTGACATTCTGGGCCGCACCTCCGTCGATTCCCAGGTCGCCCAGAAACAGCTGAGCCATCACCACCGGATTGCGCGCCTCGAAGCCTCCGGGCTTGTAGGTCGTCTGCGCGGCGTCGATACTGCCGTCTGGAAGCACGTGGGGGACCGCATGAGCATCGGGGAAGATCGCCAGACGGGCGCCGAGTTGGGTATTGCGAGCGTCGCCGGGGAGCCGATAGCCAAGGTCAGGAACCTTGAGCGTTCCCGTCTGAACGCTGCGGTCGCTTCCAAAGAGCTGCACCGGGGAGTCGTGGACCACTACCCCCGCCGGGTTACGCACGACCAAGTCCGGCGCCCAGCCATAGTCCTGCTGATAGAACGCGACATCGCCGTAACTCATGTACTCGTTCACTCGAACGTCTTGCGTCAACACCTGCTTGCCGTGGTCGATAACGCTCAGGTTGCTGACATAATCCGTCGCCTCGCCATTCGGCTGGTAGCCGACTTTGAAGTGATTGAGTGTGACCGCCGCATTGCTGTGGTGGCCCCCAAAGAGGATGCCCTCCTGGAGGTCGTCATAGCCGGAGCGAGCCTCGGTGAAAGTGCCACCCTCGGTGATCGCCACCAGCCCCTGAAAGCCGGTCGCCTTTCCAGCGATGGCAGCGACCACGAGAAGGAAGAAGGATGTGTGAAACAGCCAGGACCCCCACTCCCCCCAGAATTGCGGGGTGCGCGGTCGATGCCTCGCCGTGCGCACCAGCAGAGCCCGTCCGCGACGGAGAACGCATGCCCCAAGAGCGACAAAGAGACTCCCGAGGAGCAGGAAGAAAGCCGGTGACACGAACACCTCTGTCGGGGGCAGCCCCACACGGCTGAGCAGGGCGTTGAGGTTGGGGCTGGTGGTCAGGAACTCGGAGACCTTCTGCGGGGCCGAGGTATGGGCCTGAGGAACGATAGACCCGATCACCGCAATCACCGCAACGCCAATGAGGAAAAAGATGGCGGTGCGCATCCTCGTGTATTCGTGCCAGAAACGTCGAGCGGCTGCACCGAGCCGCGAGGCGCTCACGTGAACCAGGGGACGGTTGGCCCACGCGGTGGCGACTGAACGTGCGTCACAACGACCGTGGAGGCGTGTTCGCCAGGGTCGCCGCCAGAGAGTCGAGAGTGCGCAGACCTGGCAGTTGACCGCCGTCTCCCACGAACCCCGCCGGGATCAGCCGAAAGTCCACCGCAACGATCGCTCCCAGTGAGCCGGCGCTCCCTAGATACAACCCGCACAGGTCATACCCCACGACATCCTTGAGAACGCCACCGACGCGCACGATACCGCCAGTGAGCGGTGCCACGGTGATGCCGCAGAGTGATCCACGCGGGATCCGGCCCGAGGCCACTGCGCTTCCCACATGCTCCGGGCCAGCGATGGTCGCCAACCCCAGGACCGCCATTCCCGCGTTGGCGAGAGTGCGTCCAAGTTCAGCCAGCGATGCCCCCGCCTGAGCACTCACCACCAGTTCGGCGGGGCGGAGATCAACGGAGATCAGCCGACCGAGGCTGAGGAGAACCGCGTCGCCCTCCCCACTGGCGTCACCACCTGGGCTGCTGGTGATACGAACGGCCAGGGACTCTCGCTGGGCAAGGGCCAGGGCCGCGACAACGCCATCAACTATGTCGGGTCGAAGAGCGCCATCAGGCTCGACGGCCCCCTTTCCAAGGGCCTCGGCCCAGCGGCTCCGCACACTGCTGTTCACCGGTCGCAGTGTAGCGAGCCGCCAGCCTGCGGCTGAAGCCCAGCCGGGCTACTTTCGGTCAGTCCGGCTGTCGTCGTCACCGCGGCGAACCCAAGCCCGGACGTTGCTCAATGACTTCAGGGAGAAGCGCGCCGGCGTTGCGTGCTCGGTGCCCGGCACAACCGTCTCCGACATGACAGGCTCGAGAGCAGGGCCACCGACGCGACCGCGGAGGACGGCCAGCCCCACCAGGATCATGCCCGCGAGGACGAGGAGCAGGGACCAGTTCCAGAGCACTCCGACACCAGTCGCGGGCGTCACCGGCGTGCCCAGGACTTGGGCGCTTGCGACCCCCCCGATCGAGGGATCGTTCACCGCCGGGGTGAGACTGATAGCGGCCGGCGCGGCCGCGGGATCCGGTGCCGGTGCGACGGCCGCGGGATCCGGTGCCGGTGCGACGGCCGCGGGATCCGGTGCCGGTGCGACGGCTGCAGGGTCCGGTGCCGGTGCGACGGCTGCAGGGTCCGGTGCCGGTGCGACGGCTGCAGGGTCCGGTGCTGGCGGCGCGACGGCTGCGGGTGCCGGTGCCGGTGCCGGTGCCGGTGCCGGTGCCACGGCTGCAGGAGCCGGTGCCGGTGCGACGGCTGCAGGGGCC
>JBPCLW010000039.1:0-15360 GCA_051002895.1 Candidatus Dormibacteria bacterium | reverse complement strand
ATCGGATCCTCCACCTCCGGGTTCTCAAGGAGAACCGCAGTTGGGACCGCTACTGGGCCGCCCGCCGCTCACGGACCTCGATCACCGCCGCCCTGGCAGCTTGATGCCGAAACTTTGGATGCTTCCGTGTCTGGTCGACAACGTTGCCAAGGTTCGAGCTCGTGAAAAACTTGAGCAACGCGCCGGCCGCCACGCCCCCGGCAACCTGCGCAGCCCGATACGCGGCGCCTTCCCCGATCCTCATGCGCTTGGCCAGCACGACGCCAGCAGTCACCGCGGGATTGACGTGGCATCCAGAGATCGGGCCGATCGCGTACACAAGGGCAAGCAGGACAAAGCCAAACGCCAGCGCAACCCCAACGGCCCCGATCTTGGGGAGACCGAACACCGCACTTCCGACGGCGAAAAAGACGAGCGTGAAAGTGCCGACGGCCTCAGCGGCTAGCTTCTTGGACACGATGATCTCCTAGCCTCGCGACGGGTGGTCGGGATTATCCGATCAACCGGCGGTCTTGTGGGATGCCACTTCGCGGCCGGTGAACGCGGCGAGGCGCTCGTAGGGCCCGCCGCCCGGTGACGACACGACGGTGGCGGCCACTCGCGCTATCCTTCCGCGTCGATGAACTTGTTCACCGGGCTCTCCACGAATCAGGTGATCTCCGCGATCCTCACGTTCCTGCTCTTCGGTGGATACGTCACCCTCCAAACCCTCACTCTGGGCGCGTTCTATGTGACCAGTCGCCCCCACAAGGGGCGGGTTCGCACCGCCGCGGCCTGGCATCTCGTTGCTGGCGGATTCACACTTCTCGCCATCATCTCCACGGTCTGGGCGGCACCTGCGCAGAAGTCGTTCCTCGATGACGAAACCACCAGCCAACTCTTTCCGATCGACCATTTCGACCTCTCCTGGCGCTTCACCAAGGTGGAGATCGGACTCGTCTTCGCAGCTATCGCCACCCTCTCCATGATCATCGGGGTTCTCGCTGGCCGCGCCCAGAAGCGGCGCTGGCGGGAGGAGGCGCTGGCCACCTGAGGGAAACCCGTCCAGTGACGCGGGCGACGCGATCGCCGGGTTCTCGGTGGCGATCCGGTCGCGACGGAGTGACCGGACCGTCGCTTTGCCGAAGCGCCGTGAGCCAGCGACTACGGTCGCAGCCGTGCGTCGACGCCGCCTCTCACTGCGAGTACTCGCCCGCGTCCCTCTCCTGGGCGCGATGCTCTGTGTGTTTGCCCTGCTCCCCGATCCCACCCTCCTCCCCAACCTGGGTCTGAACCGCTCCCCGGAGGGGCGGGTGATCGCCGATGTCGCGCCTCGACCCGCCGTGGGCAGTGGCTTCCAGGCCGGCGCGGCCCCCACCGTCGCGGTCCCGCCGCCTCCCACCGCTTCGGCCCCGGCCGTGCTGGTCTCAGACGGCGCAGCAACCACGCCCACGCTGCCGCCGGCGCCGCTCATCCATCAGCCTCCAGCATCAGCCCCGCCGCAGACCCCCACCCCCTCGGCATCGGTCCCTGCACCGATGTCGGCTCCGGCTCCGGCTCCGGCTCCGGCTCCGGCTCCGGCTCCGGCTCCGGCTCCCGTGCCGTCGCCGAGCGGTGGCTGCGGTGGCAGCGATCTGACCCCACCGCCCTGCGCCCCGCCGCCCCGGACGACGGTGCAGGCCATCATCAGCGCGGCCGCCCAGCGGCACGGCGTCGATGCCAACTGGATGCTCCGTATCGCTGCTTGCGAGTCTGGCGATAACCCGTATGCGCAGAACCGCTCAGGTCCCTACGACGGACTCTTCCAGTTCCTGCCGTCGACGTTCCACGGCAACGGGGGTAACGACATCTGGGACGCCCATGAGCAGGCGGACATCACCGCGCGGATGCTTGCCAACGGGCAGGCGTGGCAGTGGAGTTGCGCATAGCTGAACGACCGAGCCTCTCAGCGCAGCGAAAAGCTCAGGATCGCCGACGGATTGAGAAGCGCGAACGGGCGTTGCAGGGCGTGGGTTTCCGAGCTGATGACCGTGACCCAGAGAGCCGAGAGGTTGGTCACTGGGACGAAGTCGCCGGGATAGCGCTCGAGGTGGTCCTGCAGGGTGTGGCGGGCTTCCAGGTGGACATCGCCGACCAGCGAAAAGGCATGGGTATTGATCGCCGCCGGCTGGGACGGCTTCTCTCGCCACATCGCTGAGTTGCCGTGGTGGCCCTCCTCCACCGGGCAGATGAGGATGACCGCAGCCTTGGCGATCGTCGTTTGCGGCTCCAGGCGGCTGAGCACCGGGTAGGTCACGGAGAGCGGCTCGGCGCGGGCGTTGCGGAGTTGCAGGTAATCGCCAAAGCGATTGACGCTGTCCGTCAGGCGGTCGGGCCGAACGATTTCCATTTCACCGCTCAGCTTCATGAACGTCGAATACACTTCGACCTTCATCCAATCGCTCATTGCCCCTGCCTCATGGTGGCGGCAAGGCTACCAGGTGCTTGCGCGTGCAGAGAGAGGGGAGTCTGCACCAGGGACTCGCCCGCGTCTGTCTCTGTATGCTTTTCGGAAGGGCGGCCCACGCCCACAGAGAAGGAAGATGGTCGAACGCTTCATCCTCGCCGTGCGTACCGACTTTGGATGCCTCTGCATCATCGTCGGCTTCCTGATTCTCATGGTGTCGGCAATCGTCTTCGCCGACATCCTCACCCCGCCCGCGGCAAACCCGTTCGTTTGAGGCGACCGAGTTGCGCGCGAAGTTAGAATCTGGGCCGACGCCGCTCCTCCGCCCAGCATGAGATCCGCATGGCGCTGAACCCCTACGACACTCGCCCAGGACGCTTGCACCGCGTCGCGGAGACGTCGCGCCGCCAGTTCCTCCTCCTCATGGGGACAGTCGGTGCGCTGGGGGCCACCATGTTCGGTTCCCTGCAACTGCTGAAGTTCATGTTCCCCGCGGCCACCAACGAGGACCCCCCGCAGTTCAAGACCACCTTCGGCGTCGCCGACCTCCCCGCGGTGGGAGTGAAGTCGATCACCGAGAAGCGTGTCGCCGTGGTTCGCGACAACGGCGGTGTGTACGCCGTCTACCTCGTCTGCACCCACCTCGGTTGCACCCCCAACTACGTCACCGACGTTGCCGGTGACCTCACCAGCAGCCTCGAGGAGAAGGCAAAGGGGCGAGGTGATCGCGGCAGTCCCAACGATTCCCATCGCCAGCCCGACGGCTGGGCCTGCCCCTGCCACGGCTCGCGGTACTTCATCGACTCCACGAACTTCTACGGCCCGGCACCGCGACCCATGGACTGGGTGAGCGTCATCACCACCCCCGACGGCAAGCTCTTCATCGACCGCGCCTCCTTGGTCGCCTACCGCCAGCCCGGTGACCAGGTGGCACCGACGTGGCGGCTCCAGCCGGATGGCAGCGTCAAGGGCTCGAAGCTCGGAGTGTGAGGGGGAAGTGAGAGGATGAGGATCGGGATGAAGGACCGGCGGCGATGAGCTCGGAACCGCGCGTGAATCCGTTGGTTGCGCTCGGCCGCCAGGTCTGGGGCTCGATCTTCCGCCATGGTCTGCCCACCAACGACAAGGTGGCGGCGCGCACCGCGCTCACCAACTTCTTCCTCCACATCCACCCGGTGCGGGTGAAGAAGTCGGCGATCCGGGTCAGTTACACGCTCTGCCTCGGAGGCTTGAGTTTCTTCCTCTTCATTCTGCTGACGATCAGCGGCCTCTTCCTCATGTTCTATTACATACCCTCCACGGATCAGGCGTTCCAGAACCTCAAGGACCTGCAGTTCGTCGCCACCTTCGGCATGGTGATCCGCAACATGCACCGCTGGGCGGCGCACGGCATGGTCATTACCGTCTGGCTGCACATGGCCCGGGTCTTCTATCAGGGCTCCTACAAGCCGCCGCGCGAGTTCAACTGGGCGATTGGCACGCTGCTGCTTCTGGTCACCCTGTTGCTCTCCTTTTCGGGATACCTGCTGCCCTGGGATCAGCTCGCTATCTGGGCCATCACGGTGGGGACCAACATGGCGAAGTACGCCCCCATCGTCGGGCCCTATACGCGCTACGTCATGCTGGGTGGGCGTAACGTCGGCCAAGGTGCTCTCATACGCTTCTACGTCTTACATGTCGTCGCCTTACCCCTGATCGGATTTATCCTTATGGTCATCCATTTCTGGCGCGTCCGAAAGGACGGCTTCACAGGCGGGCTCTAGATGGCGACGGTGACCGATGTTGGGGCGGAGGGGGGTACGCGTCGCCGCGCCGTGGCCCTGCCGGGCGCCCGGGTCACCGGGCCGGAATTGGCATCCCCGCCGCTCGTGGTCCGGCGGATTGAAGCCGAGGAGACGGTTGTCACCTTCCCCGCGCTGGTTTGGCGCGAGTTCCTCGCCGGCCTGGCGATGTTCCTCTTCCTTCTCGCGGTCTCCATCCAGGTGAACGCGCCTTTGCTGGCGCGGGCGAACACCGCGATCACGCCCAACCCGGCGAAGGCGCCCTGGTACTTCCTTGGTCTTCAGGAACTACTGGAGCGTTTCCCGCCGATCATGGCCGGCGTGATGTTCCCCACCTTCGTGATCGTGGGCATGATCCTCACCCCCTACCTGGATCGCAATCCCAGCCGCCGACCCCAGGACCGCAAGGTGGCGATCGCGCTTTTCACCATCTACCTCTGCCTGGCGGTGACCTTCGTGGTCATCGGCGTCTTCTTCCGCGGACTCGCCTTCAACTGGGATTGGACCAAGATCCTTGGCCATCCCGGAGTGGTACCACCCTACTGATGCTCACTATCGCCGTCCTCGTCGTCCTCGCCCTCTTCGCGGTCGCGTCGGTGTACCTCGCGCTGCGGGGACGAGCCAATGCGCTCTTCCTCTCCATGGTGGCGCTGACCCTGCTTCTGGTCGGCGTCGCAGTCGCCAAGGACACCCAGCAGCGCGACTACCTGGCCATCCAGGAGCAGTACCAGAAGGATTACGGCACCCTTGACAGCAACGGGGGGAAGATCCCCAACTTCGACATCAAGGCGCAGCAACTCTTCCCCCAATTCGCGGGGGCCAAGCGTGGTGACAACTTTCGCGTTGAGCGCTGCATCAGCTGTCATGTCCCCAATGTGCAGGCGGTAGGCTCCGACGTCGCCGCTCAGCGCCTCGCCTGCGACTTCTTCAAGTACGAGCCCGACGCATCCCATATCGCCAAGGCTGATGGGTTGAAGTCCACGCCTGCCCAGGGCAGTTTCCCCTGTCTCAGCGCCCACCCCAAGGGCGTTGATGCCAATTACTACGCGAAGTTCGGTCCCCAGGCACTTGTCTCCGACCCCGTGCTCGGACAGCCTCTCACCGACCCCACCACCAAAGACAACAAGCCAACCACGATCACCGGCTTCTTGCCACAGGACGTCGATCCCAAGAATCCCCAGAATCCCTCCACCCTGGGTCTGGACGCCGTCGGCTGCGTCGTCTGTCACAACGGCAACCGCCTCGCCCTCACCGAGTCCGAGGCGCACACCAATCTCATCGTCAACCCTGAGTACTCATGGTCCCAGGGTGCTGCGTTGTATTACAAGTACTGCGCGACCTGCCACGGTGGCAATGGCCAGGGGATCTCGGGCCCTCCGCTCAGCAACCAGGATCGCCTCGGTTACTACAACGAGGATTACTACTACCGCTGCATCGAGTACGGCAGCACCGGGTTCGAACATATCGACAAGGCCATGCCCAACTGGGGGAGCATCGCTCCGGATTACAAGGCCGCCGACCACCCTGATTCCAAGGCGAACAAGCAGCGCGTCCTCTCTGAGGATGAGATCAACCTGCTCATCCAGTTCATTCGCCACTGGCAGTCGTACGACTCCACGCCATGAGTAAGAAGACGCTGGCGCGCGACATGATCGGGACTGCCATCTTCTTCCTCCTACTCGTCGGCGTTGTCATCGCGATGATGCTCCTCGAAAAGTTTCTGGACAACTTCAAGGCGCACTGATGCTTGCTCTCCTTCTCGCCAATTGGGACCCCGGGGACGCCGGATGGGGAGACGTGCTCTTCGTCACCATCTGGGCGGTTGCTTCGCTGGTGCTCGCCGCGTTCTACTGCTATCGCGCCTTCCTCACTCCGCGCTGATCTCCAGAGGATGAGCGTGAGCACTCCGGCGCTGCCGCATCGACGCCCCAGCGGGCGAGTGGCCGCAGGTCTCTCGCTGGTTCCCGGTCTCGGCCAGGTGTACACCAGGCAGTTGTCCAAGGCGGTGTACTACTTCGCTGTGACCCTGGTGCTCGTCGCCGGGGCGGTGCTCGTGCTCACCGGCGGCATGGGTTGGGGACACAGCCTCATCGCGGCCGGCTCGGTCGCTCCGGCGCTCCTCCTGGCCCTGGGAGTCATCGTCGTCTTTCTCACCCTTCTGATCGCTGGGCTCTTCGTCTGGGGCAGCTCCGCAGTCGACGCCTGGACCACGGCACGCGAGATCGCCGCCGGGGGGGTGCCATCGTCGCAGCGCCGGTACTTCCGGCTATGAGCATCCTCGAGCGCTGGCGCCGCCGCCGACAGGGCGGTGACCGGCTGCCGGACCCGGCGATGCCGCCCCAGAATCGGGGGTCTTGGGACGAGGCTGCGCTCACCAACGTCGACATCACCGAGCTGGTGAAGAACCAGATCCATACGCAGACGAAGCCATGGCAGCGCTAACCGGCGCTGGCGCGAGCCCCTGTGCGATGATCCCGGGCGGTCAGATGGGGAACTCGATGAGCGACCTCGGCGTGGCCCTGTCCTGTGCCATGACGACGATTTCCAGGGAGACCCGGCACCGGTGAACCTGCTCGCGATTGACATGTCCCCGACGAACTCTGCGGGCCCTGTCGCCGGCCGCATGCAGTACGTCTACGCCTGGGTCTTCTGGGGCTCCGTCGTCCTCGGTCTCGTCGTCACCACCCTGCTCCTCGTCAGCTTCTTCCGCTTCCGCCGTAAGTCCGACGATGAGGAGCCGGCGCAGGTCCACGGCAACACCCGGCTGGAGATCACCTGGACCGCGATCCCCTTCGCCATCCTCATCATGCTCTTCGTGGTCACCGCGTTGAACATGGGCTACATCAACGATCCCAACACCTCGGCGAAGGCGATCACGGTGAAGATCCAGGCCCAGCAGTTCGCCTGGGCGGTCACCTACCCCGGGGGACAGCACTCCACCAATACCCTGGTGGTTCCGGTGGGGACGCCGGTGAACATCGACCTCACCTCGAAGGACGTCAACCACTCGCTCTACTTGCCCAACCTCGGCGGTCAGATGAACGCGCTGCCGGGGCAGACCAACCACATGTGGATTCAGGCCGACAACCCCGATGGTGGCGTGTACTACGGCCAATGCACCGAGCTCTGTGGCAACAATCACCACGGCATGATCATCGTGGTTATCGCGCTTCCCGAGCAGCAATACGCATCCTGCATCTTCGGCAAGGGACCGATCGACGCGGACGCCGTACGCAGGGGCCAGAATGTCGCCTGCAAGCCACCGAAGGGAGATTTCGGATGACCGTCGCCGACGCGTCTCTGCCCGTCCCCCGCACCGCCTCGCGTCTTGACAAGACCAAGGGTGTGTGGGGGTGGATCAGCACCGTCGACCACAAGAAGATCGCGATCATGTACCTGTACACGACGGTCTTCTTCTTCATCGTCGGCGGCATCATGGCGTTACTCGTGCGCGTGCAACTCGCGGAGCCGGCCAACCAGTTCTTCAGCAGCGATGCCAAGGCCAATGCCGAGCTGTACAACCAGATCTTCACCATGCACGGCACGACGATGATTTTCCTCTGGATCATCCCCGTCTGGGCCGGCTTCGGGAACTATTTCGTGCCGCTAATGATCGGCGCCCGCGACATGGCGTTTCCGCGCCTCAATGCCCTGTCGTTCTGGCTCATCCCGGTGGGTGGTCTGGTGATGTACTCAGGTTTCCTCTTCGGAGGTACCGGAAGTGCGGGCTGGACGGGGTACGTCACCCTCACCGAGAAAGCCTTTACACCGGGCATAGGCCAGGATCTCTGGATCATGGGGCTGCATCTCCTCGGCATCAGTTCCATGCTTGGTGGCATCAACTTCCTCTGCACCATCCACAACATGCGAGCACCGGGGATGACCTGGTTTCGCTTGCCGCTCTTCGTCTGGTCGATGGAGGTCACCGCGGCGTTGGTGGTTCTCGCCTCGCCGTTCCTTGCCGGCGCTCTGCTGATGGTCCTCCTCGATCGCCAGTTCGGCACTCACTTCTTTGATCCCGCGGGCGGCGGCCATGCACTGCTCTACCAGCTGATCTTCTGGTTCTACTCCCACCCCGCGGTCTACATCATGGTTCTGCCTGCATTCGGAATGATCAGCGAGGTCATTCCGGTTTTCAGCCGCAAGCCGATCTTTGGCTACCGCGCCATGGCCTACTCGATGGCGGCGATCGCGGTGCTCGGCTTCGTCGTCTTCATCCACCACATGTTCGTCACCGGTCTCCCGCTCATCGTGCAGACCGTCTTCAGCGCGACCTCGATGATCATCGGCGTCCCCACTGGGGTGAAGATCTTCAACTGGCTCGGTACCATGTGGGGTGGCAGCATCAAGTACGACACGCCGATGCTCTTTGCAGCTGGCTTCCTGCTCATGTTCCTCATCGGCGGGATCGACGGCGTGTACCTGGGTTCGCTCGCTGTTGACCGCTTCCTGCACGGCACCTACTGGGTGGTCGGCCACATCCACTACGTGCTCTTTGGTGGCTCTGTGCTTGGCGTCTTCTCCGGGATGTATTACTGGTTCCCCAAGATGACGGGTCGCTATCTCAGTGAACGCCTCGGCAAGCTCCATTTCTGGTTGATGATCACCGGTCTCAATCTCACGTTCATGCCCATGCACTTCCTCGGTCTCATGGGCATGCCGCGCCGCATCGCCACCTACGACCCCGGTCGCGGCTGGGGTCCCTGGAACTCCGTGGAGACCTTTGGCGCCTTCATCATCGCCATCTCCGTGTGCGTCTTCCTCATCAACTTCGTCATCACCATGCGCTCTCCGAAGACGGCACCGGACGACGCCTGGGAGGGCAACACCCTGGAGTGGGCGACCTCGTCGCCGCCGCCAGCACACAACTTCGATACGGTGCCGCCCGTGAAGAGCGCGCGTCCGGTGCGCGATCTGCGGCGCCGGCGGCAGACTGTTGCCGCCAGCGCGCCCTAGTGTTGACGACTGCGCCCACGCGAGGCTTTCGCCGGTTGACGCTGGCCACCGTGGTGGTGACCTATCTGCTCATCGTCGCGGGTGGGGTGGTGCGGGTCACCGGCAGCGGGCTCGGTTGCGGGGCAAGCGGACAGGACTGGCCGCTCTGCCACGGCGGCCTGGTGCCACCTCCGGACCTGGCGACGCTCATCGAGTTCAACCACCGCATCTTCGCGACGCTCTCCACCGTCCTCATTGCAGCCGTACTGGTGGTGGCATGGTTGCGTTACCGAAGCGACCGCCGCGTCACCACCGCTGCCAGCGCTGCAGCCGTCCTGCTCGTCGTGCAGATCCTCCTCGGGGCGGTCACCGTGGAGTGGAAGCTCGCCCAGTTCGTCGTTCTCATCCATCTCGCCAACGCTCTGCTCGTGCTCGGCGTTCTCATCCACCTTGCCGTTCTCGTGCGCCGCCCCACCACCGACGATGAGGCGCCCCGCGCCACCGGGCGGCTTCCTCTCATCGCTGCCGTCAGTGCCTACGTGCTCGTCCTCTCCGGCGCCCTGGTCGTCGCCGATGCTGCCGGAGGCCAGTGTCAGGGCTGGCCGTTGTGCGGCAACGGCTTTGACCTCCCCGTTGCCGGACTTGCCGCTATTAACATGGCCCATCGCGTGGTCGCCCTGGCGGTGGTGCTCTTCCTCGGCTACGCCATGGCGAAGATCCGCCGAGCAACAGCAGATCCGACCACGCGCGCCATGGCCATGGCGGTGAACGTGTCCCTGCTCCTCCAGGTGCTCGCCGGGGCGGCCGTTGTCGAGAGCCACCTGGCCGCGGCCACCCGGGGCCTGCACATCGCCCTGGCCAGCCTGGTATGGGGATTCACCCTCGCCGTCGCGCTGCTCGCCCACCACGCCGAGCCGCGTCATGGGGTGCGGACCCACCCGGCCAGCACTGCGGTGCGCGGGGCCGCGGCATGAGCGTCGTCGCCCAGGTCGATCCCCGGCTGGGCGCACGTCGCGCTCGAGTCCGCGACTTCAACGCGCTGACCAAGCCGCGCGTCATCGTCCTCCTCGAGGTCACAACCCTCTTCACCATGATCGCCGCCGCCCGCGGCCTTCCCAGCCCGCTGACGCTGGTCGCCACCCTCGCGGGTGGCTGGCTGGCAGCGGGCGGCGCCAATGCCATCAACTGCTGGTTCGATCGTGATATCGACCTGGCGATGGGCCGCACCCGGCACCGCCCCATTCCCGACGGGCGGATTGCCGCCGAACACGCGCTCATCTTCGGGGTCGCCTTGGGGTTGTCGGCATTCATGCTCCTGGCAACCACCGTCAACCTGCTCGCCGCCAGCCTGGCCATCACCGCGCTTCTCTTCTACGTGCTCATCTACACGATGTGGCTGAAGCGGTCGTCGACCCAGAACATCGTCATCGGGGGCGCCGCCGGAGCCTTCCCCCCGCTGGTGGGATGGGCTGCGGTCACCGGTCGAGTGGATCTCACTGCGATCTTCCTCTTTGCTGTCATCTTCTATTGGACCCCGCCGCACTTCTGGGCTCTGGCGCTGCTGTTGCGCGGGGACTACGAGCGCGCCCATGTGCCCATGCTCCCGGTGGTCGCGGGGGAACGTCATACCCGGCAGCAGATCCTCCTCTGGAGCCTGCTCCTCGTCGCCATCACCATGCTCCCCTTTGTCACGCGCGGTCTCGGCGTCATCTACCTCGGGGGAGCCGGTGTCCTCGACCTCATCCTGCTCGCGTATGCGGTGCAGGCCATCCGGCACCCATCGGCCCGGGCGGCCCGCCGTCTCTTCTACTATTCGATGCTCTACCTGGCACTCTTCTTCGCGGTCGTCGCGGTGGACCGGGTGCTGGGCGGGTGAACGGGCACCACCGGGAGCGCTGACCCATGGATCGCAAGCTGGCACGTCGCAACATGGTGTTGGGATCGCTGATGTTCGCCGCCCTCTGCCTGTTGATGGGAATGGCGTTCGCCTGGGCGCTCCTGTACAACGCGTTCGTCTAGTAAGAAGAATGGCTGATCACGAACCCGACCACGACCAGCCGGAACACGCGGGCAGCGCTGACGGGGAGCATGGCGAGATCCATCTCCCGCCCAACAGCTTCGTCCCCGTTTTCATCGCCATCACTCTGGCGATCAGCTTCGTGGGGACGCTCGACGTGGTTCGTACGGGGATGGGAGGCCTCGCCGACAGCATCGGTGTGGGTGGGATCGACGTCCTGCGCGGGCTGATTTCCAACATTGTCTGGCTCGTGGGCGTCATCGGGCTTCTGGTGACCTGTGCGGTGTGGCTCATGGCAGCGCGCAACGAGTACCTCGATCTCCCCGAGTCCGGCGGACACTGAGCCTCCGGCGCTCCGCCTGGCGAACGGCTTCGCTAGGCTCTTCTCATGGATCCGCCGCAACTGAGCCTGGCCGATTGGGACTGGGAGCCCACGGTCCTTCTCGGCTTGGCGGCACTGGTGGTGCTCTACGTCACGGCGCTGCGCCGTGGCTGGATCGCTGGCGGCGACGATGTCAGTCCCTGGTTCCCGGCGGCCGGGCTTCGTTCAGTTCTCTTTGCGCTGGGCGTTGCCATCACCTTCCTGGCGCTCTGCTCGCCCATCGACCGTGGTGGCGATGAGTACTTCTTTTGGATCCACATGGTCCAGCACCTGCTGCTCATGATGGTGGCGCCACCGCTACTCCTCCTTGGCCTGGCCGGGGCGACGCCACCTCCGGGCACCTGGATGCGGCTGCCCCGGCGGGTTTGGACGTTCCTCACCAGGCCGTGGATGGCTCTCTTGGTGTTCAATGCGGTGCTGCTCGTCTGGCACATCCCCGACCTCTACAACACCACGCTGCGGGTGCTGCCGGTGCACATCGTCGAGCACCTCACCTTCATCGGGGCGGGCCTCGTCTTGTGGTGGCCGGTCGTCGACCCCGTCCGCGGCCCGGGCACTCACATTGTCACCTCAATGAGCAAGGTCGCCCTGCTGGTTCTCTGCGGCCTTCCGGCTACCGTGCTGGGCTTGGTGTTTTCGCTTGGCAGCCGGCCCTTCTATGAGTTCTACGCACAGGCGCCGCGACTCTGGGGAATCTCCGCGGTGACCGACCAGCAGTGGGCCGGGGCGGTCATGTTCGGCGCGGGAAACCTCATCTTCTTCGTCGCTATCACCATCATCTTCCTGCGCATGTTTGGCAACCCCGAAATCGACGAGCGCGAGGCTGAGGCTGATCTCGGAGGCGCCGTCGTCGCGGCGCGATCTCGTACCATCGGAAGCACCAGAAGCAGTTGACAGCGATGGTTCGGCCGTCGTGGAGGGTTCTCTTGCAAATGAGAGGTGTGCGCGCCGCGCTCGTGGCACTATGTGCGAGTAGTGCGCTTTTCGTTGCCGCGTGTGGTGACGGTCCGCCGTCGAGCTCGGGACCGGCCGCCGCTGGTCCTCCCATCGGTGCCATCGACACGAGTGGCAAAGCGGATGTCACGGTGCAGCAGGTCGCTCCGCAGAAGTTCAACCCCGCCACGGCAACGTCCAAGGTGGGCCAGGTCGTGGAGTGGAAGAACGCCGACCAGGTGACGCATAACGTCACCTTCAAAGGTCACGACGACCTCAGCAGCCCCTCGATGGACGCAGGGAAGACCCATGCGGTGAAATTCACCGTCGCCGGGAAGTACGACTACTCCTGCACGATTCACCCCGGAATGGATGGGACGATCACCGTCACCTGAGCCGCAGCCTCTTGATGCGGCAACCCCCTAGATCGGGCCGCTCTATTGCGCGGAGTGCATCGATCCATTGTCCGTGCCATGTCCGCCATTCGGTCATAGGCTTCAGCCTGTGTTCCGGGGAGTGCCCCGAGAGGGGTTTCGGGAGGGCGCCCACCGGGAGGCCACATCGGCTCATGAGCCGATGTGTACCTCCCCGGCGATCAGGCGCGTGAGACCGTCTGACGTCGCCACCAGCAAGGCGCCATCATCGTCGATGTCGATCGCTGCGCCGGTGACGATGGCGCCTCCGATGTTGGCTCGAACCGGCCCGCCGATGCCGATCGCTCGCTCGCGCCAGGCGGAGCGGAGCGCGGCAACACCGCCGCCGGTCAACTCATCGAGCCGACGGCGGAGCGCTGGGAGGACGGCGGCCAGAACGTCGTCGGCGGCAGGGGGTGTCGCCACCAACTGGTGCAGGCTGACACCGATAACCCCTGGCGGAAACACGTCGACGGTGAGGTTGACCCCGATGCCAACGACGATGGCGTCGGCAGCTTGCGACTCCACCTCGACGAGGATCCCGGCGAGCTTGGAGCCATTGACGAGCACGTCATTCGGCCACTTCAGCCCAGAATCAACTCCGCTGACCGCCGCGACCGCGTCGGCGACCGCGATTCCCGCCGCGATGGGAACGCCCCCGGCGGCTTCCGGCCGGCGTCGCAGGAGCAGCGAGCAGAGAAGCGCACTTCCCGGCGGTGCCACCCAGTTCCGACCCTGCCGTCCCCGGCCCGCGCCCTGTTCGCCCGCGATGCAGCAGAAGCCCTCGCCGGCGCCAGCGCGGGCGGCCAAGCGGACGACGTCCTGCGTCGAGGGGGTGCGCGCCAGCCGTCGCAGCGCAAAGGCCGGAAACGCCGCTCGCCCGGCGGCGACGAGGTCCTGGCTGCTCGAGGTCATTGGCCTCGCCGTCCTCGAGCAGCGACCAGAGACGAGACAGCAGCATTCGGGCGTTTGCCAGAGAGAGGACCAGAGACCCTATTCCTGTGAGGGTGGAGAAAAGACATGATTCAAGAGACCTGTTCGGTGATCACTGAACTCGGGGAGCGAGCGACGGCGGAGACTCGCGCACGGTACGCGCGACGCAACAAGATCCGCTACATTGATGACCTCATCAACGAGTTCGAGCAACTCAACCTCGCCGAAGAGCCTGAGGTACCCACAGAGTTGCACGTTCGCGCCGTGCGACTCATCGAGCACGAGGCGCATCCCCTCGCCAGCAGAGAAGATCCAGACGAAGTCCGCGTCGTCGACTGGATGGAGGCCCTCTATGACGTTCAGGACACATTGATGGTCCCCTTTGAGGACGACGTCGCCTGACGATCCTCGCTGCGTACCACCGCCCGCTGTGCTGATCGAGCCATGGCAGGGCGACATCACCTCCCTGGATGTCGACGCCATCGTCAACGCCGCGAACCCGTCGCTGCTGGGTGGTGGGGGCGTCGATGGCGCCATCCACCGCGCTGCCGGACCGGACCTGCTGCGGGAGTGCCGTCGGCTCGGCGGATGCCAGACCGGCGATGCCAAGCTGACCCAAGGGTACGACCTCCCGGCCCGCTGGGTCGTCCATACCGTTGGGCCTGTGTGGCGGGGTGGGGGGACCGCGGAGGCGGGAGCCTTGGAGGCCTGTTACCGGCGCTCCCTCGAGGTCACCGCCCAGGTCGGAGCGCGGTCGATCGCCTTCCCCGCCATCTCCACAGGGATCTACGGATTCCCCCGCGGCGCGGCTGCTCGCATCGCTGTCGCGGCCGTGAGGCAGGCTCCACCTGACGTGTGGGAGCGCATCATCCTCGTCGCCTACGACGCCGAGACACACGATCTCTATAGCGAACTGCTCAGCGAGGGCTGAGGGGGTGTGTCCGGGGGGCGCGTATACTCGCCGGAGCGTGCGCCCGTAGCTCAGTTGGATAGAGCGCCGGCCTCCGGAGCCGGATGCGGGGGTTCAAGTCCCTCCGGGCGTACCAATCCGCTCACCATACGTGCGCTGGGTTCAGCGCTCGGGCGCTAGTAGCCATGCCAACGTTCACAACCGACACTCGAATTGAAGCCCCGATCGAGCGCTGCTTTGATCTGGCCCGCAGCGTGGATCTCCACACGCAATCGTCACATGTCCCCGAGCGTGCGGTGGCGGGCAAGACCAGCGGGCTGCTCGAACTGGGCGACGAGGTGACGTGGGAGGCGCGGCATTTCTGGAAGCTTCAACGCCTCACCTCACGGATCGTCGAGTTGATCCTCGATGGTTTCGGCGGGACCCACCCTGTGGGAGCAGCCGTCGAGAACGCACCGCCGGCCTATACGGCGAACCACGACATCTTCCGAGCCGTCGTCGCCAGCTAGCAGGGTGCTGAAAAAGATCTCGGAATAGCCCCACAGGGCGCCTCGAGGTGTGGGAGTCTTCCCGCGATCGATTCAAGCCTGCGGAGATTCAGCATGCGTGGCATCCCCGAACTGCAGATGAC
>JBPCLW010000038.1:0-49632 GCA_051002895.1 Candidatus Dormibacteria bacterium | reverse complement strand
CCAAAGGCCCCGCTCAGTGACTCGGGAGCGCCCCTGAGATATCGTTCAACAAGCATCAGACCAGCGCCGAGGGTGGGGCCAGATAACTCTGCCGCGGTGGGGCCAGTCTACGATGCCGTTTCCATCTTCCAGAGCATCCCGGTGGTGGATGGCAATCTCACATCCCCGGAGTACCAGAAACCCTTCGACCGGTTCTTTTCCAGGGGAAAATCTGTGGATAAACCTGTGGATAGGTTCGAATACGGCGCTGTGGCTGGGGAGGAAGGATTCGAACCTTCGAATGGCGGATCCAAAGTCCGCTGCCTTACCACTTGGCGACTCCCCAATGCGGAAATGGTAGCGATCTCCCGGAGACCAGTGTGGGGACATGTAGTCCCCACCACCCCGGCTGACCTCAGTCGACCAAATCGCGGTCAAGCCAGCGCAATACCACCAGAGATCGGGGGACCATGGAGACGGTCCCCCCCGCCGTTACCCGTCGCCTGGCCGCCTCCTCTTCAGGATCGTGGGTATCGAGGATGACCTCCCACGACCCCTCGGGTACCACCCAGTCGCACGGCTCATGGGACGAGTGGAGGAGCACCGCAACGGTGGCATCGAAAATCGGTTCACCACTCTGGGTGCGATCGATGATGAGCCCACCGTCGAGCACCATGCCCAGCGACTGCCGCTCGTGGTTACCCCAGTCGTCATCGGTCATCTCCTCACCGTCGCGGCGGACCCAGCGCACGTCCTTGCGGCCCTTACCCACGATCTGACCGGTGAAGAAATGTCGCCGCCGAAATACCGGGTGCTCGCCACGAAGACGCACCACCCGCTTGGTGAACGCTAGGAGGCCGGCATCGACGCGGGCCCAGTCCAGCCAGGAAACCTGGGTGTCCTGGCAGTAGGCATTGTTGTTGCCTCTCTGCGTCCGACCCATCTCATCGCCGGAGAGGATCATCGGGCAGCCTTGGGAGAGGAATATGGTTGCCAGGAAGTTGCGCTGCTGCCGAGCCCTCAACTCGAGGATTTCAGGATCATCGGTGTCGCCCTCAGCACCGCAGTTCCAGGAGCGATTGTCGTCGGTGCCGTCGCGATTCTCCTCCCCATTGGCCTGGTTGTGCTTGTCGTTGTATGAGACCAGATCGCGCAATGTGAAACCGTCATGGGCAGTGACGAAATTGATCGATGCGCTGGGACTTCGACCGTCGTCGGCGTAGAGGTCACTCGAGCCTGTGAGGCGATAGGCGAGGTCGGCGACGCCGACCGATGACCCCCGCCAGTAGTCGCGGACGGTATCGCGATACTTGCCGTTCCACTCCGCCCAACCGACCGGGAAATTGCCGACCTGGTATCCCCCCTCCCCCACATCCCAGGGCTCAGCAATGAGCTTGGCATCGGCGAGCACAGGGTCCTGATGAATGATGTCGAAGAACGCCGAGAGCTTGTTGACCTCGAAGAATTGCCGTGCCAGTGCGGAGGCGAGGTCGAAACGGAAGCCATCAACGTGCATCTCCGTCACCCAGTAACGGAGCGAGTCCATGATGAGCCGCAGTGTCTGGGGGGCGCCGGCATTCAACGTGTTCCCGCAGCCGGTGACGTCCCAGTAGTGCCGACGGTCCTCAGGCGCCAAGTAGTAGTAGGCCTCGTTGTCGACACCGCGGAAGGAGAGCGTGGGCCCGAGGTGGTTGCCCTCGCAGGTGTGGTTGTAGACGACATCGAGAAAAACCTCGAGGCCGGCGCCGTGCAGAGCGCGCACCATTTGCTTGAACTCGACGACCTGGGCACCGCCGTCGCCGGCTGACGAGTAGCGCGCCTCGGGCGCGAAGTAGCCGAGTGAGTCGTATCCCCAGTAGTTGCGCAGGCCGCGCTCCACAATATGGTTGGCGTCGATGTACTGATGGATGGGCATGAGCTCCACCGCGGTGACTCCGAGTGCTTTCAGGCGCTCGATCGCCGCAGGGTGTGCCATGCCCGCGTACGTGCCGCGCAGATTCTCAGGGACATCCTCGAGCTGGGCAGTGAAACCCTTGACGTGACACTCGTAGACCACGGTGTCGGCCCAGGCTGTGCGCGGCGCCCGCGTCCCTTTCCAGTCGAAGCGGTCGTCGATGACAACCGAGAGTGGGACGTGGCCAGCGGAATCCAGCTGGCTCTTGGCATCGCTGAGGTCCGGATTGTGATCGTAGCCGAACACGGGCGGCCCCCACTGCACGGCGCCCGAAAGCGCCCGGGCATAGGGATCAACGAGAAGCTTGTTCTCGTTGAATCGGTGGCCGCGCCCGGGATTGTAGTCACCATGGATCCTGAACCCGTACAGAGTCCCTGGGCCCACCCCCCGCAGGTAACCATGAAAGGTGAGGTCGGTCCGATCGATGAGATCGTGGATGGCCCATGTGCTGCCGTCGGAATTGGCCAGAACCAGTTCAACCCGCTCGGCGTTGGCGCTGAAGAGGGCGAAATTCGTGCCCTCGCCATCCCAGTGCGCGCCCAGCGGGAAGTGCTGTCCGGGCCAGGCCGCGGGCCCCGGTACCGGGATGCCGGAAAGGGTTTGAGCCATGTTCTCCTCAGGTCGATGGTCGCCGCCAGATGGCGATGGTGAGCGCGGGCAACCATAGCGGGTCCTCGCCAGCGGGCAGTTCGGCCGACGCCAGGAGAAGCTCGGGGAGGTGTGCCGCGCAGGGCGCCCAAACCCACGGCCTCACCGCACGCGTTCCAGCAGGGCAACCGGTGCATCACCGGTGAGCATCGCCAGCGGCGTCACCCCAGACACCGGGGCACCCCCGACCAGGACATCGATCCACTCCCCCTCCGGGAGGGTCAAAGTCGTCGCGCGGAACCGCGCAATGGCGCTGCTGCGAAAGCGCGTCACCACCGTCACCGCCCCTGGCGAAGCACCGCGAGCAAACGCGACCACATGGTCCGCCGCCGGCCCTCTGGCGCGCAGCGGCGTGTAGTCGCCCCGAGCATCGAAGAGTTGAGGATGACGACGGCGCAACTCCAACGCCTCGCGAATCATGTGCAGCTTCGGCCATCCCTCCCCTGCTCCTGCGGCGAGGACGCGTCGCCGGGCGTCGAAATCAACGGGACGGCGATTGTCGGGGTCGACCAGCGAGAGATCCCAGACCTCTGCGCCTTGGTAGATGTCGGGGACGCCGGGAGAGGTGAGCTGCAGCAGGGTCATGCTCAATGAGATCTCCTCGCCGCCGCCGGCGAGCGTGCCGGCGAAGGCCGCAACCTCGTCGAGGAAGGTCGAATTCGCCATGCGCTCCCGAACGAAGCGCTCCACGGCCGCGTCGTACTCAGCGTCGGGATCGACCCAGGATGTCTGGCGTTTAGCCTCGTGGATCGCCTTACCCATGTACTCGACCATCCGATCGGTGTCGATGGGCCACGCGCCGACCAGCGTCTGGTGGAAGAGCTCCACGGTCGGAGCATCGATGCGTTCGGTGGAAGGCCGCCGCCACCTTGTCGTCGCCGCAGCCCAGACATCGGCCATCTCGCTGAGTGCCAGAAGCCGCCCCCGCACGTCCTCGCTGCGTTTGCTGTCGTGTGTCGACAACGCCAACAGTGTGGCCGGCTGGTGACGCTGTGTCCAACCGTTGGCCGCGTGAAAGGTGTCGAGATCAACGACGGCGTGGGCAGGCGACCCACCGACCTCGCAGAGCGCCGAGAGCGCCGCATCACGATAGAAGGCGGTGTCCTCGACACCCTTGGCCATGACGACAGAACTGACCTGCTGGAAGCGAAGAACCACCTCCTGAGCCGCTGTGGTGCGCGGTGTATCAAGGAGGACGGAGAGAAGGACATCGAGGGCTGCGGTGTCACCGCCGAATGTGCGCACCCGCTGCGCTGCTTCCTCGATGCGCATGCGGTCGGTCGGAGACGGGCCTTCGTCGCCCTCGATGTACGTGCGATACACCTCGTGCTCTCGTAGCAAGGCGGTGAGCGCCGCCTCAAGGGCGCCAGTTTCGATGGCGTCATGAGGGCGCTCGGCGCACACCATCTCGGCGAGCCGCAGCAACCGTGCCAGGTCAGGGCGCAGCGTTGTCCTCAGGACGTCGTCCTTGGCCTGTCGGGCGGTAACCTCGAAGTCCTCGGGCTCGCCGGTGAGTTCCGCCCAACGCTCCCGCAACCGTTGCCACCCGCTGGGCTCCAGAAAGACTCCGGCGATGCGCGCACCGAACTCGTAGCCGGTGGTCCCCTCAACCGGCCATGTTGGGGGAAGCGTCCCCTCGCCGCCGGGGATCTTCTCGACGATGATCCAGGCCACGCGATGGCGATTTCGCATCCGCTCCAGATAAGGGCGCGGCCAGCGCAGTCCGTCGACGTGATCGATGCGGATTCCGTCCACCCGCTCGCTGTCGAGCAGGGCGTCGACCAGCACGTGGGTCCGGTCCAGCACAGCCGAGTCCTCGACGCGGACTCCCACCAGCGTGGCAATGTCGAAGAACCGGCGGTAGTTGAGGAGACGATCAGCATCGCGCCAGAAGCTGAGGCAATGGTGCTGCTGCTCGACCATAGCCAGGAGGGTTGCACCCTCCGCGTTGATGCGTTCCAGCGCGGTGCTGACCTCGGCGGCGGCCGCGTCATCGCAGTGCAGGATACGCATGAGTTCAGCGTCGAGCCGGTTGCGTTCCTCCTCGCTCGAGGCCGCGACGAGGGCATCCCCGAGGGAGGCCACCCGCGTCCCGGCGAGGATCTGGCGTTGGGTTTCCGGTCGCAGCGGTGCCCGTAGTTCGTGATAGGCAAAGACGATGCCGTTCTCCACGATGAGTTGCAGGTCGCCCCCCTCCACCACCTCGCCGACCGATGCTCCCAACTGGGGAATGAGCACCCGATCAGGGAGCAAAGGATGCTCCCAGTCGATGTCGAAGACGTCGGCGGAGGGGCTCTCACGTCCACAGCGGAGAACGTCCCACCACCAACGGTTGCGTCGGTCGTTGTTGGCCATGTGGTTGGGCACGATGTCGAGGAGTTGACCGAGCCCGTGGCGGGTCAGTTCCTCACTCATCCGCGCATATCCCTTCTCGCCACCAAGCACGGTGGCGATGTGCGTGGGGTCGACGCAGTCGTAGCCATGGGTCGAGCCGCTGGCAGCCTCGGTGATGGGTGACAGGTAGACATGGCTGACGCCGAGGTCGGCGAGATACCAGCGATTCCGGCAACATCGTCGAAGCCGAACTCGGGACGGAGTTGAACGCGATAGGTGGCGCGCCGTTCACGCATGGATGGGACTCTCAGGGATGCGGAGCAAAGACGTGACAGCGCCACTATGAATTTGGATGCGCGCGCCTGGGGGATCCAGCGGCGGTATCGCGATTCCGACGGTGTCTGGCACACGGTGCCGGAGGCCACCCTCGGCGCCGTCGGGGAGGCACTGGGGGCACACACCGCACGCCCCGCGGAGAACCCCACAGCACCTCTAGTTCTGCGAGCGGGCGAGAGGCCGGTGGTCCCCGGCGCCCGAAGCATCACCCTGGAGGGTGGCGAGGAACGAGGAGTCGAGCGCGGAAAGATCCCCCAAGGGCTTCCGCTCGGCTACCACCGGCTGCTCACGGAGGACGGCGAGCGCGATCTCATCATCGCGCCACGCCGCTGCCACCTGCCCCACGACCTGCGCACCTTTGGATTCGCCGTCCAGCTCTACGCCACCCGGTCGGCGTCGAGTTGGGGGATCGGCGACCTCGAGGATCTCCGTGCTCTCGGCGCGTGGGCTCGCGGCCTGGGCGCTGGCCTCCTCCTGGTCAGTCCCCTCCACGCGACCGTCCCCGTGCCGCCCGTGGAACCAAGCCCCTACTACCCAACCAGCCGCATCTTCCGCAACCCGCTTCACCTTGCCATCGAGACGCCCGCCGCCGAGGCTAGGATCGACCTCGGCGAGCTCCGCGCGGCTGGACGGGCGCTCAACGCTGACCGCACCATCGACCGCGACCGCATTGCCGACGTCAAGATCGCGGCACTGGAGCGGATCCACCATGCGCTCCCGGCAACCGGAGCGGTGGCCGGGTATCGCGCCGCCACCCCCGACCTGGAATGCTTCGCCCTCTTCTGCGCCATCGCCGAGCGCCACGGGAACGACTGGCGCACCTGGCCCGATGAGTTGCGCCGCCCCGATGGCGTCCGCCTGGCACGAGCGGCACGCGAACTCTCCGGGCGGGTCGCTCTGCATGCCTGGATCCAGTGGCAACTTGACCGCCAGATGGCCCGAGCAGGCGCCGAGATTCCCCTGATCCTCGACCTCGCGGTGGGCGTCGACCCCGGAGGATTCGACGCCTGGCGTTACCAAGATCTTCTCGTGGACGGGATCACCGTGGGGGCACCGCCGGACACCTTCAACACCCTCGGTCAGGACTGGGGCCTCCCCGCCTTCCACCCCAGGCGGCTCCGGGATGCCGGCTATAGCCCCTTCATTGCCATGCTGCGAGCCAACCTCAGCCATGGCGGCGGCCTGCGGATCGACCACGTCATGGGTCTCAGCCGCCTCTGGTGGGTACCGGCTGATCTCGGCCCTGGAGAAGGCGCCTACGTCCACTACCCGGAGCGCGATCTCCTCGCCATCGTCGCCCTGGAGTCGGTGCGGGCCGCCGCCATCGTGGTGGGCGAGGACCTCGGGACGGTGCGGGCGGATCTCCGCTCCCGGCTGCGCCGCTCCGGCGTCCTCAGCTACCGGCTCCTCATGTTCGAGGACGATCCTCCGGAGCGCCTTCCCCACCAGGCGCTTGCCGCCGTCACCACCCACGATCTGCCCACGATCGCCGGGGTATGGAGTGGCGCTGACCTCCATCACCAGGAGGAACTCGGCCTCATGCCGGACCGCGTCGCCATGACCCTTCTGCGGCAGCGCCTCAGCGGGGTCGGGCTGAGCGGCGATGCGTCGATCGACGAGGCTGTCGCTCACGTCCATCGCCGCCTGGGTCAGGCACCCTCGATGGTGCTGGCCGCCACCCTCGAGGATGTTGCCGGGGTCGCTGATCGGCCCAACCAGCCGGGAACGACCTCAGCGCAGAATCCCAACTGGGCGAGGGCCCTGCCGCTCCCCATCGAGGAACTCCTCGACTCGGGAACCGCACGCTCAACCGCCGCGGCGTTGCGCCGATAGGTACGAACCGGCTCCCGGCCCGTCCAGCACCCCTCCGTATTCGGAGTGGGTGGATTGGGGTCCCCCCGGGTATATAGTTGATCAAGCAACAGTACGTGGCACGATGTTGAGGTGATGCATGGCCAGTGTCTCCCGACCCCGACCCGACCGTGAGGTGTATGAGCAGGCGAAGAACGATGCCCGGCGGCTGCATCGCCCCGTGTACCTGGTGGGTGACCAAATCCTTCACGAGCGGCCGCCCAGGACAGCAGCGATGATCTGGCCCAACGGCAGCGTCACCTGGGGCAACCCGCAGGCAGCCAGCAAGCAGATCGACAAGCGTCACATGCCGCCAGCCGCCTGACCGCCACCCGCGTCGCGGGCCCTCGTACCGAGAGTGCCGCAGACACCTTCTGGAACGGGCACGCACATCAAGTTGCGTTCGTTCAATGTGCCGGGCCAAAGCTTCTGATCGCCCACGCAGTCGCCCCAACGAGGCCGGCGTCGGTGCCCAGCGCCGCGTGCTCGACGCGGCATCGCTCCGCGGGTACGGCAAAGGCAATCTCACTGATCCCCGAGTGCAGAGGAGCCTCGAGCAGGTCGATGTTGTTGAGCATCCCGCCACCGATGACGATCACCGCCGGGCTGAGGAGATTGATGACACCGCCAAGCGCCCGCCCCAGGGCCTGGCCGGCCTCGCGGTAGAGCCGCAGGCAGAGTTCGTCTCCGGCGCGCGCTGCGACGGCCACCCCCCCCGCGTCGGCACCGTCGGCGACCATGCTGCGCTCACCGTGAGCGAGCTCATCGCTGAGGCGCCCAGCGATGCCGCTCCCCGAAGCCAGACCCTCAAGGCAGCCGGGGTGCCCCTGACCGCAGGCCGGACCGCCGGGTGCCACCGCCAGATGACCGATCTCGGCGGCTGATCCCGACGCTCCGCCGTAGAGGTCGCCGCCATAGATGAGGGCACCGCCGATCCCGGTGCTCACGGTGACGAAGAGAAATGGGTCGGCTCCGCGTCCCGCGCCCGCCACCCACTCGGCGTATCCGGCGAGATTGGCGTCGTTGTGGACCGCCACCGGGCAACCGAGTTGGCCCTCGAGGATGTCCCGGGCGCCAACATTCGTCCAGCCCTGAAGATGCGGGGCCGCGTAGACGACGCCGCCCTTGGGGTCCAGCGGACCGGGGATGCCGATGGCGACGCCGTCAGGCGTGCCCCCTGCCGCCTCCCGCGCGGCCTGCGCGCAGGCGGCGAGCACCGCCTCGGGCCCATCCGCGTGCGGGGTGCGGCGCTGCACCCGATCCCCATGTGTCGCCGCTCCCGTCGCCATCGCAGCGCGGATGCTGGTGCCGCCGAGGTCGATGCCAACCAAGCGCGTCGCTACCATCACTCCGCACCCGGGTTGTGCCAATGGCCGGGACGCACCAGAGTGTCGGCCTCGGCCGGTCCCCAACTCCCTGCCGGGTAGAGGATGACCGGTGGCGGCGCATCGAGCACCGGCTGCACCGCCTTCCAGCCATGCTCCACCTCGTCCTCGCGGATGAAGAGGGTGTGGTCGCCCAGCAGCGCATCGTGGAGGAGGCGCTCGTACGCCTCGGGGGGACTCGTCTTGAATGAACTCTGGTAGTTGAAGTTCATGCTCACTCCCTGGGTGTCGACCTCGGGCCCCGGCCGTTTGGCCACGAAGGTCATCTCGATGCCCTCGTCGGGCTGGATGCGGACCACCAGGCGGTTGCTGTCCACGGCGTGAACGCCGGTGCTGCGAAAGAGATGGAGGGGCACATCGCGAAAGGTGATAACGATCCGGGTGTCGCGCTGCGCCAGACGCTTGCCGGTGCGGAGCAGAAATGGCACGCCCGACCAGCGCCAGGAGTCCAGGTGGACGCGCAGGCCCGCAAATGTCTCCGTTCCTGAGTTCTTGTCAACTCCGGCCTCATCACGGTATGCGGGGACCCGCGTGCCGGCAACGCTCCCCGCGCTGTACTGACCGCGGACTACGTCCTTTGGTTGGATGGGGTGGAGCGCGCTCAGCACCTTGACCTTCTCATTGCGGATTGCCTCCGCGTCAAATGAGACCGGCGGCTCCATTGCGGTCACCGCGAGCACCTGGAAGAGGTGGTTCTGGACGATGTCGCGAATGGCGCCGATGTCTTCGTAGAAGCGACCACGCTGCTCCACACCGAGTTCCTCGGCGACGGTGATCTCCACTCGAGCAATGGCATCTCGATTCCAGACCCGCTCGAACACCGAGTTTCCGAATCGGAAAACCAGGAGATTCTGTACCGTCTCCTTGCCCAGATAGTGGTCGATACGGAGGATCCTCTCCTCGGGAAGGACCGCGTGCAAAGCCTCGTTGAGGGCAGCCGCCGATGCGGTGTCGCGCCCAAAGGGCTTCTCGATGATCAGCGACGTCCCCTCCGCCAGCCCAGCGGCCTGCACGTTGCCGATGAGTGAGGTGAAGGCTGAAGGCGGGACGGCAAGGTAGAGCAGGCGGCGCGGCCGAGAGAGAAGCGCCCGTACCGGCGCAAGATCCCCCACGGTATTGATGGCGCAGAACCGCAGCCGCTCCGCAAAGCTGGTGAAGACCTTCTCGTCGAGCCCGGTGCGGGAGAACTGACGGACGGCGCCGCGGGCATGATCGCGGAACTTCGCGTCGTCCCAGGGCAGCGGCGCCACCCCGACGATGTCACCAGCCTTGGGCAGCAGCCCCTCGGCGGCGAGGTTGTAGAGCGCGGGGAGGAGCTTGCGGGCAGCAAGGTCGCCGGTGGCGCCGACGACTACGATGTCCTGATCATCAGGACTGCCCAGGGACCTAGCCACGAGTATCCTCCCCAATCTGATGACCGACGACACGGTAGCGCGTCGCGGCGTGCGGATAATGCCGCGACTCTCCTTATCAATGGAGCACGTGCATGACGGCAATCCTCATCGGTCTCGGCGTGGGCGTGGGCGCCGGTGTCCTCTCCGGCCTCATCGGCATCGGCGGCGGGGTGGTCATCATCCCCGCGCTCGTCGCTCTGGGCCTGACTCAACGGGAGGCAAGCGGAACGTCGCTGGCGGCGCTCCTCCTCCCCGTGGGAATCCTCGGCGTCATCGAGTACGCACGCCGCGGCGAGGTCAACACCGGCTATGCCGCCGGGATCGCTGTGGGCCTCCTCGTCGGTATTTTCGGCGGCGCCATCCTCGCCGGCCGTCTCGACAACACCCTGCTGCAACGCGTCTTCGGTGTCATCCTGCTCGCCCTGGCGGTCCGCTTCCTCTTCTTCCCCTCGCGTTGATCGCAGTCAGTCGCGCCGGCTGCGGCGGACGAAACTTCCGGCAATGAGTGCCGCGGCCGCCCCCACACCGGCGGCCATGCCGAGGATGAACACCGGCCCTGCAAGCGACGACGCCTCATACGTGTATGTGGCAAGGACCGCGACGAGGAGAAGCAGGAGGGCCGCGACCACGAAGAGACTGATGGCGGTGTGATCCCAGATATCGAGCACCGGTCTGCCGCGCTGGGTGACGGCGAGCGGAGGCGTCAGCGGCGGCATTGGAAAGACGCGTCGCCAGGCCGGCGCAAGCGCGTTGATCACCACCAGAACCACGAATATCCCGCCAAGAGTGGCCACAACCGAGCCGAGTGCCTGGGGCAGCGTGTTCCCCGCGACGGCGGCAACCCCCGTGTAGAGGAGACCCAGGCAGAGCGCGAGCAGCCCAGTAACGTTGACCCAGCCCAGCAGGTCGAGCTTGGGGAGTTCCACCTGAGGCAGGCGCAGCGTGACCGCAGTGGCACCCAGTTCCTCGGAGTAGAGCTCCTCGTAGAGCGGTTCCGGGGCGCTCAGCCCGCTGACCCGGGGCTGTTGACCGAAGCGGATGGACTCCGGGGCCACCACCGTGGCCAGAGAGATGAGGCCGGGCTGGGTGCCAGGAAAGAGGCGGCGCTCCTCGCGCCGGCCGTCGGGGAACGCCAGCCGCAGCAGCCCGCACTCCTCGCAGTGCCATGCCGAGATCGGCAGGCCACCGACGACGGGACCGTAGTAGGTCACCGTCCGCCGGGCGCCCTCGGGACCAAGGGCGCGCTCGTAGTGAGCGAATTCATGAGCCATGACGCCCTGGACGGGGTCGGGGTGGGGACATTCCTCTGGCGGCGTCGAGCTCAGGGGGATCGCAATGGCCATCGACACGCGATTGTAGGCCAGGGGTTTCGCCGCCGTGGTCAACGCGCCACTGCGGTGACGCTTCGACAGGCTCGAGCCGGAATTCCGGCTGCCCGAGCGGCGGCGGCGGTCGCCTCGGCATCGACAGCGGTTGGGCAGAGCTGAAAGCAGGCTCCCCCGCTGCCGGTGAGCGGCCAGGCGAGCCCGGTCGCCGATCGCAGGCGGGCCAGGGAGCGGCCCAATTGGGGGCGGGCGCGCACTGCAGCGGCCTCGAGGTCGCTGCCGAGCAGTTCGTCGCGGGGGTGCTGCCCCGCGGCCAGAGTGGCCGAGAGAGCGTCGATACGATCGCTGCCGCGGTACTCCTCGGGGCGCAGTGCAGCGAATGTCGCAGGCGTCGAGCTCTCGCCGGTCATGGCAACGGCGAGGTTGAGATCGAGCATGGGCTGAGGCTCGAGCACCTCACCGGCGCCCCCGACCCGCCACGCTCCGCCGTACAGCAGTGCGGGAACATCGGCTCCGAGTTGAAAGGCAAGGGCGGCGAGGGCGCCCTCGCCGATGTCGAGCGTGCTCGGCAAGCCGCGAAGCACGGCGGCAGCGTCGGCGGAGCCGCCACCGAGTCCGGCACGCGTGGGAATCCGTTTGACGATGTCGATGCGGACACCGCAGCCGGTGCCACCGAGCAGCAGCCGAGCGGCGACGAGGCTGAGATCCTCTCCGGCAGGCGGAGCCATCCCGGCCTCATCGCGCCAGTATCCGACGGTGACGTCACCGCGGCCGGCCGGACGCAGCGTCAGGAGGTCGTGCCAGTCGATGGGCACGAGCACTGATGCCAGATCGTGGAGGCCATCAGCCCTGCGACTGAGGACGCTGACGCCGAGGTTCACCTTGGCGTGGGCGGGAATGATGAGCATGATCTGATTGCTATACTCCCAGGCCTGCGCCATCGGCTTGACAGCGGGCGTACCTCATCAGCGCTTTCCAGGTGTGTCACTGTGGCCAACTCCCGCTCCGCCCGCAAGCAGATCCGCTCCGCCGAAAGGAAGCGAATCCGCAATCGTACCGTCCGCTCGGCCGTGCGCACGCGCATCAACCACGTACGCCGCTCGCTGATCGCCGGCGAGACCGTGAGCGTTGAGGAGGAGTTGAAGCTCGCCGTCAAGGCGCTCGATAAGGCAGCCGAGAAGGGCATCCTCCACGGCAACAACGTGCGCCGTCGTAAGTCCCGCATCGTCTCTATGGCCGCTCGTTTGCTCGCCGCCAGCGGCAGCGAGGAGGAGTTGGCGACTGCTCGCACCGCCGCCGCGGGTGGAGCCAAGGGCAAGGCTACTCGGGCCGCCGGAGCCAAGACGGCGAAGACCCGCACCGCTGCGGCCAAGAGCGCCAAGGGCCCCGCCAAGAGCGGGACGGCTCCAGCACCCAAGGCGGCTGCCAAAAGCCCCACCAAGGCCCCCGCGAAGCCGAAGGCGCCGGCGAAGAGTCCGGCCAAGGCATCGACAAAGCCCAAGAAGACGTCAGCTCCCACCGAGGCCTGACGCTCAACTCCGGGGCCGAGCGCTCATCAGCGAGCGAGCCGCGCCCAGGGCAAACAGGCGCAGGCCGGCGCTTCCGTCGACGTCGCCATTCTTGATAGCCGCGTCCAGCCGCTGCAGGTCGCGCAGCCAGCCCTCAACGAGCAGCGCCGGAACTGAGCTGGCCTGACGGCCGAGGCGCTCGGAACGCCAGTCGGGGAGGCGCAGTTCGCTGGCAAGATGACGCGCTCCCCCGCTGCGCTGCAGGACGACCTGGGCCTGCAGCACCTCGCGGAACTGACCAGCGAGGGTGGCGATGAGGTACTGGCTCGAACGGCCGTCGCGAAGCAATGTGTCGACAACTGCGGCCCCGCGCCCCGGCTCGGGACCCAGGAGACGCTCGAGTACGTTCCAAACCTCGACTCCCTCCGATCCGCCGACGAGCTTGCGCACGTCATTCAGGGAGACGGGTCCGCTGGACGAGAAGGCGACAAGCTTGTCGAGCTCGAGAGCGATCACGCCGAGATCCCCGCCCGATACCACGACAACGTGCTCCACTGCGCCCGGCGGTAGCCGGAGCGCGCGCTCCCGGGCGGCGTCGTCTGCCCAGCGCCGCAGATCGCGTCCTCGCGGCGCGGCGCACAACCGAATCGCCCCCCCCCGTGCGCTCACGGCGGTGAGCAGCGGGTTCGTCGGGGGCAGCTTCTGGTGCACTGCGATGCACACGGAGGTGGTCGGAGCCACCAACTCCAGGGCCGCGGCGAGAGCTGCCGCACCCCCCCCCCCACGACGACCTCCAGTGACCTGTGGCGGGTCACGGAGGAGCACGTAGCGACGCGGGTCGAACAGCGGCATCTCGGCGAACGTCGAGCGGATTCGCTCCAGCGGTACGGCGGACTCGAGCACCTCGACGCCGAGCTGCTCGGCATCAGCGGCGCCCCGCCAACCGCGCACCTCGAGGTCGATGAGGTGGGCCTCGTCGCCGTGAACGAGGAAGAGGTTGGCTGGGCTGGCAGTCGGCATGGGCGGAGTATGGCAAGCCGCTCATCCCGGCTCGAGGCCGGCATCGGTGCTTCGATACGCGAGATCACCGTCACTACCGGTGCGCCGCACGGTGGCCCCCGGCCACGCCGTGCGATCACGGCTGCGCACGGCCGTCGTCACCGCGATCTGCCGCGGCTGCACCGCTGCAACGAGCGAGGGCGCAGTTCCCGTGGCGGGGGTAATCAGCAGGTCAGCGTGCAGGCTCACCGGAGCGATGGCGGCGATCTCCTCCTGGTCGGGGACGCTGAGGTCTGCGGCGAGAAGGATTCGAACGGCCCCAGTGACCACCAGAAGAGCCGACCCCGCACCGCTGCTGGGGATGAGCGGAAACCAGCGGGCGTCGACGAGGTCAAGAGCGCCGGTGGTGACCCGCGTGGCGCTCGCGCCCTCGCCGATCTGGGTGACAAGGACGCCGAGCGCCGGGGTCACCTTCGGTGCGGTCACGACAATGCTGCCGGCGCCGTACCGGCCAGCGAGTCCGGCCACCCCAGCGGAGACCGTGCGTCCTGAGCCGGGGATGACGACGACATCGATGTTGCGTTGCAGCGGCGAGAGCGTTCGTCCCAGGGCGGTGGTGAGCTTCTGCGGGTCGGACCCGCCGCCCACAAGCGCGGTCGCGCCGCCCGGGGTGCGCAGGACTATGGCGGTTCCGCCCCCCGTGTCGAGGACAGTGACGTGCAGGCGGCCGTCGGGCCGTGTCGCCAGCGCCGCGGCCAGCAGTCCTGCCATGGCTGCCGCACCGAGCACCGCGATCATCCGCCGCGGGGGCAGCAGCTTGGCGTGGTCGTCACTCATCAGGCCTCTCCGAGATCAGGCCGGCGATGACCGCAACTGACAGCGCCCCAACCTCGATGACGGTCCACTCGGCAGGCCAGCGGCCGATGTGCAGTGCGGCGCCGGGGAGAGCGGCCAGACCCCGGGCCACGAGCACGATCGCATCGCAGCCAGCGGCGGCGACCTGCAGCACGGGGGCGGCGGCCCAGGGCAGGAGAGGGACGAGCGGTGCCGCCGCCCAACCGAGGACGATGATCAGCGGCAGGAGCGGGAGCACCACCGCGTTAGCGACCGGGCCGACCAGGGAGAGGCTGCCGAATGTCGAGGCCATGACCGGGACGGTGGCGAGTTGGGCGGCAACCGTGACCGAGAAGGGTTCGATGAGGGCGCGAGGACCAGGGAGGCGAGCGGAGAGGCGGCCGGCAAGGAGGAGGATGCCGGCCGTCCCCAGCACCGAGAGCTGAAATCCGACATCTCCGAGTAACCGAGGTGCGAGGAGGAGCATGAGGCTGCTGCAGAGACCGAGCACCACGAATGGACGAGGGCGGCGGAGATCCCCTCCCAACGCGAAGGCAGCGGAGGCGGTGAGTCCGCTGCGCACCGCGGCGGGACCGGCACCGCTCAGCACCACGAACGCGGCGACCCCGCAGAGAACCATGGCACCAAGCCAACCCGGCCCCACCGGGAGGGGATGGAGCAGGGTTCGCAGCAGCGCAGCGACGATCACCACCTTCAACCCGCTCACGGCGACGATGTGGATCAGCCCGCTGTCCTGAAGATCGGACCGCGTTGCCGCGTCAAGTGGTTCATGCCACCCGAAGGCAACCCCGAGGAGCAGTGCGCCGGCGGGTTCGGGGAGCGCAGCGTGCACGGCGCTGGCGGTACCCTGCCGGACCGAGGTGATGGCCTGTCGCCACCAGGGCGCCGGCGCGACGACGGTGAGACGGGCGCCCGATGCAACGGCTGTGACGCCCAGCCGGCTCACCGCATCGACAGAGTGCGGTCCCGGCCGGCCGGTGGGCAGTTGCAGGCCGGCCGCGTCAACCTGAATGGTCTCCCCGGCAGCAGCGTGCTCGTTGCGTCGCATGGGGACGAGGATGGTGGCGGGGACGCTACCGGCGGCGTCGGCGGCGGTGGCGTTGCTGACGTCGACGACGAGGCCGCCACTCACCGTCTCCTCCGCGGTCCCGGCGATGACCACGGCTCCCTGTGGTAGCGCCGCTCCCGGGACCGGGCCCGAGCGACCCAAGCCAAGGGCGACCAGTCCCGCCGCCACTGCGGTGATAACGGCGGCGGAAAAGCGTCCCCGCGCGGCGACCAGACACGCCGACCCGGCCCCCACAAGCGCGATAACGGGACCGGCTGGCGATCCCGAAGGCACCACCCTGGCAAGGAGCACGCCTGCGGACCCCGCCCAGGCCAGCGCCAGCCCGGGAACCGCCATGACCCGATCACCCCGCACAGTCACGGAAGGCAGGTGAGACTGCCGTTCAACGCGCGCATCAGCGCCTTGTCAACACCGAGCGTGTCGCGCATGTCGACGAGGCTCTGGAAGTGTCCATACCGGGTCCGGTATTCAATGATTGCTTCCGGAAGGCCGGCGGGCATGGCGGGGACGCTGCGCAACTCCTCGAGCGTAGCGGTGTTGACGTCGAGCTTGGCCACAACGGATCGCGCTGAGGCGGACGCGCCCCGCCCGCTGCGGAGGAAGGGAACATTGATCTGATGACCGTCATGGACCTTGGCGGCGACATTGGGCAGCTTTCCAGGGTCGGCGTCCGCGGTTACCCCACCCGATACCGCCAGTGCGTCTGCCACCCGAGCGTCGGGACTGAGGCGGTACAGCCCGGGATGTTGCACGGCGCCGCTCACGAAGACCAGCGCCGCCGCCGGGGCGGGCGCGTCGACCGCGGGCGGGACCACCGTTTTGGCTGGGGCCTGACGGCTTCGGGCCCCAGCCAAAACACCAGCGAGGAGCAGGATCAGTCCGGCGATCATGAAGGCCGTTCGTTTCCGGTTCGCACCCTGGAATATGGCGATAACACTCATACGTTGCGGTATACATACAAGTCGGTGGGAGTGCAGCCGTGGGCACCCGGACACGGGCACGCCATCGCGGCCACCCGAGCGTCAGGTTGTCGCCCAGGATGAGCAGGTGCCGAGTCCGCCCTCAGGCGCCGAGACGGTAGCGACGCTGTCCGTCCCCACCGACGGTGTAGTTCGCTCCCGCTGCCTCGGCGAGGAATCGGATGGCCCGCCCGTTGACCGTGGTGCCCGCTGAAGTGATCTCCGCGGCAATCTCCCCAGCCGTTGCCTCCCCGAGTTTGACGATCACCGCGCGGACAACGTCATGGGTGACGTGGGCCGGCGTGGAGCGCCCCTTGACGGGGCGGCCGCGACGGCGCTTGGCCGCCCCGGCTGCGGGGGTTGCTCGGCGTTGAGACCGGCCTCCTGCGGTCGCGGCAGTCCCGGCACGGTCGAGAAGAGCCACGGCGTCGCGCATCTCCTGACGCAGCGCCGTGTTCTCTGCGCGGAGGCGACTGACTTCTGTGACCAGAGCATCGATGCGCTCAACCAATCGCTCTGCGGCCCGCACGACCGTCGACACTGGCGGTCGTGGATCGCTCTGGTCAGGCGTCACCCAGTCACCCTCAGACCCGGCAGAATCCGGGACGCTCTCCGCAAAGCGGACGTCGCCGATTCTAATTGACGGAGGGGCGAGGTGCCCTTCGCGATGCGCATGTCGAGTCTTCGCTGACCTGCAGTCACATACCCACATCGACGGACCCGAGGGGTCCGGTACCATGAGTGTCCCATGGGGAAGTAGCTCAGATGGGAGAGCGCTTGCATGGCATGCAAGAGGTCGGGGGTTCGATCCCCCCCTTCTCCACCAGTTCCCCACTTTGACCGCGTTCACCGAGGTCGTCGGCATCGAACAACTCTGGGCCCCGTGGAGAATGGAATACGTCAGCAACGCCCGCACTGAGGCGAGCGGCTGCTTCCTCTGTGTGGCCCGCGACGACATCGCCGACCTCCATGTCGTTGAGCGCGGTGCAACTACACTCACTATCCTCAATCGCTTCCCATACACGAGTGGGCACATGCTCATTGCTCCATGCCGCCACGTCGAGCAGCTTGTCGACGCCACTGCCGATGAGGCGGGGGCAATCATGGCGGCAACCCAGCGTGCCATTCGTGCTGCCACGGCAGCATTGGCTCCAGATGGCTTCAACATGGGGGTCAATCAGGGCACAGTTGCAGGCGCATCTATCGACCATCTCCATATCCATGTCGTCCCTCGCTGGTCGGGCGACACCAATTTCGTCCCCGTGCTCGCCGATGTCCGGGTGCTCCCCGAACATCTGGCCATGTCGGCGAACCGGCTGCGAGCGGCGTTCGCCGATCTCACCGGCCCCTCTGCTTGATGGGGCGCCGCTGGCCACCCCGAGGCCGACTGCTATAGTCGCGCTTCGGGAATCAGGCTTTTTGGCGCGAGTGCGCGCCCGTCAGGAGAATCCGTGGGTTCGGTCATCAAGAAGCGGCGCAAGAAGATGCGCAAGCACAAGCATAAGAAGATGCTGAAGAAGACACGCTGGCAGCGGCGCGGGAGCTGACTGGCTCGGTTCTTCCGAGATTGGAGGGGTGTCCCGGCGCGGGGCACCCCTCTCGTCGTATCTGGACACGGAACATCGAGGCTGCCAGCGACGCCGCTCGCGGCAAACGTCTACTCAGGCGCGCGCGTAGGAGTGGAGGCCGGCGATCCAGAGGTTCACCGCATACAGGGTGAAGAGGATTGCCACGAAGCCCACCCCCGTGATCGCTGCCGCCCGCTTTCCGCGCCAGCCCATGGTCACCCGGGCATGGAGGTAGATGGCGAAGACGATCCAGGTCACCAGGGCGAAGGTCTCCTTGGGATCCCATCCCCAATACCGGCCCCAGGCGTGCTCGCCCCAGACCGCGCCGCACATGACCCCGAAGGTCCAGATGGGAAATCCCAGCGCCACAAAACGATAGCTCCACGCGTCGAGGGTCGCCGCCGAGGGCAGCAGCCGTTGCACACCGCCGGCGAGCGCCAGCCCGGCGCCCCCCCGCCGGCCCACGGCGCCGGCGGTTGCAGCACCGGGGCCGAGGCGAGCGGAACCCCCGGACCGATCCAAACGCTCATCGGCCCAGAGCCGGGCGAGATAGCCCATACCGAACAGGAAACTGAAGGTGAGGATCCCAGAACTGCTCGCCATCGCGGTGACGTGGATGGTCAGCCAGTAACTGTGCAGCGCCGGGACCAGATTGCCCGGAGGAACGTAGGTCATGTAACCAACGCCGAGGAGCCCGACCGCGATCGCCATGGCTGGGAGGCCGATGAGTCGCATCCGCTTCACCAACATGAGGACGAGAGCCGTGGTCACCACGACGAGGCTGATTCCGGTGGAATATTCGTACATGTCGCCGAGTGGCCAATGGCCCCCCTCAAGGGCACGGAACACGACGGAGGCCGAGTGCAACGGCCAGCCGATGATGACCAGCCCGAGCGCCGTCACCTCGAGGAATCGGCGCCGGAACGCGAGGTGGAGAACAAAGGCGACGACGGACAACGAATAGATGACGACCGCGGCACCGAAGAAGTTCAGGGAAAGCGGTGTGGGCTGATCCATGATCGCAACCGAGTATAGGGTTGGGAGCATCTTCACGGCTCACCGGCCCCGATGGATACACTCGGCTCTGCAACTCATGGGCCGGTAGCTCAGATGGGAGAGCGCTGCCCTCGCACGGCAGAGGTCCGGGGTTCGATTCCCCGCCGGTCCAGACCCTACGCGCGCTCACGCGCGCCCGGGGCCCATTCGGGATGCCACTCCCACACCCGGCCGTCCCAACGCCGAAAGCTCGGGCCGCGATCGGGGCGCTCCAGCTCGCGTGATAGCCTGGACCGATGGTGACCGTGCCCCTGGACGAGGGTTCGCCGAACCGGCGTCGGGTTGGGCCCTTCTGGATCGAAGAGGGTTTCGGGCTGATTGCGGTCGGAGCCCTCATCCTCGCCCTCGTCGCTGGTCTCTACATCCTGGCCATCGCCGCCACCCACTGACGTAACCGGGTGCCTGACGGAGCCGTTCTCTCCTGGGGTGCCGCCACAAAGGCGTTCCCTCCCCTGCAGAGTGCTTGAGAATCCTGGCGACAGCACCCCCCCGCGGCGCAGCCGCGCCGGATCGCGCCCGATAAGGCGACGGATCCGATCCGGGAGCGAGCGCGCCTCCGGTTCCGTTGGCTCCGTCGCCGAGCGCCGGAGCCAACGGCGCCACGAGTTGCTCGGCCGCCGTCACGGTCGGCGCTCGCGCAAACGCAAGGGTGCGCGCATTGCCCTTGTCATCGTGAGCATCATCGCCACCCTCGTGTCGGCGGGGGTCGGCAGCCTCTTCGTCGGCTACAACAGTTACCTGTCGCAACTGCCTGATCCGGCGACGCTAGCCTCCATGGAGCCGCCTCTCGATACCCACGTCTTCGCGCGTGACGGTACCGAGATCCACATCTTCCACTCCCAAGGATCGCGACATGAGCACATCGATCCCAGGACAGCCTCGCCGTGGGCGACCAAGGCGACCATCGCCGTCGAGGATCGTCACTTCCGCGATCACGCATCCTGGGACTTGCCCCGCATCGTCAAGGCCGGCTGGGGGCAAGTGCGCCACGATCCCGGCGCAGGTGGTGCCTCGACCATCACCGAGCAACTGGCCAAGATCAGCTTCCTTCAAGACAACGGATCGCTCGACTACAAGATCAAGGAGTTGATCCTCGGCACCCAGATCGAGGCGAATTTCAGCAAGGACCAGATCCTTGACATGTATCTCAATCGCATTCCCTACGGCAACCACGCGATCGGCTTGGAGTCAGCCGCGGAACTCTACTTTCACATCGGCGCCCACGACCTCGACCTTGCCCAAGCCGCCCTGCTTGCCGGGCTCCCCAACTCCCCAACCGTTCTCAACCCTGTCCTCCACAGCGCCAACGAGACGCTGAACCCCGCTGCGAAGGAGCGTCAACGGGTCGTCCTCGCTGCGATGGAGGCCACGCGTGACATCACCGCACAGCAGGGTGCAGCGGCCCTTGCCGAGCCCTTGACCGTGCATGGCTGGTGGGAGGATGAGCCAAACATTGCCCCGGATTTCCTGCAGTACCTGCAGAAGTATCTCGTCGCCAAGTACGGAGACGTCTTCATCCAGCCAGGGGGCTGGGACATCTACACGAGTATCGACCTCACCAAGCAGGCGATGATGGAGCAGTCGCTCGGGGGCGGCATCAGCGCCATCAAGGACCGGTTCAACGCCCGCGACGGCGCCATGGTGAGCATGGATCCCAAGACCGGAGAGATCGTTGCCATGGCAGGGTCATGGAACCACGGCGATCCCGGCGTCGGTCAGCTGAACATGGCGATCCGGCGTATCCAGCCGGGATCGACGATCAAGCTCTTCACGTACACCGCCGCCATCGCGTCGCGCCAGTTCACCCCGACGACATCCATTCTCGACGCTCCGATCAAGCTCGACGACGGATCGCGTGAGGGATACCAGCCGCACAACTACGACCTCAAGTTCCACGGCAATTGCCCCCTGCAACTCTGTCTGGGGAACTCATTCAACATCCCCGCGGTGAAGACCGAGTCCGCGCTGGGGATACCCTTCGTCACCAACCTAGAGATCGCCGCCGGACTGACGTCCCTCCAGGATCCCAATAACCGGCCTTGCCCCAAGTGCTATGCAGCGACCCTGGGAGCGTTGACGTACGGCATCACCCCTCTCGAGCTCGCCAACGGCGCCTCGACGATCGCCAACCTCGGTGTCCATCAGGATCCCGCCCCGGTGCTGAAGATCGTCAACCGTGTCGACCGCGCGGTGCTCTTTGCCCATGACCCAGCAACGGCGGGTCGCCGCGTGGTACCCGAGAACGCAGCGTTCATCATGAACGAGATCACCAGCAACGACAACAACCGCCTGCTGGAGTTCGGGCCCAAGTCGGACCTCACCCTCAAGGACCGTCGGGTCAGCGCCAAGACGGGAACCACCGACTTCTTCGCGTCGAACTGGACTGTGGGTTGGACTCCGGAACTGGTCACGGCGGTCTGGGTCGGCAACCCCACCCCGTCATGCCTGAAGGACGAGGATCGTGCCGGGCTGGCGGGGCGGCTGCGCGGCGGTGACAAGATCGACGAGCCCTTGACCCCCTCTGATCTCGCCCGATACGGGCTGCAGCCGCGCAATGACCATTGCGGCCACCTCGAAGGCTCGACCGGTATCACGGGCGCGGCGCCCATCTGGCACGACTACATGACCAAGGCACTGGCCACCACCCCGGCGACGTGGTTTCCGAAGCCTTCGGACGTCATCGCCACCGGTCCGGGCGACGACGCCACCTTCTATCTCCCGGCCACCTACGCCGCCCCCCCGCCCAGCGCCCCGTGCACCAGCAATTGCGGAGGCTACAAGCCGGGGCCGAAGCGCCCACCGGTGCCCACCGCCGGTCCCGGGGCACATCCCGGTGACATCGTCGGTATCGACAACCGAGGCGGCGCCGTTGCGCCGGCTGGCAGTCCCGCCGGCCCAGCGCCGCTGCCGCCGATCAGCCCCTAGTGGTGACCGGCGGAAGTTCGCAACCCATGCTTGATCTCGGCGCCCGATGCGTGCGTCAAGGGGCCCGGCGCCACGTCGTCATGCATCATTCAGATGCACTCCTCCTCGCGCCACCCTTTCCTTGGCCTCGAACGCCGATACCGGCGCCTGGGTCACGAACTTCCGCCGGGCACCCCTAGCTGTCGGAATCGGGGGACATGGTGAGCCTCGCGGCGACTGCCGAGATCATGGATACACTGCGCCGGCCATGACCGACGATCCCCCGGAGGCCGTCCCCCCCCAGCCGCTCCCATTGGCGCGAGCCGCGGCTCTGCAGTTGGTTACACGCCACCGGCTCCGTCTCGCGGACCAACGCGACAGCCGCTTCGGCGAGTTGGCCGGTGCCTATGACCTCTGCGTCGCCGGCTGGACGGGGCCGGCGGCAGTGTTCGTGGGCTTCTACACTCCGCCGGCGGACCAGCAGCGAGCCGCCGAGGATCTCGGGTGGCGCCTCGCCGCGGCGGCCCGCTGGGGGGCACAGAGACTGTCTGTGCAGGGAGCCCAACGTTGCGACGTCCTGCTCGTGCCCATGGCGGAGGTTCCCGCCATGCCTCCCCCCAACGCCCACCCCGCCGTCCACATCGGTGCCGTCTGGGCCGATCCCGCACGGGGCGATGCTCAGCAGGTCGTACCGGCGCCTCGCGGTCTCCCCGGCTCGCGGGAGCTACGCTCCGTTGCTCGGGCCATTCGCGATGGTGCCGAGGCTCCAACGCTGGCGGCCGTCGACCTCGCCGAGCGCGAGACCGTGCGGGGGGGGTATGTCGCCCCGGTGCGCCGCCAGATGATCAGCAGTCCGACCACGACCTTTGCACTCATCGGCGCCTTCATCGCCGTGTATTTCCTCGAGTATGCCCTGGAGCAGCGCTATGGCCGAACGGCACTCCTCGGGATGGGCGAGCTGTCGGCGCACTGCACGGCGGCTGTTCCCTGTGCCGGCTACACCGGTGATGATTGGTTCCGTTACCTCAGCACGGCGTTCCTCCACCAGCCGTCGGGCATCATCTCCCTGCACCTCATCATGAACTGCTTCTCGATGCTCAACGTTGGACGAATCGTCGAACAGCTGTACGGCCGGCTCGTGTTGGTCGGTGTCTTCCTCGCCACCGCGGTGGCCGGCAGCGCGGCAAGCGTCCTCGGTGCCACGGCGGGTCTGCCCAGCGCCTATCCCGGTGGCATCGGGGCATCTGGGGGGATCTGCGGGCTCCTCGGCCTTCTCCTCGTCCTCGGTCGCGTCCAGGGCAAGCAGGTACCCGCGGCACTGAGCAGTCAGCTGCGCCAGAGCGTCCTGGTCTCCGCCGCGATCACCCTCTTCATCGGCGTCTCCCTCTCCGGCGTCATCAACAACTACGCACACGCGGGGGGCTTCATCACCGGCGCCGTCATCGGCCTCGCCATCCCCCCAATTGCCGCCATTGGAGGGCGCGATCTGCGCACCTACGAGAAGGTTATTCTGATTGGGATCGTCGCCCTCAGCGCCGTTGCCCTGCTCGCAGCGGCGTACAACGTGGTGACATTCCTGCAGAACCCGCCGCCCCAGGTGGCGTTCCCGGGCGGCTGACGCTGGCGTCAGATCGCCTCGGCTCGGTCCGCCTTCCAGAGGGTCTCGAGGTCGTAGTACACGCGCTCACCGGGTAGGAAGACGTGGACGATCACGGCATCGAAATCGACACAGGCCCAGGATGCATCGCGCAGGCCCGCCACGTTGAGTGGACGGATGCCGTGACCCTTGCACGCCTCCTCGATGCTGTCAACAATGGCACGAACCTGCCGGTCCGTGTCTCCCTCGCACACCACAAAGAAGTCAGCGATGGTGGTCTTGCCACGGAGATCGATGCTCTCGATGTCGCGCGCCTTCTTCTCGGCGGCAGCGTCGATGATGATCCCGACCAGTTCTTCGGAGGTCATTCAGGCCGCATTATGGCATGACCGCTGGAGAATCCAGGTAGAGGCGGCGCGCCGCGATGAGCCGAGCCGCTGCAGTGCCGACGAGGTCGTCGATGGGACTGCCAGCGGCGAGCCGCGCGCGAATGAGGGTCGCCGAGATCGCCGGGGAGGCGATACCGACTAGCCTGCTGCGATCGGGACGCAGACCGAGTCCGCGCGCCTCAGGCCAGAGCATGCGCCGTCCGCCAGCGCGATTGACGATGCAGACGTGGTTCTCGGCAAGGATGTCCTCACCCCGGTGCCAACGCGGCAACGAGCGCGCAGCATCCGCCCCCAAGACCATCCAGAGCTCGTTGTCGGGGTGGGCGCCGCGGAGCTCTCCCATGGTGTCGACGGTGTAGCTCGGACCGCCGCGCTGGAGTTCAACGTCGAGCACCTCGATCTTCTCCATGCCCTCGACGACCGCCCGGCAGATGTCGAGACGGTCACGAAAGCCAGCATGGACGTGACCACGCAGAGGCGGCACAGCCGCCGGGATCACCCATGCGGTTTCGGCGATGAGCACATCACGCGCCTGGACGGCGACCGCGAGGTGGCCGAGGTGGAAAGGATCAAAGGTTCCCCCCAGCACTGCGACACGCGGCGCGCTCATAGGTCTGGCTCATACTCGAACTCAACCACTCCGATTCGCACTGGGTCGCCAGCCTGGCATCCGGCAGCGACCAGGGCCGCATCAACGCCAGCGCGCTTGAGGCGGCGCTGCAGACGGGCCACCGCTTCATCCTCCGCCATGTCGGTCATCGACACCATGCGCTCCACCGCGGCTCCGGTCACGCGGAAGCCGCCAGCGTCACGGGTCACTCGAGCCTCGCCGCGCGCCTGGTGACGGTAGAGGCGGTGGGATCCGTCTCCGGTCGCTGCCGCAGCGGCCGTCTCAGCAGTGCGGCGCTCCGCCACCAGCCTGGCCGCGGCCTCGATCAGGGCAGCCGTCCCCTGATGGGCGGCCGCGGCGATCGCCATGGCTCCACTGAACTCCTCAGCGAGGACTGAGGCAGCGTCAGCGGCGGACGGGATGTCGCACTTGTTGAGTGCCACCAGCGTCGGCTTCTCGGCCAAGGGGCGGCTGAAGGCACCAAGCTCACCCTCGACCTGCGCCACAGCGGAGCGAGCGGCAGCAGCTCCGCCGCTGCAGTCGACCACGTGGATGAGCACCCGGGTGCGCTCGAGATGGCGGAGGAACTCGATGCCAAGTCCCACACCCTCATGTGCACCCTCCACGAGACCGGGAATGTCGGCGAGAACCAGCGTCCGGGAGTCGCCGAGCTCAGCAACGCCGAGGTTGGGATGCAAGGTGGTGAAGGGATACGCAGCTATCTTGGGCCGTGCTCCAGTGACGGCCGCGAGCAGTGTCGACTTGCCAGCGTTCGGCAGCCCCACAAGACCGATGTCGGCAATGAGCTTGAGTTCGAGGCGGATGCTCCGCTCGGATCCGGGCTCACCGAGTTCGCCGAGGCGCGGCGCCTGGCGGATTGCACTGGCGAAACGGGCGTTGCCGCGGCCACCGCGGCCGCCGGTGGCGACGACGAGCCGATCACCAATGGTGACGAGGTCACCGAGCACCTCGGCGGTGGTGACGTCGGCGACGAGAGTCCCGGGGGGGACGGCAATCTCTACATCATCACCGCCCGCGCCGGAGCGGTGATTGCCGGAACCCTGCCGACCATCAGAGGCGTGAAAGCGGCGCCGATCCCGATACCGGCTCAGGTTCGACTCGTTGTGATCGACGACGAGGATGACCGACCCCCCGTGACCACCGTCACCACCATCGGGACCACCGTTGGGGACGTACTTCTCGCGGCGAAAGCTCACCGCCCCGCGCCCTCCGCGCCCTCCGCGCACCTCGAGTGTTACCTCATCGAGGAAGAGCGGCACCTCGTGAACCCATCAGGCTCAGCTGGCAGCCTCGGCGGTGACAGGCTCGTCGATGACCATCTCCCCGACGCTGAAAACAGGAAGGCCGCGCACGTTGGCACGGGTGCGGGTGCCGCGCGTTTGGTCATAGGCAACCTGGCCAGTTTGGAGAGCGAAGAGGGTGTGATCACGGCCGACGCCGACATTGCTACCAGGGAGGATCTTGGTCCCACGCTGGCGAACCAGGATTGTCCCGGCAAAGACGATCTCGCCGTCGCTGCGCTTGATGCCTAGACGCTTGGAATTACTGTCGCGACCGTTGCGGGAACTCCCGCCGCCCTTCTTATGCGCCATCGTCTCCCGCCTCAGTGGTCGCGCCCACGTCATCCGCCGGCTTGGCGTTCTTCTTTCTGCTATCCGCCTTCTTCTCATCAGCAACGCGCGACTTGGCAACCCGCTGCCGGCGCGCTGTGGCCTGGGCATCCTGGGACGTCGGCGGCTTCAGCGTGCCGGTGGCTTCCTCCTCCGCGGCGGAAACCTTCGCAACCTTCGCACGCGCGGCGATCTCGGGCTTGGGCTTCTCGTCAGGCGTGGGTGCGGTGGGAATCTTTTCCCCTTTGGCGAGCACCTGCTGAACCCGCAACTCCGTGAGGTCGGCGCGGAAGCCCATGGTCTTTCGATAGCGCTTCTTGGCCTTGTACTTGAAGACACGCAGCTTCTTGCCGCGACGGTGGGAGACGACAAGAGCGGCAACGCGGACGCCGTCGACGGCAGGCGCACCAAGACTGCTGTCATCCTCGCCAGCGACCATGAGCACGGGCTCGAGCGCAACCATGGTGCCGACGTCGGCGCCCAAGCGATCAACAAGGAGGCGGTCACCGGCGGTCACCCGGTACTGGCGACCACCATGCTGGACAATGGCGTACGTCATTTTCTCGATATGGGAACAGGGTGCGAAAGGGGCGCACCCGCAAGGGTCAAGCGACCTGGGAGAGTAGCACAGAGTGGCCGGGACCCGGCCACTCTGTGCTGGCCGCTCGGCGGGGGCGGAACGAGAGAGTCGCGCTGACCGGGCGTTGCCGCCGAGCCAGTTTCTGAGTGGTTTGGAATGCCGCGCCGGTCAACTCACCCGTACCGGGCTGGAATCGTTGAGCACGAGCTGATCGCTCTGATCGTCGGTGATCTGCACGCCGACGGTGTAGGTGCCCACCGCCCCCGCATTCTTCAGCACGCTCGCCTTGAAGGCCACGAGGAGGAGTCCGGGCCCCCCCGAGCTGTGGGCAGGAATATTGAAACCGCCGTAGTACACGAGGAGCGTCCCCTTCACGGGATCGGTGGGATGGTCGCGCGACGAATTCCCCCCAAACGGCTGGACCGTGTCGGTGTAGGTGAAGATGGGAGGCAGGGTCACCAGGATGGCGACGCCAGTTGCAGTCCCACTGCCTTCATTGGTCAGGCTCACCCGGTAGGTCACTTCCCCCCCGGTCGTTACCGACCCCGGAGACACGGACACCGCGAGCGAGAGACGCGGCGCTGCCGCCAGCTGCAGCGTGAGCGGCGAGCTCTGGATTTCCCCCTCGGTGTTGTCGCCACTCCCCCGCGCGACGACGTTGTAGGTGCCGGGCTTGCCGTCCGCAGTGGCCACGAACACGATGGCGACGCTGTCGCCGGGGGCGGCGAGATTCCAAATGCCCCACACCGGCGCCTGCGAGTTCACCGCCGCGTCAACGGGTTGGGTGCGCACTGCCGATCCCGCGAACGAGGTCGTCGACTTGTAGCGGAAGCCGGCGGGGAGATCAGCATGAACGGTCACTCCACTGGCACTCCCGGGCCCAGAATTCCTCACCGTGACGGTGAAAGTCGGCGTGTCCCCGGGGGAGGCGGCACCCTTGGCATCGCTCGTCAGCTCGACCGCGAGCCTCGGCAGTCCGGCTCCACACGCTGCGACCACTGTGGACGCGACGAGGAGAGAGAGCGACACAACAGCGTGCGCGAGGCGACCACGACCGTCCACCAGTGGATCAGGTCAGACGCGCGAGGCGGCCCGCATCGGCACCAGAGCGCGACGCACCTGGCGAGGCTGCAACGGGGTGTCCGTGCAGGCGGGAAGAGGGTCCGGGTAGCCGGCCTCGGCGAGCAGCCTCAGGGCCAGAGCGACATCGAGGCCGATCACGGTGTCGACACGGCCACTGACCGCCTCTATGAAGTCGCTTCCGCCCCCCTGGATGGCGTAGGCACCAGCCTTGTCAAGCGGTTCACCGCCGGCGACATACGTGGCGATCTCCTCGTCACTGACCTCACGCATCTTTACCGCGGACCGTGAGAGCGCCAGAGCCTCGGCCTCGGAGCCGGCAACGACAACGCAGACGCCGGTGAGAACGGTGTGGCGGCGCCCGCGCAACTCGAGCAACATGTCGCGGGCGCGCTCGGCCGTGCCCGGCTTGCCCAGAGAGCCATGAGGGCCAACCACCCTGGTGTCAGCGGCAATGACAAACGTGCCCGGCGACGCTCCCTCGGCAACGGCAACGGCCTTCTGCCGTGCAATGAGTTGAACGGCGAGGTCGGCGCACATGCCCGGAGGGGGCGCCATCTCCCCAGGCGGCTCGACGATAGCGATGCGGATACCGGCACGGGTCAGGAGCACGCGCCGCTGCGGACTCGACGACGCGAGGATGATCTTGCTGTCGCTCATCGGTGCGAAGACGTTGCAGTCACGCTGGGCCTCTCTCCCCGTTCTACCTGTGACGATCGTTGCCTTCATCCTACCAGTACGCGGTGGCCAACTTCAGGATCCGCCGATGACAAGCACGACGATGGCCGCGAGCGCGGGCCCCGCAGCTACCACCGCGAGGCCGGCGGGGCGAGCTCCGACAATGCCGCGGACCAGCCGAAGTAGCAACGAGTACCCCACGACTCCACCGAGCACGGCACTGACGGCAAGAACTGCGGGGGTGGCACCGCCCTCACCGGCCGTGACCAGCGACGAGGCGAGGATGAGGATGCTCGCAGTCACCGCCGCCCGCGACCATCGCGACGATGTCGCCACGAACGGCTCAGCGACCAGCGGCAAGGCCACGACGATGGCGATGGCGACGAGTACCCGTGCCACCGTCTCGACCCGGCCGGGGTAGCCCGCAACCGTCGTGGCCGAGAGCGTCGTCACCGGCAGCGCCAGGCAGAGCACGGCCGTCACCACGCTGGCCGCGACGATCACCCGCCCGCGCGGCCAGGCCGACGTTGTGCCCCAGACGACTGACACCGCAACAAAGAGGAGGATGCTGGGCAGAGCGATCCCCGCCGGCAGATCATTGAGCGGTGAGCCCGGCAAGGGGGCTACGCCGCTGGCAGCGACCGCCGCCGCGATGGCCACCACGTCCTCGAGCGTCGCCCGTCGCCCGCGGGGGATTCCCGCGATGGCAGCGGCGAGACCACTGCACACGGCCAGCAGCAGGGCGCCGGGAAACACCCCGAGGGCGAGGAGAGCACGAAGAACACTGAGCGCATCCACGCTTCAGAGGCCGCCAAAGATCACCCGGCCCACCGCCCCGGGGGCCAGGCCGAGGGCGATGCCGGCTACCCCTATGACCCAAGCGAGCACCTGGCGCGGATGCCCCACATCTGGTCCCTCCCGGGCGTGCTCGCCGCGAACCAGCGCCAGCACCGCGGCGAGAAACAGGAAACCGAGAGCAATGAGGCACGTCAGACCCGCTTGACTGCTCGCCGCAGCGCAACCCTCGAGGACCAGCAGCCGACCCCAGAACGCCGGCGAGGGAGGGATGCCGCTGAGCGCCACCCACCCCAGACGGCGTTGCCTGGCCAGCGCCGCCACGGGTGTCTGCAGTAGCAGCGGACCGACGACAAGATGGGTGAGGACGAGAAGAAGGCCACCCGACCGGGCCACCGCCTGCGTTGAGCCAATCCCGGCGGCGAAGAGGGCAAGGTCGGCGACGGCGACGCGGGTATACGCGGTTCCGCGACCAACCCGGCGGCTCGCCTGAACCCCGCCCCACATGGCACTCACCAGCCCGGCGACGAGGAGACCATGCTCGAACGTCAGGCGTCCCCCGAGCACGAGATCCGATGGAATGGTGGCCGACGTTATGAGTACCGCCGGGGCGATGAGGAACATCCAGACGGCGATCTCGCCACTCCGCACCACGGCGGCCGACCCAACCGCCCAGCCGCCGGCGGGGACGAGCGCGAGCAGCCCGATGACGCCAACGAGGAGGAGGTTTCCCACAAGGGTGGCACCTGGCCCGCTCCCCTCACCGGTGACGGGGAGAAAGGGGGCGGCGGCAAGGATCGCCGCCGCTCCGAGAGCAGGGATCCGGCCGGCGGCCAGCGTCGCTCGTCCGGGACTCAGAGTGAGCCAGCGCACTGAGACGGTGCCCATCGCCACCAGCGCCGCAAGCCCCCAGAGAAGCGGAGAGCGTGCCGCGAGGATCAGCACCACGGTACCCCCCACGACGCCGAGGATCAGCGGCTCGAATCCGTCGCTCACGCCTTGCAGCAGGTGGGCGGCGGCCAGAGCGACCCCGCCGGCCGCGAGCAGGCCGAGACCGACCCGTGCCAGCGCGGGATCGCCGCCGGAGAGCGGGCCGCCCGTTGCGCCCACCGTCGCTCCGGTGATGCTGAGAATAGCGAGGCCTACCCCGACCAGGGGGCCCAGCCGACGCACCCGAAGAAGCCGGACCCCGAGGGTAGCCACCACGCCGGCACCTCCCCAGGCCGCGGCGAGCACAAGCGGGCTCATGCGACCCCTTCCGTGGGCTGAGACGCTGCCGGCGCCCGCACGGACGCCGCCCGCCGCCCGCCAAGGAACTCGGCCACCATGGATGCCAGGGGCACGAGAGAAGCCATGAGGACGGCTCCGAGGATGGGCTGTACTCCGCCTCGTGCCAGCCAGCCCACCGCCGCGGCGAGGCCGATGACCGCGGTACCAACCGCCAGGTCCTCGATGGTCCGGGCAAGGAGGATGCGTAGTGCTCCGCAGATCCACAGGAAGGCAACCGGAAAGAGCATCCCACGAATCGGAACGATGAGGCCAACGGGAACGTTGTACGAGATCCAAGACGCCGCGGGCAGGGAGAGCGCCGCGGCCACCAGCCGCAGGCTCCGCGGCCCGAAGAGTTCGCGACGCGGCGCATACACGGGAACCAGGGGATCGATGCCGCCCCCGGCGTGAGTGCGGGTTCCGGCGAGCCGGGCCACCCCGCCCAGGGCGGCACCCACGACAACGCTGCCTGCGAGCACGAACGCCGCCGGGCTCCCCCCGAAGCCGACCGCTGACGGCATGAGGCCCACGGCAACGGCAGCGGAGGCGAGCAGCACCGCCCGGCGCCGGTCGACGAGCACAGCGACCGTGCCACCCAAGAACCCGAAGAGGTCGAGGAGCGGCTCGTTCATCGCAGAAGGAAGAGCGCGGCGAAGGCTCCCACCAGGGCGAACCCGAACTGCGGCTGGGGAATCAGCCATTCGTCGATTCGCTCGATCCACCCCGGAACGACGCGCAGCCCCGTCCCCAGGCGACGCCGGACCCCCAGGCCACGCACCCAGGGCGAGGGCCGCAGCATCGAGCCGCCGATTGTTGCCCGCGGCAGGCGCCGATCAAGAAGCAGAGCGACGCTCATCACAGCCAGGGCGAGGAGAAGGGCGGCAACGACAATGTAGCCTCCCGGCCAGGTGGCTCCGGGTCCCCGAATGGTGCCCGCATCTGGTGAATCAACAGCAGCCCCACCCACCAAGGGGCCAACGGTCAGCACCGCCGCCCCCCCCGGCGCGACAGCGGCCACAAGAGAGAGAACCACCGCGGCGAGAGCATCGAGACGGACGGGCTGCTCGCGAGATCCTCCGCCCGCGACGACGGCGCGTGCCGCCCGCAAACTCGCGGCTGTGGCCACCACTGCCGCCCACCCGAGCGCAACGAGCAGTGGGACGGCCACGCGACCCTGGGACGCAGCGACACCGAGCCCGAGGATCGTCGCACTGGTGCCAAGTCCGAGAGGCAGACCGCCGGCGATGAGGAGAGCGAGGGCGGCGAGGATCCGTCCCCAACGGCCAGCGCCGGCGATAAGCCCCCACGCCGGAGCGGCCAGAACGGCGATCTCCAGCGCGACGAACGCCACCGCCACAGCTGCGTCGGCATTGGCCACGCCAGCGAGTGCGACCGGCCACCCCGCTGCGGAGATGAGCAGGCCGCGACCCGCGAGACGAGGATCCCCCGCCCATCTCCAAGCGAGATGGGCACCCCAGATCGCCGTCGCCCCTCCGATCACGGCGAGCGCCACCGTGACGGCGGCAGGCGCGGCAATGCCCTCAGCTTCGCGGAGGCGGAGAAGGATGACCGCAGCGGTGGGAACCGCAGCGGCCGCCACCCAGGCACGGCTGGTCCGCGGTTCGCGCGCTCCAGGAGCGATGGCGAGCGCGAGCATTCGCACCGCACCGGCCACTGCCCAAGGCAACGCGAGAGGCCAGGAAAGCACCCCTGCGGGAAGTGCGGTGAAGTCGCTGGTGCCGCTGATCGCCTGGAGCCATGCCGCGGGGAGGAGCAGGCCAAGCAGCGCCCCATGCTCGATGACGAAGGCGAGGAGTGCTCCCCGGCCCACCCGGCCCCGACCGCTGGCGATGAGCAGGAGGGCTCCGATGTTGCCCATCTCGGCACCCCCGAAGAGAAGCACGGCATTGCCGCCCAGCGCGGCGACGCAGCTTCCCGCAACGCAGATGAGGATGGCCGCCTCCTCGCGGGGACGGCGCCGCGTCTCCAGCAGGCTGAGGCCACCCGCGAGGAGAGCGATCAGGGAGACGGTGACGCCCAGAGAGTCGCCGCGGAGCAGCAGGCCGAGCCCGGGCACGACCTCGCCGAAGGAGCCCTCGACCACGGCGCCGCGGCTCACCGCAACAGCGAGGCTGACCGCGAGCGCAGCGGCGGCGGAGAGGGCGAGGCCAGCCACGAGCCGGCCGAGCTGTCGGCGTTCGCCGGGTAGGAGGTAGCACCAAGCAGCGCCGACCAGGAGGATGCCGGGAATACCGGCCAGCCCGACGGCGCCGGTCAGCACTCGGCTACTGAGCCGCGGTGCGGGTGCGACCCACGGGGCGGATGCCGACGTCCTCCGCGCAGTACGGGCATACCGGCCAGCCCAGCCGGAGCGTCCGGTCGCACGTTTGGCAGCGCCGTCCGAACTGGGTGCGGCAGTATGGACACAGAACGAAATCCTGCTCGATGTCGCGGCCACACGTTGGACAAGGTCGCGCGGCGGGCTCGTCGCTGATCGGTTGGAGGAAGGCGGCCTCTTCGAGCGCGACGCTGCGGTCCTCCTCGATCGTCCGCGGCGGCCGGATCACCAGGTAGATGAGCGCTCCAAGAAACGGGGGGACAAAGCCGAGTAACCCGGCGCAGAGCAGGAACGGGCTCGAGGCTGAACGCCTGCGGGCGTCGCGCACCACGGTGTATGCGATGGCGACCCAGAGAAGGCCACCGTAGCCGATCGCAGCGACGACGACGATGAGGTTCACGCGGCCTCTCCCCGACGGCGCAATGTCTGCGCCTGCTGCTCCGCCTCGCCGAGCTGTCGGCGTGCCTTCTCGACGACATCCGCCCGGGCGCGCTCCACGAACTGGGGATCGTCAACCTGGGCGCGCAAGCGGGCGATGCGCGCCTCAACGTCACGCAGCTGGCGGGCCCGGCGCTCTGGAGACTCCGCCGCCGCGCCGATGTGGAGAGTGGCCTCAATGGCGCCGGCAACCACAGGTATCCCAGTTCCTGCGGCGGCATCACCTCGACTCCAGGGCAGGAGCGCGTGAAGAAGGCGGAGGCGATCGGCGTCGGAGATCCCCGACGCTCCGCCACGAATCACCACCGGATGTGCAGTGCGGTCCTTGTCAGCGACACCGTGCTCCTGACGCGCGGCACGGAGCCGCTGGACGAGTTCCAGAAGCTCGCCAACCGCAGCTCGCTCGCTGACGTTGGCGCCCGCTCGCCACTCCCCGGGCGGCTGCGGCCAACTGCGCCGCTGCAGCGTCTCCGCGACATCGGGAAGACGCTGGGCGCACTCCTCGGTGACGAAGGGCATGAAGGGATGGAGGAGTCGAATCAGTATGTCCAGGGATGTGATCGCCGTGGACGCGGCGGCGTCCCGCGACGCCCTGTCAACCTCGTGGCGAAGCCGCGGCTGGATCATCTCCACATACGTGTCGCAGAAATCATGCTTGATGGTGTCGTAAAGAGCATCCACGGCTTCGTGGAAACGGTAGTTTGAGAGCGCGCGATCGCATACTGCCGCGCAGTCGGCGACGCGGCCGAGCATCCAGCGATCCTCGGCCAACAGCTCTTCCGGTGCCATTGGCGGTTGGCCGGGGATGTGCTCTCCGTCACCGAGACGCGTCACCAGGAACCGGGTTGCGTTCCAGATCTTGTTGGCAAAGAACTTGTAGCTCTCGATGCGCTTCTCATCGAAGCGGGAGTCCTGACCACCGGTGCCCACCGCGGCGGCCCATGCTCTCACGGCGTCGGCTCCGTAGCGATCGATCATCTCCAGCGGATCGATGGCATTGCCTCGCGACTTGTTCATCCGTGAGCCGTCCTGCGCTTGCACCGTCGCGGTGATGATGACGTCGCTGAAGGGGCGTTCGCCGGTGAATCTGAGGCCCGCCATGATCATTCGAGCCACCCAGAGAAAGATGATGTCGCGGGCGGTGACGAGCACGTCCGTGGGATAGAAGCGCTCCAGGTCCTCGGTCTTCTCTGGCCATCCATAGATCGCGAATGGCCAGAGAGCGGAGCTGAACCAGGTGTCGAGGACGTCAGGGTCGTGCACCAGCTCGCTGCTGCCACACATCGGGCATTGAGCCGGCTGATCCACCCAAGCAAACGTATGCCCACCTGCACAGCTGCTCACCGGGATCGAATGGCCCAGCCAGATCTGCCGGCTGATGCACCAGTCGCGAATGTTGCCCATCCAGGTCAGGTACACGTCCGTGTACCGCGCGGGGTGGAATCGGATCTCCCCCTTCTCGACCGCGGCGATCCCCGGCTGCGCGAGCGTCTCCATGCGGACCCACCATTGGGCACTGATCTGGGGCTCGAGCAGGTGATGGCAGCGGTCGCAGTGGCCCACCTCATGGGTGTACGGCTCCTCCTTCACCACCACGCCAATGGCGCGGAGCGCCTCGGTGACCGCCGGCCGAGCTGCGTCCGCGGGCGTGCCGTGAAACACGGGAAGCTGCGGTACATCCATGGTGCCATCGGGCGCGATGACCGAGATCATCGGCAGTGAGTGCCGCAGTGCAATGTCGTAGTCGGTGGGATCATGCGCAGGAGTCACCTTGAGAGCACCGGTGCCGAATTCCGGCCGCACCGCAACGTCGGCGATGATCGGCACGACCCGACCGGTGAGCGGCAGCGTCACCGTCTTCCCGATGAGATGCGAGTAGCGGGGATCATCCGGCGATACCGCCACCGCGGTATCGCCAAGCATGGTCTCGGGGCGGACCGTGGCGACGGTGATGTGCTCGCCACCCTCGACGGGGTAGCGAAGGTGGGTGAGGGTCGCCACGTGCTCTACCCACTCAATCTCCTCGTCGCTGATGGCGCTGCGATCATGGGGACACCAGTTAACGATGCGCGGACCGCGGTAGATGAGCCCCTCGTCGAAGAGTTCCTTGAAGACGACGCGAATGGTGCGCACATAGGCATCGTCGAGGGTGAAGCGAGATCGTGACCAATCGCAGGTGAAGCCGAGACGACCCATCTGGTCATAGATGCGGCCGCCGTACTCCTCATACCAGGCATCCACGCGGCTGAGAAATGCCGGTTTGCCGAGCTCCTCCTTGGTGGTTCCCTCGGCCGCCAGTTGGCGCTCGATGACGGCGTTGGTGGCGATGGCCGCGTGGTCGGTCCCTGGGGTCCACTCCACCTCGTCACCGCACATGCGCCGATACCGGGCCAGCGTGTCCTGGACGCTGAATCCGGCAGCGTGGCCACAGTGCAGGGCGCCGGTGATATTCGGAGGTGGCAGGGCAATGGTGAACGCCTTGCGTCCGGAGCCGGCATCAGCATGTCCGACACCGAGCCGCTCCCAACGCTCACGCCAGCGGGTCTCGGCAGCAGCGGCGTCGAAAGCCTTCTCCATCATGGGCGCCGAGTATACGGAGGCACGGGAAGTGCGCTCAGGTGGCCGGGATGCTCTCGCCGCCGCCGGGGTCGCGCCAGACCGGCGCCGCGGGGTCGTCGACGTAGCTGAGCTGCGGCTGGGTGATCTGGAGGCGGGAGGCGGCGTCGTCCATGCTGAGGCGGGGAAACGTCCCGGGGAGTTGGCCGGAGCCGCTCGTCTGGGTGAGGTTCGCCAGTGACGAGAAGTAGTGGCGGTGGGCGCAGTCATCGAGGAAGATGGCGAGCGCGGCGACATGCCTCTGGGTATCGCCCTCGACGCGCAACGCCACCACCGTGGCGTCGTGGCGGTCCGCGCGAACGGCATGTTCGCGAAGCGGCGGGAGAGCCGTGGTGTTGAGAAGACCGGTCCGGTCGCTGGCCTGGGCCATCTGCTGCGCCGCCTCCTCCAGCCCGGCGTCGTTTCCCGGCTCGATCGGGGAGGCGGCGATCCCCAGGCTGCGGACCCCGGCGGGAAGACTGATGGTCGGAGCCGGAAGCTCACATCCGGTACCACGACGGAGGACCACGATGACGACCGCAGCGCTCAGCACCACAGCAACGCTGACTCCCGCGACAATCCACCGCCGCAGGGTTGCGCGTCGGTCAGGCGGACTGATCGGCGGCTGCGTCGCGCTGCTCGTGGCGGGGATCCTCGGTGAGCAGCAATGGTTCGACACCATCATTGATGGACTGCTCGGTGATGACGCAGCGCTTGATGTCGGGACGGCTCGGCACCTCGAACATGCTGTTCAGTAGCACGTCCTCGATGATCGACTTCAACCCGCGTGCCCCGGTGCCACGCTGCAACGCCTTCTTGGCGATGGCGCGCAATGCGCCCTCATGAAAGACGAGCTCGACCCCGTCGAGGGCGAAGAACTTTTCGTACTGCTTGACGAAGGCGTTCTTGGGTTCAGTGAGTATGCGAACAATGTCCTCCTCATCAAGGTAGTCGAGGGTGACGACGATGGGAAGGCGCCCCACGAACTCAGGAATAAGGCCGTACTTCAAGAGATCCTCGGGCTGGAGGTCGCGCAGCATCTTTGTCGACTCCTTGGTGCGCCCCCGGCGAACCGGCTCGCTGGTGAAACCGATGGCGCGGCGCCCGATGCGCTGCTCGATGATCTTCTCCAGACCATCGAAGGCCCCTCCACAGACGAAGAGGATGTTCGTGGTGTTGATCTGTATGAAGTCCTGATGGGGATGCTTGCGCCCCCCCTGTGGCGGAACATTGGCGACGGTGCCTTCGAGGATCTTCAGCAGCGCTTGTTGCACCCCCTCGCCGCTGACGTCACGGGTGATCGAGGGGTTATCGGCCTTGCGCGCGATCTTGTCGATCTCGTCGATGTAGATGATTCCTCGTTCCGCTCGGGAGATGTCGAAATCGGCGGCCTGAATCAGCCGCAGCAGAATGTTTTCGACGTCCTCACCGACATATCCCGCCTCGGTGAGCGAGGTGGCGTCGGCTATAGAGAAGGGAACGTCGATGATCTTCGCCAGCGTCTGCGCCAGCAACGTCTTCCCGCATCCCGTGGGTCCGACGAGCAGCACGTTCGACTTCTGCAACTCGACGTCACCGCCTGACTTGCTGTGGGCGACGCGCCGAAAGTGGTTGTAGACGGCGACGGAGAGCACCTTCTTGGCGTGCTCTTGACCGACGACGTGCTGATCGAGCGACGCGCGAATGACTTGCGGCGTGGGCATGAGCCCGGTCTTGCTGCGCTTCTGTGTCGTCGAGCGGTTGTCCTCTTCGAGGACCTCCTGGCAGAGGTCGATGCACTGATCACAGATGTACACACCAGGCCCAGCGACAAGCTTGCGCACCTGCTCTTGGCCCTTGCCACAAAACGAGCATCTGGTGTGCCGGCGGCGGTCCTCGCGCTCAGTCATGGCCGCTCAGCGTGTAGCTGCCCCGCCACCCGCCTCGGGACCTTTGTCGGAGCCACCCGGCCGGGGTAGGTGTCCGCCGCCGTTGCTGTCGCCGCTCCTCCGCGGGCCCGGGCCACCGCCATCCTTGGGACGGCCCTCGATGATCTCATCAACGAGCCCATATGCCTTGGCCTCGTCAGCGCTCATGAAGAAGTCGCGATCGGAGTCGCGGTTGACGACCTCGATGGGCTTCCCGCTGTGGTGACTGAGGATCTCGTCGAGCCGGCGACGGACGCGAAGGATCTCCTGCGCGTGGATCTGGATGTCGGCGGCCTGGCCGCTGAATCCGCCCGATGGTTGGTGGATGAGGACGCGAGTGTTGGGCAATGCGTAGCGCATGCCCGGCGCGCCCCCGGCGAGCAACACCGCCGCCATCGACGCCGCGATGCCCATGCAAATGGTGCCGACGCGCGGCTCGACATACTGCATGGTGTCGTAGATAGCGAGGCCGGCATACACGGATCCGCCCGGCGAGTTGATGTACAGCATGATGTCCTTCTCGGGATCCTCACCAGAGAGAAACAGCAGCTGCGCCATCACCAGATTGGCGATCTGGTCATCGATCGGCGTGCCGATGAAGATGATCCGGTCCTTGAGCAGACGGGAGTAGATGTCGTAGGCGCGCTCACCGCGGTTCGAGGTCTCGACGACCATGGGGACGAGAGTCATAGTTGGGCCAGTATAGCCGCGCCTCGTCCTTGCACCCGCGCCCGCTCTTTCCTTACAGACCGAGTGTCAGGTATGCTGACAGCCTCAGGCAAGAACTCCCTGCCGACGGCAATCCTCGGAGAGCACATCGTGGCGAGAAAGTACAAACCGGTCGAACTCCCCCTCCGCACCGTTCCGGAGGATCTTCACGAGCAGTTCGCGCGATGCCCCGTCTGCGAGGACCGCAACTCCGGCGTCGTCGGACGCCTCGGGCTGCGTCTGGTCTTCCGATGCGAGCGCTGCCGCGTCCGCTTCTACCGACCGGCGACGGCGGGCGGCCTCCTCTGACCTGGATTCAGACCTCGCCGAGGGCGATCTCCATGGCTCGCTCGGCGGCCGCTCGGCGAACGAGATCGTTGCGAGCTGCTCGCTCCAGCCGACGGCGGCCGGCAGCACTCACCTTGCGATCCTCGGCAATGCGCTCCACCTCGCGCTGCACCTGCGAGTCGTCAACCTCGATTTCCTCGGCGACTGCGAGGGCATCGAGGGCGAGTTCGAGCTTCACTCGGGCCTCGCCCGCCTCGTGACGCTCCGCTTTGAACTGGGCCAGACTGCCACCGGTGATTTCCAGATACTTCTCGAACTGCATCCCCAGACCGCTGAGACGGGCCTCCATCTCGGCGACCTGACGGTTTAGTTCACGGTCGAGCATCACCTCGGGAACGTCGATCTTCACCAGTTCGCGCAGAGCGCCGAGCACCTCCCCCTCGAAGTGCTCGTTGTCCTCGCGCGAGGCCAGGGACACGAGTTCATTGCGATACCACTCGCGCATCTCGTCGACTGTCTCGCCATGCTCGTCGCGCTTGGCAAGGTCGTCGGTGAGATCGGGGAGGATGCGCTCACGCACCTCGCGGACCTCGATGTCGACATCAACGCCGACGCCGCGCAGTTCCTCCTTGGGATGCTCCTGGGGGAGCGTCAGAGGGAAGGTGCGTTGCTCACCGGCAGTGAGGCCCACGACCCCGTCCACCAGACCATCGATGAGTTTGTCGCGGTCGAGGTCCAGGTCCTGCTCGCTGCGCTCGGGATTGCTGAGGATCTCCTCGCCGCGATGCATCACCAGAACGGCTCGCAGGAGGTCGCCGGCCTGCGCAGGCCGCTCCACCGCGGCAATCTCGGAGAGACGCCGACGAACCTCGAGGATCGCCGCCTCCACCTGTTCCTCACCAACCTCTGTGGTCTGTCGCTCCACACGCAGGGACGCGTAATCGCCGAGATCGACCGCTGGAGCCACGGTGATCTCGGCGTGGAAGCGCACCGGCTCACCACGCTCCAGGGCGTCGACATGGACGTGGGGATCACCGATGGGTTCGATAGCGGCTTGCTCCAGGGCGCGGTTGTAGAGCAGGGGGATGAGGTCGTCGGCGGCCTCCTGCTGGATGCGATCCCAGCCCACGATGCGCTCGACCACGGGTGCCGGCGCCTTGCCCGGACGGAAGCCGGGAATCCGCAGCCGCGAACCGATGCGGCGCACGGCACCGACGAGGGCCTGGTCGAGATCGCTGGCCGGGGCCTCGACGCGCAACTCCACCATGGAGCCCGGCTTGTGCTCAACGTCGACGGAGATGTCGGAGGTGGCGGTGGTCACAGATGGCTCCCAGACGACGGTTCCGTGCGCGGACCGAGAGTCGAACTCGGACGGGTTGCCCCACGGGATCCTAAGTCCCGCGCGTCTACCGGTTCCGCCATCCGCGCCCGGTCACACGGGCAATTGGCGCCGAGTGTACCACCGCCACCAGGTCCATCCTGAGCGCCTGGGACTCGCGAATCCGTCGCTGGACAATCGCTGACAAGCGGCCTAGGCTCCCCGTAGGGTCGGCGCTCCAACCGCCGGCCGACCGGCACGGGTCACCACGGAGGTCGCCGCATGGAGCCGAGCCAACTGGCCGCAACGGCCCAGTCCCCGCATGAGGTCGTTGCTCACATTGATCAGAAAGCGCTGCGCTTGTCAGCGCTGCTGCGGGAGATCGACAACCATCCGCTGCACCTCGGCGCGGAACTCACCGACCGGGTCGACGAGATCCTCGAGATGCTCGCCTGCCGGATCGCTGCCACCCGCGCCCTGCTACAGCAGCAGGAGGCGCAGGAACTTGAGGGCGTAGCCGCCGGCACGGGCTGACGGGACGCCTCCTTGCGGGGGCGTTCGAGAGCGCCACACGCTCGGCCAACGGGCTGCGACGATGCTGCCGTGACGTCGCCCGTACCGGCCGCTCCTGTGGCCGAGGAACCCGTCGATGCCGCGAGCGCGACCGGCCGTGGGGTCGCCTGCGAACCGCTGCTGAGCGGCCGGCTCACTGCTCTCCTGCTAGTCGCCGTCACCGCCCTAGCGGTGCTCCTGCGTTTCACCGATCTGGCGACGCAGCCTGGCGGCCTCTATCCCGATGAGGCGGCGGAGGGGGTGAGTGCCAACCGGATGCTGCAGGCACCCGGTTACAGCCCCGTCTTCATTCCCGAAGATGGGGGTCGCGAAGCTCTCTTCGCCTATATCGTCAGCACGGTGTTCCGCGTTGCCGGCAGCAGCGTGGTGAGTCTGCGGGGAACAGCGGCGCTCCTCGGGGTCCTCACGGTTCCCGCGGTCTACCTGCTCTGTCGCCGCTTCGGCCGAGGGCCCGCACTGGCCGCCGCCGGATGGGTGGCGGGATCGGTCTGGATGGTCGCGATCAGTCGCGACGGCATGCGCAACGTGCTGGTGCCGCTCTTCACCGCCCTGGCTCTGCTCAGCCTCATGAACTGGGCCGACCGCCCAGGGCGCCGCAGCGCCCTGCTCGCGGGCGCGATCTGCTCGCTCGCCGCGCTCTACACGTATCAGCCGCTGAAGCTGCTGCCTCTGCTCATTCTCGGATGGATGCTCTGGCTGCGCCGCCGCGACCGCGAAACCTTCAAAGCCCTGCTCGGTGGCCTCCTCCCCCTCACCGTCGCATTCGTCATTGTCGGGGCGCCGATGATCGCTGCCGCCGCTTCCGACCCGCAGAACTACTTCGGTCGCAGCTTTGCCGTCACTGCGATCAATCGCGATGCAGCCGCGGACTCGTCGTTCATGGTCCATGAACTCCGCACCCTGGGAATGTTCGCCTTCACCGGCGATCCCAATCCCCGCCATGACGTCGACGCTCTCCCGGCTCTGGGAATCCCGCTGACCGCCGTGGCGCTGCTCGGGGTGGTCCGGCTGTGGCGCCGGCGGCGCGATGCCGCACATGCGCTCGTGCTCCTGTCGCTCCCCCTCTTCCTGGTACCCCCGCTCGTCGCCACCGAGGGCGGCTCCCCGCACTTCCTCCGCGCCCTGGGGTTGGCCACACCGCTGGCGGTCTGCATCGGCCTGGGGGCCGCTGTTCTCTGGGAAGGCGTGCGCAGCGCCTGGGGGGCCGCCGCGGCCCGTGCCCTCGCCGGCGGCGTGGCAGTGCTGCTCGCCGCGATCGCTGCCGGAGGCGGGCATGCCTACGTCACCCGCAGCCTGGCCGCGCGGTACAGCGCCTACTCTCACGACCTGGTCGCCCTCGCCACGCTCGCCCGGGGCGGGGCGGGAACCGTGGTCATCCTCGATGACTACTCCGCAACTGTGGTGCGCTTCCTAGATGCTCACGACATGCCGACCATCGCCAGCCCCACCGCACATCTCGACCGGCGGACGCCGCACACTGCAATCCTCGCGCTCGATCGTGGCGACATCCGGCGCGTCGTGGACGCTGCCACCGCCGATCGGGCGCAGGTCGCCGCCGTCGACGGGGCGGGACATCCCGCGGTCTGGATCGCCCAACCATGAGCACCGCGATGCCCACGCACGACAAGGTGGGGACGGTCGACGACCCTCGATACACAGGCAAGCTGATCGCCATCACCGTGGCGGGCCTCGTACTCCGCGGGGCATTTCTCGACCGGCAGCCACTCTGGCGTGACGAGGCCTTCACGGCCATCGTGGTGCAGCGACCCACCGGTGACATGCTGGGCGCCGTGAGCCGCGACTCGGCCCCGCCGCTGCAGTACCTGCTCGAACACGCCGTCGCCCAGTTTTCCGCCGCCCCCTGGGCACTGCGCCTGATCTCAGCGATCGCGGGAACCGCTCTCATTCCCATTGCCGCCGCGCTGGCACGGCGGGCCGCCGGTGGCCGTGCGGGTCTGTGGACGGCGGCGGTCGTCGCGCTCCTCCCCACCACGGTCGTGGTTTCTCGGGACGCCCGCATGTATGCGCTCGCCGGGACCCTGGTGTGCGCCTCGCTGCTCCTCCTCTGGCGTGCCCTCGACCGACCAACGTGGCCGCGTGTCGCTGTCTACGCGCTCGTCACCGCCGCCGCCGTATGGACCCAGTACTTCGCAGTTATCGCCCTCGTCGCCCATGGCATCGCCACGGTGTGGATACTCCGCCCATCCTGGCGTCGGGTCACCGTCGCCGCCGGCGCGGCGATGGTCGCTGTACTCAGCCTGACGCCGTGGCTGCTCATGGCGCGCGCCCAGTTTCAGCACACACAGACGCCGTTCTGGATCGAGCCCGTGGGTTTGAAGACGGTGAGCGGGACCGTGATTCAGTTCCTTTCCGGGCCGCCCATCGACCCGGGCGTCCCCCTCAAGATCGGGCTCCAGACGCTGCAGGGCATTGCCGTCATCGCCGGCCTCGCCGGTCTCCTCACCGTCGCCTTGGGCCGGGGTCGTCTCCAGCCGCAGGGGCGGAGGGGTATCGCCTTCCTGGCAGTCAGCGGGGGCGGCGCGCTGCTCCTGCTCCTCCTGATCAGCCTCGGCCAACCCCTTCTGGAAGCGCGCTACGCGAGCGTCCTCTGGCCTCCCCTCTTCGCCGTCATTGGCATTGGGATCAGCGTCCTTCCCCTGCGCGCTGCGCTCGTCTCCGTCCTCGCCATGGCCGTTCCCTCGCTCGCGCTCAGCCTGGCGATCACCCATCCCCAGACTGCTGATGTCCTCCCCTCGCACCTGGGGGCGCACGACATCATCCTCGCCGATCCCAGTCAATATCTCCTCGCCCAGTACTACGCCACTCCAGACGTGGCCACCCGTGTCCACGTGCTCAGCGGCGACGTTCCGTGGTATTGGGGGACCGCCGCGTTTCCCCCGGGCGCCATCACCACCGCCGTCCCCGGTGACGTTGTGGCCAACTCCGGCACCATCGTGATGCTCACGGAGCCCGAAGATGAGCTGCCGTCGCTTCCCCACGGATATACCGCGACCGCGAAGACATGCGCGGTTCGGGTCTGTCTCACCGTCGCGGGGCATACCGGCTGACGCTGCTCTCAGTCCCCGGGCAGGATGAGGACGGGACGGAACGGCCCCTCGACAGCAGGGGACTCACACACGAGCCGCACCGGCACCTCCAGCCGCCGGTGCCAGGCGTGCAGCTTCTCCTGGCCGATCTCCACGAGCACACCCACCCGGGCAAGTTCTACGCCGGGGGCAAAGGGGTTGGGGTGGGCACCGTGAACCGCCGGCCAGAGCGCGGCGGCAACCAGAAGGCGTCGAGCGAGATCCCGCGCGTCGCCGGCGGGCACGTGCTCCTCGAGGTCAGCGCCAAAACGATGGGTGATCTCCAGTCGGAGGGCATCCACGGTGCGGGAGTCGAGGTCGGTGGCGTCCCTGATCAGGTGGTCGATCCGGGCGCGGATGCTGGCACCGGGCGTGGCTGTGTCGTCGGCCACGACACCACAGACGGATGCGACGAGGTTCGCCATCCCGTCATCTCCGGGCACCGACGCGAGGCTCACTCCCTCCAAGACTGCATCGACGAGCGCGCCGTTGGGCCCGAACCGATGCGGCAACGGCGGCGTTGCACTCATGTCAGAGGACCAGGTTGACGACGCGGTCGGGAACTGCGATGAACTTGCGGGGCTGCACCCCACCGAGCACCTCGGACACCCGTGGCTGCGCCAGCGCGAGGCGCTGGAGTTCCTCCGCAGAGGTGCCGGCGGCGCAGTCGAAGGTTGCCCGGAGCTTGCCATTCACCTGCACCGCAATGGTGACAGTAGATGCCGCCGCCAGCGCTGGGTCGTGCTGGGGCCAGGCGGAGTGATGCACCGATCCGACCTGACCGAGCCGGGTCCAGAGCTCCTCAGTGACATGAGGCGCGAACGGTGCCAGCAGTTGCACGAGGGTGAGCGCATCGATGCGCCGACCGTTCTTGCCAGAGTTGTCTTCATCGATGCCACGGGCAAACTCGTGCAGCGCTGCGATCGCTCTGTTGTACTGGAGTTGGTCGATACATTGGGTGACCGTGGCGATGGTGCGATGGCGACGGTGCTCGCGCTCCGCGTCCTCATGAGCCTCTGCGCTGGCCAGCAGGCAGGCCCGCCACGCTCGCTCCAGAAAGCGACTCTGACCCACGATAGCCTCGTCGTTCCACTCCCCACCCTCCAAATAGGGGCCGAGGAACATCAGGTACAGGCGCAAGACGTCGGCGCCGTGCCGCGCCATGTACTCGTCGGGATTGACGACGTTGCCCTTACTCTTCGACATCTTGGCGCTGCCCAGAGCGAGCAGACCGTGGGCGCGAAAGTGCGCGAACGGCTCGGGCGTTGGAACCATGTCGAGCTCGTGAAGCGCTCGCATGACGAAGCGCGAGTACATGAGATGGAGCACCGCGTGTTCGTGGCCGCCGATGTACACGTCGACCGGTAGCCAGCGCCGTGTGCGCTCGGCATCGAAGGCGCGATCGTCGCAGTCGCTCGAGGGATAGCGCAGGAAATACCAAGCGGAATCGAGGAACGTGTCGGAGACGTCGGTCTCGCGCCGAGCGGGTCCACCGCACACCGGGCAGGCGACGTTGACCCACTCTTCGAGCGCGGCCAGCGGCGAGACTCCGGTGCCAAGCGGGCGGAAGTCCTCGACCTCGGGGAGTTCCACCGGCAGTTGCTCCTCAGGGACCGGGACCGCGCCATCACCCGGGCAGTGGATGATGGGGATGGGCGGTCCCCAATAGCGCTGCCGGGAGATGAGCCAGTCGCGCAGGCGGAACTGCACGTGAGCGCGACCGGCGTCGCGCTCGGCGAGACGCTCGACGACGCTGCGCTTGGCGTCTGTGGAGGTGCTGCCATCAAGGTCCCCGGAGTTCATCAGGGCGCCGTCTCCCGTCCAGGCCTCGGTGCTGACGTCACCGCCCTTGATCACCTCGACGATCGCCAAGTGGTGAGCGTGAGCGAACTGCCAGTCGCGCCCGTCGTGGGCGGGAACCGCCATGATCGCGCCGGTGCCATAGCCGCCCAGCACGTAGGGGGCGGCGAACACGGGAAGCTCCTCGCCCGTCAGCGGATGCACAGCGCGAGCGCCGAGATCGATGCCCAGCGAGAAGTCCGGCGCCTCGCTCGCCGTCGGCAGACGCCGGCGCCACTCCCCAATCGCTTCACGACGATCGCTGGCAGTGAACTCCTCGAGCTGGGGATGGTCGGAACCGACGACGAGAAAAGTGGCGCCGAAGAGGGTATCGGCTCGGGTGGTGAACACGGTGACCGCCCCGCGATCGCAGGCGCGCAGCTCGAAGTCGATGAGCGCACCCTCGCTGCGGCCGATCCAGTTGCGCTGGGCCAGCAGGGTGCGCTCCGACCAGTCGATGACATTGAGCGCATCGAGGAGTTCCTGGGAGTACCGGGTGATCTTCAGGAACCATTGCTTGAGAAAGCGCTGCTCCACCGTGGTTCCACAGCGCTCGCAATGACCATCAATGACCTGTTCGTCGGCGAGCACCGTCAGACACGAGGAGCACCAATTGACCGCGGCTTCTTTCTGCTCGGCAAGTCCCGCCTTGAAGAGTTGCAGGAAGAGCCACTGAGTCCACCGGTAGTAGCGAGGGTCAGTGGTGTTCACCTCGCGGGTCCAATCCACCCCCAGCCCGAGTTTCTTGAGCTGCTGCTCGCGAAAATACTCGACGTTGCGTGCGGTCAGGCTGGCGGGGTGCTCCCCCACCTGCATGGCGTAGTTCTCGGTGTGGATGCCGAAGGCGTCGAAGCCCAGCGGCTCCAGGACGTCGTATCCCAACATGCGACGGTGACGACCGTGGATGTCCACACCGGTGAATGCGTAAGCATTGCCGACATGGAGCTTCTCCGCCGATGGATAGGGAAACATCATCAGGCAGTAATACGGACGCGGCCCGTCGAGGTCGGTGCGGTAGGTGCCGCGCTCAGCCCAATGGCGCTGCCACTTCGTGTCCAGCGCGGGAAGGTCAAGGGCGTCGACATGGGGACGGGGAGCGCTCATGGGTTCGCAAGGGTATCGCGAACGTCATGTGCCCTCAGGTGGGCGCGCGGCTGAGAACGAGGGCCGCGAGGCGCTCCAGGGTGCTGCGCGCAGTCCCTTGGGGGAGCATGAGCAGGACAACCAGCCGCCCCCTCTGCGCCGCGAGCACTGCGGACCGGCCTCCCGCAACCCTCTCCGCACTGGTGTCGACACCACTGAGCCCGCTGAGCGGGGACTCGAAGACCCCGGCGTCGAGGATTGCCGCTTGATAGATGCGACCCGGCGAAGTGCTGATGGAGATGCTCAATTCCACCGACGATGCGTAGCTGCAGGTCGCGACCTCCGCACTCGCCGACGCCTGCGGGCGGGTCGTGCCGGGGATCCCGGCAGCGTCGAAGTCGCCCGGCCCTAGCAGGCGGCAGGCCTCCGCCTGGTCGGACACGGTGCCGCCGAGTGGCCGGCTAGCTGGAGGGGTAACCCCGCCGGTCGCCATGGACGCGCAGCCGGAGAGCGTCAGAAGAGCGGCAACGCCGACGCCGACGCCGACGCGCAGCCGGCGTGTTGTTCCCGAGGCGACCACGGGCGCCAATTCTACCAGCGGGAAGCGATCCGCCCCTCTCGCGCTGCGCTGACTTCCACACTCCGTCCGTACACTCTGCCGGCGTGGATGGATTGGAGATCGTCACTGCGCAGAGCGACGAGGACTGGGCCGACTTCGCCCAGGTCGACGCCGAGGGCTTCGTCTGGGACGCCACGGCCGCGGCGACCGCCGCGCAGCAGCTGCGCGGCAACGTCCACCTCCGTCTCGCCCGGCTGGGCGGCCGCGTCGTGGGCTGCTACGCGCTGGCGTCGGTCGAGCAGCGCTACGGCGGCCACGCGGTCCCGGCGGCAGCGGTGGAATCGGTCACCGTGCTCCCCGAGGTCCGTGGCACCGGCGTGGGCGCCGCACTCATGGCCGACCTCGTCCGCAGCGCCCGGGAGCGAGAGTGCGCCGTGTCCCCCCTCTGGGCGGCGGTGCCCCGCTTCTACGCCCGCCACGGCTGGGGCCTCGGTGATCGTTCGGTGGGGTTCGCGGTGCGGATGGATGCGCTGAGTTCGATGCGTGGCGAGGGCGAGGCGGTCCGGGATCCCGGCGAGGCGGAATGGCGGGAGCTCTGGGGCGAGATCATCGAACCATGGGATGGAGGGTTCGCGCCCCCACCCTGGTGGCCGGTGGCGGGGGCGCCCGAGCCCGCCGAGCACCGCTTCGCCCTGGGCTGGCGCGAGAACGATCGCCTCACGGGATACGCCAGGTTCTCCCAGCGCCGCAGCGGCAGCCAGGGTGCCGTCGAGACCCTGGTGGGACGTTTCGGCGCCCTGACCGGCAACGCCCATCGCGGATTACTGGGCGCACTCGGCGGCAACGGCGGCCAGGGTGAGACGGTACGGTTCGAGCCCGGTCGCCTGCCCCGCCGCAACCTCCTGCACATTCTGCTCAGCGATCCCCATCGCGACCGGCTGGAGGAGCGCGCTGGGTCGCTCTGGCTGCAGCGCATCGTCGACGTCCGCGCCGCCCTCGAGCAGCGCGGCTACGCCGAGCACGAGGCGGGGGTCATCGACCTCGAGGTGCGCGATCCCCATGACGAGCACCCAATGCGGCTGCGCTGCACCATTGAGTCGGGCGCCATGTCGGTGCGCGTCGGTGGCGACGGCACCGTGCGTATCGGTGTTGCTGCGCTCGCCGCCTGGTGGGGAAGCAGCAGCACTGCCCTGCAGTTGAGCCGCCTCGGACTGCTCCAGAGTCCCGGCGACGCCGTGGCCCTCATGGACCGCATCCTTCCCCGGCGCGAAATCTGGCTCGCCGAGCCCTTCTGACGGCGACTGCTACGATGCCGTCCGCCGGGCCGAAGTAGCTCAGTGGTAGAGCAACCGCCTCGTAAGCGGTAGGTCGTCAGTTCAATCCTGACCTTCGGCTGCGGCCCGTCACCCTCAGCGTGCCGACCCCGTGAGTGGCGCGGCGTTGATGTCGGGAACCCGCGTCGTGGGCAGACCGAGATCGTTGCAGATGGTGGCAAATCGCGCCGCGTCATGCACGGCACATCCAAACGGATCGTTGTTGAAGAAGACGTAGACCGTGGCGTCGGCTCCCCAGAGTTGCCCGATCCGCTCGGCCCACCAGCGCAGCCGGGAATCCGTGTAACAACTCCAGGGCGTTGCGGTCCCCTGATGGAGTCGCACGTATCCCCAGCGCGCGGTCAGCCACTCCGGCTCCTGCAGTTCATCGCCGCGATCGGTGAGCACCAGCGGCGCAGTGCGGTCGCGCAGGATTCCCCGAACCTCGTCGGTGAACCAACTACTGTCTCGCAGTTCCACCGCAATCGGTACGCCAAGGGGGACGCAGCGCAGAGTGGCAGCCAGGCGCTGCGGATGGACGGCGAACCTCGGCGGCAACTGCAGCAGCAGTGGGCCGCGCCGATCACCCAAGGGCACAGCCCGGTCCAGGAAGCGCGTGACCGGCTCGTGGGGAGCGCTGAGCCGGGTGATGTGGCTGAGGTAGCGGGAGAGTTTGAGAACGAACTCGAAGCCAGGGGGCGTCCGTCCGAGTAGTGTCCACGTTCGTGGTGTACGAAGGGGCTGAGGCAGCGCCCTGAAATGAGAGCGGCCACCGCGCCATCCTTGAAGAGCTTCTACCCAACCTCAAGGAGACGACAGTGACCACGAACAGCA
>JBPCLW010000037.1:0-33745 GCA_051002895.1 Candidatus Dormibacteria bacterium | reverse complement strand
CTCATGGCATCGGGCCTGATCATCCTCACCGGCATCCGCCGCAACCCCGAACTCGACCAGGTCTAATCCACCACCGCAACCGCCAGTGAGGGCGAGGCCACCGTGGCCTCGCCCTCTTGCGCGTCCGACTACAGGACGCGAGCGGGGCCGTCAATGTCCGCCGCAAATGCCTCGCCCCAACGATGCAAATAGTGTTCGGCAGCGCCACTCTCAACGAAGTCCCGGGCGGCCGGCAGGAGAATCCCCGCCTCGGGGTCATCTGAACCCGCGCTGAGGCGGGCATCCACATCGTGGCAGTCCCAGCGGCAGACGCGGTGAACTCCATGCGAAGGAGGAAGGCACCATTGGAGAGGGTGGCGCAGCACCCCTCGCCGGTGCTGACCAACTCGGCGACTTTCCAGTCTCTGGGATCGAGATCATCCAGCAAGGTCTCGCGGACGCGATCGACAAGCGCAGCGCCGACCGCCTTTAGCGGTCTGGCTACGACTGTCTGGCCTGAGAATTGGACAATCATCGCGGCGTACCCCCTCTCCCCGTATGTTCGTGACTCACGATGTCACCACAGGGCCGTCAGCCGTCAAGCTCCCGGCCGTGGGTGCGAGTCAGGTCAATGTTGAATGTGGTCGCCACGGCGGTGTCGGTCTCAGACCACGGACTGTTGACGACCTCAACCCGAGCGAGGTCCTGCCAGGTCTCCATGAGTTGACGCAGCATCTGAATGCTGCCATCCACGTGGACGCTATGGCCGATCTGTCGGCCCTCGTGCTCCACCGTTCGAAACGCCGACTGCGCCTCGCCACGCCCTGCGGCCGCGGCCGCCGATTCATGAAGCGCTGCCATCGCTTCCGAACTCATGAGCGGTACGAAGATGTCGACCGACGCGGGAATGGTGTTGCCGTAGGGAATGCTCCAGTCCGAGATAACCTGCTGCAGTGCCTCAAGGAACGCTTCCAGTGGGGCGCTCGGCTGCGGGGTATGAGCCATGGGCCAAGTGTACGAGCGGAGCCGGGACGTCATGTTCGGAAACGCCGAACCTGGGGGGCGGAGCGAGTGGCCTATCGTCCGCCCCGTGTCCGTTCGACCATCCTAGCCTCGTGTCATGAGATCCCCCATCACCGTCGACCTCGGGCCCGACCCCTCGGATCAGAACATCGGCGTTCGGCGCCTGGGTCTGCGCTGGACGGAGGCGGGGAGTGGGCTTGACCTGCAGTGCCATCTCTTCTCTCCCGTGGAGCCGGACGATGAGACGCTGACCCATGTCTACGTCACCACCGCGACCGGTGAGGTGTATCGCCTCACCCGCGACGCAGTTATCGTCAGCCTCAATGCCAGCCTCGAGTTCGGCCGTCCCACATCAGCGATGATCGACGGCTACGATCGCCACGTGGTGGTTGGCGAACCCTTTGGCTTCTCTGATCCCGAGGGTCGCTGCCATACGAGCGCTACGGTGACGTCCATCGTGGCCGCGGACAGCCGGCTGCATCCTGCCGACGAAGTGCGCAGCCGCAGCGGCGGTGTATCCGACCGGGTTCCCTACAGCATGGAGACCGAGCTGCGCGGACTCACCGGCGCGCCCCAGCGAGCCCTGCTCGCGGTCGGCCGCAGGCTGCGCTCCGGTCGGGGCACGCCCCACGCAGCCGCCGCCTGATCAGGCCGGAGCCTCGGCAATTCCCTGGGCCACCTGATGCGGCACCTCCTCGTAGTGGGAGAACTCCATGGTGTAGCGGCCGCGTCCCTGGGTCATCGCCCGCAGGTCGATGGGGAAGGCATACATCACACTCTGCGGCAGCTGCGCTGAGATCTCGCTGCGACCGTCACCGAGCGGATTGATCCCCGCCACCCGACCGCGGCGAGAGTTGAGCAGGCCCATGACATCACCCATGAAGCGCTCAGGGATGACGACCCGCACCTCCATCACCGGCTCGAGGAGCACCGGCAATGCCTGAGCCACCGCCTCACGCATGGCCATCGAGCCGGCAATCTGAAAGGCGATGTCCTTGCCGTCGACCGCGTGCGTCGAGCCGTCGACCAGGCGCACCCGCACATCGACGATGGGGTTGCCGCCGATGGCGCCCTGCTCGATGGTCTGCCTCACCCCCTTCTCCACGCTGGAACGGAACTGGTGGGGAATGCTGCCGCCGACGATTCTGTCCTCCCATTCGAATCCACCACCGCGCGGCAACGGCTCGATCTCCAGGGTGCAGTCGCCGTAGAGTCCGGCACCGCCGGACTGCTTCTTGTACTTGTGCTGCACTCGTGCTGTCCCGGTAATACATTCGCGATAGGGAATGCGGGGCGCCTGAAGCGTCGCGTCCACCCCGTACTTACGCCTGATCTTCTCGAGGACAACGTCGAGGTGAACATCGCCAAGACCACGAGCCAGTACCTCATGGGTGACCGGATCACGGTCGACGGAGAAGGTGACGTCTTCCTCATGGAGACGGGAGAGCGCGGACATGATCTTGTCTTCATCGCTCTTCGATGCGGCAGTGATCGCCGCAGCATACGACTGCGGCGGGGCGTCGATGGGCGGCAGCACCACCGCGTGGGCCCGGTCACACAGTGTGTCGCCGGTCGCTGTGTGGCCGAGCTTGGTGAGCACCGCGACATCTCCGGCTCTCACCTCGGAGACAGTGGTCACCAACTTGCCGACGGGGACTCCCAGATGGGCAAATCGTTCCTCGCTCTTCTTGGTGGAATTGTACGGATGCGTGTCAGTGCGGACGGTGCCGCGCAGCACGCGCACCAGGGACACCCTTCCGAACTGATCCATCGACGTCTTGAACACCTGGGCCACCAGGGGCCCTTCGGGATCGCAGGCAATCTCCACATCATTGCCCAGCAGGTCCTGGCCGTGGTGGACGCGCTCCGCCGGGGTCGGCAGGTAACGGACAATACTGTCTAGAACCATGGCGGCCCCGCGAGCATCACCGGCGGCGGCGCAGACGATGGGAGCCACGGTGCCTCGCAGCGCTGCGGCGTGGAGAGCACCACGCACCTCGTCGTCGCTGAGTTCGGTGCCACCGAGGTACTTCTCGAGGAGGACATCGCTGGTCTCTGCGGCTGCGTCGACGAGGGCGGTATGGGCGCGCTCCACCTCCTCGCGGAGTTCCGCGGGGAGATCGACATCTCTGGCGCCGCCGTTGCTGTCGAACTCGTGGGCGGTGTCGTTCACCAGATCGACGTAGCCCCGGAACCCTTCTGCGTTGCCGATGGGAACGGCTACGGCAATGGGCCGGCGGTCGAATGTCTCGCGGAGTGCATCGACGGTCGCCTCGTAGGCGGCGTTCTCCTTGTCCATACGGTTGACAACGATGAGGCACGGGAGTCCGCGGCTCTGGATCATCTCCCAGGCCAATTCCGCGCCCACCGAGACATGGCCGGTGGCCGCAACCACAAGAACGGCCGCGTCGGCACCGGTCAGGACACAGGCGAGCTCACCGGCAAAGTCCTGGAAGCCCGGCGCGTCGATGAGAGTGATGGCGGTGCCATTCCACTCGCAGCGCGCCGCCGCCAGGCTGACAGAGATGGAGCGATGCTGCTCCTCCGGCTGAAAGTCGAGAGTCGCCGAGCCCTGGTCGGTGGAACCCATCCGGGGAATGGCCCCGGCGGTATGCAGCAGAGCCTCCGCAAGCGTCGTCTTGCCGTCGTGACTGTGACCGGCAATGGCAACGGCGCGGATCCGGTCCGGAGACGTGGGCATAGCGACCTCCTGAGCCCCTGGCCCCTGCTCGGCAGGTGGCAATGGTACCGGCCGGTACCCTTGCGCAGATGCTGCGAACCCCTCGCGCCACTGGCGCCGCCCTGGCGTTGCTCCTCGCCGCCTGCGGCTCCAACTCAGTGCCGTCGGCCACCCCGTGCCGCGCGCGGTCAACACTGCCGGCGCCCGCGCTGACCACCGCGCCACTCACCGCCAGCGCCGACCGCGGCCAGGTCGAACCCGGGGGGACGGTGACCTTCGTGGTCCGCGTCACCGGGCCGGCGCACATTCACCTCGATGACTGCGCCGCTCCGCTGAAACTGCTCGTCATCGATGCCAGCCAGCTCCACGTGTACAGCGGGGCGGCGGCCGCACTGGCTGATCCGGCCGCGTGTCCCGAGCTCATCCTAGCCGCTGGCCAGTCGCTCTCGGTATCGACATCATGGCCGGTGGACAGCACCCTCCCGGGAGGCGTGTACGCCGCCCTGCTGATACTGGGCGACGCGCCTCAGGTCACCCTGGCAATTGCCGTTGGGGTGGCCCCGCATTGTTGAGCCGGTTCTGTGGGCCATCACCCCCCGGCCGTCTCCGATACCCGTTCCGCCACTACGAGCACGGAATCACAGAGTGCATTGGCCGGATACCGCGTCCATCCGTCACGCACCGACCGCACTCGCAACCCGGCGCGGGCAAACAGTGACTCCAGGTCGTCGAGTCGCATCAACCGACTGGTGGTTTGCTGTTGTGCCGTACGTCCGTTGTCGAATATCGCAGTCTCGCGAAGCACATAGGTGTTGCGTCGCTCGTCATACATGGTGTCGGTGAGCAGCAGATGGGGCCGATCGGAGAGCAGCGACGTCTCCACCACATCCCAGCTTGAGACACGCCCCACGGGGTGCTCGGGACGCAGCCGTAGCTCGGCGATCAGCCGCCCCCCGGGTCGCAACGCCCGCCGGAGACGACGCAACACCGCGACCTGCGTCACCCGGGGAAATCCTTCGAGCACGAAGTAGATCAGCAGAACCGCGTCGTGATCGCCGCCCACCGCGATGTCACGCAGGTCTGCCCCCGCGAACGTCGTCCGCCCACTCACTCCGCGCCGCCGCGCCAGTCGCCTCGCGTGTTCCAGCACCGCCGGGCCGACGTCGACACCGTCCACCGCGTACCCCAGTGCTGCCAGCCGCACCGCATACAGACCCGGTCCGCATGCCGCATCGAGAATCCGCGCCGGCGGTTCCGGTAGCAGACGTCGCAGACGTCGCACGTGCTGGTCCACGGTGCGCTCGCGACGGCTGGCGCCGTCATGCCCCTGGTCGAGGTGCTCGCGGAGCAGACGGCGGCTCACTACCGGGTCTCCCCAGTCGAGTTCAGTGTGGGGGTCGAACGGCACCGGCCAGTCGCCGAGATCAGATGGTCGGCGGCGCGACATGATGCGACCCTGTGGCTGCGCTCAGGGCGCCGAGGCGTCGAGCCGCTTCACCAGCGTCTTCGTGGCGATCGCCCGATAGCTCTCCTCCAGCCACTCGTGGAGCACCTCAGCGCCAGGAGTGCTGTCGTGGGACAGTTCGATGGTCACCCAGGCATGGCGACCCAGGCCGTACCCCATGGGGCTAGCGCAGCCCAAGGAGAGCGCGAATCCCGCTGAGCGCGGCAGCTTCACTCCCAGCGATCCACGGTCGTCGTTGCTCAGGAAGGCAAAGATTTTCTTCCCCACCTTGGCAACGCGGTCTCCCTCCCAGGGATGGTCCTCCCAGGCGTCGGGCAGGGAGAATGCGTGATGGGCGACGCCCTCGGCGATGTGACGGGCCATGGGCGCATTGTGCGCGGCGAGAGGGCCCCTCGCTCTAGGCTTTGGCAGTGCCGCCATTCGACACCTATGCCCTCGTCGCCCCCGCCATCGCCTTCGTTGCGTCCTACCTGGTCGGCGCCCTGCCCGTCGCCTGGCTCCTGGCCCGCCGGGAGCGCGGTATCGACCTGCGCCGCGTGGGGACGGGCGGCACCGGCGCGTTGGACGCCCTGCTCTCGGCGGGCATCCGTACGGCCGTCCTCGCGGTCATCGTCGAGGTCATCAAGGGTGGCTTCGTGGGCGTGGCCGCGCACCTCTATAACCCCTCAGGCTGGTTCGTCGCCGTCGCCATCGCCGGTTGCGTCGTCGGCGACGCCTTCCCTGTCGGCTTCCGCCGCGGCGGGCGCGGTCTCGTTCCTCTCCTCTCCGGTCTCGTCACCACCCTTCCCGAGGCCGCTCTCATCTGCGCCGTAGTCGCCCTCCCCGTCTCCCTTGCCACCCGCATGCATGGCCGCGTCTATGACGTCACCGTGGCGGTGGCCGTTCCCGCCGGGCTCTTCCTGGACACCCGGGATGGGCGCAGCCTCATCGCCGCCGGGATCATCGTCCTGGCGCTGGTGGTGCGCGCCCAACAGCGCCGAGTGCAACAGGAGCGCACCGGCATCGGCAACCGTCAGCATCCGCTGGTGATCGAACAGCCCGCCCGCCCGGAGTCGAGGTAATGCTCGCCAGCCTGCATTCGATCGTGTCCAACTGGGTGATGAGCGGCGGGATTGCCATCGTCTTCCTCCTCATGGCCGCGGAGAGCTGCGGAATCCCCTTTCCCAGCGAGGTGATCATGCCGGCAGCGGGAATCTTCGCCGCCCAGGGCCAGCTCAACTTCTTCGCCGCAGTCGTGGCCGGTGCCGCCGGCAATCTCGCCGGCTCACTGATCGCGTACGTCGTTGCCCGCCGTTACGGCGAACCGGTGCTCCTCGGCCCGGGCCGGCGCATCGGCATCCGGCCATCCCACGTGGAGATGGCCGATGGTTGGTTCCGCCGCTTCGGCCTCGCCGCGGTGTTCTTCGGTCGCCTGCTCCCCGTGATCCGCACCTACATCTCCTTCCCCGCCGGGCTGGCCAAGGTCGAGCCACTGCGCTTCTCGGTGCTCACCTTCGCCGGCGCCCTCCCCTGGTGCTTCCTCCTCACCTGGCTCGGTGCTCAGGTGGGCGCCAACCTGGACAGCATCGCCGGCCCCATCGAGAAGCTGGCCGTTGTCCTGGCGGTGCTCGTCGCCGCCGTCATTGTTGCCTGGTTCATCCGCGGTCGCCGACGCAGTGCCGGGGCCGGAGCAGCCTGACAACGGCCTCCGCGGAGCGGAGTGCAGAGCATCGTTGAGCTTGATTGGGGGGATGAGGGGCTCGTGCGCGGCGCACAGGAGGAACTGTCCGTCATATGTCCGCGCGGCCCACATAGGCTCCGCCCATGGCGACCTCCGACAACGGTTATTCGGCGGCCCCGCACTCGAACGGGAACTCTTCCCACCGAAACGGGAGCGCACCGCCGATCAGCCCGGTGCGAACGCCCTGGGTCCACTTCGGGGTCGGTCACTTCTTCCGCGGCCATGGAGCTGTGCTGGCTCAACGCCTGGGGGTCGAGGTCACCGGAGTAAACCTGCACGACAGCCACCACGTTCGCGAGACCCTGGCGGCGCAGGGGAATGCCTACAACATCGTCACCCCTCATAGCGATGGCGGCTTTGACATCGAACGAGTTCACAGCATCCGCTCGGTGATGGTCGCCGCCGAGGACCCCCTGGCAGTGGTGGATGTGCTCGCCGACCCGGCCACAAAGCTGGTCACCCTCACCGTCACCCAAACCGCCTACCCAACCGGCGGCCTGGAAAGCAACCCGGAGGTCAGCGAGTGCCTGCGCCGTCCGGACGCACCGAGCTCGATCGTCGGGCTGCTTGCCGCGGGCTTGGCGAAGCGATACGCGGCGGGTGGCGAGCCGTTCGTGGTCATGTCGCTGGACAACTTCGTCGGTAACGGCGACATCCTCCGTCGCGCCACCGTGGCCTACGCAGAGAGGCGCGGTCGGCCCGACCTGGCCCGGTGGATCGAGACCGAGGTGGTCTTTCCCAACACCATGGTCGATCGGATTGTGCCCACCACGAGCGCGGCGATGAAGCGGTGGCTGCATAGAAACGCTCCCGCTGTCGCTGCCAGTGATCAGTGGCCGGTCTTTGCCGAGCCGTGGCCCAAGTACTCCCTGGTCATTGGCGACCACGCCGCAAACCCCCTCCTTGGCGAATTCCAGAAGGTGGGCGCAGCTCTGGTCCCCGACGTCTATCCCTACAGCGCCATGAAGGTGGGCATGCTCAACGGCCTCCACCTAACACTGGGGATGATCGGTCGGCTCGCCGGGAACAGCTTCGCCCATGAGGCGATCGCCAACCCCGTGGTCCGCGAGGTCTGTCAGGGGATTCTTGACGAGATCGTAGGCACGCTCAATCCCATGGCCGGCGTTGACTACAGGGCGTATGCCAAGGAAACCATGGGCCGGGTGGCGAATCCTTTCCTTGCCGACGAGTTGGCGCGCCTGGCGCGCAATGGCACCGACAAGGTGCAGCAGCGCATCGTCGATCCTCTGCAGCGTGCCATTGCTCATGGTGAACCCCACGATCACCTCATGATTGGTTTGGCGGCGTGGGCGCACTACCTGCGTGCTGCTCGTGACGGAAAGCTGGACATCGCCGACACCGGCGCTCAGAAACGAGGTCTGCTCGGTCTCCGGCGGCAGGCATACACCAACGCTGCGGAATTTGCCCAGCACATCCCTGGTCTCGCCCGCGGGCTGCGCAACGATCCGAGGTTCCAGGCCGAATTGCAGGCCTCGCTGGATACCTTCCCGGGACTCCTAACTCGAGCGATGACGGCACCCCGCGTCGGCCCATCGTCACGGTCTGCACCGGCGCCGCTCGGCGTGAGCTAGTGTCCTGCACTGGTGAGTGATCTGCTAACCCCCGGTGATCTTGTGCCCGTCTCGGAGGCATCGACGCTGCCCCGGGTGGGGTCCTTCCCCCGCTATGAACGCGGCAACCTCGGGTGTGGCATCGTCCACCTCGGCGCGGGCAACTTCCATCGCTCCCACCAGGCCCTCTTCGTCCAGGAGTACCTCCAGGAACGCGCCGAGGACTGGATGATTCACGGGGTCAGCTGTCTCGACTCCGACATCGACTTCGTGCGCGCCATGAACGGTCAGGACAACGTGTATACGTTGACAGAGAGATCGCTGGCACGCGACAGCATCAAGGTGATCGGATCCATCCGTCATCTCTCGCACGCTCCCACAGCGCCGGACGAGGTGGCCCGAGCGCTAGCGTCGCCGACGACGCGCATCGTCTCGCTGACGGTGAGCGAGAAGGGGTACTGCTACGACTCCGCCGGGGACCTCGAGGTCGAGCACCCCATGATCCGCGCTGATCTCTCGGGATCGCCTCCGGTCTCAGTACTCGGGCACCTCTTCGGTGCTGCAGCGCAACGGCGGGCATCGGGAGGGCCACCCTTCACCGTCGCGTCCTGCGACAACCTGCCCGGGAATGGCGACATGACTCGTCGCCTCGTTGTGCAGTTCGCGGAGCTCCGCGATCCCCGCGTTGCCCGCTGGATCGGCGAGAACATCGCCTTCCCCAACTCGATGGTTGATCGCATCACCCCGGCCGTCACAGACCGCACTCTCGCCTTCGTCCGCGAGACATTCGGCATCGACGACCGTTGTCCGGTGGTCAGCGAGTCGTATCTGAAATGGGTCGTCGAGGACCGCTTCATCAATGGACGGCCTGCCCTCGAGAATGTCGGGGTGCAGTTCACCGAGGCGGTGGAGCCGTACGAGCAACTCAAGGTACGGCTCCTGAACGGGTCGCACTCGGCGCTCTCGTACGCCGCCTACCTCATGGGATTTCGTCACGTCGATCTGGCGATGGCAAACGCCGGCGTTCGTGGCTTCGTGCGGTGCTACATGGTCGACGACATCACCCCAACCATCCCCCCCGTGGGCGGTATCGACATCGCCGACTATCGGACCACGCTTGTGGAGCGCTTTGGGAACCCGGCGATCCGCGATCAGGTTCAGCGCCTCGCCATGGACGGCTCCCAGAAAATCCGCAACGCCATAGTCCCGCCTCTCGAGCACCAGCTGGCCAGTGGGGGGTCGATCCGCTGGATCGCCTTCGCGCTCGCTGCGTGGTACCGCTACCTCCAGGGGATGGATGAGAACGGAGAGGAGATCGAGATCATCGACCCCATGCGCGACGTACTCATGGCCCGCGCTCGGAGCGCCCCCGACGAGCCCAGCCATCTGCTCTCAGTCCGAGAGATCTTCGGCGCCCATGTGTCAGCGAATCAGCGCATCGCTGAGGCGGTACGCGAGTGCCTCGACGACATTCGCACCCTGGGGACGGGCGCCGCCCTGTCCAAGATGCTGGCGAGCGAACCCGTCTGACTCAGAGCTCCCTGCCCAGCGCGGGCGGGGGCGATATGGACAATGTCGCCGCGGCCCTGCCCACCGCGGGTGCCAGGTCGACGCCACGCTCCACGACGATCGACGCACCGGCTAGACGCAGGGCCGCGACGTGAGCGCCACGCAAAGCTGGGGCTATGTGGCTGCCACCCACATAGCCAACAACCGCCCCGATGCCGGCGCCGCCCGCCGCCCGGACCCCGGGGACGCTGTCTTCCACTGCGACCGTCGTCGCAGGGTCAGTGCCGAGCTCGTCAACGGCGTGGCGGTAGACGTCTGGGGCGGGCTTGAGCGGCAGGCCCAGGGTGGCCGCGCTGAAGATCCGGTGACCTCCATGACCATCCGCAAAAGCAGCCATCAGCCCGGTGCTCCGCAGACACACGGCCACCCGCTCCATGCCGCTGCTGGTGACCACGGAATTGCGGCCACCACCCTCGGCGACCTCCGTCAGCGTGTCGAGGATTCCTGGGGTGGCCTCCACGGACGCGAGAGCAGCGAGTGTCGCGGCCCGTGCAGAGATGATCAACTCGCGCCGCGCCGTGTCATCGAGTACCCCATGTTTCTGCTCGCAGCGCTCGAGCATCTGCTGGAAGCTCAGACCTGCCCACCGTTGGGCCAGGTCATCCGCCAACCCGGGACGCTCGCCACCGTCGAGATCAAACGTGCCAACAAGGGTGCTCACAGCGACGCGCATGGCCAGGATCTCGCTGTCGACGAGGGTGCCATCAAGATCCCAGAGAACGTCGATGGCGGCCACGGACTGGTGCATCGCGACCACCGTCGCAGACAATGCGGGACATTCGACGGACAAAGCCCCGCGCTGCCGGGCTTCGAAGGACGGGGTGACCGGTGTGCTCAGAGGCCAAGGGGAGAGGCCCCGGGTGGTTGTCTGCGGGGAATCCCTCATTGACTTCATCCAGCAGCCGGATGGCGCCTTCATCCCGGTGCCCGGGGGCAGCCCCAAGAACACCGCGATTGCCCTGGCGCGACTGGGTGTGCCCACGGCGCTGGTCTCCCGTGTCGGCACCGACCGATTTGGCGACCTCATCCATGCTCAGCTCCAGGAGTCCGGGGTCGACCTCTCTCTCATGGTGCGCACCGCGGAACCGACGACGCTGGCCATCGCCTCGCTGGACGCGGCCGGCGCCGCCAGTTACAGCTTCTACATCAACGGCTGTGCTGACGGAAGCTGGTCGGTCGAGGGGCTTCCCGACAATATCGGCGACCCCTCCTTCTGTGTCGTCGCCGGCTCCCTGGCGCTGGCGACGCCAGCGATGGCGGACGCTCTCCAACATCTGCTGGCACGGGAGGCGCGCGCCATCATCGTCCTCGACCCCAACATCCGTCGCGCCCTGATCCGCAACGGCGGCGCGGTGGCACGGCGCTTGGACCACTGGATCGCGATGTCGACGATCATCAAGACGAGTTCTGAGGACCTGGAGTGGCGCCACCCTGGTGAGCCCACCGCTGCGGTGGCGCAGCGCTGGCTGGAAACTGGCCCATCCCTCGTCGTGGTCACCCATGGCGGTGGCGGGGCCGAGGCGTTCACCGCGAACGCCCGAACCGATCAGGCCGCGCCCGCGGTCGAGGTCGTCGACACCGTGGGCGCCGGCGACACGTTGACCGCCGGCTTGGTCGAGTGGCTGCTGCGCAGCGGGGTGGAAGGTCGTGGCGACGTCGCCGGTCTCAGCGCGGCGCAACTGGATGACGGGGTTGCCGCCGCAGTTGCCCTGGCCACCGACACTTGCACGCGGCGAGGCGCTGATCCTCCATGGCGCCGGGCGCGATAGACTGGGTCGTGATGTCCAGGAAGGTCGCAACAACCGTCACGATTGATGACCTGGTGGCGGCGATCGAGACCGCGCGCGACAAGGTCATGGCCGACGAGGTGAAGTCCCTCGTCAAACTCGGCCTGCCCCGCTCGGTGGCCCTGAAGATGGTGCAGGAGCGCTATCGCCAGAAGGCCGAGGGCGAGGAGGGCGAGAGCGAGACCGGCAGCGCTGCCTGGCCCGATCTCAGCTAAGCGTCTCACCCGGAGCAGATGGCTGCCCTGGCGCAGGCTGAGGACCGGCAACGGCTCCCACCGATATTCCCCGGCTCTGGCGAAATTCCCGGGCGGCGCTGGTTAGCCCGGAGAAGATCCGTTGCGACCACCGCTTAGCGGGGAGTGCCTCGGGGTGAAACTGCACTCCGAGCACGAAGGACTTTCCCGTCCCCTCGAAGGCCTCGATGACCCCGTCGGGACCCTGCGCTATGACACGAAGCCCCGCACCCAGCTCGCGGGCTGCTTGATGGTGGCGACTGTTGACGCGCACGTGCCGGAGCAGGGTGAGCCTGCCCAGTAGCGACCCGCTGACGATGTTGATTTCGTGCGCGGCTCGGCCAATGTCGGTGCCGGCGTGGTCCACCGTGGTCACGTGTTGCGCGTTCAGATCCTGCCACAAGGTGCCCCCGAGGGCCACGCAGAGCACCTGTGCACCTCGACAAGCACCGAGCACCGGCTTGCCATCCGCAACCGCCCATTTGGCCAACTGGAGGTCGGTACGGTCGAGTTCTGGTTCGTAGGGTTGATGGAAGACATCTGGGAGCGGCTGCTGATCGTAGTTGTTGGGGTCGAGGTCGATGCCACCGGGAAGGAGGATCGCGTCGCAGAGGTCGTAGAGGTCTCTCAACGCTTGGGTATCAAGGAACGGGTCAATGAAGAGTGGGACACCTCCGGCGTGCCGGACGGCGCTGCCGAAACCCCCAAATTGGTACACCGCCTCGCCACTGGGCAGGCCCAGCGGGCTGAGCGTCACTCCCACGATGGGGCGGTCCGTCAAGGGGATGCCGGGGTTGTGACCGCCCTGTGGCAGCTCGACGCCGCCCATCAGCGTGCGGCGACTGTCGCCGGCTGGGGGAGTTCCGCTCCTCCGTGGAGGAAGGTGGCGCGGCCGGTGAGCACGACGTCGTCGGACCGCGGCACGCGCAAACGCCTGCGCAGACGCGTCGCCTCGGCGAGGAAGTCCTTCAACTCGGAGCGGTAAGGGTGCCTCGGGCCGAAACCGATGATGGTGATATCCGCGCCGGCATTGGCGACCATCGCCTCGCAGGAGTCGAGGATTTCGGCAACGTGTCCCGGCGCGACCTCCACCGCGCGGGCCAGGTCCACGAAGGGCTCGTTGCTATCGAGGGTGATGTGATCCTCGTCTTGGCGCGTGCCATGCATCCAGAGCAGGATGGGGAGGCTGTACTCGGTGCCGTCGAGAGCGAATTTCCAATTCGTCGACGCACCGAGGATGAGCACGGTGCCGTCCCCGCAGTCGACCTCCCAGAGGTCCTCGTCCTGGTTCATTCCCCCCTCCCAAGTCGGCCGCGAAAGGCCACCCTGCCCACTCCAGTGTGGGCCAGATCCCCCCGCAATGTGGGTCAGTCGGGTGGGTAGTGGCGCTTTGTCCGTCCGACGTCCGCGTGTCCGCGCCTGACGAGGTTGCGCGGAAGGCTCGCGGCGGCGCCCAAGCAGCCATCGCCATACTTTCGTCGTGGCCTATCTTCCCAACAGCGACGCCGAGCGACGCGTCATGCTCAATACTGTTGGTGCCCGCTCGGTCAACGACCTCTTCGCCAACGTCCCGGCCCGGTTGCGCTCCCCCAACCTCCACCTCCCCGAGCCGCTTGGCGAGCAGGAGTTGGTCGAGGAGATGACCGCTCTCGCCGGTGCCAACCGCCCGATGTCGAAGTACGACGCTTTCCTGGGCGCCGGTGTATACCAGCGCTTCTCGCCGGCCATCGTCCGAGCAACGATCTCCCGTCCCGAGTTCTACACCGCCTACACCCCATACCAGGCCGAGGCGTCGCAGGGGACCCTGCAGACGATCTTCGAGTTCCAGTCGATGATCTGTGCCCTCACCGGCATGGACGTCGCTAACGCTTCCCTGTACGACGGCACCACTGCATGCGCCGAGGCGCTGATGATGGCGGTGGCTGCTACCGGCCGCGACCGTGTCGCCGTGGGCTTCGACGTCCATCCGGAGGTCATCGCGGTGGTGACAACCTATGCCGAGGGCCACCGGGTTGGAGTCGATATTGTCGATCCGGCAGCTCCTTCCATCACCGACGTGCACGCAGCGCTGCTGGTCGCCCAAGTGAGCTTTGACGGCACCGTGCGCGACGTCGCCTCCCTCGCCGACGCTGCCCACGCTGTCGGTGCCCTTGCCGTCTGCCACTGCGACCTCTTCGCTTGCACGCTCCTGCCCGCGCCCGGCGACAGCGGATTCGACATTGCCGTGGGTGACGGTCAGGCGCTCGGCATCCCCGCTTCCTTCGGTGGCCCGCACGTCGGTTTCATGTCGACAAGTGCAGCGCAGATGCGGCGCATGCCGGGGCGCCTGGTGGGCATGACCCAGGACCACGCCGGCCACCGCGCCTACACGCTGACCCTGCAGACGCGCGAGCAGCACATCCGTAGGGAGAAGGCAACGTCCAACATCTGCACCAACCACGCGCTCATCGCGCTCGCCGCCACCGTATACATGGCGCACATGGGATTCGGTGGCATGCGCCAGGTCGCCGAGGTCAGCGTGCAACGCGCTCACGCGCTAGCGGAGCGACTGGGTGGCCTCGACGGCTTCAGCGTCACCGACGAGACCTTCCTGTGGGAGTTCCCTCTGCACGTACCGGGCGACGTTGGCGAGATGGCCGAGCGACTCCGCGGCGACAGCATCATCGCCGGCCACATCCACAACGATGCACTCATCGTCTGCTGCACGGAGATGACGTCACCCGGAGCCATCGATCGCTATGTCGCCGCCGCCGCCCGGATCGGTGCCACCACACGGCTGCAGGTGAGCGCATGAGCCCAGCGGAGGACATGGGCCCGCAGGCCGGCTGGGCCGGGGAGGAGCCACTGATCTTCGAGCATTCCACGAACTACGTGAGCGGGCCCCGGGTTGGGTCAAGCGGCGTTGCCGAGCGCCCAATTGCGGATCTCCTCCCTGGGGTGACGCTGCGTTCCACCCCCGCCACCGTTCCGTCGGTGCCTGAGCCGGTGCTCGCCCGCCACCTCGGTCGCCTCGCCCGCCGCAACCACCACCTCCACCATGGCCCGTATCCGCTGGGCAGTTGCACCATGAAGTACAACCCCGTCGTCGATGAGCAGGTGGCGTGGCTCGACGGCTTCGCCAACCTCCACCCCTACCAGCACGAGGAGGACTGTCAAGGCGCCCTGCAACTCATGTGGGAACTCGACCGCCTGCTGGTGTCGATCACGGGCATGGCGCGAATGTCGCTGCAGCCCGCCGCCGGCGCCCACGGCGAGTGGGCGGGGCTACGGATGATCCAGGCATACCACGCAGCACGCGGTGACAACGCCCGCACCCAGGTGCTCATTCCCGACTCGGCGCACGGCACCAATCCCGCATCCGCCGCGCTCTGCGGCCTCGAGGTGGTGACGGTACGGAGCAATGCCGACGGCACTGTCGACGTTGCGGACATGCGCGCTCATCTCAGCGAGCGTGTCGCGGCGATCATGATGACCAACCCCAACACACTCGGTGTCTTCGAGAAGGACATCCTGGAGATCGCCGAAGCCGCGCACACTGCCGGTGCACTCGTGTACTACGACGGCGCCAACCTCAATGCGCTGGTGGGGATGGCGCGCCCCGGGGACATGGGATTCGACGTCGTCCACCTCAATCTCCACAAGACTTTCTCCACCCCCCACGGCGGCGGCGGCCCTGGCTCTGGTCCCGTGGGAGTTGTGGAATCGCTGGTGCCCTTTCTCCCGGTGCCAACAGTGGAACGCGACGGCGAGCGGTTCCACCTTGACCACGATCACCCTCAGTCCATCGGCAAGGTACGCGGGTTCTACGGCAACTTCGGCATGCTCGTTCGCGCCTATGCCTACATCCGCGCCTACGGGTTGACGCTGGCTCAGGTGGCCCAGGACGCCGTGCTCAACGCACGCTACCTGCAAGAGCGCCTGCGCCCGAGCTTCCCGATGGCTGTGAGATCGCCCTCGATGCACGAATTCGTCGCCACCACCAACGGTGGTCGCGTCCCGGGGTTGCGCGCTATCGACGTCGCCAAGCGGATGATCGATTACGGTGTGTATCCACCAACGATGTACTTCCCCACCACCGTCCCCGAGGCGCTCATGTTCGAGCCCACCGAGACGGAGTCCAAAGAGTCGCTCGACCTCCTCGCCGACATCTGCAATCGCATCGTTGACGAGGCAGAGCACGACCTCGCCTTTGTGCAGTCTGCGCCACACAGCGCGCCCGTGGAGCGGGTCGACGAGGTGAGGGCGGCTCGCCAGCCGGTGCTGCGCTGGACACCCCGGTAGATCGGGTTCTGCGCGCAAGCACGAGAGGGCAGCAGCCATCAGCCGGCTCGACGAGTTGCTCGACCGCAGCTTTGCCTCGCCGGACCACACCTCTGTTCACCTTGCGTGCAGCCGACCTTGCGGTGCACCAGCATGCGTCGGGGGACACCTGAGCCTCAGGGCGCCGGACGCCGCTGGAACAATCTCCTCGCCCACAGGTAGGAGAACAACGCGATGCCTCCGCACCAGGCCACAGCGATTGCCGCGCTGTTGCCGATCGGGGCACCGAACAGCAGCCCGCGGACTGTCTCGATGACGGGGGTGAAGGGCTGATATTCGGCAAACCCGCGCAGCCAGCCCGGCAGGGAGTTGGCGGGCACGAAACCGCTGCTGAGAAAGAGCAGGAGTATCAGAACCATGGGGAGATTGCTGGCGGTCTCAACGCTCTTGCTCTTCAGCCCGAGTGCAACCGATAGCCAGATGAGGGCGAAGGTGATCAGTGCGAGGATGGCGATCGCGGCCAGCCACTCGACCGGGCCCGCGGTGGGTCGGGAGCCGACACCCAGAGCGACCACAATGACGATCGCCAGGCTGAGCATGGTTTGGATCATGCTGCCGAGGACGCGCCCGGTCAGCACCGCGGTGCGGGCGATGGCCATGGTCCGGAAGCGGGCGATGATCCCGGAGGTCATGTCCATGGCAACCGATATCGCCGTGCCCTGAACCGCACCCGTCACCGTCATCAAGAGAATCCCCGGCGTGAGGTAGTTGACGTACTGGGCTCGGCCACCTGACGGGCCGCCAAGTCCAGCACCGAGGGTTCCGCCGAACACATACACGAACAGCAGCAGGAGGACGATCGGCATCCCGATGAGCATCAGCGTCATCGAGGGATAGCGCACGATGTGTCGGAGACTGCGCCGAAACATGATTGCCGAGTCACTCATGGTGTTGGCCATGCTGGTCATCGCACGCTGCCCTTCTTGCTGTCGTTCTGTCCGGTCAGAGCCAGAAACACATCGTCGAGGTCGGGGAGGTGAACCGATAGTTCGTTGACGGCGATTGACTCCGCTGCCACTCGGTCGAGCAGAGTGCGCAGCGACTGCAGACCGCCGTCGCTGGGAACCTGGAGGGTGAGTGCTGCGTCGTCGCGCGAGGAGCCGGCGAGGATTCGGGCGGCGAACTGGAGTTCGCTGGCGTCGGCAAACTGGAGTTGAATGTGGCCGCCGGGGATGCGACGCTTGAGTTCGGTCGCGGTGCCCTCAGCCACGATCCGCCCCTCATCGATCACCGCGATCCGATCGGCGAGTTGGTCGGCCTCCTCGAGGTATTGGGTGGTCAGGAAGATGGTCACGCCGTCGCCAACGCGCTCGCGGATGATCTGCCACATGGTGCGACGGCTGCGAGGGTCGAGACCAGCGGTCGGCTCGTCGAGAAAGATGATGCGCGGGCTGCCGACCAGGGTCATCGCCAGGTCGAGCCGACGCTGCATCCCGCCCGAGTAGGTTGCAGCCGGCTTCCTGGCCGCATCGACGAGGTCGAACTGCTCCAGGAGTTCGGCGGCACGCTGTCGACCTGCCCGTCGACCCAGGTGGTGGAGATCCGCCATGAGGATCAGGTTCTCCTCGCCGGTGAGGAGTCTGTCCAACGCCGAGAACTGGCCGGTGACACCGATGGCGGCGCGCACCGCATCGGTATCCGTGGTCAGGTCGTGGCCGGCAACCTGCATCTCGCCACCGTCGGCGGGGATCAGCGTGGAGAGGACCTGCACCATGGTCGTCTTGCCAGCGCCGTTGGGACCGAGCAGCGAGAACACGCTTCCCTGCGCAACATTGAGGTCGATGCCATCAAGAACTACCTTGTCGCCATACGACTTGTGCAGTCCGATCGCGGAAATCGCAGGTCGGGCGGCGACGGACGTGTTCATGGCATGGCTCCCTCTGCGCGATGAATCAGGATGTCGCCGTAGCCGGTGCGGGCACGCACGTCGATCCTCTCGTCAGAGGCGTCGGGGCTCTCGGCCCTGTCCATGTGGTTGCGCACCCTGCCAAACGACGTGTGCACGTCGAGCCGGGCGGCAGAACCGGAACGGATGCTTATCTCGATCTCACCGCAGGCGGTCTTGAGCGATGCCGAGCCGCGCGCGACGTCGCCAATGCGCACGTCACCGCCCGCGGTATGGGCGGTGATGTCGGCATGAGCGTGATCGACGGAGATGTCGCCGTTGGCCGCGCTGACCCGCAGGGCGCCTGTGGTTGTGCCCACCCAGCAATCGCCGTTGGCAAGCTTGATCACCGCCGCGCCCGCAATGTCACGGATGCGTACCTGGCCCGAGCCGCTGCTGACATCAGCGCGGCCCAGCACACGATCCACGACGATCGCTCCGCCGCCGGTGTTCAGGTCCAGGGTGCCGGTCTCATCGAACTGGATGTCGCCGGCCCCGGCCTTGACCCGACACTCGCCGAGCTGACCCACGCCGCGGAACGCTGCCACCGCAGCGTCCCCCTGGAGGTTCGAACAGGCGGGCACGTCGATGGTCACGTCGATCGATCCCGGTTTGGCGAACAGGCCGAGACCGCGTGACTTCGTTGCCTTGACCAGCAGTCTGCCGGCGGCGTACTCGACACGGGTCTGTTCAACGGCGCGCATGTCCGGTTGGTGGGAGGCATCGCTGGGGCGTACCTGGACAACGGTATCGTCGCGGTCGCTGGCGATGATGCGGGCATCGCCGAAGCCAAACTCCAGGGTGACCGAGATCGGCTCGGGGGTACTGAAGGTGGTCACGAGTGGTGGCCGCCGGTCACCACTAACGCACCCAGCAGGTGTAGCGCTCACCGCCCCAAGCGGTGCGCCCGCGCGAGCGACCCCGGTCGTCGGCCGCCAACGCGGCCGCTGCCGCGCGGACGAGCCAAGCGTTGACGGAGAGCCCTGCCTGCCGCGCGGCATCCTCGACGTGGCCCTTGAGGTCGTCGCCAAGACGGAGGTTGATCCGCGCCATCGCGCCCTCGTCTCCTTCCTGCGGAGTGCGCAGGGGGGCACCCGCCAGCGCAGCCGGCTCCTCGAAAGAACTGTCAGTGGCCGGGAGCGTTACCACGAAGCTGGGCTCCCGCCCCCGAAGGCGCAGATCCACCGAGCCGGGCGCGAGGTCGCGGGTGATCTCCGCCGCCGCCGCCGATAGCGCGTCCAGGAGGGCCAGTCGCCCGGCCGACTCCAGCGGCGCGGTCAGCCGCTCGGCCAGTGCCCGGGCTTCCTGACCTCCGGCCTCAGCGGCCACGACAAGTTCTTGGCGGAGAGCGTCGACGTAGGGTGAGAGATCCATGATGCCATAATGGCACCACTGATGAGCCATGTCAAGCCATATTGGCACCGATGGCGGCGGCGGTCGTCTGCAGGAGTGATTTCGCGGAGAATGCGGGTGGGCCGGCAATGGCAATCGAGGAGCAAGCACGTTGTCCATACGCGATGAACTGCACGCTCTGCTGGCGGAGCGAGCCTTCCGTTGGGGCGACTTCGTGCTCAGCTCCGGCCGCCGCAGCAACTTCTACTTCGACGGGCGGCAGGTGACGCTCGATGGCCGCGGCCTCCACCTCGTGTCCATGCTCATGCTCGAGCGCTGTCGCGCCGCCCGTGCGACCACCGTCGGCGGACTGACACTGGGTGCGGATCCCATCGCCGCTGGCGTCGCCCTGCAGAGCGACATCGACGGTGCGCCGCTGCGGGCATTCATCGTGCGCAAGGAGGCGAAGTCCCACGGCGCTGGCGGGCGCATCGCCGGGCCCGCGCTCAATGCGAAAGATCGCGTCGTCATCGTGGACGACACCACTACAACGGGAACCTCGTTTCTCAACGCCGCCGAGGCGGCGCGCGAGGTCGGTGCCAGCATCGTCGGCTGCATCGTCATCGTCGACCGCGAGGAGGGCGCTGCCGAGGCGTTGCGAGCTGTGGGTCTGCCCTTCAGCGCGCTCTTCGTGCGCAGCGAGTTCGCCGCACCAAGCTGACACCGAGCAGGGAGAGAAGGATGGCGGGGCAGTACGCCCGGTGGTTGGAGACAGCGGAGAAGCTGACCTCGTCGCCCGACCCGCGGCTCCGCGACGTCCCCCTCGACATGTTCGCCGACGTGCACAACGGGCTCGCCCGCCTCTGGGAGTGGCAGAAGGCGCGGCTCGCTGCCGCCACCGGGAACGACGGAGACCGTGATCCCAGCGTCGCCGCCGAGTTGGCTCGTGCCATCCCCCGTACCACCAGCCTCTGCCACGAGCTCGAGACGTGGATCAGGGACGGCTCGAACGCAGCCGAGATTCCCCGTGCTCGGCTCCCCACGCGGGGTCTTCCACTGCCACCGCTTGGCCTCTGCACACTGATGTGGGGCGCCGAGGATGGCGGGGTGGTCACCCTGCGTACCAAAGGCGATGCCGTCGACAAGGCCCAACACCTTCCCGGCGACACGGCTCTCGATGAGCGCTTCCTTGATGCGCTGGAGATGGCGGGGGCTTCTTGGCGCATGCTCAACGCACGTGAGCATCGCTCCCAAGTCCTCAGCCGCGCGACCCCACGCTCCCAGCTCGAGGTGAACGGCCACGATCTCAACATCGGCTGAGCGTGGCAGAGTCGGCCCCATGCCTTTCTTCCGGCGTGACAATCGCCAATCGTCTGGCAAAGAATTCGTCGTCGGTGTGGACGGGCATCGCGTGCGGCTCGGCGGAGCCGGCGGTGGCTGCAGCTTTGTCGACGGTATCGATGACTGGGTTGAGTCCGTCAGCCGTCGCAATGCGGCGCGACCCCGCAGTGACGGCCGTGACTCCATCGCACTGCTCAACGCAAAGATGGACTACGCGGAGATGGTCGATGCCGCCGTATCGTTGGTGACGCTGACTCTCGAGGAACTGGTGGAGCGCGGCATCCTCCGCGAGGCTTCCGTCCCCCCACGTCCGCCACTCACGCGGATCACTGAACAGCGGACATATGACTACATCCAGGACGCGTACACGCGGGCACGCACGCGCCGGGAATGGCTGCGCGAGGCCGACACGGTCCTGCGGGAACGCGGAGTGACCATCGTCGCGCCTCCCGTCGACGACGCATGAGGGGGCGTCAGCCTCCGAAGATTCCCCTGACGATGCCGGCACCCGCGGCCGCACCCGCACCAGCCTCGGCACCCTGCACGGCTCCGTACTCACCGAGTGCGTGCGCGAGCCGTGCCAGCGGCAACGACTGCAGCCAGACGCGTCCCGGCCCGGTGAGCTGGGCGAGGAAGATCCCGTCTCCGCCAAAGATCTTGTTCTTGATTCCCTTGACGGTGGTGATGCCGAACTGCACGGTGTCCTGGAACAGGCCAACGTGCCCGGGATGAACACGCAGCACCTCGCCGGGACGGAGGTCGTACGTCACCACCTCGCCGGAGAGCTCGATCCATGCCCGACCCTGGCCGGTGATCTTCTGGAGCCGGAAGCCGTCACCGCCAAAGAAGCCGGCACCCAGACGCTGTTGGAATCCGATGGCAAGTTGCACCCCATGAACGGCGGCGACGAAGGCGTGGCGATGGCCGAGATATCCCATGCCCGGCTGGGGCGCCACGTCGATGGGAAAAATCTGACCGGGAAGCCTGGCCGCGAAGGCAACCATGCCGGGCGAGCCCTGCGACGAATACTCCGTCATGAAGATCGAGCTTCCGCCCATGGCGCGCTTGAACACGCCGCCGACGCCGCCCGCACCGCCGTACTGCGTCGACGTCTGCATGGTGATGGACGACGTCATCCAGGAGAGCTCGCCAGACTCCGCGAAGATCGCCTCGCTGGGATTGAGGACGATCTCCAGGACCGGCATGGTCGTCCCAACGATCTTGTCTTCCATGGTGATGATCTCCTCGAGCGGGTAGCCCCGCATTGTAGCGACGCCCCCAACCGCGCCGAGGCGCGGGATCCGCTAGCCTGCGGGTGTGTCCGAGCAGCCGCCAGCAGAGAATCTGGAGCGCCCGCCAGCAATGTGGTACCCGACCCAGCCGGCGGCGCCAGTTTCGCAACCATCGGCTCCCGCGGGAAGCCCGGTGCAGCAACCTCCGGTGGCGCCGCCTGGGTCTCCGACGAGCTGGCGCCGAGGTCTTGTCGCGCTCGGCGTGTGGGCGGGGGTGGTTTCTGTCGCTCTGTTGCTCGCCTTGGTCCTCGGTCCGGGGGGGCGCCACCTGGGGTCAAGGAATGACGGGGCATTCACGCCGAATCCGTTCCCTCGGTTCACGCCGTTCCCCATCAACACGCCATACCCAAGCTCCACCCCGTTCCCCAGCTCGCCACCGCCCACCGCGACGCCCGGGGAGAGTCCTTCCGGCAGCACCCACACCATCTCAGTCGTGTTCATCCTCAAGGACACGTGCGCGCACGTGCGGGCCGCGCTCATCGTGCGGACCGTCGACGTCACTGATGGCCAGAACGTCCTCGGCAGCAGCTTCCTCCCCGCCGACGGCCTTGATTCCCTCGGACCAACTTGCACCTTCTCGTCAACGGTGTCCGATGTCACCGATTCTCCGAAGTACGTGGTGACCGTCGCGCTCTATCATCAAGCGACGCTGACCGCGGCGCAGATGGCCGCAGCGAACTGGAAGGTCACCATCACCGCCTGACGGACTCAGTCCCACACCGAGCCCGCCGCGCCCAACCTCCTCACGGATCAAAGGCCTAACGCCGTCTTGGCGATGATCTCCTTCATCACCTCGTCGGTGCCGCCGCCAATGCGCAGCAGACGCGAATCCCGGAAGTAGCGGGAAATGCCACTCTCCGCCATGTATCCCATACCGCCGTAGAGTTGTAAGCAGGTGTCCGCCACGCGAGTGGTCACCTGGCCGACGATGAGCTTGGCCATGGAGATCTCCGCCACCGGATACTCCTGCGCCTGCCAGCGCTCCGCCACCGAGTACACAAAATTCTTGGCCACGGTGATGTCGGTGAACATGTCAACGAGCTTGTGGCGGTTGACCTGAAACCTGCCAATGGGGCGCCCGAACGCCTCGCGCTCGCGGCACCACTTCAGCGTCTCCTCGAAGGCCACCTCGGCACCGGCAACGGCGCCGGCAGCACCAATGAGGCGCTCGCCCTGGAGCTCCCACATGATGTGGTAGAAGCCCTTTCCCTCCTCACCGAGAATGGCACCGGCAGGAACCTCGCAGTCATTGAAAGAGAGTTCGGCGGTGTCGCTGGCGTGCATTCCAAGCTTGCGCAGCTTGCGTGACACCGTGAATCCTGGCGCACTCTTGTCGATGAGGAAGAGGGAGATGCCGCGGGCTCCATCCTCCTGCCGACCGGTGCGCGCTACCAGAACGATGAAGTCGGCGCGCACGCCGTTGGTAATGTAGAGCTTCGACCCGTTGATACGCCAGCCGCCGTCCGTCTTCTCGGCACGAGTGCGGATATTGGCAACGTCGCTGCCAACGTCGGGCTCGCTGATGCCCAATGACGCGACCTTCTCGCCGCGGATTGCCGGAACCAGGTACCTCTGCTTCTGTTCCTCGGTGCCGAATTGGAGGACCGGCGGTGTCGCCATCTCACTCTGCACCGAGATCGCCATACCCACTCCGCCACTGCCACAGCGCGCCATCTCCTCGGCGAGAACGATGGCGGAGAAGTAGTCTCCGCCCTGGCCGCCGTATTCCTCGGGATAACGTAGGCCGAGGAGGCCGAGCTCACCCATGCGCGCAAATACGGAGTCGGGGAAGTGTTCCGCCTCCTCCCACTCGTCGGCGTGGGGGCGGAGTTCCCGCGTGACGAAGTCGCGGATGCTCTCGCGCAGCGCGTCGTGCTCGGCGGTGAAGGGCATGAGCGGCTCCCAGTCTTGACGTCGGTGTCAATTCTCTCACCCCGCAGGTGGCCACGAGTGGGGATCGCGCCCCGACCCGTACCATTACTGCCCATGCTCCGCTTTCCGCTGCTCGTGTGCGTTCTGCTGCTCGGCGCCTGCGGGAATGCCTCCTCGTCCGGCCCCCCTCCGCCCACCGCAGCAAGCGCGACTGCTACCCCGACGGCCAAGCCCACCCCAACGCCCGTGCCAGAAGTTCAGCGCGTCGACGTCGTCAAGGCAGGTGTTGGTTCGTACATGCTCGAAGCGGTTCCCGTCGCCATCCTCAAGAACGTGGCCACCAGGCACACGGCCACGGGGGTGAAGACACACTTCACAGTCAGTAGTGGGGGGCGGTCGCCCCAGAAACTCGAGGGTCAGGTCCTTTCCGTGTCACCAGGGGAAACCCTTGCCGTGGCTGCGCAATGCACCGATACCTGTAACGGCGCCGACACCGTCGACGTTCAGGTCGAAGTGGGAGGTTGGGCTCCTGGTGCGCGCACCACGCTGGCCACCAGCGCAGTGGCCTTCATGTGCGGCAGCGGCTGCGCCGGCTCCACGTACGGAAAGGTCACCGGGGTTGTCACGGGAACGCTAGCCGCAAACACCGGCGTGTACGTCGTGGCCGACTGCACCGACGGCAGCGGCACAATCATCGGCGGCAACTCGACTCTGACGCAGTGGGCGGGCGGAGCCAGCCAGCCAGTCGAGGTCAACGTCCTCCTGCGGGCACCCGCCGCCCACTGCGAGCTTTTCGCCGCGGTTGCCTGAGCGGCTCGTTGTGCTACGGTCCGCCGGTCGCGGCTCGATCCTGATCTAACGACAACCCGAGCCTCCCAGCGCCGAGCGGGGGCACGCCGCGGCCCATCGCCCAACACACGATGGAACAGACAGGCTCGTTCGTCGCCAAGGTGGTCCACGAGAGGGCAGAGGGCTGGTGATGAAGAGAATCAGGGAGTTTTCATTTGCGTTTGCCACAGCGTCTTCGAGGGGTGGTCATGGGCATGACCATCCTCGCCGTCAGCCCCGTGGTGGCCGCCAGTCTGAGTTCCACATCGGAACACCCAACCCTGGCCCGCGCGGCGTCGCCGCAGACACCGGCAGCGGTGAGCGCGGCCAACGCCAGCGTCAATCATCAGCTACCGGTGGCGGTGGCGTTCGCCAAGCCTGTGCCCGTGCCGCCCCCGAAGCCTGTGCCCGTGCCGCCCCCGCTTGCGCCAGCGAAGCCTAGCCCCGACGCAACGCCGAAACCGACGGCTGACGTAATGCCAAAGCCCGCCCCGGACGCCTCGCCCAGCCCCGCCCCGCCAGCCCGGACCTACCCGCCAGGCAGCGTTGAGGCCATCATCATGGCCGCAGCCACCGCTCACGGCGTCGACGGCAGTTGGATGATCCGCATCGCCAGTTGCGAGTCGGGCCTGCGGCCGAGCGCCCTCAACCCGGCCGGTCCGTACATCGGACTTTTCCAGTTCGTGCCCTCGACGTTTCGAGCCCATGGCGGCACCGACATCTACGACCCCGTTCAGCAGTCCAACATCGCTGCTGATATGCTCGCCCACGGCGGGTCCCAGTCATGGCCCGTCTGCTCTCACCGGTAGATGGGTGACCGCCTTGATCGGCTGAGGTCTCGGCAGTGAACGACATTCCACCCGCAGCGCCAGCTCCCGGCGGGACATCGATCACCGAGCCAGGGTCCACGAAACCTGGCCTCTTTGCGGCCATTGGCGTCATCGTGGGTCTCGTCGCGGGTGGGCTGTTTGGTTTTCTCGCTTTTCACACCACGGCGACCGCAACGGCCACCCCCAAAGCAACGCCGACGGCCACAGCGCTCTCGCCATCAGCAACGGTGTCGGCGAGTGGGTCGGCCTCGGCTGCGCCCACGACGGTGTCGACACCTGTCCCGGCCCCCACCACCGCCCCGCAGAGACTCCTTGACATACCCTCACTGACACTTCGCCTACCTATACCCCAAAGCTTCAGCCGCCTCGGCTACGAGCCGCAACAACCGCCGCCCGGGGCGGCGGCGGAGGTGCACTTCACCGCCAGCGTGGGCTCTGCCACATGCGATGCAGGCTTCCTCGACGTTCAGGACCATGATCCCGGACAACCGTCCGATTCTTATGTCCGCAAGATTGGCAATCGCTGGTACATCCAGGCCCTGCCCAACGGAGCACCGGACCCGGGGTGCGAGGGCGTCAACGACGCCATGCACTCGGCCCTGCTCAGAGCGCAGCCAATCGGCTGAGGATGGCCACGAGCGCAGGGTTTCGGCTCCGCGCGCCGGCGGCGATCGGGCACACTCCCAGCGTGGGCAACGACGAGCACCTGCGGGAACAGCCGACGGGGCGGCGGGAGGAATTCTCCGGTCGCCTGCTTCGGGTCTACGTGGACACGGTGACCACCGCCGATGGCTCATCGCACTCCCGCGAGGTGGTCGTTCATCCCGGGGCGATCGCCGTCGCGGCCACCGACGAAGAGGGAAGGATCCTGCTCGTCCGGCAGTGGCGGCATCCCGTCGAACGCGCCCTCTGGGAGATCCCTGCAGGCACCCGCGAGCCAAACGAGGAGCCCGACGCCACCGCTCGCCGTGAGCTCGGGGAGGAGACCGGCTATTCGGCAGCGGTCTGGGAGACCCTGGGGGCGGCCCCACTGGCGCCGGGCTACAGCACCGAGGTCATCCACTTCTACGCCGCCCGTCAGCTCACCGAGGGCCAGAGCCACCCCGACGAAGGCGAGAACGTCGAAGCTCGGCTCTTCACGGCCGCCGAGATCGCCGGCCTCATCGCCACCGGGGAGATCGACGTCAAGACCATCGCCGGTCTCGCCCTGGCAGGCATCCCGGTGGCTTCGCGTGACTGAGATCCCGGAGCCGGCGACGCCCGAGCCGGAGGACCTCGTGGCCCGAGCGCTCCGCCGATTCATCCACCAGCTCCCCGGCGAGGACACCAAGGCGGGCCCTGAGACCTCACCCAAGATGCAACCCTGGGCGGAAACCGCGTCACCGACGGCCACTGGCAAGCGTCCCCTTGACGAGCTCCTCAAGGAGTTCTCGGCACGAATCGCCGCCCACCCCGACGCGCTCGTGACCCCGAGCGGAAACTCGCCGCAGGCGGCGTTCTTCCAGCGCTTCTCGCGGCAGGACCCCTCCGCGGAGAGGACCGGGAGCTCGGGGCGCCGGCGCCGGCGCCGGCGTGACGGGCCCACCGGCGCGGCGACCTCTGCTCCCCAGGGACAGGGCGGTCGGGGACGGGGGCGGAACGGCGGTGAGGGCCGGCCGGGGCGGGGCGCCGACCCAGGCGAGAGTGGGACCAGCCAACCGAGCAGCAGCCCACCGGGCCGGACGTCGCGCCGCAGCGGACGACGCGGTGGCCGGCGGCGAGGAGGCGGGGGCGCACCAGGGGTAGCCGGCGGTGGTGGCGGCTGAAGCGATGGCGGCTCAGCTCGGAAACCGCCGCGTCGAGGGTGTTCTCTTCGACTACGGCCTGACCCTGGTCTCCCTCGAGCGGCCTCAGGACGCCCTCCGTCAAGCCTACGCGGAGGTCACCACGCGACTCGGCACGGAGGGATTCGTCGACGTCCCCGACGCCGACGCCCTGCTCCGCGAGGTACACGACCTGATCGAGCAGGCCATCGCCGACCACAACGCGGGCGGGACACTCGAGGAGTTCGATGTCGTCGCCGCGGAACGGGCGGCTCTTGCCGGAGTGGGCCTGGATGTCGGTGACCATCTCCTCGATGAGATTGCCGCCACGGTGCAGGAGGCTTGGTGGCAGGGGATCCACCTCCCCCAGCGCAACCTGGCCGTTCTCGACGAGCTGCGGCGGCGCGGCCTGCGCGTCGGGCTCTGCTCCAATGCGCCCTACCGGCGGGCGAGCATGACCGCCCAGCTGCGCCATCTCGGCCTGGGCGAGGCGTTCGATGCGGTGACCTTCTCCTCAGAGGTTGGTTGGCGCAAGCCGGCGCCACAGATCTTCGTCGCGGGCGTCGCCGCCCTGGGCACCCCGGCGGCAACGACGGTCATGGTCGGTGATCGCACCCGCGAGGACATCGCCGGGGCACGTGCCGTGGGAATGCCGACCATCCGCACTCGCGAGCACCGCGACGATCCCCAGTCATCGCCATCAGCGGATGCTGTCATCAACCGTCTCGACGATCTCCTGCCGCTTCTCTTTGCCAACTGACACAATCGAGCGAACCCGACATTGCCGCAGGCGCCAGATCTGCCACCCTCGATATAATGCTGAGCATCGTTCAGTTGGTCCCCGGGGCGCCGCTGAGCCCCACCCGAGAACTCGCAGGGACATTGATGGCACTTGATTTTCGTGAGTATCTGAAGACGCGCTGTCGCGAGCGAGGGGTCTCACTCCACCGCCTGGCCCTGCTCTGTGATCTCAACCAGATCTACTTCTACCAGGCCGTCAACAAGAACAAGGACAATCCCCCGCCCTGGGTTCTGCGGCGGGCTGCACCGCACCTGGGAACAACGTACGTCGAACTCCTCATCAATGCCGGATACCTGACGGGGGCCGACATCGAGGAATGGCGGGACGGGCGCGCGACTCCCGCGCCCGCAGCGGCAGGCCGGCGCTGATCTTTGCGGAGGTCCTGACGGCGGCGTAGGCTCGCCCCAGTGTCCGCGATCATCCATCTCGACCTCGACGCCTTCTACGCGTCGGTGGAGCAACTGCGCAGACCTGAGTTACGCGGCCGCCCCGTCATCGTCGGCGGAGGGACGGCCCAACATCCTGCGCGTGGGGTGGTGAGCGCCGCCTCATACGAGGCGCGGAGCTTTGGGGTGCGCTCAGCGATGCCGCTCGGTCGGGCGTTGCGCGCATGTCCCCACGCGGTCGTCGTTCCCGTCGACTTCGACGCCTACCGCGCCGCGTCCGCGCAGATCTTCGCCATCGCCCATGAGGTGACGTCGCTCGTGGAACCGCTCTCGTTGGATGAGGCGTTTCTCGATGTCAGCGGATCCCTGCGTCGCTTCGGGTCCGCCGAGCAGATCGCCGCGACACTGCGCGAGCAGATCCTGCGCCGCTGCGGCCTCCACGCATCATTTGGTATCGCTCGTTGCAAGGTGGTGGCCAAGGTTGCCTCGGATCACCAGAAGCCACGCGGCTTCACGGTCGTTCCCGAGGGAGACGAGGCCGTGTTCCTGGCGCCCCTGCCGCTGCGGCGCCTGCCCGGCCTCGGGCCGGCGGCGGAAACAACGCTGCGAGGCATGGGTATCCGCACCCTCGGCGAGCTCACGGCGCTACCGGTAGGCGTGGTTGAGCGACGTTTGGGCCACCGCAGTGGAAGGTGGATCTGGGAGCGCGCCCAGGGTATCGATGTCTCAGCGGTGACGCCGCCGGGACGGCCGCGCAGCATCTCTCGCGAAGAGACCTACGAGCGCGACGAGAGCGAGCGTCGGATGCTCGTCCTCCGGCTCCAGGAGATGGCCGCCGATGTCGGCAAGCGCCTGCGTCGCGGAGGGTGGACGGCGCGGACGGTGAACCTGCGGTTGCGCTACGCCGACTTCACCACCCTGACGCGGCAGGACACCCTTGCCAGCGGCGATCCCAGCGACCAGGCCATCGCCGCGGTGGCCGTCCGTCTCTTCGATGCGGTGTGGAGCGACCAGCCGGTGCGACTTCTCGGCGTAGGCCTCAGCGGCATCACGGAGTCCGCCCAGCTCGACCTCTTCGACATTGCCGGTGACCGGCAGCGCCGCGCCGACCGGGCTCTCGACGCGCTGCGCGGACGGTTCGGCGAGGAGGCGATCAGGCGGGGGACGGAGGCGCCCCGGCTGCGTGATCTCGACTTTCGTGGCGAGGATCTGAGCCGGGGATCTCCCGCCCAGGTGGATGGCACCGCGGTCAGCGGCGACGAGTGGGATCCCGCCTGAGCGCTCAGTTGGGCGTGTCGTCCTCGTCGAGGTAGAGCGAGATCTCCTCGTCGAAGCTCTCCCGGGCGGCGATGATCGTCTGGGCGACGAGATCGACATGTTCGGGCGTCCAGTCGAGCCGGGCACCAACCTCGGTGGGTGTGGGCATGCGCTTGAGCTCGCGGCGCAGCACCAACTCGGCGGCCTGCAGCAACTCCGCATCCTCGAGCATCTGAGCAGCAGCCCGCTGCACGTCGGCCTCAGCTGCGACGAGAGTGTCGATATGGCGCTCCACGACGCGGGTGACGAAACGGCGCAGGTTGGGACCGTCGTCGTCGTGGGCAAGGTACTCGTCGACGGCGATGGCGGCAGCCACAGCGCCCTCCTGGTACAGGTCGAACACGTCGAGACCGGTCTGGCGACGGCCCAGGGCGCCGGCGAGGATGGCGGCGAGCTGCTGCTCAATGAGTTGCGTGCGGGCCCCGGCGTCCCCGGTGCGAGCGGCGACGAGGAGACGACTCAGGTCGGCGTCGCCGAGAGCCGGGACGGCGCGGACCTGGGCTGCCAGCGCGTCGAGATCGGTGTCATCCTGTCGCAGCGTCATCGCTTGCGGGCTGCCGGGGCCCTGGCGCTGCTCCTGCGGCCAAACCGCGCGGCGAGTTGTTCGCACGCGCGGGACACCTCACGCCGGGCGGCGCCAAGGCTGGCCCGATCGACGGCACCGGAGAACATGCCCCCCACCGAGTAGGCGGCGGCGAGCTCCACCCGACAGCCTCCGTCCACCTCAGCGATCCCCACACTGATGGTGAGTTCCAGGCCCTCCTCGAGGACCATGACCAGTCGCTCGGGCGGGGTCGCCTCCTCGCACACGAGGACGCCGCGCAGGTGACGGCCGACGAGGCCGGCCTCGACCTCGTAGCGCGCCCCCACACCCTTCTTCGGGCCGCCAACATGGCGGAGACCCCGCACCGCGGGCAACCAATCAGCGTGCTCGAGATCGGAGACAGCCGCGTAGGCCTCCTTGGCGGTGGCGGGAACGATGACGTCGGAGCGGGCTTCAACCATCGGACGTGAAGGTAGCACCGTGTTGTTGTTCGAGGGGCGAAGCGCCCCTCTCAATACGTGTACGTGGCAAATTCGCCCGCCTGACGGAAGCCCAGGCGCCGATACAGCCTCAGGGCGACGTCGTTGTAGTTGTTCACGTAGAGAGAGCAGACCGGAACGTCGCGGAAGAGTTGGGTGCAGAGCGCGGCCATCCCCGCGAAGGCCACGCCGCCGCGACGGTGCTGGGGATTGGTCCAGACACCCTGGACCTGCACAACCTCTGGCGTCCAGGCACTGAGCTCCGCTTTGAAGATGACCTCGCCGCTGTGAGCCCAGAGGAAACTCCAACCGCGGTCCACCAGAGCGACCATGCGGCTGCGCCAGGCCACTGAGTCGATCTGCAGCGGATCGACACCCATCTCCTCGCGATGCATCGCCGCCGCTGCCACAGTGAGCGCCTCGAGGTCCCCGCGGCCGGCGCGGCGCAGGGGCGCCCGCTCGCCGCTTGCCGTCGCCGCACCCCGGTCGAGGACGAGCAGCGGCTGGGGATCGCGTCGCTCCACAGGTCGACGCCAGGGCGACATGGCCGCACTCAGAGCGCGGACGGACTCCGCGGGCCCCACCAGCATGCGCGGCAGCCCCTGTTGAGGAAGGGCCTGAGCCAGTGCCGGGGCGTCGGCGGGGTCGGGGATCCAGGGGACGACCAGCGGACCCCCGAGAAGGGCGGCACGGAGCTCCCTGGCGCTATCGGCCACCCCCCACCAACTCGGCGCTGAAGGATTGAGCCGGAGCTCGCTGCGCAGGTATGCGGCCGACACCGGGTCCCGGTCGAGGAAACGTGCCAGTCCCGCGTGATCGGCGGGACCGAGCTTGCAGAGGGCGAGTTGAGCCACCTGGCGATTGTCCCGCGCCGCACAGGGCAACGGTGTCATCGCTCACGGAAACTTGGCGAACAACGGCCGTGGGCTATGCTGCGTCAACCCGTGACCTGGACATCCCGACCCCGCCTTCTCCCTCTCGTCGGTCTGCTCGCGCTGAGCGCATGCGGCAGCGCGACCACGTCGCAATCGTCGTCAGCAACCCCTGCACCCAAGCCGACCGGCGTGCCCTTCACCGCAGAGAGCTTCTCGACGACCATCCCGCCGGGCTGGCAGAACATGACTCAGGACCCCTCGACCTACAGCCAGACGGTGCGCACAGACGAGGGCACCGGCATCCTCGTCATCACCCATCCCGTGCCTGGACAGTTCTCCAATAGCGTCAACGACGTCGCCGGCAACATCGTGGTGCTGCAACTCAACACCGTAGTTCCCGCCGATCAGCTCCAGACATGTGCGCAACAGGAGCGCCGGGGGGCCGTCAACCCCACTGCCCCGATCGCCGTTGCCGTCGATAGGAGCCCCGGTTACCAGGTGGCCTACGGGGCCGACATCAAGGGCACGCCGGGCATGAACGAGGAGGTCTGTGTCAACCGGGACGGCAAGACCTACGACATCAGTCTGACAACATCGAAATACGCCTTTGCTGATCAGGAGAAGGACTACCAATCGCTGCTTCAGTCCTGGAAGTGGACGCGCTGACCGCGTGCTGATCCTCATGCACCATTCGGCGACACCCGCCGATGTGACTCGTGTCGTCGAACACATTCGCGAGCGCGGCTTCCGTCCGGTGGAACTCCCCGGGGACGATCGCCTCGCCATCGGCGTGCTGGGCTCCAACCCTGGGCAGATCCGCGACGCCGTCGTCGGGCTCCCCGGTGTCATGGACGCGATTCCCGTGTCCAAGCCGTACAAACAGGTGGGCCGCGAGTGGCAGCCGGAACTCACCGCCGTGCGCGTCGGCGGGGTCACAATCGGTCGCGGTTCCTTTGCGGTGGCCGGTGGCCCCTGCGCCGTGGAATCAGCGGAGCAGACGCTGATAACGGCACGCGCAGTGAGGGCCGCGGGAGGCACGCTGCTGCGGGGGGGCGCCTACAAGCCGCGGAGTTCTCCGTATGCATTCCGCGGCCTGGGCCGCGTTGGGCTGGAGATACTCGCCGCGGCACGCCAGGAGACCGGCCTCCCCGTCGTCACCGAGGTGCTCCAGCCCAGCGACGTCGAGCATGTCGCCGAGGTCGCGGACATGCTCCAGGTGGGCACCCGCAACGCCCAGAACTTCTCGCTGCTGGAGGCGGTCGGCAGTGCCGGCAAACCGATTCTGCTGAAGCGCGGTCTCTCCAGCACCGTCGAGGAATGGTTGCTCAGCGCCGAGTACATCGTGTCCCACGGCAACCCCAACGTCATCCTCTGCGAACGCGGCATCCGCACGTTTGAAACCGCCACCCGCAACACTCTCGATCTCGCGGCGGTCCCCCTGGTGCGCTCCCTTTCCCATCTCCCCATCATGGTCGACCCCTCGCACGCCACCGGGCACCGCCACCTCGTCGCTCCCATGGCACTTGCCGCAGTGGCCGCGGGAGCCGACGGGCTCCTCATCGAGGTTCATCCCAATCCCGAGGAGGCTCTCTCCGACGGGCCGCAGTCGCTCACTCCCGACCAGTTCACCGCACTCATGACCGACGTGCAACGGCTCGTCGCCGCACTGGGGGGTGCGGGGCAGGGCGGTTAGCAGGGTGCTGAAAAAGATCTCGGAATAGCCCCACAGGGCGCCTCGAGGTGTGGGAGTCTTCCCGCGATCGATTCAAGCCTGCGGAGATTCAGCATGCGTGGCATCCCCGAACTGCAGATG
>JBPCLW010000036.1:0-51911 GCA_051002895.1 Candidatus Dormibacteria bacterium | reverse complement strand
GGTGGCTTCCGACAGAGCCCAAAGAACGTCGGCGAAGGTGGGCTCTGCCCGCCGAGAGCCGACATCCTCTTTACCGCTGAAAATCCGCGGCGGTCGGGGGTGGGATTTTCAGCGTCCTGCTAGCGGCGCGTTGATTTTCCCGGGTCGTTTTCTGTCACAGACTTGCACTTACTGTGGGTGTGGCGCAAGACGGCTGGAATGTGCGTGTGCCGCGGGCCAAAATGTGGACACTATGCGAACGTTGACGCGGTAGCGTTGGTCGCGTGGACACCCCCGCGCAGCCGCAACTCTCATTCGATACCGATCCGCTGCCGCCCAAGGCGGTTAGCGTGCTGGGCCATGCCACGACCGTCGGCGGAGATGCCGAGCGCCGCGTACGCGGCGTCGACCACGCGCCGATGCTTCTGACCGTCCGCGACGTGGAGGCCGAACTCCAGCTCGGCCGCACCCGCACCTACGAACTCATCCGCTCTGGCGAGCTTCCGGTGATCCGGTTGGGGCGCGCGGTACGGGTTCCCCGGGAGGCGCTGGCCCACTGGATGCCGAGCACCAAGATGGTTGCAGATAGAGCAGTTACGGGATACGCTTGTGCCATGGCCCACCTGACCGCACGAACATCTCGTCATCGGCCGAACTGCACGCAGCGATTCCCGATCTCCGCGCAGCGCTGCAGCGTGGCCCGATCACTCTCGCGACCATCCCCGCCAGGGATCTGACGCCTGCCGAGGCCGGCGTTGTGCTGGGCGTTTCGCGTCAATTCGTCGACCGCCTCATCGCCCGAGGCGCACTCCACTGTGAACGACTTCCCGGCTCAACCCACCGCCGGATCTCAGCGGCCGAGGTGGAGAGATTCGCCGAGGTCCGTGAAGAGAGTCAGGCTCGGCATCGAAAGGCGGTCGCAGCGATGGACGCCGCCGACGTTCCTTGGGAACCGGAAAATCCGGTGGTATCCTGAACCCATGCAGAATTCCATTCCCGAGGACGACTGGGTGGCGGAAGAGGCCGAGGCGCTTCTGAACACCGTGCCTGGACTGCGCGAAGATCTCCGCAAGGGGGTGGCTGAGCATCGCGCCGGGACAGCGAAGACGGTCGACACCGCGACCGTGCGCCGGGTATTGGAAGAGCGCATCAAGGCCAACGAATCCCGCTGAGCAACCCGGCGAATAACGAGTGGGGGATCACCAGCGCCGCCTGACCTGGCAAGATCGGGTCCTCGAGGACGTGCGACAGCTTGCGGACGTCATGCCCGCCGCGGCGTTCGAGATGGTGGAAGCCATGGAGCGCATGGCCGCAGCCGGCTTCAACTACGGCCGCGCCACGAGTGCGGAAGGAGGTTGGTATCTCCCCACGGGGAAGCTCGGCGTGTTCTATTCCGACCACCAGAGAGTGTTGGAGGTGGTCCGCGTCGTGGATGCGCGGCGGCTGCGCGAACTGCCCTAATCGTCGGCAATTTCGGCCTCTGAATTTGTTGCCATTTTGTTGTCCGACCTCGCGGCATCACCCGTCCCGCAGCGCCACCCGGCGACACCAACGCCGCCGATTCTGAATACAAAACGGCCCTCAACGACCCACCCCCAACCCACCGTAAAACGACCCCAAGACCCCTCTCAAGGCGGAGACCATCGGTTCGAATCCGATACGGGGTACCAATCGCTCCACAGTGCGAACCGAGGGTATGAAGAGGTACCCGGACGCGGGGACGATCGAATCCCGGCTGTCAACGCGGATGTCGGCGATCGACTTGCGGTTCGCCGTCACGCCTTCCGATACCAGGCGCGGTACCCCTTCGCGTCTACGCAGCACAGAGCCGCACTGGCGATTTCAGCAGCTGGCGGCTTCTGCTAAACGATCGTCAGAGCGGCCGCATGTACGCCCCACCTGGTGCACACACCCGGCGGCAGCACGGCATTTGGTCGGTGGGAGTAGCCCATAGATGGCCCATCGCGGTGACATCGGGACTGACGAAGGGCAAGAAGGGGAAACCTCATCAGCGACGTTCAGGCGCCCAGCGTAGTCCCCAGCGGCGCTCCACGGTCGGGCAACCTATCCTGCCGCCAGCGTTGCTGTCGACGCAAATTCCCGAGTTGCTCCGCGCAGTAAGGATCGCGCTCAGCCGGGCTTTGCAGATTTCGTGTGGTGAGCAGTTCAGAGGGGACCGTCCCCGTGCGAGCGAATTGGGCGAAAACGGCATTGCCGGGCTTCGGCCGACGATCGGTGTAGCGCCAACCGTAGTGTTGCGAGTTGCCGTCCTGCCATTCAGGCGTGTCGCAAAACGTCCATTGGAAGCTACCGAATACCGGGACGCCGGCCTCCTGCAGATGCCAAAGGGCAGATTGCGTGTCGATGAAGGCGCGGACTCTGAGGTCCTCTGCCCCCGGTGGGGTTGTAGGCGGGTCATACCCGTTCTCGATCACGATCAGTGGCAGGCGATATCGGTTGTACAGCTCCATGCCGACGCCGTAGATGCCATCGCTGTCAGCTTGGTACGGAGTTCCGTCAGGTACCGAGGAAGGATGCGAGTGGAACGCGATTGGGCTGCCCGAACGACCGTCGCCCGGCCACGTCACGTGTAGGTAGGTGCGACCGTAGAAGTCGAGGCCAAGCCAGTCCATCGACTTGCGCAGATCCTTGATCGTCTTGCCATTGCCGATCGGCCAGAGCGCCCGCCCGGCCGCAATGGAGTCCGGGAACCAGCGACTCGACGCGTACTCAACGACCAGTGCGGCCGCCTGATCAAGCGGGTTCCACCATTGGTATGCCACAGCTTTGTCATCGATGTGGGCGATGGAGACGCGAGCTGGTCGACCGTGTTCACGCCCCGAGGCATGGAGGGCGCGCGCGGACGCCGCGTGCATCCGGAGCAGGGCGTTATACGCATCGCACATTCGGGTCACCGAGCTCTCTCCGGGTGGCCAGATGCCCGCAAGGTAGCCGGCGATAACCTGGGTATTGGGTTCGTTCATCGTGGTCCACAGGGAGACCCGGTCGCCGAAGCGGTCGGCACAGAGCCGGCTGAACTTCTCGAATCGGTCGACCGCATCGGGGCTGAGGATCCCGCCCTTGTCCTCGAGCCAGGTGGGGATGGCATATTCCAGGAGGTTGACCACCACGGTGATACCGCGGGCGTTGGCCATTTCGATCTCACGCCGGTAGTGAGCCAGCGCTTGTTCGTCGTACCACCCCTCCGTAGGCTCGATGCGGCCCCAGTCGATGGTGAGGCTGTAGCTGTTGACCCCGTCCGCCTTCATCAGGTCGAGGTCTTGGGCGACCCGGTTGTAGTGATCACCGCCCGGGTTCACCGGCACCCAGCCGGATCGCTTCTGAGCCCAGCGGGTGAAATTGTTGTTCAAGCCTCCGCCTTCGACCTGAGTCGCCGATGTCGAGAACCCGACGAGGAACTCTTCAATGGGCTGCCCCGGGCCCCAGCGGTGGGGGCGGAATTGCAGTCCGGCTCCCGGGTGGGCCATCACCTGCCGACGCGCGCTGCCGAGAACGGTGCTCGGCGGCGCCACGCAGTGCAGGTACCAGAGGGCGGCGAATGCGCCACCGCGTTTGAGTAACTCGCGGCGGGTGGTGCCGGGAGGCTCCCCTCCAGCCGCCTCGGTGGCGCCAGGATTTACGTCGCCCGGTTCCTGATAAATGTGGCGGACCGGCCGCAGGTTGGTGGAGATTGTCACTGCTGCTGACTATGCCATCTGTTGTCACCGGTGGAGTAAAGGCGGCAGCCTGTGGTGAGGGGCAGGCTCAAGCGATCGATGCAACGAGCCTGACCCCCGCAAACCGGTCCACCTGATAGGGCAGGAGGCACACCCCGGAGCAGGTGGTGCGCAAGCCGCGGGAGGCCGAGCGCTGCTGGCCGAGGGCAAGACCGTGGGCGAGGTGGCCAAGGTAGCGCTCGACATCGACAACTGCACGAAAGGTCCACTCTAGACTGACGAACATGGTGGGGGAACGCCTTGATGTCGGCGCATCGTGCGTCGCTGGCCCCGCCTCACGATCGACCATGCTCATCGGCGAGGCGCTGCGCCGCGATTGGGGCGGTCCATCAATGCGCGGCGCTCGATTGTTTCCCGCCGCCGCGGTGATCCTTACCGTGTACGGCCTCCTCTCCACCGGCCTGATGATCTTGGGATCGACGACGCCCTCGGCAACGCAGTTCGTCCTGCTCGCGGTCATCGCGGCTACGTGGTTAGTGCGAGCGCGATCGCTGGTGTGGATCGCAGCCGCGGGGCCGGCCGCGGCGCTCGTGTTCTTCGGTCTCGACGGCTTCGCCGCGCGCGCCGCTCTCATCACCCAGGTGAACCCGCCCATCGCCTCCGATCGATGGCTGCTCGGCGGCGGCAGCGTCAGCGTCCTCCAGTCGGGCTTCCTGGCAACGTCCTGGACGGCGCTGTTGATCCCCCTGCTGGTTCTCGTCTATCTCAGCCTCTGGTACGGATCGGTGGTGGTCTGGGTGTGGCTCTGGTCCGTTCGGCCGACGCGAATCGCCCGCTTCCTCACCGCCTTCCTTCTTCTCGACTGTATCGGACAGATCATCTATTTGATCTACCCTGAGGCGCCTCCCTGGAGGGCAGCACAGTTGGGGGTGCTGGCTCCGCTGCGTCGCGTCGGCGTCGACTTCCTGCAGAGCATCGATGGCCTGGGGTCGTGGTACGCAGGCAGTGATCCCGCGCCGTTGGCGGCGATGCCGGCTATGCACGTGGCCGTACCCATGCTCATCGCCCTGACCCTCATGGCCTCGGCGCGACGTCGCTGGCTGGCATCCCTCTGGCTGGCGTACCCCGTTTCCGTCGGTCTCTCAGTGATTCTTCTCGGCGAACATTACCTGGTGGACGTCCTTGTGGCCGTCGCCCTCGGTGCAACGTGTTTCGCGGTCACGGAACACCTCTGGGTGCGGAGTCCACGGTCCTTCAATGGCCGGGACCGGGCAGGCTAAGGGGTGCGGGAGGTCAGGAGGTTAGGTTGGACGTCCTGCCCTCGTCTGAGGCGAGTGGGTCTACGATTACCGTCTGTGCGACTGCGCACGCCATAAGGATGGTGTCCCCTGAACTTCCTGCAAGGCCTCCACGGGGCGGTCGCCGTCGTTCTGCTCTGCGGGCTGCTGTTCGCTGAGGAGGCCGGCGTGCCGTTGCCGTTCGCTCCCGGCGAGCTGGTGCTCCTCGCGGCTGGCCTACTCATCGCCGCCGGTGGTCTCGACCCATTCGTCTTCCTCCCACTGGCGATGATCGCGTGCCTCGGCGGCTCCATCGTGGGCTACAGCTGGGCGCGGGCAGTGGGCGAGCGCGGACTCACCGCCCTAGCCCAGCGCTTCCATCAGCAAAAGAACCTTGAGCGCGTTTCTCAACGGGTTCGGTCAGCGGGGTGGCTGGGAGTTGCGCTCAGCAGACTGATCCCCGGCCTGCGCATTTACACAACGCTGGTGGCCGGTGCGGTCCGGGTCTCACGACGCACATTCGTGGTGGCGATGGTTCCATCCACCATCGTCTGGGTCAGCGTGTTCGTCGTGCTCGGTGCCGTGGTCGGCATTCCGGTTGAGCATTTCTTGAACCAGCTCGAGAGGCTTGCCGTCCAAGGTGCGATCCTCATCGTCATGGGGGTGGGCTGTTACCTCGCCATCCGGCGCACCCCGCCATCGGCGGGCGCTGGACTGGCGCGACTGCCGCGACCCGCCCGAGCGCTGATCGCTGCGGCTGTCGATCTCGGCATCGTCGCCAGCATCATGACCGGGCTGCTTGCAGTGGGTCGCAATCTCTTCGGGGTCGGCATCGGCGCCGGCTGGACCGATGCCGTGGTCGCAGTGCTCGTCGCCGGTATCGCGTACATCGTCATCTCCCGGCGCAGTGCCGGCGCAACAGTTGGGGAGTCGCTGATGCAGACGAGCTACGTGAGCGGTCGCCGCCTTCCGCTGCGCCCACAACAGGCATGGCAGGCGGCGCGCGAACTGCTCGGCGCCTCTTCGGACGAGTTACGCCCTACGGCCGACCTTCTCCGCTCTCTTGCCGATCCTGACCGGCTGCGACTGGTCCACCACCTGCTGGATCAGCCGCGAACCACAGAAGAGCTCGCGGAGCTCACCGGCACGGAGCCCCTGGAGACGCGGCACCAGATCGAACGCCTAGAGGCGGCCGGCGTGCTGGCGGTCCAGTCTGCGGGCGATCAGTCGCGGTCGCGCGTCCGTCCCGAGTTGGTGGCTCCGCTGCTGGAATTCCTCTCTGCCGCAGGAGGCCGGACAGAGACAGTGGGCACGACGCCGGTCAGTGCGACCGTGTCCCGGTAACAGGGTGGCGGGGCCCGGCATGCTCGCGATTCGTTTCCCGCGGCACCTGTGGAGAAGACGCGCGGCTGACGGTCAGTTGGCTGAGCGGGCATCACCTGCCGCCGGCGGCGACGTTGCGATCCACAGGACCTCGATCTTAGGCCGCAAGCCGCCGCCAACCGAGCGACGCCCCTTCTCCACGTAACCGAGCAACTGCATGCGCGGCTTGTCGATGATCTGCACCCGGAGTTGCGGATACACTCGGCGCACCTCGGGTGGGAATCCCTCGGCTCGCCAGCGCTCCTCCTCCTCGGTGTAGCTGCGCAGAGAGCGCCGCGCCGCCACAGCCCCGCGCGCCACGACGACCACGATGACTGCAAACAGCATGATGAGAACGAGGTCGGCAATCACCGGACGCGGGTTGATTGAAGCGCCGTCTGCTCCGCGAGAACGAGCTTTTCCGGGTTCATGATTCCCGCTGGATCGAGTTCCGCCTTCAGCGCTCGTAGGACACCGATGCCGCGCTCCCCGATCTCCGCACGCAGATACTGAGCGTGATCAGTTCCCACCGCGTGGTGATGAGTGATGGTGGCGCCGGCCTCGAGGATCGCATCCATGGCGGCACGCTTGGCCGCGGACCACTGCGCGATGGGGTCGGCGTTCTGTCGCGCGATAACCGTTACGTAGAGTGAGGCACCTGTGGGATAGACGTGCGACACATGGCAGCCGATCAACGCCGGCGTCCCCTGCGACGTGAGCGCCGTGCTGATTGCAGCGACGACACGGCGACGCAGGCCGGGGAGCCCAGACCAACTCGTCGCCGTCTCCACCGTCTCCACCATGACGCCCGCGTCAAGCAGCGCATCGCGAAGGTAAGGACCGTCGAAGCGGCTGCGTCGCCAGGCGGTGCCGGCGGCCCTGCCCAGGCTGATCGCGCCGTGGTCTCGCAGCGCCTGGGCAACGACCCGCATGCGGAATCCCGTGGACGCTCCGCTCCCCTCGACGCCGGCGATGACGAGCACTCCCTGATCCCTCTGGCGAAAGCGGAGGTAGCGCTGCAACAGGCGGCCGCTGCGGCTGCCGCGATCGCCCGCGGCAAAGCTCAGACGTGTCTCGCTTTCATCGGCAAGGCGGCCAACATCAGGAGCGAGTCCGGCTTGGGCGAGTTCGCGAAACGCCTCCACCCCGCTATTGAAGTTGGGAAGCAGGAAACCCTCGTAGCGGCGCACCGGTGGCAGCCGCCGCAACTGGGCGGTGACCTCGGAAATGACACCGAGGGTGCCCTCGGAGCCGAGGAGGAGCTGAAGGAGCGAGGGACCGGACGCGGCGCCGGGTTGAGCCTCCACGGCCAGCATTCCCGAGGGCGTCACGCAGCGGAGGCCCTTCACCAACTCGTCGAAGCGACCAACGGCGGTGGACGCCTGGCCTGCCGAGCGAGTGGCCGCGTAGCCACCGACGGTGGCGTACTCGAAGGACTGTGGGAAGTGGTCGAGGGCGAGACCATGACCGGCGAGCCGTGACTCCACCTGAGGCCCGCGGAGGCCGGCGCTCATGCGTGCTGTGAGCGAGCGGGAGTCGACGGCGCGGAGCTGGTCGAGCCGACCGAGGTCGAGGCTGATGACCGCGGCGTGACCGCCGGACAGTGGCGTCACCCCGCCAACTACCGATGTTCCACCGCCGAAGGGCACAACCGCACAGTCAATGTCGCCACAGAGGGCGAGGAGTTCGACAATCTCCGCCTCATCACCGGGATGGACCACCGCGTCGGGAGCGGCGTCGAGCCGTCCCGAGCGCAGCGCCAGGAGATCGAGGTAGCTGCGTCCCGCCGCGTGCCGGATGCGCGCCTCGCTTGCCGCATCGACCCAGTCCTCGCCGACGACGGCAGCCAGCCGACCGCGGTCGGCGGGGCTGAGTCGCGAAGGTGGCAGGGTGACCTCATGGAGGGCAACGCGGCGCGCCGGGGTGTCGGACGCGCCCACCTCGGTTTGCAGCAGACGGTGCAGGGCCGGGTTCACCTCGGTGGCGCGCGCTCCCCAGCCCCACCATCGCAGCGGCGGGGGGGTGCGCCAGACCTCGCTCATGCTGCCCTCCCTTCCGCGTGCAGAAGGTGGGCGGCCGCACTCTCTGCCGCCGCCCGATCGGCGGCGACGAGGCCCAATCGGAGGCGTCGCTCCAGCAGATCGTCAGCGTTCAGAGCTCCCTCGTGACGCAGGCCGAAGAGCAATTCGACGCCGAGCGCCCGGAGACCGGGGGCGATGGGTTCGAGAAGCGAACGGTCATCGGCAGCGAGGGCGACGAGCACTGATGCCTCGGCGCCGTAACGGTCGACCAAGCGTCCTGGCAGGGCCGTGCGCAGGCGATCGAGCGATGCCGCGTCGGCAGCGCCAATCACGGGTACTTCCTTGGTGCGACAGGGAGTCTGCGTCAGGCGATCGACGACCTCCTCGGCCATCTGTCGATAGGTGGTGAACTTGCCGCCAACCACCGAGGTGACGCCGGTGGAGTGGTTTTCGTGGATGACGTGATGGCGGGAGAGGTCGGCGGTGCTTCTCGAGGCTGCTGCGTCGGAGATGAGGGGGCGGAAACCAGCGAAACCGCCGATCACATCCTGGGGCAGCAGCGGGCGCCGGAGAGCGGCATTCAGGACGCCAAGGAGGAAGTCGCGCTCGCTGTCGAGGACCGTTGCCTCATCGGGAATCTCACCGTCGTAATGATCGTCGGTAACCCCGACAAGGAGACGGTCATCGCCCACCGGCGTCGCTCCCACCCAGCGCGCCGAGGAGCGGGGTACGGGAACCATCAAGGCGGCGCGGGGATCGCCAAGGGCCTGCGCACCCACCACCAGATGCACGCCCTTGCTGGGCCGCAGGGAGAGTCCGTCATCGAAGCGACCCGCCCACACACCGGTGGCGTTGATGATGTGGGCGGCACGGATCTCCAGGCTGCGCCCACTGATCTCATCGTGGAGGGTGGCACGGCCGGGTTCCAATTTCTCAACGGAGACGTAGGTGAGAATGGCGGCACCGTGCTGCGCCGCGGTGCGCGCCACCGCGATCACCAGGCGAGCGTCATCCACCGCCTGGCCATCCCACATGAGAATGGCGCCGCGGAGGTCGTCGCGGCGGAGCCCGGGGACCAGTCGCGCGGCCTCGTGGGCGCTGATCCGCCGCGGTCCGGGAAGCTCACGGCGCGACGAGCCGGCGAAGCGGCGCAACGCGTCGCCGGCGCGGATGCCAACATCGCTGAGCAGGCCGAGGATGGGCGATACGGCGGCGTCGAGCGGCACCACGAAGGGCAGCGCCTGAACCAGGTGTGGGGCAGTCCGCTGCATGAGAATGTGGCGTTCCCGCGCCGATTCCCAAGCGAGCCCGATCTCCGCCTGGCGCAGGTAGCGGAGACCGCCGTGAATGAGCTTTGAGCTCCAGCGGCTGGTGCCGTTGGCCAGGTCGCGCCGTTCTACGAGAGCAACCGAGAGGCCCCGGCTGGCGGCGTCGAGTGCCACCCCCACACCGACGATTCCGCCACCGACGACCAAAACGTCCACGTTGCCACCGTTGCCGAGGCGGTCGAGTTCCGCGGTGCGGCGCTGTGCGTTGAGGGAGGCGGAGCGGATCATCGCGTGGCGAAGGGTAACCCCGGAATCAGACCCGGCGGGCTCTCGCGCCTCGGGCGGTGCGGGGCCACGCGTCTGGTCCGAGGATCTTCAGGCCGGCCAACGGATCGCAGGGGTCGTGGTGATCAACCCCCTCGCCAGTTCCGGCTGAACCGTCCCACATCGCTGCCTCGTCACTCGGAGGCTTCGAGGTCCAGAGCGACGCAGAATTCGTTGCCCTCGGGGTCCTCCATGCGCGTCCAGGTCAACGGACCGGCGCTGTGCTCCTGCCCCTGGCGGGCGCCCAGACCAACGAGTCGAGCCACTTCGCCGGGCCGGTCGTCGGTGACCAGGTCCAGATGGCAACGATTCTTGGCGGCTTTCGTCTCCGGCACGCGCTGGAAGCCCAAGGCTCCGATACCGAGGGCTGGCGTCGCCACCACCACGAACCAGCCCTCGAAGTCTTGGGCGACCTCGCCACCAGTGGCATCTGCCCAGAACCTTGCCAGGGCCCGAGCATCCGCGCAGTCGAAGGTCACCATCTTGGCCGTCAGTCCCACATCGATCCTCCTGGTACCTTGCACCGGGGGCTAGACTCGCATCGTGATCGCCGCCGAAGCCCCTGGACTCTTCTTCGTCATCGTCATCCCCGCGGTGGGACTCTTCACCATCGTGGGAAGCGCTACCGGTGCCTGGATCGCCTGGAAGCGGGTCCACCGCCCCTGAGTAGACCCGTGGGGCGGGATTCGTCTCGCGGTTACCCGACCGCGAGCAACTCGATGTCGAAGGTGAGCATCGCGTTCGGCCCAATGGGCGTGCCCTGCTGACCAGCAGCGCCATAGGCCAGAACAGCAGGGATGACGAGCCGCCGCTTGCCCCCCACGCGCAGGTTGGGAACGCCCGCATCCCAGCCCTTGATGACCTCATTCTTGCCGAGGGTGAAGCTGAAGGGTTGGCCCCCGCTCTTGCGCGTGGTGTCGAACTGGACGCCCGTCGCGGTGATCCACCCGGTGTACTGCACTGTCACCTTGTCACCGGTCTTGGCCGGGGCGCCGCAGCCACCGCTGAAGTCACCCATCTGCAGGCCGTCAGGCTGAGTGGTGAGCTTCACCTGCTGAGCAAGGCCGTCGACATTGGCCTGAGGCGTAAAGCAGGGGGTGGGGGGCGGCGGCGGAGTCACGAGGGCGTCCTCGCCGCAGGCGGCGAGGAGTAGGGACGCCATTCCGCCGGCGAGGATCGGCCTGGCGAGGACACGGATCGAGCACAAGAAGAGTGGACAATGCATACGGGCGGGATCGTAGCAGCCAGGGATCCGAGCTCAGTGGACGCGGCGCCGTACAATGGCAACGTCGAAACTGCATTCGTCAGGAGTTCCCATGGCCAACACAATCAAGGAGTCCAAGGGAGTCACCTCCCAGAAGGACATGCTCACGTCGGTCCGCTGCCCAGTGTGCCACAACCTCATGCGCCAGAATGAAATCTCCGTGGAGATCGCCTTCCGTCACAGCCGCCGCCCCGGTGAGCCAAAGCGCGAGCGCATCGTCAAGCACAGCAAGAACTGCAAGGCCGCCTGACTACCAATGGCGGAAGCCCCCGCGCGGACACTGCCCGCGTGACTGTCGAGCTCCCGCTGTTTGCACTGAACACCGTCCTTTTCCCGCACATGCCATTGGCTCTCCACGTGTTCGAGCCGCGCTACCGGCAGATGCTGGCTGACTGCTCCGCCCAGGGGACGAGCTTCGGGGTTATCGCCATTGCCGGAGGCCACGAGGTCGCCGGGCCCGCCCTTCCCAACATGGTGGGAACGCTGGCCCAGATCGTCAGCAATGACGCACTTGATGATGGTCGGCATGACCTCCTGGTTCGCGGCGCCACCCGCTTCCAGGTGGAGTCGGTCAGCCTGGAGCATGCATATCTCGTCGCTGAGGTCCGCTGGCTGGAGGAATCCCCGGGGGCCACCCCCGACCAGCTGGTGACTCTGGTAGAGAGAGCCTCCCAGGCGTTCCTCCAGTATGCCAACGGCCTGCGAGCGCTTGCCGCGTCCGACAGCGACGAGATCGACTTGCCCGCTGATCCAGAGAAGCTTGCCTACCTGATGTCGGCGACGCTCCAGGTCGACACCTGCCAGAAACAGAATCTGCTGGAGTTGACCAGTACTGCGGATCAGCTCCGCGCCTGCCTAAAGGTGCTCCGCCGCGAGGTCCTCTTCGTCGACCAGATGCTGACCCGCCGCAATATGCGCGTCGGGCTTATCTCCCCGAACTGATGGGGGCGAGTTTTGATCTCGCCGGCCGGGTGGCGCTGGTCACCGGCGGGAGTCGTGGCATCGGTCGGGCCATCGCCCAGGGCCTCGCCGCGCATGGTGCGGCCGTCGCCGTGAACGCGCGCGGTGTCCAGGACTGCGACCGGGTCGCTGCTGAGATCAGCGCAGCCGGCGGACACGCGATTGCTGTGCGCGGTAACGTCGGGCATGCCGATGACTGCGAGCGTGCCGTCACCGCGACCATGGAGCAACTCGGCCGTCTCGACATCCTGGTGAACAACGCCGCGACCAATCCTCAGTTCGGACCGTTGCTGGACGCCGAGGAGGCAGCGCTGGACAAAATCTGGTCGGTGAACTTGAAGGCGCCGTGGCGCCTGACGTCGCTGGCAGTGACGGCATGGATGGGGAACAACGGCGGCTCGGTGATCAACATCTCATCCATCGGCGGGGTCCATCCCGAACCGCTGATCGCCGCCTACAACGCCAGCAAGGCCGCACTCATCAACATGACGAAGTCGCTCGCCAAGGAGCTCGGGCCTCGGCACATCCGGGTCAATGCCATCGCCCCCGGCCTCATCCGCACCGACTTCTCGCGCGTCCTGGTAGAGACACCGGAGATCCGCGAGCGACTCACCGACGCCACCGCACTGCACCGCGTCGGCGAGCCCGAGGAGATCGCCGGGGCCGCCGTGTTCCTGGCGTCGGAGGCCAGCAGCTTCGTCACCGGTGCGGTGCTCATGGTCGACGGGGGGATCTAAAAATACGGTGAACGTCTGAGGTAGAAGCTGGCTACGGAATTTATGCTCTGGCCATGGACGGATCCCCGCAGTCGCAGCTCTCGGTACCGCCGGCGTGGTTGAACGCCTGGCAGCTGCGAGCCGAGCTCGATCATCTCCTCTACCTGATCGCCGACCTCGACGCGCTCAGTTCCAACCCTGAGCCCCCGCCCGGCGTCCACGCGCTCGGGGAGCGGTACCGCACTCGCTACGCGCACGTGTACGCCGCCTGGTTCCAGGCACTGTACGGCCCCAGCCCCGGCCAGGCACCACCGTTGCCTGCCTCGGTACCGCCATCCGCCGTGGCCCCAGTGGGGGCGCCACCGATGCTCAATCCGCCACCCGCACATCCGGCTCCGGTTACTGAAGTACCACGTGAGCCGTGGTTTCGCGAGTTCCTCACCGATCACGCCATCGCCATCCTCTCCTACCTGGGGGCGTTCGCCCTCATGATCGCAACCCTGCTCTTCGAGGTCTTCAGCACAGACGTCGAGGGACTGCTCCGCTTCGTCCCTGCACTCGGTCTCGATCTCGCATTCCTGGCCGGAGGTCTCTACTGCCTCCGCCGCGACGACCTCCGCATCGTCGGCCGTTCCTACCTGGTGATCTTCGCGGTTCTGGTTCCCCTCGTCGCCTACGCGGCCTATCACTTCCTCAAACTCAGCAGTGCCGGCATCAATGGTCAGCACGCCACGGCCGCCGCGGCCCTGCTCTGCTCAGTGATCTATGCAGCACTGGCCCAACGGGTCAACTCGGTGGGGTACGCAGCGCTGAGCCTGGCGACGCTGCCAATCGCCGTGCACGGAGCGGTCGTCAGCGACATTGCCCCGGGATGGGAGGCAGTGTGCTTCGGCGTCCTCCTCCCCGGGTACTGGTTGCTAGCGCGGTGGTCGAGGAGCCACCACGACTGGCGGGGCCTGTTCCAGCTACCGGCTGGGGTCGCCCTCCACGTGGTGACCGCACTCATCGCCGGATTGGCTCTCGTTGTGGCGGTCAGCGAGCCCATCAACGTGAGTGCCGGCGACATCCGGGTCGCCTACCTCCCCTGCGCCCTTCTTCTGGCTGCGATAGGTGAGGCGCTCGCGGTCGAGGTCACCCGTGACCTGGCGGCGGCGCTTCTCGCGGGGCTGGGTGTGGTTGCCTCGGTGGCCGCGGCCGCGTACAGCCTTGCTCTCGACACCCAGGGTCAGATCCTCTTGATCGGCACCCTGGCCCCAATATCCGGTGCCGCTGCCATCTTCGGGGCGCGTCGGGGCGACGCTTGGAGGCTTCTCCGTCTTCCCGCCGAGATGGTGCTCCATCTCTCCTCGGCACTTCTGATCGCGATTGCTGCCGCCGCGGCGGCAACCGAGGGCGGCCCGGCAACCGATGTGCGATTCCCCTACCTCCCCCTGGCCTTCGCCATCGCGGCGATCGCGGAAGTCCTGGCTTTCGTTCAACGCCGACGCGGTGACGTCGCCCTGATCGCCCACCTCGCGGGTACGGCAACCGTGGTCGCGGGAGCGTACGCGCTGCGCCTCAACGCGGATGGCGCTGCGATTGGCCTGCTCAGCCTCGGCGTGGTCGATGCAGCGGCCATGGTGCTGATCTCGCGGTGGATATCCGCGCCGACGCCCACCGAGGAGCGTCCCGGACTCAAGACCTGGCGCGAAAGCATTGCTCTCCTCGCCTTCGTCCATGTGCTCGCGGCGGCCATATTCCCCACCAGTCCCGGGCTGGTGCCCATCCTCGTCGTCGGCGCAGGCGCGGCCGTGGGCCTGGCGGCCGCCCTGCAGATGGGCAACGTCCACCTGCTCATCAGTGGTGCAGCCATCACCACTGTCATCACGGTGGTGCAACTCTCTCTGTACCCGACGCCGTCCCCACCCCGGCTGCTCTTCGTTCCCGTGGGAGCAGGGCTGACGACGGCCGCCATCGTCGTGACCGCTCTTCTGCAACGGCGACGAGAGTTGCAATGGGCGGCCGCCATGGCACTCTCCGCCACCGCCTTCACCGCGTTGTACGCCTTCAACGTTGACGCCCGGTGGTACGCGTTCAGCGCGCTCGTGCTCGGAGCAACAGGTGTGGCAACACTGCGCCTACAGCCTGCCGGCGCCGGCCGGTCGCTGCTGACCCTGCGTGCCTCCCTCCAACTCGCGGCCACAGTTCTCCTTCCCATTGGCGACCCAGGGATCACCGCGCTGGTGGTGCTTCTCGCCACAGTGGCGGCAATCGGGTTGGTGGTTCAGAGCCACCAGCCTTGGCTTGGTCTGCTGGCCACAGCACTCGGCACCGCGGCCTGGTACTGGATGGGGCGGGCTCTGCTTCCCGCCGCGAACCTTGATTCCGCAAGGTCCCTGGCCCTCCTCTTCACTCCCCTCTTCGTCATGTACCTGGCGGGCGGTCTCGGCCTGAGACTTGCGATGCACGCCGCAGGGCGGCGCTGGGCGAACCCGGTCTATGCCTCCGCGGGCGTCCTGGCAACGGTCTGCGTTCTCCTGGCGCTTGCTGTGGGCGACATGACGATGAGCGGTTGGCTGCTTCTGGGAACGGCCGTCCTCCTCTACGGCATCGGGTGTTTCGAAGGCGCGACGGCCACGATTCCCACCGCAGCTCTGGTCTGCTCTTTCGGGGTGATCGCCCTTCTCGATGGAGCAGGAGCACCCGCGTCTGCGTACCCGTTAGCCCTCACTGCGGTGGTCATCGCCCTTTTCTCGCTCGGCGAGATCCGCGGTGCGTGGGCCCGCGGGACGGAGGGGACCATTGCCGCCGCCCACACGGGATCGGCGAGTTCCCTTGGCGCGGTGATCGCAATCGTGTCCATCGGCATCCCCAACTTCCACGTCGCGGGTTCGCTGGGAGCGCTCAGCGCGCTCGTCGCAACCGCGGTGACGGCTGTGATCCTCCTCTACGAGTCCTACCGACAGGGCAGCCCTCTGCTGGAATACCTCGCCGCGGGAGCGCTGGTGGGCGCCAGCCTGTGGCTGCCGGTGTACTTCGGCGCCACCGACGCCCAGGCGTACGTCGCCGCACCGGGAGCAGCGGCGATCATCCTTGGACTGCGGATGCGCGGCGACCGGCGCCCCGGGGTGGATCCCACCATTGCCCAGTTGTTCCTCGCCGCCGGTTTGATCGTATTGCTGGGAACCTCGGAGGTGCAATCACTCGATTCCACCAATCTGAATCAGAGCGTCTACGTCACCGTCCTTGTCGCCGAGTCTGCGGCAGCGGCATTCCTCGCCATCGGTGCCCGCAGCCGCGCCCTGGCACTCGGTGCCGGTGCGGGTCTCGCCCTGGCGGGACTCCGAGCCCTGACCGTCATTGTCCAGACCGTCCCGCTCTACGCCGTATTCGCGGTCGCCGCGTTCGTGCTTCTCGCCGTCGCCACCGCCCTCGCGATCGGGCGCGGCCGCCTCGGCGAGGCGCGAGGTATCGTGCAGACGACGTGGAGCGGTTGGCGCTGACCACGCCCTGGAGAAGACGCCGCCGCGCCAGCCGCTTAGCCGCCTCGGACGGGCGCGGACAGAAGTTCCTCCTGGGCGCGGATGTAGGGCACGAACTGGTCGGGCGTCGCCGAGTTCGGACCCGCGACCGCATACAGTTCGACAACGACCTGGCCGCGCCGGATCAGCGCCAGGAAAGCCCGCGACGCCGGGTCGGTCGGCGCCGCGGGGGGCGCCGTGGAGTCGAAGGCGACCAGAGCGTCGGCGTTACCGTTCGGCACTCCCACAAGGGGGGTGATGGTTCCGTTGGGCGGAGCCTTGTTGACCCGCTGCTGCTCGTCGCTGAAGAAGGCGGCGGCCCCGCCGGCATCGGCAAAGATGATCGCCTGGGACGAGATGGTCTGGAATGGCAGCACCACCGTTGATTTCTTTGAGGGTGAGTAGAGGTCAAGCGCACCGTCGAGGAATCCCTGGGTGGCGAGCTTCGCTGTCAAGGCGGCATCGTGATGCTGGTCAGCGAGGGTCGCTGGAGAGATGACGCTGTCGGCCGTGCGCGAGTAGCCACTGACATCCCGTGGCGCCAGCACATACACCCTGGCCGCAACGAGGCCGGGCGTTGGCTCCGCTGTGCGGTCGGACTCACACCCCGCCACCAGCAGCGTGGCAGCGAGGGCTGCAAGCACGAGAACAGTACGCGGAGCAAACGCGGCCATGGCACTGATGCTAGCGAGCGGCGGGAGGCCGCGGTTCAGGCCAGGTCGATGACCAGTCGCAGGCCGCCGGTGACGTACTGGGCATGGGGGGTCACCGGCCGGCTTACGGTGTAGCGGTAGACGGCGGAACCTGCCGTCGGCGGTGGGGATACCAGGGTCGCGGCGGTGACAACGCCCCCAGGGGGAGCTTGCCCTGGGCTCCCCGAGGCAACGGTCTTCTCGAACGACACCTGCATGGTCGTCGCTGTGGGAAAGGTGATGGTCACCTTGGGCGCGCCGGTCGCGCTGCCCCCAGCGGCAGTCATGTCGAACACCAGGCGAAGGGAACCGGGATGGGCGCCATACCGCACCCCCTGCACCTGCCATCCGGTGCCGCCGTCGCCGAGGACGACCGCTCCAGGTGGCGATGCTGCGCTGGGCGCCGCCGAGGCCGGCGCCGGTGAAGCGGGGGCCGACGACGCAACCGGAGGTGGAGCGGTCGCTGCCGTCGCACTCGGCGGAACGGCCGCCGGAACGCTCGCCGGGGCACCGGCCTGGCTGCGCGCCGGGGCGCCGGCCTGGCTGCGCGCCGGGCTCGCCGGGGAACGACCGGAACCAAGTTCGAACACGGCCACAAGGAGAAGGGCAACGATACCCGCGGCGGCGTACCAGCGCTGCCGGGGATGCACCAGCACCTCGCGGACCCGGCGACTGAACCCCGCCAGCGCCGGTCGGGCAGCGGCACCGATGCTAATGCCCTTGGCGCGACGCAGGCTACGAGCGTGGCGCCCCTCAGCTGGGATCGCCACCGTCGCTGCAGGCATCCCCGAGTCCGGCGAATCGTCGAACGGCTGTGCCTCGTGGGAAACGGGGGGGTCAGCCTCGGCAACACCGTGGACGGATCCCGCCGCCGGGGCGGCCACGTCGGGCAGCGAATCGTCGAAGTCCGGCTCCGTGGGCACGGGTCCGATGTGCGGCGATGGATGCGGCGGGCTGATAGCGCTCGCCGCAGCGGTGGAACTCAGAGTGCTGCCGGGGACACGCCGCGACGGCCGCCGCATGCCACCCTCGCGGAGGGGAGCGCCGATCCCACTGACGATCTGGAGGGAGTCATCCTCGCCCTGGGGACGAGCGAGAGCAAGGCGCAGGGCAAGCTGATCGCGGATCCGGGTCCAGAGCGGCGGACGCACTGGGCGCGGCGTCGCCACAAGGCGATCGGGCACGTGGTCGACCGCCGATGGAACGTGTGCCGCGACCCCGATGGCAGGCGCCTCCTGGACTTGGAGGGGCTCGGGCTCGGGCTCGGACTCGCGTTCCGGCTCCGCTGCTGCCGGCGGCAGGGGCGAGCGCCCCGGCGCGTTGCCATCACGAGGCGCCCAGCCGAAGGCGTCGTCGTCGATCTCGTCGTTCCCGTGCCAGGGGGAGCGCGCCAACGGGGCAGGGCTCTCGGGAGAGGAGTGATCGGGCGGGGCCATGGGCGTCTCCTCAAGGGTCGAGGGGGCTGCGGCATCGGGCGGGGACGCCCCCGCCGGGGGGTGCATCGCCTCCATCTCGGCGACCAAAGGAAGCGGCTCCGGGTCGGCCGCAGTCGGGGGATCCGGCAGCGGCGGATCGATACCCGGCGAGGTCGGAGGACCGTCAGCCGCGAAGTCCGTCCACGGTGGTTCGATGATCTCTTCCATCGGCGGCGTGTCGACGATGTGGTGACCCTTCGATTCCTCGGTGGGATGCGTTTCCTCGACAACCGTGCGCCCGTTCAGTTCGACTTCGGGTTCGCCGTCAGGGTGAGCGGCCATCGCGACGCGGGGTTGGGGGATCTGGTCCAGGGGAACGTCAGCAAAGGGCAGCGCCGGCTGATTGAGATCCACACCATCGTCCTTATGTTTGCGGGGCAGCCAGGGCAGTGCCGCGCTGGTGACCCCGGTGAGCAGCCAGGGCGGGGTGCCCGCATGTGCCTGGAGTGCGACGCGACCGAGCCGGCTGGGCAGCAGGTCGTCGGAACCGACCAGCCCCATTTGTTCGAGAAGGGCGTGCACAGAGTGGTCGGCAACGTGCAACCGGGGGAGGTGGTGAACTCGGGCGACCTCCTCCTCGAGGTGACCGAGGCCGTTGCGGCAGCGGGAGCACCCGACGAGATGAGCATCGACGGCCGCGCGCTTCTCGGCGTTCAGTTCGTCGTCGAGATAGCCGCTCAGGGTGAGGAGACTGCACCTCACAATGCGATCTCCCGATAGATGGTGCCGAACTGACGACGAGCAGCCGCAAGTTGGCGGCTGGCCGCCTCGGGCGAGCATTCCAGCGCCCGCGACATCTCGCGGTAGCTGAGCTGGCCAAGGTCGCGGAGCAGAAGCGTCGCCCGCCGCTCGAATGACAAGGTCATGAGCGCGCGTTTCACGGTGTTCATGCGGCCGGCCTCGGCACCCCCCTCGAACTCGGCGTGGAAGGGCGGCTTGTTACGACGAAACAGGCGGACCGGCCCATGGGGGCGCGGCGGGTAGCGTTGTTCCTGCTGGCAGGCTCGGGTCACGGCGCGGTACAGAGCACCACGGCCGTCTACGCGGAGGCGGGCCGGTGGGTACCTGCTGGCGTGATAGATCCCGCCCGCAACGAATTCCACCCCGGCGCCAGCGTCACCGACGAGATGCGCGGCATAGGTGACGAGGTCGTCGAGATGATCACAGACGAGTTCCGAGAACTCGCCACCGTATGCTGGGACGTTTGCTGCGACGTTGATCATGACTCCACCCAGGGGGTGGCTGGCGGGTTGTCAGGAGCATACACACCTGTGAGTGTGCGGTCAAGGAGTATTCGACGATATGGGCAACAACCCACCGCCACGGACTCCGGTTGGCGCAATGAGGCCCAGACCTCGCCAGGCCGCCGTTGGCATACCCATATCGGCAACGACGATACGCCCGGCGTGTCGTTGGCCGGACTCCGTCCAGAGTCCGCGCTTCATGGCCGTGAGCGTCACCGTGTCCGTTGCCGCGACGGCCACGCCGGCGGTCTCTCCGCTGTTGGCGTCGACGCCGCTGGGAGTGTCGATGCTGAGAACCTGCGAGCTGGCGACACGCGAGATGGCCTGGGCGGCGGGGTGGCGAGGTGCGCCTCGCGCCCCGGTGCCGAGAAGCGCGTCGATGACAAGACCGTGTGGATCTTGGATGTCACCACCGGGTGCGGTGACGACCTCAACGCCACAGGCTCGCAGCGCCGTGAGTTGGGCGACCACTACCTCGCCGCAGCGAGATTCCTCGGCGACGAGATGCACACGCGCGCTGCAACCCCAGGCGTGAAGGTGGCGGGCTGCCACCATCCCATCGCCGGCATTGTTGCCAGACCCGGCCACAACGTCAACATCCTCCGGGCCGCCGAGAAGCTCCCAGGCGCGCCGGGCAACCTGGGCGCCGGCGAGCTCCATGAGTTGCAGGATGGAGACACCGAGGCCCACTGCGGCGGCGTCGAGTTCGGCCACCTGAGCAGTGGTGAGGTCGCCGAATCGCTCGAGCAACTGGGGATCCGGAGGCAAGGAGACCATGGGCTTCCATTACCGTAGCAATCCCATGGCTGCGGCTACTGATAACGCCCCCACTCGCGGCCGTCCCCGCTGGGCGATTCCCCTGATGGTGGTTGCGGGGATCGCCATCCTCATCGGCGCCTTCGTGGGCATTCGTGGCCTCACCGGCAACCCGGTGCGCAGCGTGGGCTCCGACGGATCCGCGACACTGAGCGGCAGCTTCGAGCCCGTGGAGTGCGCTACCGGCTGCACCCAGGGATACCTGCAGGCGGGGGGGCGCTCCGTCTTTGTTCGCTTCCCGGAGGGCTGCCGGGCACCGGCGCGCGAACAGGGGGTGACGGTGCAGGGACGGCCCGCACCCGACCTTGGCAAGAGCTCGTATCGAGCGATGTCCTGCGCAGGGTGATTTCGGCTCGACAAAGCAAAAGGGGCGGCCCGAAGGCCGCCCCTTTCAGGAACGATGTGATCTGATCTGTGGGATCAGTAGTCGGGCATCGGCGGCGCGGCGGCCTTGTTCTTCTCGGGAATGTCGGTGACCAGCGCCTCGGTGGTGAGCAGCAACGCGGCGATCGAGGCCGCATTCTGCACTGCCGAGCGAGTGACCTTGGTGGGATCGATGATGCCGGCCTTGACCATGTCAACGTACTCGCCCGTCGCGGCGTTGTAGCCGTTGCCCTTGGTCAGACCCTTCACCTTCTCGACGACGACCGACCCCTCCTGACCCGCATTGGCAGCGATCTGGCGGAGTGGCTCCTCGAGGGCGCGACGAAGGATGTCGACGCCGGAACGCTCGTCGCCGCCCTCGGCCTTGACCTTGTCGAGTGCCTTGATCGACTCCAGAAGGGCGACGCCGCCGCCGGGCACCATGCCCTCCTCAACAGCGGCGCGAGTGGCGGACACGGCGTCCTCCATACGGTGCTTCTTCTCCTTGAGCTCGGTCTCGGTGGCGGCGCCAACCTTGATGACCGCGACGCCGCCGCTGAGCTTGGCGAGACGCTCGGCGAGCTTCTCCTTGTCCCAGTCGGACGTGCTCTTCTCCATCTCGGCCTTGATCTGCTCGATGCGGCCCTTGATGCCGTCAGCGCTGCCCGTTCCCTCAACGACTGTGGTGTCGTCCTTGGTGACGGTGACGCGACGCGCCTTGCCCAGCGAGGTGAGCTGCGCGGAGTCCAGCTTGAGGCCAACCTCCTCGCTGATCACCTGGCCACCGGTGAGGATGGCGATGTCCTGGAGCATGGCCTTGCGACGATCGCCGAATCCGGGCGCCTTGACCGCGACGGCATTGAAGGTGCCGCGAAGCTTGTTGACGATGAGAGTGGCCAGCGCCTCGCCCTCGATGTCCTCGGCGATGATGAGGAGCGGCTTGCTGCTCTGCACGACCTTCTCGAGGATGGGGAGGAGGTCGGCGATCGCGGTGATCTTGCGATCGGTGATGAGGATGTAGGGCTCCTCGAGCACAGCCTCCATGCGCTGGGCATTGGTGACCATGTACGCGCTGATGTAGCCCTTGTCGAACTGCATACCCTCGACCAGTTCGAGCTCGGTCTCGAGTCCCTTGGACTCCTCGACGGTGATGACACCGTCCTTACCGACCTTCTCCATGGCCCTGGCCACCATGTCGCCGATCTCGGGGTCCGCCGCCGAGATGGTGGCAACCTGGGTGATCCGCTCCTTGGTCTCGACCGGGGTCGACTGCGCCTTGATGGCGTCGACCACGGCATCGACACCTTTCTCGATGCCCCGCTTGAGCATGATGGGGTTAGCACCGTGAGCAACCTGGCGGAGGCCATTGTTGATCAGGGCCTGGGCGAGGACGGTCGCCGTGGTGGTGCCGTCACCGGCGATGTCGTTGGTCTTGGAAGCGACCTCCTTGACCAGCTGGGCACCCATGTTCTCGAAGGGCTGCTCGAGCTCGATCTCCTTGGCGATGGTGACGCCATCGTTGGTGATCGTCGGGGAGCCGAATTTCTTGTCGAGGACCACGTTGCGACCCTTGGGGCCAAGCGTGACCTTGACCAGATCGGCAACCGTGTTGACGCCCTTCTGCAGCTGGCTGCGGGCGTCGACGTCAAACTTCAACTGTTTGGCCATGGACCTCCTCCGGGGCCTGCGGGAGCAGGCAGGAACGAACGATGAGACGGTGGTTTGCGGAGGCCATCTTAGCACTCTGGCAAGGGGAGTGCTAGCGCCCGGGGCCGGCGAGTGCCAGCCGCGGCGAGTGCTCTGCGTATCCCTCCCAGGGCGGACTTCTGGCGGGGGACGCCACCTCGGGCGGAGGCCGGTGTGAGCACCACCGCCTGGACGTCTCCGGGGGAGTGCTGTGGTGCGCGTCACCTATGATCGATCCATGCCCCCCAGTCGCGCCAAGGTCGTACGAACCGCGTCGGTGCTCGCCCTCGCCGGTGCCGCGGTAGCCTCCGCCCGGGCGCTCATCCGGCCCCGTGACGACACCGAGCGACGCCTGCTCGATTGGGAGGAGGTGCTCCGGGTGGCCGGTGGGCGCAGCGGGGAGGCTGACCGGATCCGCCCGCTCGTGGCCACCCGACTTGCCGCGGAGTACGACGGCATGGCCTCCGCGCTGGCGCCGCTCATGGCTGAGGTCTGCGGCCAGCCACCACGCACCTTCCCCCACTTCACTGTGCTCGATCGCCACGGCTTCATCGAGGTCAATCTCGACATCGTCCGCCGCCTCTTGGCCCCGGTGGAGAAGCTGCGCGCCGAGATCCCGGAATCCTTTGCCACCGCGATGAGCCGCCGGGTGATGAGCCGCTATGTCGGTGAGATGTTCGGCTTCATGTCACAACGCGTCCTCGGCCAGTACGACCCCGTCCTCATGCTTCCCGCGGCCGACAGTGCTAGCCCTCCGGCGACGGCGCTCTACCTCGTGGAACCCAACGTCAGCACCTTCCAGCACAAGCTCGACGTGCCCGCCGACGATCTCCGCCGTTGGCTCATCCTCCACGAGCTCACCCATGCCTGGCAGTTCGAGATGCATCCCTGGCTCGGCGAGCATCTCGGCAAGCTCATGAACGACCTGCTCATGAGCGGGCTCCTCGAGGAGGTGCGGGGAAACGGCGCCTCCAAACTCAGCGCTAAGGAGATGGTGCAGCGGTTGCCGTCCCAGGTGCGCACCCAGTTGCGTGGGGTCGGTGAGATCCAGGCGATCATGTCGGTCCTGGAGGGTTACAGCAACTTCGTCATGCACCGTGTCGGGCGTGGCCACATCGCCCGCTTCGACGAACTCGAGAAGGCATTCCACAAGCGCAAGTCCCAGCGCAGTCTCCTCGAACGGCTGGTTCTAGCCATTACCGGCGTTAACATGAAGTTGCGTCAGTACGAGGTGGGAGAGCGTTTCTGCGAGGCGGTCACCAAGGGCGGAGGCGACATCAACCGGGTCTGGGAAGGGCCGAAAATGATGCCCTCGATGGCGGAGCTCAAGGATGCGTCGATCTGGCTCGCCCGAACCCGACGGGGCTGACTACTCGGAGCTGATACCCACGCGGCGCGGCGGAGCGCCCCGAATCACCAGGTTCTCAAGCAGTCGCTCCGTCGAAGCGCTGACGTCGGCGACGGCAGACTCGAACACCGCGCGGTTGTGCTCAGCGGGCGTGCGGAACCCGCTGACCTTGCGCACGAATTGCAGCGCGGCGGCGTGGACGTCGTCGGCGGTGACGGGGACGGGCTGGGAGCGGAGGGTCTTGATGCTGCGGCACATGGGCACAGGCTACGCCCTGGTTTGACACGAAGGCAGGGGGACTGCGAAGGTGCCGCGGTGAGGAGCGTCCGGATCGGGGCCGTCTGACCATGTCCCGACGGCGCCGACCCCGCGTCCTCTGTGCTCCCAATGCGCTGAAAGGCACCTTGAGCGCCGCTGCCGCGGCCGCGGCGATGGCCGCCGGCGTGCGCGACGCCGGATGCGAGCCCGTCGAACTGCCCATGGCCGACGGCGGCGATGGCACCCTCGACGTCCTCCTAGGCCGCGCCTCCCGGGCGCGGGTGGAGACGCTGCGGGTCACCGGCCCGCTGGGAGGGGGCGTCCACGCCCGGTTGGGGTGGCTCGACCAGGAAACGGCCGTCGTCGAGCTCGCCGAGGCGGCGGGGCTCCGCCTCCTCCACGGCCGTCTGGCCCCCGTGGGAGCGACGTCACGGGGTGCCGGTCAACTCGTCGCCGCAGCTCTCGGTGGGGGAGCGCAGCGCATCATTGTCGGCGTCGGCGGATCGGCATGCACCGACGGCGGGGCGGGACTCCTCGCGGCGCTTGGCGTCGAGTTGCGCGACATCGACGGCAACCCGATTGGTCCCGGCGGGGGCGCGCTCCTCCGTCTGGCCAGCGCTGACGCCTCGGGCCTCGACCCCTGGTTGCGGCGCTGTCGGCTGGATGTGGCCGTGGATGTGGACGCGCCGCTCCTCGGCCCCCGCGGTGCCGCCACGGTGTATGGGCCGCAGAAGGGCGCCTCGGCCGCCGATGTCCAGCAACTCGAGAACGGGCTGCGACATCTCGACTGGATTCTCCGCCGTGATCTCCGCATCTCCCGGACGCTGGTCCAGCGACCCGGCAGCGGAGCGGCCGGCGGCTGTGGCTACGGGCTCGCTGCAATCGGGGCGACACTGAAACCGGGAGCCGCGCTGGTTGCCGATGCGATCGGACTCACCGGCGCGCTCCGCGGGTGCGTTCTTGCGCTGACCGCGGAGGGCCGACTCGACCAGCAGACCGCCCTGGGCAAGGCGCCGATGGAGGTGGCCTGCCGTGCCCGGCGCCGCGACATCGAATGCGTCGCCATCGCCGGGCAGGTGGTCTCGCTGCCGGAGATATTCTCCCGCGGCCTCAGTCTCGATGACCTCGCCGAACCCGGCGAGGATTCCCGCCGACACGCGAGGCGGCTCCTCCGCCGCGCCGCTCACGCGGCAACCGCGCCGCTCATCAGTGGGGAGGGGTGACGGTCTGATGAACGACGTTGCCCCACCTACCAGACCGGCTGGAGCCACTCCATGTACTTGGCGCTGCGCCCATTGACCACGGTGTTGTAGACGTCCTGCAACCGCATGGTCAGCGGTCCCGGCTCGCCATCCCCAATGCGGCGACGGTCGATCTCGATAACGGGAGCAACCTGGGCTCCGGTGCCGCACATCAACACCTCGTCGGCGACGTAGAGCTCAGTGCGGTCGATGGAGCGCTCGACGACATCGAGCCCCAGTTCCTCGCGAACCAGGTGCATGAGGGTGGCGCGAGTAATCCCCTCTAGGATGTTGTCTGACGGGGGCGGCGTGTAGAAGACCCCCAGACGCACGATGAAGATGTTCTCGGCGCTGCCCTCGGAGACGTGTCCCTCATGGGTGAGCACGATGGCCTCGTCGAATCCCCCTTGCAAGGCCTCGCTCTTGGCCAGGGCGCTGTTGATGTAGATGCCCGTGCACTTGGTACGGGCTGGCGCCATGGTGTCGTCCACCCGCCGCCACGACGACACCATGCAGCGCATCCCATCGGTGGGCACGTAGTTGCCCATGGGCACGGTCATGATGGCAAAGCTGTCGGGAACGTCATGAAGCTTGACGCCGATCTCCTCGGCGGACTTGAAGGTGAGTGACCGGATGTACATGTCCTCGCGGTACTCGTTGCGCTTCAGCAACTCCAGGGTGATGGCGCAGAGTTCCTCGGTGGTGTGGGGCAGGCGCATCTGCAGAACACGAGAGTTCACCGCCATGCGCTCATAGTGCTCAGGCATGCGCAGCACGTAGAGTTGCTGGTGCTCCGCGTTCCAGTAGGCGCGGATACCGTCGAAGACTCCGGTGCCGTAATTGAGGCCGTGGGTGAGCAGTCCCACCCTGGCATCGGCATAGCGGCGATACTCGCCGTCGAAGTAGACCCACGACTGTTCGCGTCGGGTGGCCTGAGAGGGTCCGGCGGGAATGGTCTGCGTCATGCTCGCAGCGTAGCGCGCCAACGCGCCATTGCGGCGACAGCCCTTAGGCGGTCAGCCCCGCCAGACGCCGCGCCGCGATGAGGAGTTGGGCGGGATCCCCGAACATGGCCCAGGGCCAGCGGTAGGGGATCGACATGGCCGCTATCTGTTGGCGGAGTTCATTGAGCGCACCCATCTGGGTGAAGCAGAAGGCGAAATAGCTGCGATCGACGACGCTCATCGGCGTAGACCGGTAAGCGGCCGGGTCGAAAGCTGCAGTGGCGGCCCGGTGGATCTCGGCGGCCACCTCGGGACGCTGCCAGTAGCCCGTATCGGCGCCACCGCGATCGGCCATCAGCCAGCGCTCGACGTGGGCCTCAGCGACCAGCGTATGCAGAGAACTCCCCGGCCCCGAGCGGCCGCCGGCCTCCCAGGCGAACTGGAACATGAGGTCGTGAGAGCCGCCCCACTTCTCGGAGAGAGCGCGGAGCATCTCGGTGTGGCCGCGGCGATGGTGCGGATCCCGCCTGCGCAGCTCCTGGAATCGCTCCTGCTTCTCGGCAAGCCCGAGGCCACGGCCGCGGGCGACACGGAGCATCAGGCAGTACGCGGTGGGATCGGCCACGTCGGCGAGAGCCGCCTGGCCGAGCTGCTCATCAGCGGCGGCGAGCCTCTGCTCGACGACTTCCTGGGATCCAGCGCTCGGTGCCCAACCCTGACCCCTGGACCCCCAGGCCCAGTGGATGAGGTGGTCGGCGCCGACCAGCTTGGCGATCGGCGAGGGCGATGCCCGGACCCAAGTGTCCAGCCACGCGGGTCGCCCCTCCCAACGCGACACGGCGTCGATGTAGAAGGTGCGCGCATCCCAGTGGCGGATGCCCTCGATCCAGCGCTCGGCCTCCGGAGCCCGACCGGCGACGGCCAGCTCGCGGATGCGGCGAGCGTTGGCGTCGCCGAGATCGTCGTCGAAGACCAAGCCGGGCGCTGGAGGAGGCACTTGCATCGCCCTGGATTGAAGCAGTCCGAGCTCGGTCGCCGCCCGGACGCACACAGGCGGACAGTCGAGGGACGGTCCTCGGCGTGACTGCTACACTCAAAGTCGCTAACCCCCTGGCCCTGCCTGTTCGCGCAAGACAACAGCGCGGAAGTGGCGGCCAGCAGCGTGGAGGTGTCAGTAACGTGGCTGTCGGGTTCGAACGCTCCGCTTCTCCTATCCAACGCTGCGATCTTCCCGCTGCGAAAGCGGTGCGGTGGAATCCGTCGCCGCAGCAGCTGCGCGATCTCACGGCGCAGATGCTCAATGTGCGACATACGGAATACGACAACTTCAACGTCCAGACACGCGTGGTGTCGCGCAGCAAGGCCAGCACCTTCATCGTCACCGACACGCCCGAGCATCACTCCGACAGGACCATGACAGTCGCTGAAGGGCAACGTGTTCGCCGGCTCCAGGAAGAGCACATCAAGAGCTGCGAAATGCTCGTGGTCGATGGCTACATCGGCAACGACCCCGACTATCGAACCCGCGCCCGACTCTACATTGAGGCAGCCAATGCCAACATCGCCGGCATGCAGCGCTGGCTGTACTTCGAGCCCGAAACCCCCGGCCCCACCTGGGATCCCGAGCTCACTGTCATCTACACGCCGAGCCTGGTGGCACAAGGGTATCCCGATGAGAGGCTCATCGCTGTGCACCTCGATGAAGGCATCACCCGCGTTCTCAACTCCGACTACTTCGGTGAGTCCAAGAAGGGTGGTCTGCGGATGTGGAACGCTCTCATGTACGAGCGGGGGGGGTTGGCGTTGCACGCCGGCTGCAAGGTCGTCCCCACCAATCGCGGCGACCAGACCATGCTCATTGTCGGTCTCTCCGGCACCGGCAAGACGACAACGACCTTCACCCGCCAGAACGACTCCAAGCCAGTTCAGGACGACTTCGTTGCCCTGTATCCGGGCGGCAAGGTCGTCGCCACCGAGAACGGCTGCTTCGCCAAGACCTTCGGTCTCGATCCCAAGGACGAGCCGACCATCCACGGTGCCGTCTGCGAGCCTGAGGCATATCTCGAGAACGTGTCCCAAGATGACGCCGGGACCGTCGACTTCTTCGACACGTCATACACCCAGAACGGCCGCGCCGTGTTCCGGATGGAGGCGCTGGGCTGGCACCAGGATGCCCGGGAACTGGCGACGGTCAACCAGTTCCTCATCCTCAACAAGAACGAGGGGCTCATTCCCGGCATTGCCCGGCTCTCCAAGGCACAGGCGGCCGCGTACTTCATGCTCGGCGAGACCAAGGGCACCAGCGCCGGCGGCAAGGACGAGGAGGGCAAGTTCCTGCGGGTGCCCGGCACCAACCCGTTCTTCCCGCTTCGCCACGAGCAGCAGGGCAACCGCTTCCTTGAACTGCAACACTGCTGCAACTTCGAGGTCTTCCTCCTCAACACCGGCCGGGTGGGCGGTCCCGATGGCGACGAGCGCAGCAAGAAGGTGAGCATTGCCTTCTCCAGTGCCATCGTGAAGGCGATCGCCGAGGGCACCATCCGATGGGAGCGTGATGAGGACTTCGGCTACGAGGTGGCCTCGTCGCTCCCCGGCGTCAACGACATCGAGATCCTCCAGCCTCGCAAGCTCTATGAGCGAGAGCGGCGGATGGACGAGTATCACTCCATGGTCGCCCGACTCAAGGCGGAGCGCCGCGAGTTTCTGGGGAAGTGGGAAGGGCTCAGACCGGAGATTGTGGCGGCTGTTTCGTAGCGGCCGCAGGCGAGAGGCGACATCAAGCGGTGGCAGGGGGTTGGCTGGCAGTATCAGCTTCGTGATGAGAATGCTCCTGGGAGTGGTGCTGCTGGGAACGGCGGCATGCGGAGCGGCGCCCACGGGCACGCCGCCGGTGACGCCGACGGCAATCGTCCCCAGCGCCCCGCCCACGGCGGACCTCAGCAAGACGACGTCCAAGCTCTGCGTGGTCACTCCCCAGGAGGCGGTGACGGCCTTCGGCAAGCAACTGACCGACTTCACCACGGCTGATGTCACCGAGGCGTACTGCGGCTACCACGTGCGCGCCTCCACAGCCGGGGGGGACGACAGCCTCTTTCTCCGCCCCGAGAGCGGAGCAACATTCGCCTCAATGAAGGCGGACGGCGGGATTCAGCCGCTGACCGGTGTCGGCGACGAGGCCTACGTGCACGACGCCACCGCCACCGCGGTGACCCTCCTGCTCCGCAAGGGAGGGTCGTTCGAGCGGATCGAGGTCTACAGCCCCGACCTCGGGCGCGACGGGCTCGTCCACATCGCCACCCAGGTGGCGGGTTCGGCCCTCTCTCGGCTCTGAGCCGCGCCCCACCGCTCTCGGGCGGCCATGCCTAGACTTGGGCCCATGACGGATACCCGAGTAAGCACTCACGTCGATGCAGCACCCGAGCACTGTTGGCGGCTGGTCTCCGACATCACCAACATGGGCCGGTGGAGTCCGGAGACGTACCACACCCGCTGGGTCGACGGGGGGAGCCCCCAGCCCGGGAACCGGTTCAAGGGTTGGAACCGCCGCGGTCCGCTGCGCTGGTCCACGGTGTGCGTCATCGATGAGGCGGACTGCCCACGGCGCTTCACGTTCACCGTTGAGCACTGGAACCGGCGGATGACGACATGGTCGTACCACTTCCAGGGCGAGAGCGGCGGCACCCGGATGACGGAGACCCGGACGTCGCTGGCGACCTTCCGACCGTTCCAACTCGTCACCACGGTGATCCAGCGGGGTCGCCCATTCGACTATCCAGCGGCCATGGCAAAAACCCTGGAACGCATCAGGGTCGCCGCCGAGGCGGTGCCCGGGGCCAGCTGAGCCCCCGGCCCTCAGCTCCCCGGCCCTGACACGCCCGCCGCCGGTCGTGCCGCGAGCGGCACACCCTGGCGGAGTGCGTTCCGAGCGGCAGCGTCCCGCTGGTATTGCGCGAAGGAGAACGTCCTGAGGAACCCCTTGGCGGCATCGTAGCCGCTCTGAAAGAGCCTCTCTGCGGTGGCGGGATCGACGTTGAAGTCGGTCGCATCGACGAAGGAGGTGTCGATGAACACGGTTCGGCGCAGCCGGTCGCCTCTGCTCACCTCCTCGCGGCTGCGACCTTCGAGCAGAGTGGTGAACAGGCGCTGTCCGTAGTCCAGGACGCCGCCGATCTCGCCCACCTTGCGATCCGCCGGCTGGCGGCTGCTCAGGCTGATGTTGAAGGTGGGCCAGCGGGGCGCAACCCCGTCGGTTCGGTCGAAGATGCCGACGGGGAAACCGTTGGTCACCCCACCGTCCACCATGAGCGACGTCTCGCCGGTGATCCGCGATTGCAGTGGCACCGGCACAAAGAAGAATGGAATTGCTGAGGACATGTGGAGCGCTCGGGCGACCGACTGCTGGTCGCGGGGCAGCCCATAGCGCGCCTGATAGTCCCACGGAAACCGCGCCTCCTCACCGCGCGTGGCGTCCGCGGCCACCGCCACGAACTTGTAGTGCTGCTCGGGTGGCAGGTTGGGGTCCATGCCCGGGTCGGCGAGCTTCAGGTCTCCGAAGGTGGAGACTCCATGCTTCTCCAAGAGCGCGGCGAAGAAGTCCTCGAGCTTGCTGCCCTTGTACTCGCCCTTATCGACGATCTCCGAGAGCACAGTGTTCACAAATGGAAACGGCAGCCGCTCCAGGAGGGTGGGGTCGGTGAACTGGCTGAATTTCGTCGTCACCAGCAGGGTGTGCAGCTCGGGTGCCCGCGCACCCGCGGCGTACGCAGCACCGACGCACGCGCCGGCCGACGTGCCCGCAATCCGGTTCGGCGAGTAACCCGCCTCCTCGAATGCCTTCAGGGCGCCCACGAGGGCGATACCCTTGACACCGCCGCCCTCGAGAACGTAATCCGCCGTCCGCGCCGTCAGTGAACGCTGGGTTGTCAGCCGTGCCATGGTGCCCCCCACTCAACGGTGTGCCACCCCACCTTGCGGGTGATCCGACCACTATGTAACAGAAGATGAGGTCCCTGCCAGCGTTGCGGCTATCGTGCACCGAACCAATGCGGAGGACACCGAATGCGCGACCCCGTGACGCCGGTGAGTAGCCGACCCACCGGGGCGAACGACGAACGAGCATGGACCTGAGCCCGCTCGGCGACATGCCTCCGCTCGGCAGCGTGCCCGAGCGGATGCTCGCCCAGGTCATCCGCCCCGAGCGCTACGGCGATCCCGCTCAGGCTTTCGCCGTGGAGGAGATCCCCACGCCCCGGCCGGGGCGCGGAGAAGCGCTGGTCTACGTCATGGCCGCGGGGGTGAACTACAACAACGTCTGGGCCGCGCTGGGCCGTCCCGTCGACGTCGTGCGCGCCCGCCAGAAGGCCGGTGCCACCGAGGACTTCCATATCGGCGGCAGCGATGCCAGCGGCATCGTCGTCGCCCTCGGTGAGGGTGTCGAGAACGTCGCCATCGGCGACCAAGTCGTTGCTCACTGTGGCGCCTGGGATCCTCGTGATCCCTGGATCGTGGCCGGCAAGGACCCGATCATCGCCCCCTCGGCCCGGATCTGGGGCTACGAGACCAACTGGGGAAGTTTCGCCCAGTACACCCTGGTCCAGTCCCACCAGCTCCTCCCCAAACCCGCGCAATTGACCTGGGCGGCCGCGGCCGCCTACACCCTCGTCGGTGCCACCGCGTACCGGATGCTCTGCGGATGGCCCCCCCACGTCGCCCAGGAGAACGACGTCGTTCTCGTCTGGGGTGGGTCAGGTGGCCTCGGTTGTCAGGCCATCCAGATCGCCCGCGCCCGCGGGGCAATTCCCGTCGCCGTGGCTTCGGGGCCGGAGCGCGGCGCTTACTGCATGCAGCTGGGCGCGGTCGGCTACATCGACCGCAACGACTTCGACCATTGGGGGCTTCCCCCCGACTGGCGTGACAACGATGCCTACGGCGAATGGGCAGCGGGCGCCCGCGCCTTCGGCAAGAGGATCTGGGACGTGGTCGGCGAGAAGCGCAACCCCCGAATCGTCTTCGAGCATCCCGGCGAGTCGACGATTCCCACCAGCGTGTTTGTTTGTGACAACGGTGGCATGATCGTGATCTGCGCGGGCACCACTGGGTACCATGCCGCGGTCGACCTCCGCTACCTCTGGATGCGTCAGAAGCGGCTTCAAGGCTCGCACTTCGCCAACGACGAACAGGCGGCTGCGCTCAACGACCTGGTGACCTCGGGCCACGTCGATCCCTGCCTCGCCCAGACGTTCACGTTCGACGACGTGGGCACTGCCCACCAACTCATGTACGAGAACCGTCACCCCACGGGCAACATGGCCATCCTGGTTGGCGCCCGCGACGCGTCCCAACGCACCATCTGACCAGCGCGTCAGTCGCGGCGAGAATAGCGTCCGAGGTTGAGCCGCGGGATGCGCCCCTGCCGTGCTCGCGGGACCGACGTCACCCAGAGATCGGCGTCCCCCACGGGGGCGGCCGGCTCGCTCGCGTCGCCATCGGCGGTGCTGCGGGCACGGGCCCAGTACTGCGACCAATCGGGCGCGGGCGTGCTGGCGATTCGGCGCACATGCGCGGGGCCGGTGCGGCGCTGGTGGCAGACGACGGCGACAATCCCCACGGTGGCGAGTGTCGTGGCCACGCCTGCAACATCCCCCAGTCGGACGTGGTGGCGGAGTTGTCCCATTACTCCACCCTGCTCCGGCGCAGCGGACAGCGGGGGGACGGTCCCGCTCGGACCCTGTAACAGCCTGGTCCGCGAGCGTGTCCGCGACGTCGACGCTACTGGTCGGATCCAAGCGCACGAGGGGTTATCCTCGGGCGGTGATCTCGGAAACGCCACCGGCAACATCCGGCGCGGACGATCGCTACCGTCGCGAGCAGGAACGCTGGCAGGCGGCGGTCCTCCGTCACGCCCAGCAGCGCGGCGAGCGCCAGCCTGAATTCCATACTGGCAGCGGCATTCCCATCGACGCGCTCTACGGGCCGGAACAGCTCAGAAACCACGACCCCGTGAGGCAGCGGGGATTTCCCGGTCAAGTTCCCTTCACCCGGGGAATCCAGCCAACGATGTACCGCGGCCGGCTCTGGTCCATCCGCCAATACGCGGGATTCGGCACCGCCGAGGATGCCAACGCGCGCTTTCGCTTCCTCCTTGCCAATGGTCAGCGTGGCCTCTCCGTCGCCTTCGACCTGCCCACCCAGATGGGACTCGACTCCGACGATCCCCGTGCCGCCGGCGAAGTCGGCCAGGTTGGTGTCGCCATCGACTCGCTGCGCGACATGGAGGAGCTCTTCGACGAGATCCCACTCGACGAGGTGAGCACGTCGATGACCATCAACGCGCCGGCGGCAGTGCTCGTCGCCATGTATGTCGTCGCCGCCGAGAAGCAGGGCATCACCGCGGCGCAGGTCATGGGTACGGCGCAGAACGACGTTCTCAAGGAATACGTGGCCCGGGGCACGTTCATTTATCCGCCGGCACCATCGCTGCGCCTTGCCGCCGACCTCATCGCCCACTGCGCACGGCACGTACCGAAGTTCAACCCCATCTCCCTCTCTGGCTACCACATCCGCGAGGCGGGGTCGACAGCGCCACAGGAGATGGCCTTCTCCATCGCCAACGCCGTCGCTTACGTTCAGGCGGCCGTGGAGCGGGGCATCGCCGTCGACGACTTTGCCCCGCGCCTGAGCTGGATCTTCAACACCCACACCGACTTCTTCGAGGAGATTGCCAAGTACCGCGCCTTACGCCGGATGTGGAGCCGACTGATGAGCGAGCGCTTCGGCGCCAAGGATCCCCGCTCACTCATGGTCCGCACCCACACCCAGACGGGCGGCTCGACGCTCACCGCGCAGCAGCCGGAGAACAACATCGTCCGCGCCGCACTGCAAGCACTGGCGGCCGTCCTCGGCGGGGTGCAATCGCTCGCCCTCTCCTGTTACGACGAGGCTCTCAGCATTCCCACCGAGAAGGCGCAGCGCATTGCTGTGCGAACGCAGCAGATCATCGCCGAAGAGATCGGCGTCACCAACACCGTGGATCCCCTCGGCGGCTCCTACTTCATCGAGTGGCTCACCGACGAACTCGAGCGCCGCGCCGGCGAGATCCTCGATGAGGTGGCGCAGCGTGGCGGTGCGGTCCGCTGCATCGAGACGGGATGGATGCAGGAGCAGATCCAGGACGAGGCGTATCGCAGCGAACAGGCTGTGGTCCGCGGTGAAAAGATCGTCGTTGGCGTCAACAGGTATACCGAGACCGAGGAGCCACGAGCGCCGGCGATTTTCCGCCCCGACGAGCGCGTCTCGGCGCTGCAACTCGAGCGGCTCGCGCAGCGTCGCGCCGAGCGTGATGGCAGCGCCGCCGCAGCCGCGGTCGCCCGACTACGAGACGCCGCCACGCACGACGCGGCCGACCTCATGCCCCCCATCTTCGAGGCGGTTCGCGCCGAGGCAACCCTGGGAGAGATCTGTGGGGCGCTCCGCGACGTGTTTGGCGAGTACCGTCCGCCGGCAACGATCTGATCCCCGGCCGCAGGAACGCCCGCCAATTCGCGGAAGGGCATGGCAATGCCACCATCACTCCATGCGTGAAGCCATCTCCCGCCGGTTCGCGGCGTTCTCTTCGACTCAGCGGGCCCTGCTCGGCACCAGCGCTTTCTTTCTCATGCTCGTGCTCATCTTCGTCGCCGTCGTGCTGCCGCTCCTTCGCAACGATGGTCCCCTGGCCGCTGAGTTGGCCGGCCAGATTCCCACGACGGCGCGCACCGGGCGCGAGCTCACGGTGGACATCGCCATCGACAACACCGGCGATCGCCTGATCAGCCCCATCTGCCTCGGTATCGCGGCGAGCCACGCAGAGGTGCAGCAGGTCGTCTTCCAGGGGACGGACCAAGTGACACCCAGCAACGGCCGAGCATGCGGCGGTCGGCTCACCGCCCAGGAGACGATCAGCGTCCGCCTCATCGTCGTCCCCCGAGGTGGGAACATTGACCTGGCGCTGTCCCCCTTGCAGGGGGGCGCCACCATCGGGCCCATCCTCCACGGCTCCATTCGCGTCACCGGCTGAGTGCGAGCTGCCCCTTTGTCCGTGCCGTGTCCCGAGAGAGCCGGGACCATCAGCACGATGAACGCACTCGATCTGGGGGGTGAGCCGCTCTACGACCGCGCCCGCGTCGTCGACACCTTCGCGCACTGGCAGGGTCCCCGGATCAGGCAGTCCCGGGACGTTCGCGGATTCCCAGGCTACGTCCAGTTCACCAACCGTCGCATCCACGCCGATGCCATGGCCCGGAACATCCCGTCCGGCAGCGGCGTCCTCGAGATCGGCCCCGGCGCGGGGGCCTACACGAAGGTTCTCGCGGCGCTGGGATGCACGATCGTGGCAGGCGATGTCAGCCCAGTGCAACTGGAGCATCACCGGGCCGCTGTCGGCAGGTCACCCGCGGAGAGAGCGGTGGAGGCGCGGCATGAACTCGACGTTGTCGATCTGCCGTTTCCCGACGCCAGCTTTGATGCCGTGACCTGCCTTGGCGGCCCCATCTCCTACGTCTTCGATCACGGCGCCCGGGCGATGACCGAACTCCTGCGCGTCGTGAAGCCAGGAGGTCCGGTGCTCGTCAGCGTCATGTCCCAGGGGTGGGTGAACACGTTCGCCCGCCAGCTCTGGGACAGGGGCGTCATCGACATGAAGGACGCCGGCGACATCGAGGGCAGTGGCGATCTCCGGCATCCCGCCATCGGCTCGGGCGCTCATCAGTTCCGCGGTTATACCCGGAATCGGTTGGATGCCCTGATACGCCGGACCGGGGCCGAGCCAGAGTCCGCCATCGCCAGTTGGGCCGGACCGCCACCGCGACGGGCCGCTCAATGGTCGACGTACCTGGAGCGCTGCCGGTCGCTGGCGATACTCGACCACACCAGCGGTTACCTGCTCGCCGTCACCCACCGCCCCGGCGCCGAGTTCGCCCGCGGCTACGGTGGGCCTCTCGACCGCGAGGATCTCGACCACCTGCTGCTCCGCAACGAGCCGGTGCCGAGCGTTACCAGGGCTGGCGTCGTCACTCAGGCACTGCGCTCGCGACGGTTCCCCCCATCCTCGCGCGGCGACTGACCGATACCGGCCTCAACTGTCCGGCTTGCGCGTACTGTCGACAAAGAAGAGGTTGCCGAGCACGGGATCCTCGCGATACGCGCCCACCAGCGTGAGCGTATCGGGGAGATCGGCGCTCCCCGTCGTACCGTTCGCGTAGGTGATGGTGAGAGTGCAGGGTCGTTGATACTTGGCGACGAATTCGTACTGGAGGCGGTCCGAATAGCTCGCGCCGCCGGACTGTTCATCGGCAGTCACCGGTTGCAGGGTGAGAGAGATGGGGAAGAGAGCGCAGGGCATCATCACTGGTTTGCCACCGTCGTTTGCGGCCTTGGAGAGCGAGGCACTCGCCTGGTAGAAGTTCGCGGCGGCGACGTGCTCGCGGAAGTCCATCTGCAGGTTGCTCCAGGAGAACGTCGCATACGCGGCGGCACGCATCAGCGCGCGTTCCCAGAGCTCGGCGGTCGGGGCGTCGACGATTCCGTCGGTGCGGTTGTCGAGCGGAGGCAGCTTGGGAATGTCGGTGAGCACTGTCTTGGCGGGTATCACCGACACTTCGTAGGGCTTCCAGAACAGCTGCAGGGCTGGGCTCGCCGCCGCGTAGGGCGTCGCCGCAGGCGGCAGGCCCGGTGAGGACTGGATGGCCGGCAGCGGCGTCGGCAGCACGAAACACCCGAGGTTCTCGCAGGAGGACGACTGCGCGTCTTCGATCCAGACGTCACCGAGGAGCGGATCCCCATGCATCGATCCATAGTGCTCGAACTGGGCCGAGGCGGGAATCGTGAAGTCCGGCTTCTGGGTCCGGTCGGGCTCGTTGTAGACCGCAGCGCACGGCCCCGTGTAGGTGTTGAGGAAGGCGAACTGGGTGGCGTCCTGATGATCTCCCCTGATCGGATCCACCACCAAGGTCATCGCGGTGGGGAAGAGCGCGCAGTCGGGCAGGGTCTCGGAGGCACCGTTGTCGAACTCGCTGCTGCCCTGGGCATGGCTGTCGAGATGTTTGAGGAAGGCGGACTGGGCGTGTGCTGCCGCCCACTTCCTCCATGCCTGGGCACGGAAGAAGGCGATGGCCCAGTGCTGTGCATCCGAGTTGGGAACGAGCCCGGCGGTGGCGTTGACGACCGTCGGCGGCGGCGGTGCGCTGGAGGGGATGTGCCGGCTGGGAATGATGAGGACCTGGTACGGGCGCCACACCTTCTTCAGAGCATCCGGCGCACCGTTCACCGGCACGTCGGTGCTCGAGTAGGGATCGAGGAGTGGTGTCGGTGTCGGCGGCGCAGGGGTCGGCGTAGCGCTCGCTGTGGAGCCGCAGCCCGCGAGAATCAGAGCAACGAGAAGCACAAGGGCGCGGAGGCGCGACATGTGGACGATTCTGTCACGGGGGGTGGTTGGCCCCCAGAACGCCAGCGTCGCAACTGGACGGACACCCGGGCGTTATCTGGAGGGTAGAGACCACTCGGTGCCCGAGGGGGCATCGCGGATCTCCACGCCGCTCGCGGTGAGAATGTCGCGGATGCGGTCGGCGTCCGCATATCGCCGCTGGTCGCGAGCGCTGGCGCGGAGTTCGAGCATGCCATCGACAAAAGGCGCGACCCGCTCACGAGGATCGCCGGTTCCGGCGGCGGCGAGATCGGCGAGGCGGGCCACCATCCGGCGGAGCAGAGCGCGGGCCTGATCGCGCTCGTCACTCTCCAGCGAGTCCTCCTGCCACTCCATGAGTAGGGTGTCGATGGCGAGAATGGCCCCGGCGATGCCCGGAGCATCACGCCCCGCATCGGCAGCAGCGATGCGCTCACGCAACTCGTCGAAGTGTTCCTGAAAGGGAGTGGCGCCGGCGGGGATGGGTGTCGCGTCAGCGGTGGCCAACATCACTGCGTGGGGCTCCGCGGGATCGCCGGCGGCAGCGGCGCGGAGTTCATCGAGGGTGAGTGAGGCGCCCGCCTCCCAGAGGACGTCACGGCCCGAGCAACGCATGGTGACGCGCCCGCGCCCGCGCACCTCTACCCGCCCGCTACCAACATCGATGACCAGCGCGGTGTGCTCATCGACGCCGAGAACGGTGGCGCCGTCGGGCAGTTGCGCCTCGAGGTCGCGCAGACGCCTCTCTCCCATGTAGCAGAAGCGCGTGTCGTGGCCGCCACCCTCGGCATTGTTGAAATGCGGTACCACGGCGACCCGCAGACCGATCTCGCTGAGAACGTCCAGTCCGTCAAGCCAGCGCGCGACCTCACCAACCTTGTAGATCTCGTAGACGGGGAGCGACACCACACCAAGCGAGACGGCAGCGGCGGAACCGAATGTCACCACCCCGCCACGCCGCAGCTTCTCGCGCAGCAGCGTCGGCAGTTCACTCTCGCGCCACTGCCGCAACGCATATGACGGGCTACCCGGTCCGGCGAAGACATATCCCGCTGCTGCGACACGCGCTGCAAACGTCTCCCGCTCTACGGCGGTAGCCCGCTCGGCGCTGCGCAATGACGCCAACTCGATACGCCGCCCGACGCTGCGATGGAAGTACTCCTGGGCCTTGACCACGAGGTCGTCGGCGTTCTCCTGGAACCCGAACGGCGTGTCGAGGAGTACCGCGGGGACGTCGTCGCCGAGACGGCCGAGCAGGTCGGCATGCACCGCATGCATCGTGGGCGCGGTTTCTCCGGAACCCATGAGGCAGAGAATCCGGGGCAGGCTCATGGAAGGATGCTACAGGCGACATTGAGGCTCGCATCCCGCACGATGCAGGGATGGACCTCCGCGACGGACTGCTCGATGAGGCACGGCGGCTGGGGTTCGCCGCCGCGGGCGTGGCCAACGTCGACGTCTTTTCCACCGAGCGTGGGCGCGCCCTCGACGCCATCGCCGCAGGCCGCATGGCCACCATGAGTTGGTACACCGCTACACGCGTGGAGGCGGCCGCCGATCTCACCCGCCGGCACCCCTGGGCGCGCTCGTTGGTCGCCCTCGCCTGGCCCTACGCGCCGGCTCTGCGTGGCGACAGCACACCGGCCCCGGGAGAGCCGGGACGGCCACGGGGCAGGATGTCAGCGTACACATGCATCCCCAACCGCACCGGGGCGGCGGTCGATTACCACACGCTGCTCGCGGAGCAGTGCGATGCACTCATCCGGTGGCTGCGCGAACGCCGCCCCGACGTGCAAGCAAAGCGCTTCGTCGATCACGGCTGGGCTCTGGACCGCGCCGTCGCCGAGCGCGCCGGACTGGGCTTCTCCGGTAAGCACGCATCACTCATCACACTGGAGGCGGGGTCGTACGTCATGCTCGCGGAGATCCTCCTCAGTGAAGAGCTGATTCCGAGCGAGCCGTCCCGCCGCGACTGCGGCACCTGCCGCGCCTGCATCCCCGCGTGCCCCACCGGCGCCATCGTCGCCCCCGGTGTCATCGACGCGCGGAGATGTATCAGCTATCTCACCATCGAGCATCGGGGTGCCATTGACGTCGACCTGCGCCCGCTCATGGGCACCTGGGCCTTCGGCTGCGACCTCTGCCAAGAAGCGTGCCCCATCAACGAGCGGCTGGCGCCCCCAGTGCTGAGCGACCCTGGTGCCTCCACCGCCGCGGGTCCGGTGCCCTTCCCCGATCTCATCGAGTGTCTCGGACTGAGCAGTGCCGAGTTCGCGGCACGCTTCCGAGGTACCGCCGTGTGGCGGACGGGGCGAGCAGGATTGGCACGCAATGCCGCCATTGCCCTGGGCAACGCGGGCGACGCCGGCGCTCTGGCGGCGCTGAGTCGCTCCGCCGCGACAGACGATGACCCGGTGGTGCGCGAGGCCGCCGCATGGGCGATGCAGCAACTCAGCAGCACGTAGTCGCCGACCCCTCCCGCCGTCGCCTAGAGTCGCGCAGCGATGCGCCAATACCACGTGCAGCTCGACGAGGGAGAGATCGGCGGCTACGTGTTGCTGCCCGGGGACCCCGGACGCTGCGAACTCATCGCCAGCCGTCTCGATGGCGGCCGCCACGTGCGCAGCAACCGCGAGTACACGACCTGGACGGGCAGTCTCGACGGCGTCGCGGTCAGCGTCACGTCGACGGGAATCGGCGGCCCGTCGACAGCAATCGCCGCCGAGGAACTCATCCGTCTCGGGGCTCACACGCTGGTCCGGGTGGGAACCTGCGGTGCCATGGACCCGGATCTACGCTTCGGCGACCTGGTGATCGCCCAGGCCGCAGTGCGCAACGAGGGCACATCGCCACAGTACGCACCGCTGGCGTTTCCCGCAGTTGCCGATCTCGACGTTGTGGCTGCACTGCGCGACGCTGCCCGTGACAATGGACGCGCCCACCGCATCGGAGTTGTCGTCTCCAGCGACGCCTTCTACCCCGAGGTCGACCCGCCCTGTTCGCCGGTTGAAAGCGAATTGCGCGCCCGATGGGACGCCTGGGTTCGGCTGCGCTGCCTTGCCGCCGAGATGGAGTGCTCCGCACTCTTCACCATCGCGGCGCTACGAGGAACCCGCGCCGGCGCCATCCTCGCAGTCGTCAATGAAGCCGCGGGCGGAGCCGAGGCGATGCCTGAGGCACGTGAACTCCCGCTACCGGCAATGCTCGACACCGCGGTCGCGTCGATCCGCCGGCTCATCGCCGCCGGCGTGTCGTCTCCTCTCACTCAGCAGCGGTAGCGAGAAGAATCGCGGCTTCCAGATCTCAGCGGAAGAGGAGCACTGCCGCCCCGGCCCCAAGGATGAGCGGGGCGCCAACACAGGCGACGATCACGGGTAACGGGTCGGTCTCCTTGGGCCACCAGGCGTGGGGCAGGGCGCGATTGACGGGAACCCGTGCCCGACGCCGCTTGGCAGGCTGCCCAAGGAGCACGGTTCCGGCGAGGCAAACCAGCGCCAAGAGGAACGCGGAGTCGGCAAGGGTGCCCGCCGCGCGGACGGCGCCTGCGCGCCACAGAAGCGCGACCACCGCGAAGGTGACGAGACCGAGGAGGCTTCCCCAGATCGCCGCCACCAGGGGCGTGGGCAGACTGAGCCGGGGGTGTCGCTGGGAGGGAGACATCGTCGTCGAGCCTAGCATCGCGGGCGGGCGTGGCCACGGACGACTATTCGGTTGTCTCCTAGTCGCGACACCAGCCGGCAGCCGTTCCGGACAGCTTGGGGCCACGCCGCCCGGCCGCATCCAGCAGAAGGCGCACGGATGTGCGATCTGGCACCACGGGCCCGACGGCGTGAAACGAGTTGGTGCGTTGCCCTTGACGCATCGTGGGTCCCTCCCTACCCTGCAGTCCACGGCAACGCGCCGGCGCCGTCCAGCACATCGCTCCAGCCCACGTCCTCCCAGGAAACTCCGCATGGCATCTCGCTCTCGCCTCGCCGCAGCCGCTTTCGGCGCCACCGCGGTGGCCGCCGGTCCCGCGACCGTCATGGCCTCGTCGTACGTGGTGCATCCCGGCGACACCCTCAGCGAGATCGCGCTCCGTCACGGCACCAGCGTGAATGCCCTCGCGCACGCCAATCACCTTCAGGATCCCAACGGAATCCGCGTCGGGCAACTTCTGGAGATCCCCGACGCCAGCAAGAACGTGCCCACTTATGCACAGCCGGGCGAGAATCACGACACCTACACGGTGCACCGCGGCGATACCCTCTTCGGCGTCGCCCGGCATTACGGTGTCGACCCCACGGCACTGGCGCGCACCAATGGCATCAACGTCAACGCCGTCCTCCCGGTTGGTGCCGTGCTCCACGTTCCCGGCAAGGTGGTGCGGATCGACGCCCTCCTTGCTCACGTCGCGCAGGGTCAGGGGATCGATCCCAAACTCGTCAAGGCTGTGGCCTGGATGGAGTCGGGCTGGCAACAGAATGTCATCTCCCCGACGGGCGCCATCGGCATCATGCAGGTGGAGCCGTACAGCGGCGAGTGGGTCTCGCAAAACCTCGCCCACCGCACCCTCGATCTCCACGTTGCCCAGGACAACGTCATGGCCGGGGTGCTGCTCTTGAAGCATCTGCTGGCGATCCACCACGGCGATATTGATCGCGCCCTCGCCGCCTATTACCAGGGGGACGAGAGCATCGCCGCCCACGGGCTCTTCCTCGATACCCAGCAATACGTGCGGGTGGTGAAACAGATCCTCGCCGGGGAATAGAGACCGACGGGGCATATGCCGCGCCTCAGCGTTTGGACCTCAGCGGAGTTATCCACAGCCTTGTGCACAGAACCCACACACGGAAGTGTCACGAACGGTTATCGGCCGGGGTGGGGACTCAGTGCACGGGGCCGGCATCGAGGGGGAGGCTGAGACAGCGCACCCCCCCTCCAGACTTCATGAACTCAGTCATGGGCAGGCCGAAGGTCTGGAAGCCAGCCTCGTGCAGTGGCTGCTCGAGCTTCTCTGCGGCCACCGACGAGATCACCCGGTCGCCAACGGCGATGGCGTTGCAGGCGAAACCGGCCGCCACCTCGGCGGGCACCTCGATGACATGAGGGACCAGCGCCCGCACCAATTTCGCCGATGCCTCCGAGAACGCCTGCGGCGCGAAGAGCACTGTGCACGCGTTCAGGGGGCAGAAGCAGGTGTCCAGGTGGTAGAAGCGCGGGTCCACGAGATCGAGGGAGACCGTCTCCACACCGAGAACCCGGCCGACAAATTCATGCGATTGCCGGTCAGTGCGGAAACCCGCGCCCAGGAAGAGGCGCTCGCCCACGAAGAGGGCATCACCGGCACCCTCGAAGGGGATCTCACCGAGAGTGTGTACCTCGAGCCCCACGCGATGGAACGCGGCGCGGAAGAACGGCTCCTCACCCTGGCGCTCGGGGTGGCGAAAGCGGCTGAGAACGACGCGGCCGTCCCAGACCACCCCGGCATTGGCAGTAAAGACCATGTCAGGCAGTCCCGCGACCGGCTCGACGAGAACGATCTCCTGACCGAGTTCGGCGTAGGCGCCACGCAACGCCTCCCACTGCTCCAGTGCGCGGGCGTGGTCGACGCGCACGCCAACGTGCATCCAGGGGTTGATCTCGTACTCAATCCCGAATTGCTCGGGACGGCACATGAGAATTGCCATCTCGATGCCTTTGCCGGGACGGGCCGATCGCGCTGCGCGGGGAGCTCCCGTCCATACCGGTCAGGTGATGATGGCACAGCCTCGACGACTGTCGATGGAGTACCGAAAACCGCGCAGACATAGCCGGTCCCGGCTGCCAGACTGGCGGGGCATCCAAACAGCGGAGGACGAACATGTCAGGCGGTGTCGGCAAGCTGGTCAAGTCAGCGACGGGGATGGTCTCCCAGATTCCCGGCGCGGAGGATCTGGTCCTCCAAGCGGTGCGTGACATCCTCAACCAGCTCAAGCAACTTCGCCGGGAGAATGCCCGTCTCCAGAAGGAGAATCAGCAACTCCGCGATCGTCTCGACCGGGCTCCCAGCGGCGCTGGGACGCGGTCGGCCGCGGCAGGGTCGCGGTCGACGAGTTCACGCCGGGTCGCCGCGCCGAGCACAGCCACACCGAAGACAGCGGCCAAGCGGAAGTCAGCAGCGAAGCGGCGTTCGCCCCGCCGCAAGAGCGGAGGAGACGGTCTCCTCAGCGGCATCTTCAACTGAGGAGACCGTCCACCTCTCGGGCGATCTCCAGGTCCTCGCGAGCGAGCACGGCGAGAACAGCAACGCTCGCGTCGAGAGCGGTGAGGACCGCATCCGCGTCTCCATCCTGATTCCGATCGATATGGCGGTCAGGCTCCCGCAGGGGTCCGATACCGACCACGCGGAGTTCGCTGCACAGCCGGTTCTGCATCTCGGTGCTGTGGGCCCCGATCCCTCCGGTGAAGACAAGGGCGTCGAGCGACGGCAGAGCTGAGGCCATGGCGGCGATCGCTGAACGCATGCTGCGGACGACAACATCCACCGCAAGGCTCGATTCGTCATCGCTGCGCTCGAGCAGCGCCCGCATGTCCGCGATTCCGCTCAGCGCGCGCCATCCCGACTCCGTCTCCAGCGCGGCGCTCATCGTCGCCGCGTCGACACCGCGCGCGGTCTGCAGCCACAGCAGAGCTCCGGGATCCACGCTGCCGCTGCGCGTTGCCATGACCACTCCCTCATTGGGAGTGAACCCCATGGTGGTATCGATCGAGCGACCTCCTCGCACCGCGCAGATGGACGCTCCGGCACCGAGATGGGCGATGACGAGGCCGAGATCACGGGAGTCCCGGCCCAGAATCTGGCCAGCGCGGCGTGTTGCCCAGGCGTCGGAGAGTCCATGGAATCCATAGCGGCGGACCCCGAACTGGCGCCAGGCTGCGGGCAGCGCGTAGGTTCGCGCCGCCTCCGACAGCGTCTCGTGGAAGGCGGTGTCGAAACAGGCAACGTGGGGAACGTGGAGGCCTTCGCGCAAGTGGTCGAGGATCTCGAGCGCCGGCGGAAGGTGCAGCGGGGCCAGATCGACGACAGAGGTGAGCGTCGAGCGCACCTCGTCGTCCACCCTGACTGAGCGTTGCAGGTGGGGACCGCCATGGACGAGACGGTGGCCGACGGCATCGACAACTCCAATGCGGGCGAGGAACTCCCCCAGCCCGCGGCGGGTCTCGGCCTCTCTGGGTGGCCCAAGTTCCACATGGGCGACGGTCGTGGTCGTCGCATCAATGACGCTGAGCTTCAGCGAACTCGAGCCGGCGTTGACGGCGAGAACCCTCATCAGCCAGGCCAGACCCAGTCGCGTACCTCGGGCATGTCCTCGAGGTGTTCACGCACGTAACGGTGGTGGCGAGTGAGCATCTCCTCGCAGTGAGCCGTCGCCGCCTCGCCACCCTCGACAGCGCGGTGGGAGCGCTTCACCGCCTCCATCGCAAGGTGGTAGCGACTCATGCCGTTGAGCACGACCATGTCGAACGGCGTCGTCGTGGTTCCCTGCTCGTTGAAGCCGCGCACGTGAAAGCGGCCCGGATTGGGTCGGCCGTGGAGAACCTGATGCATCGCTCGCGCGTAGCCATGAAAGGCGAAAACGACGTCGGTGTCACGGGTGAAGAGGTCGATGAAGTCCTCTTCGGGCAACCCATGTGGATGGTCCTCGCGGGGACTCACGGCCATGAGATCCACCACGTTGACGACGCTCACCCGCAGGTGTGGCAGGTGCTCACGCAGCAGTGCCGCCGCGGCCATGATCTCCAGCGTGGGGATGTCCCCGGCGCTGGCAAGGATGACGTCGGGGTCGTCATTGTCCTCGCAGGTTCCCGCCCAGTCCCATGCCGATGCGCCGAGAGCACAGTGGGTGCGCGCGGCCGCCATGTCGAGCCACTGGTGCTGGGGCTGCTTGTCCTGCACGATGAGATTGACGTAATCGCGGCTGCGCAGGCAGTGGTCGGCGACGGAGAGCAGACAGTTGGCATCCGGGGGCAGGTAGATGCGCACGACGCTGCCACTCATCGAGAGCATGGTGTCGATGAGGCCAGGTCCCTGATGGCTGAAGCCGTTGTGGTCATTACGCCAACAGGTCGAGGTCAGCAACACGTTGAGTGAGGCCACCGGCGCCCGCCACTCGAGATCAGTGGCAGCCTCCAGCCATTTGGTGTGCTGAATCGCCATCGACGCCGACACCATGGCGAACGCCTCATAGGTGGCGAAGAGTCCGTGACGACCGCTGAGCAGATACCCCTCGAGCCACCCCTCGCAGAGGTGCTCGCTGAGCACCTCCATCACCCGACCCTGCGGCGAGACATGATCGTCAGCGGGGTGGTTGCCTCCGACCAGGCAACGATCGGTGACGTCGAAGACGGCTCCCAGCCGGTTGGAGTTGGTCTCGTCGGGACAGAAGAGGCGGAAGCTGCGCGGGTTGCGCGTATAGATGTCGCGCAGGAACTCGCCGAGGCGGCGCGTCGACTCTGCGAGTTCGCCACCATGCACAGTCACCTCAGTGGCATAGGCGGTGTAGTCGGGAAGGTCGAGGGGAAGAAGGATCCGACCACCGTTGGCATGCGGTGTGGCACCCATGCGCCGGTCGCTACCGGGGGCCAGAGCGCGCATCTCGGGGCGGAGGCGGCCGCTGTCATCGAAGTGCACCTCCGGCTGGTAGCTCCGCATCCACGCTTCCAGCTCAGCCAGGTGCGCGGGGTTGCTGCGCACGTCGGTGATCGGCACCTGGTGGGCGCGGAAGGTGCCCTCGATGCGAACGCCATCAACCTCACGCGGACCCGTCCAACCCTTGGGGGTACGAAGAACGATTACCGGCCAGCGCGGGCTCTCAGTGAGCGCAGCACCGCCATGGCGCGCCGCCGACTGGATGGCGGTGATCCGGTCGTGCGCCGTGAAGAGCGCCGCGTGGAAAGCGCGGTGCACCGTGCGCGGTTCGTCTCCGCTGACGGTGAGGACCTCGTAGCCGTGACCCTCGAGCTCGCCACGCACCTCGGCATCGGGCGTCCGTCCGAGAACCGTCGGTCCCGAGATCTTGTAGCCGTTGAGGTGAAGGATGGGCAGAACGGCACCGTCGCGCGCAGGGTTGAGGAAGCGGATGCCCTTCCATGATGCCGCCAGCGGTCCCGTCTCCGCCTCGCCATCACCGATAACGCAGGCGGCGAGGAGCGACGGGTTGTCGAACACCGCGCCGAAGGCATGCACCAATGCGTAGCCGAGTTCGCCCCCCTCGTGGATCGAGCCCGGTGTGGGCACCGAGACGTGGGAGGGGATGCCCCCGGGTGTGGAGAACTGCCGGCAGAGTCGGAGAAGGCCAGGCTCGTCCTCGGTGACCGCGGGATAGATCTCCGAATAGGTGCCCTCAAGGTAGACGTTGGCGACCAACGCGGGGCCGCCGTGCCCAGGACCGGTGACGTAGAGAACCTCGATGTCGCGCTTGGTGATGAGCCGGTTGAGGTGTGCGTACACGAGGCTGAGGCCCGGTGACGTCCCCCAATGGCCGAGCAGCCGCGGCTTAATGTCAGCGGCTTTGAGGGGGCGTCGCAGCAGCGGGTTGTCGCGCAGGTAGATCTGCGCGACCGTCAGGTAGTTTGCCGCCGCCCAGTAGGCGAGAAGGGCGTCAAGGTCTTCATTGCTCAAGTCCACGTCGGCGATGACAGCGGTATGCGGATCGGCGGGCATGCGGCGCTCTCCTGAGGGCGGGAGCGCCCAGCCTACCCGCGTGCACCAGGCTGCGACGTCCTCGCCACGGTGAAGCTCTCCTGCCGCCGGTTAGCAGGCCGGAGACGAGTCGGTGCAGATCTGGCCCCGATCAGTCCCCGTTCCACGAAAGGAGCGGAACCAGGGCAGAAAACGCCGCAAGCTCTGGGGCTGACGTGGGTGGTCGTCCCCACCGTGGGCCGCCGCATGCGCCTGCTGAGCCATGCGCTGGCGATCGTCGAGGATGGTTCGAGCGACAGTCTCTGTGAGCAGTGGGTGCATGACGTGCCGCCTCCAGGATTGGTTCATGGGATCTCTCTTTGAGCGTCACCATCATAACATGTAGAGAGGTTATTTGACAACCATCATTATGGATAAGACGGTTACTAAATCACCTGCCATTGTGTTTCGACGGTTACCAGCGATGGTAGACTTGATCTCGTGAGCGACGAGTCCGAGCCCAAATCCGCCCCTGGCCGTCTCGACCTGGTCCGGCTGTTCCTCAACACCTGGGACCTCGAGGCTCAAACCGATGCTTGGACCACGCCCGAGGCCACGTCGCTCTGGCTCACCGAGCAGGACATCGTGAGTGGCGCGGTCATCCCCCCCGACGACCTTCACCGCTTGCGCGCTTTCCGCGAAGCGCTGCGCGACTTCGTTCAGCACGGCGCGGAACTCCCTGTTGAGTCGCGCGCCCTGATGGAGCGGGAGATGGAGCGGTGCTTCTTGCGAATGACGTTCTGCGGCGAGCATCGGGACGATGTCCGTATCACCCCACGACGCGACAACGTCGAAGGCGCCATCGCTTGGATGATGATTCTGATTCGAGAAGCACAGCTGGAGGGCACTTGGCCGCGCCTCAAGATCTGCCGGGAGCACATCTGCCGGTGGTCGTTCTACGACTCCTCCAAGAACGGCTCGTCGCAGTGGTGCTCCATGCAGAGTTGCGGGAACCGCGCCAAGGCCCGCCGTTATCGCGCGCGGAAGGCGGCAGGCGCACCAAACTGAGTGCTCGTCGGGTACGACTACCTATATAGCCGTACCTAGTGGTCGAGCGGGAGAGCGGTGAGAATCGTGGGTCGGAAGCCGCCAGGAATGTGTCCGGTGGTGCTCACCGGAGGCAACACCGGAGCCCGTAGCCGGCACCACATGGGATCGACATCGTCGCGTAGGGTGACGAGCGACGGTAGCCGCAGCCGTCCCTCGCCCGTGCGCCCCTGGTGAACCACGGTGGCGACGATGCCGGAGCGGAGATGTCCGCCGGGGGCCGCAGCACGCCAGAGCGATGAACTCGCGGCGATCTCGACATCAGCAACCTCGTGCATCCGCCCCTCGCTCTCCTCGGCGAGCCGCAGGCGGCGGCGACGGAGACCGGCGACAGGCTCGGCGCCGACGACGCTGAGGTCGAGCCGATCGCTGAGACTGATACGGAGGCGGTCCGGTGAGGCGATGCCTGGGTGATAGGCAGAACCGGCACGCCGGGCAAGGAGCGCCACCAGGTTGCGCGAGAGTGCGGCATCGGCAAGTGCCTCCCCCTGACCGGCCACCCAGTCCGGGGTTTGAATGCGACCGTCGCCAAGCGCGAGGTCGCTGAGCAGCTTGAGCCTGGTGTCGAGCGGCAGGCTCAACGTGGTGCGGCCGTCGAGATGAAGGATGTCGGTGGCAAGGAAGACGGCGGGGAGCTTCTGGCGGAAGCCTGGCCCCGCCGCCTGGCGTTCACCCAGGGCGACGAGATCGGGGCACCCGGCGGGGTCGAGGACGGTGACAACGCCGTCGAGGATGGCCCGCCGTTCGGCAAGATCAGTGGCGGCGCCGACGACCTCGGGAAAGCGGTCACTGATGTCGCGCAGCGTGGCGCCTTGGAGCCGGATGCCGTCCTCGGCAGCGAAAAGAAGAGCGCGGCAGCCATCCCAGTCCACAGAGAAGCGGAAATCAGGGTGATCGAAGGCGATTTGGCAGGGCGTCGCCAACTCGGGCCGGATGCGTCCGGGGAGGAGTGAGGGGATCGGTAGCTGCAGGGGCAGCGGCTGATCGCTCACCCCTCTACTCCCCTGCCGCCGCGGCGAGGACGCGCTCGTCACCCGATCAGGATGCCTTGCGCTTCCGGGCAGGCGAGGCGGTGCCAGGGGGCTTCGACGCCCCGGTCCCGCGATTGGAGTCCTCGCGATGGCCGTTGCTCGCGGTCTCCTTCGTCTGTACCGCCTCGACCGAGGCTTTCAGAGCAGCCATGAGATCGGTGACCTGGGCAGGCTTGGATGCGGGCGCGTGCTCGAGCGGCTGATCCTTGAGTTTGGCCTGGACCATGGAGAGGACCGCATCGCGGTACTCGTCGCTGTAGCGCTCAGGGTCGAAGGTGGCCGACAGGTTCTCCACGAGCATCACCGCCATGTCGAGTTCGCGGGCGTGGACCTCGGCCTCCTCCTCGGGGAGCGCGAGCTGGCCCATGTCGCGAATCTCGTCTGGCCAGTGCAACGTGTTGAGGACGATGCCCCGCTCGTGGAGAGCGAGACGGACGAGCCGCTCGCGCTCGCGGATGGCCACCTTGCCAATGGCGACACGACCGGTCTTCTCCAGTGCCTTCTTCAGCAGGTAGTACGGCTTGACGCCGACCGCCTCGGGCTCGAGGTAATAGGCGCCGGTGACGTACAAACCGGCGTCGATCTCGGCGTCCTCGACGAACTCGAGGATGTCGATGGCATGAGTGGTCTTCAGCGGGAGGGTCTCGAGGTCGTTGTCCTCGACGGTGACGTACTCGTCCTTGCCGACCTCAAAGCCGCGAACGGTCTCATTCCACCCGACCTCGCGCTCCTCCACCGGGCAGTAGCGCTTGTTCTTGAGCGGCGATCCATCGTTGGGGCAGAGCAGGCGGAAGGAGACGCCCTTGGACTCGGTGGCGAGGTACATGCGCACCGGGATGGCGACCATACCGAAGCTGATGGCGCCGCGCCACATGGAACGAGGCATGGATCGAGTATAGGCCCGCTCCCGGCTTGGCGAGTGGGCATGACACCATCCCGGTGGTGAGCAGACCGGAGCGCGCGCCCGGACGCCGCGAGGAGATCTATGTCTCCACCGACGTTGAGGCCGACGGACCAATTCCCGCGACCCACTCCATGCTCAGCCTCGCCTCGGCCGCTTTCACTGCCGGGGGTCAACTGGTCGGCACCTGGACGGTGAACCTCGCTTGCCTTCCGGGAGCGGTCAGCGACGCCCAGACCATGGAATTCTGGGGCAAGAACGCCGACGCTTGGGACGCTTGCCGCCGCGATCCCGAGCCGCCGGAAACGGCGATACCACGCTACGCGGACTGGATCGACGGCCTGCCCGGCGTCCCCGTGTTCGTCGCTTACCCCGCGGGCTTTGACTTCAGTTGGGTGCACTGGTACCTGCATCGTTTCGCCGGTCGCAGCCCCTTCTCGCACTCGGCTCTCGACATGAAGACGTTCGCCATGGCCACCCTCGGCCGAAAGTACCGCCACTCTGGGAAGGCAACCTGGCCGCGCCACTGGTTTCGGGAAGATCTCGCCCATACCCATGTGGCCCTCGACGACGCCCTCGAGCAGGGTCACCAGTTCCTGGCGATGCTGGCCGAAACCCGCGGACGCTGAGAACCGCAAGACGACGCCGAGACACGCCGGAGTGAGCGCCTACGGCGCAGTGGCGCAGAAGGTTTCGTAGGCTGCTTTCAGGTTCGGATAACGCAGGAAGATGATGTGCGCGTACTCCTGGGTCAGTGGCCCGGGGGGGCGATGCAGGTGCAGGCCGACCTCGGCCGCCAGGTGATTCGCTTTCCGCCAGTTGCACCGCTTGCAGGCGATGACGACGTTCTCCCAGCGGTCCGGCGCCCCTCCGCGGGAGATGGGGATGAGGTGGTCGACGGTCAACTCCGACGCCGGACCGGTAAAGCCGCAGTACTGACACGTGTTGTCGTCGCGGAGCAGGAGGTTGCGGCGATTGGGACGGAGCATGCGACGGGGGACATGAATGTTGCGGAGCAATCGCACGAGGAGGACATCCTCGGGAAGGTACCGCCCCTGCATGGCGGCGGCAGCACGGAGTTGCGCCTCTTCGTCGACGAAGGCGACGCGCTCCTTGCTCAGGAGGATCACCAGTCGGCGATGGCTGATGACGTTGAGCGGCTGCAGTGAGGCATTCAGGAGAAGAACTGCCATTGTTAAATCATATCCGCGAGCGGCCGCACTTCGGCCGACTTGTCCGGTGCCTGCTCAGCCTTAGCAGGGTGCTGAAAAAGATCTCGGAATAGCCCCACAGGGCGCCTCGAGGTGTGGGAGTCTTCCCGCGATCGATTCAAGCCTGCGGAGATTCAGCATGCGTGGCATCCCCGAACTGCAGATG
>JBPCLW010000035.1:0-12579 GCA_051002895.1 Candidatus Dormibacteria bacterium | reverse complement strand
CATCTGCAGTTCGGGGATGCCACGCATGCTGAATCTCCGCAGGCTTGAATCGATCGCGGGAAGACTCCCACACCTCGAGGCGCCCTGTGGGGCTATTCCGAGATCTTTTTCAGCACCCTGCTAGAGGCGGCCTGGAGCTACACCGACTCGGTGACCGCCGAGGCGCCCGCGCTGCTGCGCAGGGGACCCGCGGCGGGGATCGTGACCGCGACAAGATCGCTGACCATATCCTTGGTGCCGAGCGTTCCTACGCGACAATGATTGGGGTGAAGCATCGGCAACCAGCCCACACCGACCACAATGCCGTGGCGGGAATGCGCGACGACATCGGCGCTGCCTTGCGGGGACCCACAGATGGCACGCCACTTCGCGAGCGGGGCTGGCCGGCGCGCTATGCGGCGCGGCGCATCGCCTGGCACGCCCTTGACCACGCCTGGGAGATCGAGGATCGCACGGAGTCCTGACTCTGTGAGAAGCGGGTCAGCCGACCGCCACGACGGTGGCCTCGCGCGTCCCCCCGGGGGTGGAGAAGAACACGCTGTCGCCGGCGCGCTTCCCCGCCAGGGCACCCCCGAGTGGAGACTCGTTGGAGATGAGGCCCTTGGCCACGTCGGCCTCGGCCTGACCCACGATGTGGTAGACGCTTTCGCCGAACTCGTCGTGGACGGTGACCGTTGAGCCGAGTTGCACCGTCCCATCCGGAGTGGCATCTCTGATGATCTCCGCCTGACGCAGCATGGCCTCGATGGTCTGCACCCGACCGTCGAGCATGCCGAGTGCCTGACGGGCGTCGTGGTAGCCGAAGTTCTCCTTGAGGTCACCCTCAGCGCGCGTCGACGCAACGCGCTCGACGATGGCGGGACGCTGCTTGTGCACCAGGTCGTGCAGCTCCGCCTCCAGCCGGCCCCGGCCATCCTCGGTGAGCAGCACCGGCTTTCTCTCGCTCATGGACGGTCCATGGTGCGCTACCCGACCATGAGCTCGCCACTGCGAACATGATCGCAGCCGACCCCACAACGCGGTACCGTCGGCCGACCATGACCACTGACACGCCCGAGGAAGCCACGCCGGCGACCGAACCAAACGGCGGGCGCCGGCTGGGGCAGAGGTTCGGCGTGGCCATGCGGATCCCCTGGATGCCACTCGCCGCGCTCGCGATCGTCAGCATGCTCTCACTGTCAGCACGAGTCTGGAACCTCGACGGTCCCTGTCTACGCAACTGCACGACGACGAGCGATCACATGCTCATCTTCGACGAGGTCTACTACGTCAACGCGGCGCGGGTCATCGACGGCCTTCCCGCCAGCTCCCACTACATCGGCGCCCCCGCCGGAACCGATCCCAACGCCGAGCATCCGCAACTCGGAAAGCTCATCATCGCGGCTGGCATCCGCGTCTTCGGGGACACGCCACTGGGCTGGCGGATCGGCGCCATCCTCTTCGGATCTCTCGCGCTCCTCGGTATGTACGCCCTGGTGCGGGCCGCTCGCGGGAGCCCCTGGCTCGCCGCGGCGGTGACTGCGCTCGCCGCCGCCGAGAACCTCCTCTTCGTGCACGCCCGCATCGGAACGCTCGACATCTTCGTTCTCACCTTCATGATCTGGTCGGCAGCGCTCTATATGCGCGGCAGGCGCGTCTCCGCCGGCGTCCTGCTCGGTGCCGGCACCTGCGTAAAACTGGTGGCGCCATACATGTTTCTGGTCTTCATCCTCGTTGAGGCGCTGCGCCAGCTCAGCGTGGTCCGGGGACAATCCGTCCAGCCGAAGAACGAACGCCTGGTTAGCCGCGTTCGCGGACTTGTGCTGTGCGGCGTGGCCGCCACCGCGGTGTACGCAGGTGGCCTTGAGGCCATGGACCGCGCAGTGCCGGCATACGACATCGCGGCGCAGCACACGTACAGCAATTCTGTGGCTCATACCGCGCACATCCTCAAGTTCGCCGCCGACCTCACCGCCCCGGGGGGCGCCCAGGGCATCGCCTCGTACCCGTGGCAATGGCTCGGAGACTACAAGCCGATCGTCTACGCCAACGTTGATGTCCAGCACGTCGAGAACGGCCATCCGGTCCTGATCTCAACGGTGCACTTCCTGGGGTTGGTCAATCCTCTCATCCTCGTCGCCGCCCTGCCCGCTCTGGTCCTCGCTCTATGTCGCATCTGGCGCCGACCTGAGGAGATCGACATTCTCGGCACGGCCTGGTGGGTGGGGATGTTCCTGCCGTTCATTCTCGCCAGCGGAGTCTGGCATCGAATCAGCTATCTGTATTACATGGTCGTCATACTTCCTGGCGTGATCCTGCTGGCGGCTCGCATGTTCTCCAGACCATGGATGCCGCGCTGGGTCACCGCTCTCTGGGCGGTTGGCATCCTCATCGCTGGTGTTTTCCTGTTTCCCTTTGTTGCTCTCGGTGATCCCAACTGGTTGGCCTGAGGTGACCGCCGCTCTCGCGATCCGCATGCCGGCCGCGCCACAGCGCGTGTTCTGAGACCTTCTGCCATGCATGATTGGGACATGCGTGCCCTGCGACCACGTCACGCCCATGAGATGCGCAGGCTTGGCATGATCGCCCTCGCCGCCGTCATCGGCGCCCTGACAGCATGCGGGACCAGCGGGGGCGGCACCACCCAGTCCACTCCCCGCGCCTGCGCACTGCTCACCGACGCTGGCATTGCCGCCGCCACGGGCGAGACTCCGAGCTCGGTTGGTGGCGGCGATAGCGACGCCAACAACAGCACGTGTTCGTGGGCGCTGCCGAACTCCGGTGGGGGCAGTATCACGGTCGTCGAAACGGCGTGTACAAGCAGTGTTGACTGCGACACCCGACTGGCTGCTCTGGCATCGCCCGCATCCAGTTTCAGCGCGGTCTCGGGCATCGGTCGGCGGGCCATGGTGGATAGCAGCCGCGACGCGAGCGGCGGCATTATCGTTACCACATCGACAACGGTGGTGCGCATCGTCGTCAACGGCATCGACCGTGATCCTCACACGGCGCTGCGGGCCCTTGCGCGGCTGGCGCTGACTCGCGTTTCGTAGGTGTGGAGCGTCCGTGGTACTGTTCACGCCGTCCCGGGGTGCCCCACTGGGGGGCTGAGATCACACCCGAGAACCTGATCTGGGTCATGCCAGCGAAGGGAGCGGCCAGTGAGCGCAGTGCGTTGTCTGAGCATCGCGGGGTCCGATTCCGGCGGGGGCGCCGGTATCGCCGCTGACCTGCGGGCCTTCGCGGCTCAAGGGTGTCATGGCATGACCGCAATCGTCGCGGTCACCGCCCAGAACAGCGTTGGCGTCAGCGCCGTCCACGAGATCCCCCCCGAGATCATCACCGCCCAATTCGACGCCGTCTTCGACGACATTGGTGTCGATGCAGCAAAGACAGGCATGCTTGGCTCCAGGGCAACGATCGAGGTGGTGGCATCAGCGCTGCAGAATCGCGCTGCGCCACTGGTGGTGGACCCGGTGATCCTGGCGTCCTCGGGCGCGGCGCTGCTGCAGCCAGACGCGATCAGCGCGCTAGTGCGGCTGATGTTCCCCCTGGCCACGGTGATCACCCCCAATCTCCCCGAGGCAACAACCCTCTGCGGGCGTGAGGGAAGCCGCCGGGAACTGGCCGAGCAACTGCACGACATGGGAGCCGCCGCAGTGGTCGTCACCGGCGGACACGGAGTGCCGCCGATCGACCACCTCTTCGATGGACGCACCCATGAAGATATCCCCGTGCCCCGCCATGCAACCCGGACCACCCATGGCGCCGGCTGCACCCATTCCGCCACCCTCGGTGCCCGGCTTGCCCATGGCGATGACCTCGTCACCGCTGCCACCACCGCCGCTCGTGTCGCCGCCGCTGCCGTGGAGCACGGGCTCAGCGGTATCGGCGCCGGCGAGGGCCCCGTCAACGTTCTGCCTGGAGGTTTCTGCTGATGCTGACCACAACATTCTCGCCGGGAGCAACCCTGCGACGCCTTCGCGAACAGCCGCCGCTGGTGCACCAGATCACCAACTACGTGGTCATGAACGAGACCGCGAACATGACCCTTGCACTGGGGGGCCTGCCGGTCATGGCCCATGCACCCGAGGAGGTCGAGGAGATGGCGGCGGTGGCATCGGCGCTGGTACTCAATATCGGCACTCTCTCCACCGCGTGGATCGAGGCCATGCTGCTAGCCGCACGCTCCGCCAACGCCCATGGGGTTCCCGTCGTCCTCGATCCGGTCGGCGCCGGCGCCACCCGGATGCGCACCTGCGCCTCGCGGCGCATCCTCGCGGAGGTCGATGTAGCGCTCGTCCGCGGTAACGCCGCCGAGGTCGCCGCACTTTGCGGACGGACTGCGGAGATCCGCGGCGTGGAGTCCGTGGGCAGCCTCGACGCAGCGGAACTCGCCCACAGTGCGGCCGCAGAATTGCATACCACCGTCGCTGTCACCGGCGCGGTTGACCATATCGCCGGCGCCGGTGGCCGGGTTTCGGTGCGCAACGGGCATCCGATGCTCGCGCGCGTGACCGGGACGGGATGCATGGCCACGGCGGTCTGTGCCGCGTTCACGGCAATGCACTGCGACGATGCGGTGCGCGCCGCCGCCGAGGCGCTCGCCGCCTACGGTGTGGCGGCCGAGGTGGCTGCCGAAGGCGCGGAGGGACCGGGCAGCTTTCACGTCCGCCTCTACGATGCCGTGGCGGCCTTGGATCCAGCAACGCTCGACGAGCGCGTCCACATCGAGCCGGGGTGATCCTCCATGCGCTGGTCACCGACGCAGATGCGGGCGTTCAGGCGGCGCAGGCCGGAGCCACGGTCATCCAACTGCGGCTGAAGATTGCCTCGACGGCACAGCGCATCAGCGCTGCCCGAGCGCTCCGGTTCCAACTCCGCAGAGCAGGCCTGAGTCCGCTCACGGTGATGAACGACGACGTCGCCGCAGCGCTGGCGGCGGGCGTCGATGCGGTCCACCTCGGGCAGGGGGATGGCGGACTCGCCGAGGCGGAGGCCGCAGGGATCGCTGTTGGTCGCAGTGTCTCGACGGTCGCGGAAGCCGTCGCCGCGATCGCTGAAGGGGCGCTCTACCTGGGGGCGGGGCCGGTCTGGGCAACGCCCAGCAAGACCGATGCGCTGCCGCCGATCGGCCTCGACGGGCTGGCGGAGATCGCCGCCGCCACAGACCTCCCCGTCATCGCCATCGGCGGGGTGGACATCAGCAATGTCGAGGCCTGTCGTTCCGCGGGCGCGAGCGGCGTTGCCGTGATCCGCGCCGTCAGCGACCTCGGCGTGCTCCGTGAGCGTCTCCTCGCCGCGCTGTAAAACCCGAGAGGAAGCGGTTCCACGGCCGTCACATTCTGACGCCTTTGACGCGACCATTGTCCGTTCCATGTCCGGGGATGTTGTCTACGGTTGGGCGCATGCCAGCTCCGCCTCCTGCCGCCCGCACCCCCGAGCCCCATGAGCATGTCGTTGCCGCCCTGCGGCGCGTGCGCGGCCCCGAGGTTGGTGGGCTCAGTCTTGACGTCACCCGGAGGCTTTGGGGCCCCAAGATCGTGGTGAACAGCCTGGATGAGGACGGCCACGTGGTGGAGAGCCTGCGCGCTCACCGCAACCATCCAGTCTCCCTTGCAGTCCGCGCCGACCTCGCTTCCCGCCCCAGCGCGGGCCGGGCCGTGTACTGGTCAACGGACCGCGGCGACCACCCCGAGGGCGTCAGCTACGACCCGAAGCCAAGGTTCGGCCAGTGGCTGGGCGAGAAAGCGTATGCGCTGGCATGGAATATGCCGCTGATCGGTATGGGGGGGCGCGTTCGCCGCGAAGCAGATGCCGCTGCTCGCCGCGAGGCTGAAACCCCAACTCCCGAAACGCCGCCCGCGGCTGAGGCACCCACCGGCGAGATGCCCGTGGTCGTCCCAGCGCCCGCCGGTCCTACTGCCGAGGAGCGTCACAACGCCGAGCTCGACACCATCATCGACGAGATCGCCCCTCCTCGGGCCCAGTCCCTCGAGCACGGACCTGCAGTCACGGCGACCCATCCCAACGCGGTGAGCCGGCGGGCCAAGGCCAAAACCAGTGACCTGCGCACCGTCCGCATCGTCGGCGTCCGGGTCAAGGCCAGCGACAACGAGGTCGTCCGTGGCCTTGCGGCCCGAACCAACGAGGCGGTGCAGCGGGCCCGGGAGTTCCGTGAGGCGGCCCTCGCGGCCGAGGAGGCGACAACCTCTGCCCGCGGTCTCGTCGAGAACCTTCCCGCCAACGACCACCCCAGTGCCCCGGGACACCGCGCTGCCGCCGAGGAGATCGCCCGGGCTGCCGAGGCGCGCAACCCCCTGGCACGCCTCGCCTTCGACCACGCCCGCGAGATCGCCACGTCGCTGCGCCAGATGACGCTCGACGCTCGCGCCGAGCATCACGCCGGGCTCTCCTCCCGCGAACCCGACGTCGTGAGCGGCGTCCTCGACAAGATCGCCCACGATTGCCACCGTTCCCGTGCCACCGAGGCTCAGATGCGGAGCGCCCGCTCCAGCGGACGGCTCGCTCCCCATCCCGGCGGTCGCTACGGCAGCCACCGCGTCAGCGAGGCCCGGATGTTGGCTCAGCGGGTCCTCGAGACCTACCCCGAGAACCTGAAGCGCAGCGACGAGATCCGAGCCCAGCGCGAGGTCCTCGCCGAGATCGCCGCCGTCGACCCCGGCTCGACCCGCGCCGAGCGCACCGCCGCCGCCGCGAGAATCGGCGCGCTGGCGAGCGCCGCCCTCGCGCCCACGCCGGCTGTGCACCCCCCCGCTGCTGCGCCGGCCGCCAAGCCGGCAGCGCGTCCCACCGTAGAACCATCCTCCACGCCCTCGAGTGCCGGCGATCCCCAGGAGCCCAAGTCCAGCCCATACCTCGAGTTCCTCAAGGCCGACCGGATCCACGGCCAGCCGCGCCCGGTGTTCAATCCCTCGACCGCGCCGCCTGCGGGAGCCCGTGCGCCAGGCGACTGAACCGGGTCCGCCGCCTCAGGGGTCGGCGCCCAGGTCCTGCGGCAGCGCCGCACGCGCAAAGTCGATCCGCTCCAGGGTGCGATCAGCACCGATGAAGGCCATGGCGTCGAACACGGGAACCCCCTGAGCCCGTCCCAGGATGGCGACGTAGAGGACCCGGAAGGCGTCACGCGGCTTCAGTTCCCGCGCCTCGACACGTTCGGTCAGGCTGAGCCGCAGCGTCTCCGTGTCCTCGAGCCCGCCCGCCTCGACCAGCCCGGCGGTTTCCTCGAGGAGCCAATCTGCGGACAGAGCGTCCACCTTCTTGGGCGGGAAGGCGATGCCAGGATCCCAGGGAGCGGAACCGAGGAGCGGTGCCGCAAGTTCCACGGCGTCGCGCAGGGTGACGATCCGCTCCTGAAGCAGGGGGACGAGTTGGCGACGCGTGTCCTTACTCGTCTCGGGAAGGTGGAACTCCAACGCATCGATGAGGTCGTCGGCACCGAGGCGGCGGATGTGCAAACCGTTGATGTGATCGAGCCGCTTCTGATCGAACACTGCCGGTGATGCCTGGACGCGATCGAGACTGAACGCCGCAATCAGCTCGGGAATGGTGAAGAGCTCCTGTTCGGTGCCACTCGACCAGCCCAGCAGGGCCATGGCGTTGAGCACGGCCTCAGGAAGGTACCCACTCTGGCGGTACTCGAGCACAGTGCGGGCACCGCGACGCTTGCTGAGCTTGAGCCTGTCGTCGCCCAGGACCGCGGGCACATGGCAGAACCGCGGCGGCTCCCAGCCCAGTGCCGCGTAGACGGCGAGATGCTTGGGCGTCGAGGGGATCCACTCATCGCTGCGGATGACGTGGGTGACCTCCATGAGGTGATCGTCGATGACGACCGCGAGATGGTAGGTGGGGAACCCGTCTGATTTCAGCAGTACCTGGTCGTCGATGTCGCTGTTCTGGAAGCTCACGGCACCGCGGATGGCATCGTCCCATTCGGTGATGCCCTGGGGCATCCGCAACCGCAGCACGGCCGGGATGCCGCTCTGCCGTTCTCTGGCCACCTCGTCCTGGCGATCCAGGCAGTACCGTTCGTAGCGCGTCGGCTGCTTGTTGCGCTGCTGCTCCTCGCGCACCACCTGGAGGCGCTCGGCGCTGCAGGTGCACCAGTAGGCGGCTCCGGCGGTGACGAGTCGATCAGCCTGTTGGCGATACACGTCGGTGCGCAGCGACTGGATGTACGGCGCATGAGCGCCACCCACTTCGGGTCCCTCGTCCCAGGACAATCCCAGCCAGGTCAGGGTCTCCAGGATCATCGCCTCGGACGCCGCGATGTACCGTCCCTGGTCGGTGTCCTCGATGCGCAGAACGAATGCGCCGTTGCTCGATTTCGCCGCCAGCCAGGCGAAGAGCGCGGTGCGCACATTGCCGAGGTGGAGGAAGCCGGTCGGCGAGGGCGCGAAGCGGGTGCGTATCGGCCCGGTGCTGGTCACCGCCGGCGATTGAGCAACCAGGACACGGAGAGGACGCCGCCACCGACGACTACCGTCACTGCCGCCAGCGCCCAGAGGTAGACGGGCGCGATGAGCCCGACGGTGGTCCAGACCAAGAGGTAGGCAATGCCCGCGGGGACGTCGGCATTGGAGATGGAGAACTGCACCGCCTTGGCCGTGCCGCCCCCCCGGCTGGTGCTCTCGCCAACCGCGATAACCCCGCTGCCCGGCCGGCCGACATCGCCCATTCCCCATGCCGGCGGTAGGGCCGGCGCACCGCCCCGCGGGGTGATGTGGAGTTGAGCCCCGCGCCGCCGGCCTCGCTCGTCGGCAAGGATGCCAAGGATGACGAGGGTGCCGAGGCCGCCGGTGAGCAGGGCCATGGCAATCAGGCCGATGCCCAGCAGGTAGTCGCCGAGGGCGGTGTTCTGGGCGTGAGGTCCGGCGAGAACGAAGACGCCTGCCAGCAGCAGAGACGCGGCAACCAGCCCGAAAGCGGTGGTCTTGGTAACGATCTCGCGGCCCGGCATGGTCTCCCCTGCACACGTACCAATGACGGCTGGAGTATAGCGGCGCCCCGGTGCCGAGGAGGGTCTAAGATCTGCTCAAGAAGCGCGGGAGCCCACGCGGGCTGAGAGGGCGAAAAATACTCCGCCGACCGCCGACCTGATCTGGGTAATGCCAGCGGAGGGAGCTACACATGACAGCTATCGTTGATGACACCACTGAGAGCCCGCGGTTCCCCAACAGCAACAGGGTGTACATTCCGGGAAGCCGCCCAGACATGCAGATCCCCGTGCGCGAGATCAGCCAGTCAGCCACCTCGCAGCGCTATGGGTCGGAGGCCAATACCCCGGTCCGCGTCTACGACACCAGCGGGCCCTACACCGACCCCGACATCGAGATTGACATCAAGCGTGGCCTGCCGCCGTCACGTCGACGGTGGATCCTGGACCGTGGTGACGTCGAGGAGTACCAGGGCTCGCCGGTTCACAACGCGGGCAACGAGGCGCATCCCGCGCTCGCCCGGCACCCGCTGCGCGCCGCGGCGGGGCGGAATGTGACGCAGCTGCACTACGCGCGTCGGGGAGAGGTCACCGCGGAGATGGAGTACATCGCCATCCGCGAGAACGTGACGGCGGAGTTCGTACGCTCCGAGGTGGCGAGCGGGCGGGCGATCATCCCCGCCAATGTCAATCATCCCGAGGCCGAGCCGATGATCATCGGCCGCAACTTCCTGGTGAAGATCAACGCCAACATCGGCAACTCCAAAGTCGTCTCCTCCATCGAGGATGAGGTGGAGAAGATGACCTGGGCGTGTCGGTGGGGAGCGGATACGGTCATGGACCTGTCGACCGGTGACGACATCCATCTCACCCGGCAGTGGATCGTCCGCAACTCACCGGTGCCGGTGGGAACAGTGCCCATCTACCAGGCGCTGGAAAAGGTCGGAGGCAAGGCCGAGGAACTGACCTGGGAGGTCTACCGCGACACCCTCATCGAACAGGCGGAGCAGGGAGTAGACTACTTCACCATTCACGCTGGAGTCCTGTTGCCATACATCCCGATGACCGCGAAGAGGGTCACCGGCATTGTCAGCCGGGGCGGCTCGATCCTCGCGGCATGGTGCCTGGCCCATCACCAGGAGAACTTCCTCTACACGCACTTCGAAGACATCTGCGAACTGATGAAGGCCTACGACATCTCCTTCTCGCTGGGTGATGGCCTGCGTCCTGGGAGCATTGCCGACGCCAACGACGAGGCACAGTTCGCGGAGTTGACCACCTTGGGAGAGCTCACCGAGATTGCCTGGAAGCACGATGTCCAAGTGATGGTCGAGGGCCCCGGGCATGTGCCCATGCACAAGATCAAGGAGAACATGGACCTCCAGCTAGAGGTCTGCCACGAGGCCCCCTTTTACACGCTGGGGCCGCTGACCACGGATATCGCCCCCGGATACGACCACATCACCTCCGCCATCGGCGCCGCGCTGATCGGCTGGCACGGCACCGCCATGCTCTGCTACGTCACCCCCAAGGAACACCTTGGTCTGCCCGACCGTGACGACGTCAAGCAGGGGGTCATCACCTACAAGATCGCTGCCCACGCTGCCGACCTTGCCAAGGGACATCCCGGTGCCCAGGAGCGTGACAACGCACTGAGCAAGGCGCGCTTCGAGTTCCGCTGGCGCGACCAGTTCAACCTCTCTCTGGACCCAGAAACAGCGATCTCCTACCACGATGAGACCCTGCCCGCCGAGGGGGCCAAGGTGGCCCATTTCTGCTCGATGTGCGGCCCCCATTTCTGCTCCATGCGCATCACCCAGGACGTGCGTGACTACGCGCGTCAGCGCGGTCTCTCCGAGGAGGCGGGACTGTCAGTTGGGCTTCACGATAAGGCAGCCGAGTTTCGCGAGGCGGGCGGGAGCGTCTACGTCAAGCAGTAAGTCGCGGGAACAGTTCGTCGGGATCGCACCGGCCCAGCCGAGCCTGTCGTGGCCCAAACAGCGCAACAACCGTGCCCAGCGCCTCGGGGGGTGCGTTGACCTCGAAGATGACCTCCTGACAGCTCGCAATGGTGACCGTGAACCTGAAGAATTCACAGCACTGCTGCTCGCGAACCGCCAATTCGGCGAGCTCACCGGTGAGGGCCGGATCGGCCGGAAAGGTGAGTCTGAGTCCGGTTTCCAAGGACACTCGAGCGGTGGCGCGGGTGACTAGAACCTCCCACTGCTGGACGCGATTCACTTGCCCGGCCTCGCCGAGGCTGCAGGCGATCGGCGGCGGAGCGCTGGCGGGCGGCGTGGTGGAGGCGTTCTTCATCGTGATTTTTCCCGTATGCGGATGCTCTTTCGTGGTGCGGTTCAACCTACACTCTTGACCTTGGTCTAAAGTCAAGTTGGCATGGTCATTCACCCTGAGCGCGATCCGATCGAGGACGAGGCCGAGCGGATCCTCGACGACCAGCCCGAACTCCGCAAGGATCTCAACGACTTTGGGCGTGCATACGACAGCGGGCAGGTGCCAGCGGGCACGCTGGTGCCCCATAACAAGGTTCGGAAGCGGCTCAGGACCCAGGGGGTCGAGCTCCCACCCGACGTTCGTTGAGGCTTGTCTGGCGCCCTGAGGCACTGGAGCAGTTAGAGACCCTGGCCAACAGAGCGCCCGTTCAGGCAGCCGCAGTGGTCCAGGCCGTGGAGTGGATGGCGATGATTGGCTACTCTCTGGGCCGCCGCGTTTCCGGAGATGCGGGGTTGTACTGGCCTGTGCCGCCGCAGGGCTTCTTCTACCGCATCAACGCTGATGGGACGGAGTTGGTCATCACCGCCGTGATTGATGCCCGGCGCCGAGCCGAACGCTGGTAGCGATGTAACAATCGAGCCGGTCCTGTCTCATTTCGGGGGGTGAAAAGGGATTGGGCTATAGGAGTTGGACGAGTCTGCCCATTTGCCGAAGTACCCGCACGGGGAATCGAACCCCGGTTACCACCTTGAAAGGGTGGTGTCCTAACCGTTAGACGATGCGGGCGCCCTTGGAATCCTACGGATCACCCGCCTGGCTGGGGGCGACCGTCTCAGGGAATGCCCCAGTGATCCGTCAGCAACAGGGTCCTTCCCTCGACGGGCACCGCACGCGCTGGTGATTTCCCAGCACGTGCTCGGCGATAGCGGCTGCGTCGTGTTCAGGAGGGTGGGAGGTGAACACGTTTGCGGTGGCGGCGACGAGGCCGTTGGGTCCAAGGGTGAGGGTGACCACCCTCGACTCGCGTGGCCGCCCAAACCGGCGAGATGTCTGAGCGATGACCTCCGCCCGGTTGCTGCCCGGCCCTCGAACCCCGCGCACCGCTTCCACGATTGCCTCCCGCGCTTCGCCGTAGCTGCATTCCAGTTCCCCATGGCGAACCAGGAAGCGCTTGCCCGGGACGTGTACGGGATCGAGGCGAGGCGGCATGGGCGCCAGTGTTCCTCAGCGAGGCGGACACACGACGCCCAATCTGCTCACGACGGTCATCACACAGTCCACGGATTGTTGTAGCTGTTCAGCGATTCCTTCCGCCTAAGTGTTCAGCGAAAACTTCCGGGCGGGTTCAGGCGGCCCGTTCGCGGGCAGCGGGATGGGCGATGGGGGTGATGGGGACGGAGTCGGTGAAG
>JBPCLW010000034.1:0-5976 GCA_051002895.1 Candidatus Dormibacteria bacterium | reverse complement strand
TATATCGCACGCCGTTGCCCTCCCTTCCTGATCCAGCTTCAACAACCGGAAAAGGTAGGCGGCAGCGGCGTGTTCTCGTTCAGCCAGCCCTCAGATCACCCACGGAAAGGGTCGAAGAGCCCCAAATATTTGGCCGTGATCGCGTGGGCGCCGGCTGACAGAGGTGGGAGGGTCAGGGTCGCGTTGCCACTGCTGTCGAGCGGGGCCTGACCCAGGGTGGTGGATCCCTCCTTGAAGATGAGGGTCCCTGGCGGCGCAATACCTGGGATGTTGGAGGTGACGGTGGCACTGAGAACCACCGGCGCGCCGGGCAATGATGGGTTGGGCGATGAGGTCGGCGAGGTGGTGGTCGAGCTAGTCGCAACCGTGCAGGTGTCCGGGGGTCTAGCGATGGTGTTGCTGTCGAGGGTCACCGCGCCGGTCGCTGCCAGGGCGCGTCCGGGGAGGATGTTGGCTCGCGTGTTCAGGGTGATGCTGGTGTTGACCAGTAGGGTTCCCACAAAGTTGGTGTCGGTCCCCAGCGTCGCCGAACTGCCCACCTGCCAGAAGATCCCGCAGGCGCCGCCATTGACGAGGTCAACCCGGGAACTGCTCGCGGTGGTGAGGGCGCTTGCGATCTTGAAGATGAAGACGGCATTGGGATCGCCGCCTCCGTCGAGCGTGAGGGTACCCGTCAGCTGCGCCGCGGAGGTGAAGCAGTACACACCTGGGATGAGCGTTCTCCCCCCGAGATCACCGGTCAGCGTCGAGGTGCAGGGTTGACCCGCCGCACTGTCATAGGCGGTGACGAGGTCCGACTTCGCCTGCACTGAGACAGAATCGTCCACGTGGATGCCCCCGTTGACCGTTCCCGGTGGGAAGCCGATCACCGAACTCCCCGGCGAGAGGCCGAGATCACCGGTGATCCCGGACGGTCCGGTGTTGGTGACAGCGCTGCCGGCCAGAATCGCAAAGCTCTTGGCCGTTGCCAACGGCGGTGGGGTGGTGGCAGCGCGTGTTCCTAGCGGAGTGGCAATGAGCAGTGCCGCTCCGACAATCGATCCCAGACACGTCAGTCGTGCCCAGCCGGGTCCGCGTTGCGCATGTCTGTTCAGCGCTGCTGCGGGCATCCGCATCATCGCGCCTGGGCTCTTCATGCCGTTTCGTCCTTTCCCCCCGGAATCGGCCGCGCTGACCTCTGCCCAACGGCCAAGTGCAGCAGGGAAGGCACCTCAGAGCCTGGTCTCGATACTTGCTAACGGTCAATAGCGCGCATGCACCAGTCCACATGAATCATTGGCGGGCCTCAGAGCTGCTGACCTCCGGGTTCCGCTCGCATGTGGAATGATCACGAGGTGGCAGATCTCGCGACACCCTATGTAGTCCGGACGGAGGGGCTCGACGACGAGAGGTTTGTCGAGGGCCGTGATGCGCTGATGTATGCCCTGGGATCGCTGATACGTCAGGCGGAGCAATCCCCCAATGAATCCCTTCTTTCCGTAGTGTCGCGAGAGACTGCTGGGCATTTGGGCTCCCCGCCCGCGGAGGAGGAGCATGCGAGGTTGTCACTCGGCGTGTTGGGTTTGGGGGTCCTCGTGGGCGAGAGCCGATATCGTTTCTTCGGCGGAACGCTCAGCGCTGGCAACGTGGAGCGCATCGTTGCCACGGTCGCTCCCCAGTACACGGAGCTTGGTGGCCTAGGGGGATAGACACAGCACGATAGCGACCGCTCAACGACCCGCGCTCCCCAGGGTGACCACGGCGATGGCGTTCTCTGCATGAAGAGAGCGGATGCGCTTCTTGTCCTGCTTCCCCACCGATGTCTTGGGGATCTCCTCGATGATCGCCCAGCGCTCCGGCAGCCAGAAGCGGGCCACCCTGTCCTGCAGGAAGGAGCGCAGTTCCTCGGGACTCACCGTGGCACCCGGCTTGGCAACGACGACGGCGAGTGGGCGCTCCTGCCACTTCTCGTCGGGCACCCCGACACAGGCGGCATCGGCGACGCCGGGATGACCCATGAGCAGGTTCTCGATCTCCACTGAGGAGATCCATTCGCCCCCCGACTTGATGACATCCTTGGCACGATCAGTGATCTGGATGAAACCCTGCCGGTCAACGCTGCCGACATCCCCGGTGCGCAGCCATCCGTCGTGGAAGCGCTCGGGCGCTTCAACGCCGTAGTAGCTGCCGGTGATCCAGGGCCCACGCACCTCGATCTCGCCGACCGCCTCACCGTCCCAGGGCAGTACCCCGCCCTCATCATCGGTGATGCGCAGTTCCACACCACCGACCACGCGTCCGGTGGCGCCCCGGTAGTGCCAGAACTCGTCGGCCGTCGCCGTCTTGGGGGGATTCGCCACCGCCCCGATGGGGCTCGTCTCCGTCATTCCCCACGCCTGGACGAGCGGGAAGTGACGCCCCTCATACGCTTGCATGAGCGCGGTGGGAACCGCGGAGCCACCGCAGATGGCACTGCGGATCGTGTCCATGCGCACGCCTGCCGCATCCGCCGCCAGCAACAGCCCCTGGAACACCGTAGGAACACCGGCGGCAAACGTCGGCTTTGCCGACTGGATGAAGGCGAGCAGTGGCTCGGGCTGCAGGAACCGGTCGGGAAGCAGAAGGTCGACGCCCGTCATCCAACAGGCGAACGGCGTGCCCCATGCGTTGACATGGAACATCGGCACGATGGCGAGCAGGCGGTCGGCCTCAACGAAGCCAAAGTTCGCCCACACCGCGTAGGAGTGCAGCCAGATGGAGCGATGGCTGTACACCACACCCTTGGGATCGCCGGTGGTGCCGGTCGTGTAGCACATCGAAGCCGCCTGCCTCTCGTCGATTTCCGGCCACTCATGTAGTGGCGCGACATCGGCTATGAGATCGTCGTAGCGGATGACGTCGCCGCCGAGTGCGGAGACGTCACCGTCGCCGATGACGACGACTCTCTCGACAGTGTTGAGGTGAGGCCGGATGGCGGCGAGCAACGGGATGAGTGACGAGTCGACGATGACGACGCGATCCTGCGCATGGTTGACAATGAAGGCGAGCTGTTGCGGCGGGAGTCGCAGATTGAGGGTGTGCAGGACGGCGCCAATGCCGGGAATGGCGAAGTACGCTTCCAGGTGTTCCTGGTCGTTCCAGCACAGCGTGCCGACCCGGTCACCGTCCTGGATGCCGAGCTTGTCGCGGAGCGCGGCGGCCAGGCGCGCCGCCCGCTCGCCGACCTCGGCGAACGTCGACGTTCGCGACGCCTCGCCCTGGCAGGTGATGACAGCGCTGTCGCCGAAGATCGTCCGGCCGCGCTGAAAGATGTTGGTGATGGTCAGCGGGACGTCCTGCATCGTGCTCTGCATGCCTGCTCCTTCCTCCGTCTCCGAGACCGGTAGTGTGACCGCCGCGCGGTGGTGCGTCAGTCCGCCCCATCAGCGAGCGAGCCCCGTATTCGGGTATCACGCGTGATACATTGATGGACATGAACGAGGTCAGCATCCGAGAACTCCGGAATCAGGGCGGCGCGGTGATTGACCGGGTCGCGGCCGGAGAGCGACTGCTGATTACCCGAGACCGTCGGCCGGTGGCTGAACTCGGGCCCATCCAGGGCCGGGCCGTTTCGGCCGCGACCCTGCTCGCACGATGGCGACAGATCCCCGTGGTCGACGTGGCTCAACTGCGCGCCGACATCGACGCGGTCCTCGACGCCGACCTGTGACCCGCCCACCCCGGCACCCTCGAGGCATCCTCGACACCGGCGCCGTCATCCTCCTTCCCCATCTCACCGACGCCAGCGCACTTCCGGAAGAACCGCTGGTCACCGCCGTGACCCTGGCCGAGCTTTCGGTGGGGCCGCTGGTTGCCGGCAACGACGCCCAGCGGGCGCGCCGTCAGGCCCAGCTGCAGCAGGCGGAGGCCGATTTCGACCCGTTGCCCTTCGACGCTGACGCCGCCCGCGCGTTTGGGCAAGTAGCCGCGTCTTTGCGTCAGGCGGGCCGCAAGCCGACTGCTCGGACCTACGACGCCATGATCGCCGCCATCGCGATCGCCCGGGGCTTGCCTCTCTACACTAGTAATCCTGCTGATTTTGTCGGCATCGACACCCTCTCTGTGGTGTCGATGCCAGTGCGCGGCTAGCCCCCACCGCCGCCGTAGCGGGCACCCCGGCGCCGTAGTCCGGCCTACCCCAGCTTGGAGCGCACCGCCTCGATGATCGCGTCCGTGAACTCCGTGGTGAAGGCGTGGCCACCGAGATCGGCGGTCCTGGTTCCGCCGCGGACCGTCTCGAAGACCGCCTCATAGACCGCCCGTGAGATGGTCTTCATTGCCGCGCCGGGGATGAAGGAGAGCAACGAGGCCGTCGCCAGGATCATGGCCATGGGGTTGGCGATGTCCTTCCCCTGCAACGCGGGGGCGGTGCCGTGCGGTGCTTCGGCCATGACCACATCGGGCTTGGTCACGTCATCGCGGAAGCCGATGAGGATCGATTCCGCGCCGGCAATCGAGCCGAAGAGCTGGAGCACCAGGTCGCTGAGGCAGTCGCCATCCCGATTGAGCGCGGGGATGACCAGCGCCTCACCGCCATGGGTGAGGAGCAGCGCATAGGTGGCGTCGATGAGCTGCGGCTCGTACTCGATATCGGGATGGCGTCCTGCCGCCGCGTCCATCTCCTCCTTGAGCATGCCCTCATATACCGGGGAGACGGTGTACTTGGGGCCCCCGAAAACGCGGGCGTGACCGCGCTTCGCGTGCAGGAATGCGAACTCAGCGACGGCGTGGCAGGTCCCCCGGTTGATGTGCTCGGTTCGGTAGGCAATCTCGTTGTCACCGCTGCCCTCACGCCACTCCTTGGCGTTGTAGGCGTCATCCACCGCCATGCGGACCACGCTCATGGGAGCACTGGCACCACCGATCGACGCCACCCCGGGGATCCGCCGCCCGGTGCGGAGAATGACCTTGCCGCCCACTTCCTGGCGAAGAATGGCATTGGGGCTGCCCACGCCCTTGCTCTCGGGGGTGATCGTGGCCGCCTTCAGTCCCCATCCCGATGCGCGCATCGCCACCGCGGCCTCATGGACGACGCCATTGCTGGTTCTTTCCCGGGTCTCCAGGTCAAGAGCGAAGTGCTGGAGTTCGATGTCCAACCCGATGACGTCGGGGTGGAGGACGCGGAGAGCCTCGACGAGAAGCTCCTCCCCGGTCTGATCGCCGTGGAGGACGGTGATGGTGGGCATGCGCAGCCAATCTACCAGCCGCGTGCCCGCCGATACGTGTTGGAGGCGGGGGGCCATCCGCTGCTGCGGGACCTCTCCGTATGACACCGAGACTTCCGCAAGTAGCATGTTCCCGATGAGCGAACCGTCCCCCTCCGCTGCGGACACGGAGCAGCGCCCCACCAGCATTCTCGCTGTGTATGCCTGGGATTCCCTGCTTGCGCTCTTCGCCATCCTCGGCGCCCTGCTCCCGTTCGGCAGCTCCATCGATATCGGTGGCGGCAGAGGCGCCGATGTTCCCGTCATCGTTCAGGTGTTGCTCGGTCTCCAGGGCGCGGCGTATGCAGCCGCGGTGATCATCGTCATGATCTTCCTCACTCGCCGACTCGCCTGGGTGCGGCAGGCCCAGATGGCGGTACTCGGCCTCGCCATCCTCCTGGCCGTCGTCTCCATTGGCGTGCGCGCGTTGGTCCATCACGACGTTGACCAGAGTCAGGCCCTGAGCAATCTCGTATTCGTCCTCGTCGATGTCCTCATGCTCTTCATCATGACCGCGGAGAAGCTGCGCGCCTGGTACGCGGGCCCGGGCCCGATGCCGAGCTGGGTGCGGGCGACAATCGCGCTCTGGGCAGCGGGCGGGGTCGCTGTGGTCGTGGCCACGGCCCTGACCTAGCAGGGTGCTGAAAAAGATCTCGGAATAGCCCCACAGGGCGCCTCGAGGTGTGGGAGTCTTCCCGCGATCGATTCAAGCCTGCGGAGATTCAGCATGCGTGGCATCCCCGAACTGCAGATG
>JBPCLW010000033.1:0-9099 GCA_051002895.1 Candidatus Dormibacteria bacterium | reverse complement strand
ATCCCCGCTGCGGTCGGGATCTTTCCCGTGCCGCTCGCCTTCAGAGCCACGTGCTACTACTACCGAAAGGCGTACTACCTTTCTTTCTTCTGGGATCCCCCGGCGTGTAGTGTTGGTGAGCTTCGTCACCGACACTACAAGGGCGAGACGCGTTTCCCGTTGATCCTCAACAATCTGCACCGCTTCGCGATGTATGCCGCGACCATCGTTCTCGCCTTCCTCTGGGTCGACGTGGCGCTAGCGGTCACGTACAACGGCCACTGGTATCTCGGCCTCGGCACGGTGATCATGTTGATCAACGTCGTCCTCCTCAGTGGGTACTCCTTCAGCTGCCACTCTGTTCGCCACCTCGTGGGCGGTGGGCTCGACTGCTTCTCCAAGGCGCGCTTTGGCAGGGCTCGCTTCAGCATCTGGCGCTGGATCACCACCATGAATGAGCGCCATCCCATGTACGCGTGGCTGAGCCTCTTCAGCGTCGTCATCACTGACATCTACATCCGACTCCTCATGACCCATGTGTTCATCGATCCACACATCACGTTCTGATGCCGGAAACAACGATCACTCGCGAGTGCGACGTTCTCGTCATCGGGGCGGGCGGTGCCGGGATGCGCGCCGCCATTGCCGCCGCTGAAGCTGGTGCGTCGACGATCGTCGTCACCAAGTCGCTGCTCGGCAAGGCCCACACCGTCATGGCCGAGGGTGGCATCGCCGCCGGGCTCGGCAACCTCGACTCCCAGGATGGATGGGAGGTGCACTTTGCCGACACTATGCTCGGTGGTCAACTCATCAACAACTGGCGGATGGTCGACATCTATGCGCACGAGGTCGTCGACCGGGTCTATGAACTGGAGCGCTGGGGAGGCACTTTCGACCGCACCGACGATGGCCGGATCATGCAGCGTGCCTTTGGCGCCCACTCGTGGCGGCGCCTTGCCCACGTCGGGGACCGGACGGGCCTGGAACTCATCCGCACCTGCCAGGACAAGCTCGTCCACACCGCCGGCGCTGAGGTCTTCATGGAGTGCACCCTCACCAAGTTGCTCCGTGACGGCGACCGCGTCTGCGGCGCGACAGGATATGACCGGAACACCGGCGAGTTCGTGTCCATCGCTGCTGGTGCGGTGGTCCTCGGCAGCGGCGGATGGGGACGGATGTACCGCTACACCAGCAACAGCTGGGAAGGCACTGGCGACGGTGCCGCCATGGCCTACGAGGCCGGCGCCGAGCTGCTCGATATGGAGTTCGTGCAGTTCCATCCCACCGGGATGATCTGGCCTCCGGGTGCGCGCGGCATTCTTGTCACTGAGGGTGTGCGTGGTGAGGGCGGGATCCTCACCAACTCCGAAGGCAAGCGCTTCATGCTCGAGTACGATCCGGTGAAGAAGGAACTCTCCTCGCGCGACGTCGTCGCCCGCTCCATCTACAAGGAGAACAAAGCAGGGCGTGGGACGCCCCATGGAGGGGCCTACCTGGACATCGCCTCGCAGCGTGATGCCAACTACATCAAGCACAAACTGCCGTCGATGTACGAGCAGTTTCATGCTCTGGCCGGCGTCGATATCACCAAGGCGCCGATGGAAGTGGGTCCCACGATCCACTACACCATGGGTGGCGTGCGGGTCGAGCCGGAGACCGGTGCCAGCACCGTCGATGGGCTCTACGCTGCGGGTGAGGCTGCGGCTGGTCTCCACGGAGCCAATCGGCTCGGCGGGAACTCGCTTGGTGACATCCTCGTATTCGGTCGCCGTGCCGGCGAGGCGGCTGCAGAGTTCGCCCGTGGCCCGGGGGCCAAGCGTCAGGTCTCGGAGGCGGAGGTGGCCGGCGAGCAAGCCAAACTCCTCAGTTTCCTCGGTGGCGAGAACGGTGGGGTCGGCGAGAATCCCTATCAACTCCATATGGCCCTGCAGGAAGCGATGCAGGACGACGCTGGTATCGGCCGCAGTGAGGAGTCGCTGCAGCGCGCCCTCGTTGGGATCGGGGAGATCCGCGATCGGGCCACACGCATGAGAGTTGGTGGTGGTCGCGTGCTCAATCCCGGATGGCACACCTGTCGGGATGTCGACTTCATGCTCAGCGTCAGCGAGGCGATCGTTCGCTCCGCGATCGAACGCCGGGAGTCGCGCGGCTCGCAGTGGCGCTTCGACCATCTCGACAAGGAGGAGAAGTTCGGACGCATCAACTTCGTGGTCAAGAGCACCGGCTCGTCGATGAAGGTGGAGGAGCGCGAGCTCGAGCTCATGCCTGCCGACGTGGCGAACCGGATCAGCAGGAGCCGATTCTATGATGCCAAGACCGTACCGTCGTACTACCGCCGGGCCTTGTCCGAACCGGCCTCCACAGAGTCGCATTGATGACTGAGGAGACGACGACCACTCAGACCCTGATCGAGCCCGGCCGCGAGAGCTCGCAGCTGGCGACCGGCCTCACCGGGCGCTCGTTGAAGCTCCGCATCTTCAAGGGGACGCCCGGTGGCGAGCAGGGCTTCCGCGAGTACGAGGTGCCCGAGGTGGTGGGCATGGTCGTTCTCGACGCCGTCCATCACGTGCAGCGCAACCTCGATTCGGATCTGGCCTGCCGCTGGAACTGCAAGGCTGCCAAGTGCGGATCGTGCAGCGCCGAGGTCAACGGCCGACCCGTGCTCATGTGCAAGACCCGTCTCGACGCGCTTCCCGGGGGCCCGGTGACGGTGCAACCACTGAAAGCGTTCCCGCTCATCAAGGACCTCGTCACCGACGTGTCGCGCAACTACGAGGTGAACAGAGAGATCCCGCAGTTCACCGCCGCGCCCGACGACGGCGAGCCGTGGCGGATTCCGCAGATGGACATCGACCGCCTCTACGAGCACCGCAAATGCATCGAGTGCTTCCTTTGTCAGGACACCTGCCACATCCTCCGCAACCACGATCATGCCCAGCGCTTCTATGGCCCCCGCTTCTTCGTGCGTGTTGCCAGCCTAGAGATGCACCCAAAGGATGTCCTCGACCGGCGCGAGCAGGTGCGCTCGGCCGGAGGTCTTGGCCTCTGCAACATCACGAAATGCTGCAGCGAAGTGTGCCCCGAGCACATCCACATCACCGACAACGCCATCATCCCGCTCAAGGAGCGGGTCGCCGACCGGCACTGGGATCCTCTGCGGTGGGCGGGACGCAAGCTGACGGGCAAGAGCGCCGACAAGGCGGATCCCGCCGGTCAGGCGTAGATCCACCGGCCGTGACCGCGGTGATCCTCCTCGCGGGCGTGCTCACTGTCCTCGTGGTCGGTTTTGTCGCCTTCTTCCTATACTCCAGAACGCCGGCCTGGGGAGAGTCCGAAGTCCGCAAATCGGCCCTGCGTACGCTGGTGGTGCTGGGTCCGATCTTCGGGATGCACTACCGGGCGCCCCGGCCGACACCTCCCGCGGTGACCACGCCGGCCGTGGACGATGACGATGACATCGACGCGCAGCACAGGGCCTGAGCAGCAGAATGTGAGCATGTCCCGGCGGGCTTCGACACCGAACCCGACCGCCGCCACACTCTCAGAGGCCCAGCGGGCGCATCTCGACGTCGAGGGATGGATCGCGCTGCCGGTGTTCACCCCGGCCGAGGTTGCGCGGTTCCTGGAGATCTGCACCCAGCTGCTCGCCGAGGATCGGTCTGTGGGGGAGGCACTAGGCGGGACCGCTCATGTCGTTGGCTTGGAAACTCGCGCCCGCGAACTCTCCCCGCTCTGGGACCATCCAATCATCCGCAGCGCGGTGACCGGCCTGCTTCCCGGCGCCACATCCGACGGCTCACAGCTTCGCTGCGCGCTCCCTGGTCACGGAGCCCAGAGCCTGCATCCGGACGCAGCGGGCTTTCCCGTTTCCGGTGAATGGACGGTGTGCACGGTGATCACTGCTCTCTGCGACTTCACCGAAAGCAACGGCGCGACGCGGGTGGTCCCGCGCTCGCATCGCGAGCAGGACCGCAGATTCCAAGCCCATTCACCGCGGGTGCGGCATCCGCGGGAGCGAATTCTCACCGGCCCGGTGGGCACGGTGTTCGTGTTCAACGGACACCTGCTCCACAGCGGGACCGAGAACCGCACAGACCATGCGCGCCCCGCAGTGCTCACCACGTTCCGGCGCCGCTGAGGTCATCGACCCAGGTCCCCCCTGTCCGCTTGCGATGCTCAGGTGGCTGCTGACACTCCCTGGAGGAGCGAGGGCATGCCCACGTCAATGTCGGCGCGGTTGCTTTCCATGATCTCCACGACCTCGCGCACTGCGGCCGCACTGCGGTGCAGGGCAGCCAGTTCGGACTGCGCGAGCTCGACCTGGACCACCTCGACCAACCCATCGGCCCCGAGGCGCGCGGGGACGCCACTGAAGAGTCCGTCGATACCGTACTCGCCCTGGCAGTACACCGCACAGGGCAGAATTTGGCGAGTGTCGCGCATGACGGCGTCGACCATCTGGGCTACGGACGCGCTCGGTGCGTAGTAGGCGCTTCCCGTCTTCAGGAGATTGACGATCTCGGCGCCGCCGTCGCGGGTCCGCTGGACGATCTGATCGAGTCGCTCCTTGGGGATGAGCGTCTCCACGGGGACACCGGCGACGCTGGTGAGGCGCGTCACCGGCACCATGGTGTCGCCGTGGCCGCCGAGGACGAAGGCCTGAATATCGTGCACCGAGGCGTCGAGCTCCGCGGCGAGGAAGGCGCGGAAGCGCCCGGTGTCGAGCACGCCGGCCATACCGATGACCCGCTCGCGGGGGAAGCCGCTCACTGCATGGGCGATCTGACACATGGCGTCGAGAGGGTTGCTTACGACGATGAGGAGAGCCTTGGGCGACTGCTGGGTCGCTTCGCGGGCGACGGAGGCGACGATTTTGGCGTTGGTCATGACCAGGTCATCGCGACTCATCCCCGGCTTTCGAGGGACGCCACTGGTGATCACCACGACGTCACTTCCGGCGGTCTCGGCGTAGCTGTTGCTGCCGGTGATGCGGCTGTCATAGCCGACCACCGGCCCTGCCTCCTGGATGTCGAGCGCCTTACCCTGAGGCAAGCCGTCGACGATGTCGACCAGAACGACGTCGGCGTAGTCACGCTCGGCGAGGCGCTGGGCGAGGGTGGCGCCGACGTTGCCGGCACCGATGACGGTGATCTTGCTGCGCACTGGCTGGACCTCGTGATGCGAACCTGGGGAGCGACGGCCTCGAATTGTAGAGGGGTACGATCGGGTTCCATGAGTCCACGGGTCGCCATCACCATGGCGCGACCTCGTCGTCGCCGCCGGCCTCCGGGTGCGGCCGAGCGCACCCGAGCCACTGTCGATCTGCTCGCTCTGCAACACCCCGATCCCATGTGCGAACTCGACCGTGAGTCGCCCCTGCAACTCCTCGTCGCCACCATCCTCTCCGCGCAGACCACCGATGAGCGTGTCAACGCGGTGACCCCGGCGCTCTTCGCACGTTACCCGGACGCCGCGGCCCTTGCTGGGGCCGATCCTGCCGAGATGCAGGCGCTCATCAAGTCCACTGGCTTCTTCCGTGCCAAGACCCAGGCCATCATCGCAATGGCTCACGACCTGGTGTGCCATTACGAGGGTGAGGTCCCACCTCGGATGGAGGATCTCGTGGCCCTGCGCGGTGTTGGTCGCAAGACCGCCAATGTCGTCCTCGGTGTGGGCTTTGGGATCCCCGGATTTCCCGTGGACACACACGTCACCCGACTCGTACGGTTGCTCAAGCTCACCAGTGCCACCGATCCAGTTGAGATCGAGACTGATATCTGCGCCATGCTCGGTCCTGAGCACTGGACGGAGTTGTCACTGCGCTTGATCCTCCACGGGCGCCGCGTGTGTATCGCTCGACGGCCCCGCTGCGACGTCTGCAGCCTCAATGCGATCTGCCCGTCAGCGTCCGTTCCGGGTACGGCGCGTCCCCCGGCTCAGGCGACCCCGGCACGCGCCAGCGGCTGACCCGTCACCTCGAGGGTGCTATCGAGCGGTCGCATGGGGGAGAAACACATGGGCGGAGCTGGTAGGTTGCGCATCGTGCGCACGACCTCAACCAGGGAGGCTACAGGTATGCCCGTTCGATCTGAGACGTCGTCGACGGTGAGGGTCTTCAGCGAGTGGTAGGGGAGGGTAGATTGACCATTGGTCCGTACGACATCGCAGAACATCTCCTTCTCCGCGGTTTTGCCCTTCACCGAGAGGATTACCGGGGGATCGCCCTTGCTGCGCTCAGCGAGAACGACGGGACCAGCGAGATTGGAGACAACGTGGCTGAGGTAGGCGTTGAGGAGGTGGGTGCTGCCGTGCTGATCCATGTCGTGGATGAGCACCCCCGACCGGCCCTCACGGTTGGGCAGGATGACTCCACTGACGCCCTTCGCCTCCCAGTGGGCGTCGACGACCTTCCCGAACTTGAGGTCCGTCGTGTTGACCGCCTGGCCGAGCCCGGCGGCGCTGACGGTGGGAGTCCACCGATAGAGATCGCGAAACGTCTCCTCGACCCGAGCGATCTCGTCCGGACCCATGCCGGTCCGGGGGACGAGTTGGAGGGCGGCCAAGGGCTGGCCGAGATGTGCAACCGAGGTGCTCATGTCCGACATCCCGCTCATGCGAACGTCGCGGTAGCTGCCCGGCTCATCAAGGAGGCAGTGGGAGGTCATCTCCACCTGGGTGTTGGGAAACTGCTTCTCGAGAGAGCGAGCCACCTGAGTGAGGAAGGCGTCCGCCGCAAGGCCCTGAGCATCATGGAAGACGACGGCGTGCGGCCCCCGGTCGGCGTACAGGTTGACGAGGGCCATCCCCGAGATCCGGGCAGCTGTATTGCTGCAGTCGAAGCACTGCTGGAGGATGGGTCGGGAGAGGATCGCGGGGCGGGCAGCGACGACATCCATGTGATGAGATTAGGAAGGTCGAACGGACAGCCTACGGACAATGGGCCAGTCTTCTGGCCTGAGCCAAACTCCGGGCTCCGCCTCACACCGCTAGGGCGTCGGCTCCTCCACCCCGGATGACGATCAGGGTCCGAGGCCCCAAGGCGATGTCCCCCGACTCGCTCACGCGGAGTTGGAAGGTGCCGCGTTTGCGCGCCATGACGGCGGGCTCGATCACCGAGTTGACGAGGTTCTCGATGTTGTCAGTCACCGAACGACCACCCTTCAGCCGGTCGAGTTTGAAGTGGACGACCTTGTCGAGCACGGCGTCGTCATAGCTGATGCTGAGCTTGTTGCGGGTCCGAGCACGCTCCAGCACGGTGTCGAGTTTGCGCTGGGCGAGAGTCTTGAGATGTTCGTCGCTGAGTGGATCGAAGTTGAGGACGAGCTTGACTCGGTTGCGGAACTCTGTGCGGGTCGCTTTCTCCCAGGCCTCTTTCGCTTTGACGCGTAAACCTTGGACAAGCTGATCGGTGAGGGGAGGCGCCGACGTTTCACTGCTCGCCACGGCGACGGGTGCCGTGAAGCCGACGCCTCCCAGCTTCATCGCGGAGGTGCCGTAGTTGCCGGAGAACCCGACGACCGCCTGAGAGACGTCGATGACCTCGCCATTGCCGAGGGTGATCCTTCCCTCGTCGAGCAGCTGCATCACGGCGTCGTAGACCTGCTCGTGGGCCTTGTCCATCTCGTCAAAGAGGATGACGCCTCGCACCGTGTAGACCTTCGTGGTCTCGTCATGCTCGGCGAAAGGCTTGACCTTGTCGAGGAGGATCGACTGACCGTAGCCGACGTATTTCGGTGACGCGCCCAGAAGGCGGGTGACGTCGGTTCCGTCCAGCATCTCTCCCATGTCGATCATTCCCATGCGGCTCTCGTCGCCGTACACGGCCTCGGCGATGGTGCGGAAGAATTCCGTCTTGCCGTTGCCGCTGGGTCCGAGGGCAACGACACTCACTGGCTGCTTGGGCTCACTGAGACCGAATCGTTCTGGCGGAGCTTCTTGGCGAAGGCCTCGATGTTCTCCTCATGACCCACCAACCGCTTTGCCATGCGCGTTTCGATGGCCGCGAGAAACTCCATCTCCGCGTCGCTGACGTTGTCGCTCTTCCCGAAATCCGTGAGCGCCAATGGTGCGGGGTCAGCAGTCGGTGCATCAGCAGTGGGGCCTGGCTTGGGATGGCGCCCCACCATCCATGTATACCCGACCGCGTCGGAGCCGTCGACGTACGGCTGGACACCGGCGGCCATCATCTCGCCAATGAGGCGTACCGCCGACTTCGAACTATCGCCGAACACCACTGCCCATTCGGCGGCGAGGTCGAGGAGGTCGAGATCCTGAGAAGGGGCTGGAGCACCTGCAAGGGTCTCCATCACCCCCCGGGCGATGGCCATCTCGTCGGTGAGTCCGCGTTGCTCCTCCCCCTCATAGGTGACCTCGTCGAGAAGGGCGAGAATGCGATCGCCCAGCGGCCCTCCGTACACGCGAGTCTCACGCCCGATACCGACGGCAAAGGCCTTGAGCTTGGCAGCGGTCTCTTCCTGAGTCAGAGCTGTGGTCTGGCGGATCTGATCAAACAGAGCGACGACATGCTCAGCGTTCGGTCCCAGAGCTTCGCGAGGGTCGAGCTTCCGGATCACCGTCCACTCCGCCGAGCGCATCCATTCTTTGTCGCCGCGATGCTCGACGGTGGCATTGGATCCCGGCTCGACCTCGTAGATCGAGAAGGGCCAGGTGGGATAGCCGAAGATCGGATGGAGGAAGGCCAGCGTTGGAGACCGGCCGGCGACGAGGTACGGCCAACTGGTGCTGAGGTGTCCCTCGGAGTTCAGGTGGACGAAGCGGCGCCCGGGTCGCTTGTCGGCAACATCGGCAAATACGTTGTCGTCGCTGACGACGAGGTACCAGCGCGGCGCTTCGCTTTCGACCTCGGTGGAGATGGACGTCGACGTTTCGGCCTTCGAGTCTTCCCCGCTCATATCTCCCCCCATCTCTGCCGAGAACCTGACTCGAACCGTATAGGTCGGCTCGCGGACATAGGACGGACAATCGGCCTTGTCTTGTGGGAGTCCAGGGAAAACTTCCGCCCTCAACTGTTCAGGGAAAACTTCCGCCTCATGAGAGAGGGAGCCATCACCTTGAGCCCACGAGACCAACGTCGGATCCACATCCTCCTGGCCCTTGAGC
>JBPCLW010000032.1:0-62271 GCA_051002895.1 Candidatus Dormibacteria bacterium | reverse complement strand
GCTCAAGGGCCAGGAGGATGTGGATCCGACGTTGGTCTCGTGGGCTCAAGGTGATGGCTCCCTCTCTCATGAGGCGGAAGTTTTCCCTGAACAGTTGAGGGCGGAAGTTTTCCCTGGACTCCCACAGGCCGCGTGGCAATGTCCGTGTGATGTCCCTGGCCAGCGGCCTACTCTCACGTCAGCTTTCTGAGGGACGTATGGGGTGGGGGAAGACGCATGGCACGTGACAAGCTGCCACGGAGCGCGAAACAGAGCTGGCTGAAGCGGCATCCATTGCCCTGGGCGCCCGACGCAGACGCCCGCGCCGCAATGCAGGAGCCGGAACCCTATCTAACCTTCCCGCAGCAGTTCGCCCTTCAACTCGTCAACGCCCTTCCCTCGGTCATCGTCGGCCTGGGAATGCTCGCCAACAGGGGAGCACTACTGCGTTTCACCAAGACCAACGCGTTGGTGGGCCAGACACCCAATGTGCACTTCAGCGATGTCGCGGGCCTCGATAACGCCATCACTGATATCGCCGAGGTCGTCGAGTTCCTCAAGGACCCCAAGCGCTTTCAGAAGCTGGGCGCGCGGATGCCCACGGGGATCCTGCTCTCCGGTCCTCCGGGAACCGGCAAGACCCTGCTGGCCAGAGCCGTGGCGGGCGAGGCCGAAGTTCCCTTCTTCAGCATCAGCGGGTCGGACTTCGTCGAGATGTTCGCGGGAGTCGGTGCCGGCCGGGTTCGTGATGTCTTCAAGCAAGCCAAGGGCCACCCCAGAGCAATCATCTTCATCGACGAGATCGACGCTATCGGGCGACGGCGTGGGAATGGAATCAGCGGCAACAACGACGAGCGCGAGCTCACCCTCAATCAGTTGCTGGTGGAACTGGACGGCTTTGAGCAGAACAGCGGCCGCATCGTCATCGCGGCGACGAACCGCCGCGACATGCTCGACGATGCATTGCTCAGACCGGGTCGCTTCGACCGCCAGATCACAATCGGTCGCCCCAACCAACGGGGTCGCCGGGGAATCATTGACGTCCATATGAAGGGCAAACGCCTCGACCCCGAGGTGGATCGGGATCTCCTCGCTTTAGCCACCGGGGGGATGACCGGAGCCGACCTCGAGAACCTCATCAACGAGGCAGCGCTCCTGGCCGGCCGGGCGAAGGTCCCCGCAATCCGTCAGACCGACCTCGAGGAGGCCATTCTTCGGGTCGCCCTGGGCCCCATCCGCAGTGTGGAGATGGGCGAGAGCACGCGGAGAACCACCGCCTACCATGAGGCGGGCCATGCCTTGGCAGGCCTGCTTCAGGAAAACGCTGAGACCGTTCGGAGTGTGACGATCGTTCCTCGCGGGGAGTCCCTCGGCCACACGCTGCACCTGCCTACTGCGGAGAATCCGTTGTCCTCGCGGAGGGAGGAGTTCGCCCAACTCGTCGTCTCCACCGCCGGCCGAGTGGCGGAGGAACTCCACCGAGGTCCCGAGGACGTCACCAGCGGAGCGTCGGGGGATCTGGAGGCGATCACCGAGCGAGCCGCTCGGATGGTTCGCGAGTGGGGCATGGGCAGCCTGCCGCTTCGGGCGTACCCGCTTCCCGAGCTCGGTATGCCCGACCCCTTGCCGCCCCAAACTGCGCGGGCGGTCAATGGCGAAATCGACAGGATCATCACCCGTGCTACGGAGGTCGCACGGACACTCCTGGGTGACAATCGGGACATGCTGGATGGCCTGGCGAATGCCCTGATCACACGTAAGACGATGAACCGCGCGGACTTGCTGGCCTTCACCGCAACGTTCACCCCGGTCATCAGCAGCGACATCTACCTTGCGGCTCCTCCTCTGCGCGCAACCACATCCCTGGGGCTCACCGGCTGACGCGCCCCTGGACGCAGGAATTACGGCAAGACGGATGGCCCCCGAAAGGTCTTGCGGTATCGTGAGAGGTCATGGCGCGATACCCGGGACCGATGGCGGCGCCGATCCGTACCAGGAGACGGCGATCGCGGCTTGGCCTGCTGATGCTGCTCGCCGGCCTCGCCTGCATCGTTGCCGGGGGGGTGCTCATCGGCGGCCCGCTGTACCACCTGTGGCAACGCGGCAATGTCGATCAATCAGCGATCACAGACTGGGCGCAGGGTGGGTCCGGCAACCTTCAGGGACCCGCGAAGTCGGGCCGCACCGCGGTGACCACCCACTCCTGCGGCTCTGGATCAACGACGGACTACGCTCTGGTGAAGTTCGGCGGTCAGTTCAACTACGCCGGGGTGGCCGGCGACGGCGATTGGGGGCTGCTCAACACCCGGTCGATGGTTCACTACCACGGCACTCCGGATCCTGGGCAAAAGGGCAACAGCATCATTGCCTTCCATCGCGAGCCCGATTTCGAGCACATCGATCAGATGGGCAAGGGCTCGATCATCACCGTCGAGGATCGGACCTGCCACACATTCCGTTATCAGGTGACGGACGTCTGGACACTCGATCCCACCAAGGTGACGCAGCTGACTCCTACAAGCGGTAGCGACCTCACGCTCATCACCTGCACACCGTGGTTTCGCGACACGCAGCGGATCGTCTGGCGCGCCAACCTATTGCCCGGCTGAGGAAGGGCGGCTCAGGGGTCGAAATCTGCGCGGCGGCGCCTGAGCAGCGCCCGCGTCGCCATGATGCTGATCACCGCGACGACGGTGAGCCCGAGCCCGACGTACCCCATGCGAGCCACCAGGTTGGCCGCCGCGTCGAGGTTGCTGCCAATGAGCAGCCCGATGATGACGATGGTCGTCACCCAGACTGCAGCACCAGCTGCGTTGGCAGCCACGAAGTGGGTCCAGGGCATGTGGTGCAGCCCCGCGAGAGGCCCCGCGAAGATGCGCAAGATGGCGACGAAGCGTCCGAAGAAGACAGCCGCCCAGCCGTGTTTGTCAAAGAACCGTTCGGCACGCTGGAGATGCTCAGGCCGATAGACACGCTGGACGAATCGGAGCCGCAGGAGTCGGCCACCCCACCGGCGGCCCACCGCGTAGCCGATGTTGTCGCCCACCACCGCGCCCAACCAGCCAACGCCCCCAACAAGCCAGGGGGAAAGGTTGCCGTGCCCGGCGAGGACAGCTCCGACAAGAAGCGTTGTCTCGCCGGGAACCGGCACACCCATGGACTCGGCGCCAACGCCCAGGAACACCACGATGTACCCATACCGCGTGGCCAGGTCCATCAGGGTCTGCAGCATCACCGCAGGGTACGCCCGCGGTCTCGCGTCAGGTGGGGTAGTTCGCGTGGTGTCGGGCGACCGGGCGGCGCTGACGGGTGGCATAGGCGGCAAACCTCTGGGCCAATTCGCTGCGCAGGTCCTCAGGGGCAACAACGGCATCGACAACCAGCTCCCCGGCGAGCTTGAAGATGTCGATATCCTCTCGATATTCATCCTCGAGCTCGCGCACGTACGCGGCACGTTCCGTCTCCTGCTTCTCCAGGATTTTGTTGAAGTACACCGCATTCACCGCCGCCTCGGGTCCCATGACCGCAATCTGCGCCGAGGGGAGCGCCAGCGTGCAGTCGGGGTCGAATGCAGGCCCACACATCGCGTAGAGCCCGGCGCCATACGCCTTGCGCACCACTACGCAGATCTTGGGAACGCTCGCCGCGCTGACGGCGGCGATCATCTTGGCACCGTGGCGGATGATTCCCTGGCGCTCGACGGCGCTGCCGATCATGAAACCCGGCACGTCGGCGAGGAAGAGCAAGGGGATGTTGAAGGCATCACAGCAGCTGACGAAGCGCGCCACCTTGTCCGCGGAGTCGACGAACAGTACCCCCCCCTTGAAGCGCGGCTGCGAAGCAACCACGCCAATGCTGTTGCCTTCGATGCGGGCGAAGCCAGTGACCACCTCGCGGGCGAAGAGATGCTTAATCTCGAAGAACGAGTCGCGGTCAACAAGGGAGCGAATGACCGCGAGCACGTCGTAGCCGGCACTCGCTTCGGCGGGGATGACATCGGCGAGGGCAATGCCTTCGGCGGGCGGGAGCGGCGCATCACCAGGCGCTGACTGGCGCCAGGACTGCGGCATGAAGCGCAGATAGCCTCGCGCAGCGGCGATGGCCGACGCCTCATCCGCGGCGAGGATGTCGCCGCAACCGGAGACACTGCAGTGCATCCGCGCTCCACCCATCTCCTCGAGCGTTACCTTCTCGTGGACGACGACTTCGGCCATGCGCGGCGACCCCAGATACATCGCGGCGTTGCCCTCAACCATGATGACGACGTCGCAGAAGGCGGGGATGTAGGCGCCGCCCGCGGCACTCGGCCCGAAGAGCACGCACACCTGCGGCAACTGGCCGGAGAGGTGGACCTGGTTATGGAAGATGCGTCCAGCGTGGCGACGGCCCGGGAACATCGCCACCTGATCGGTGATGCGCGCTCCCGCGGAATCCACCAGGTAGACGAGGGGAATCTCGAGGCGCTCCGCCGCCTCCTGAAGGCGAAGGATCTTCTCGACGGTGCGAGCACCCCAGGACCCCGCCTTCACCGTGGGGTCGTTGGCCATGATTGCGGTGTTGCGGCCATGGACCGTGCCGATGCCGGTGACGACGCCGTCCGCCTGGAGCTCTGGCTGGAGATTGTTGGCGAGCAGGCCATCCTCGATGAACGTCGTCCCGCCGTCGCAGATCAGGGCAATGCGCTCCCGCGCAGTGAGCTTGTTCTGCTCGGCGAGTTTGGCACGAGCGCGCGCGGAGCCACCCGCGCGAGCGCGATCATTGCGCTGGTTCGCGTCTGCGGCGCTGTGACCGGCCGCGCGCTCCGGCACCACCTCCGTCATGCCGAGCTCATCTCCTCCAGCGGTTCCCCGGTCCACATCCCGGCGCGGTAGAGCTTACCGGGCAGCTCGGCACTCAGATCAGAGGCCAAGGTTGCGCTCGCCGCACAGAGGCGCCGCAGATCGACGCCGCTGTCGGCTCCCTCGGCGACCAGAGCCTGGAGCGCGTCCTCGCTGCAGACATTGCCAGTGGATCGTGGAGCAAAGGGGCAACCGCCAACGCCACCCGCCGAGCCGTCGAAGCGACGCACTCCGGCGGCGTATCCGGCGAGGACGTTGGCGACACCGAGGCCGCGAGTGTCGTGAACATGAAGACTGAGCCCCTTGCCGGCGGGGTCACCGACGCGCTCGCAGAGATCGCGCACCTGGGGCGGCGTCGCCACGCCGATGGTGTCAGCGATCCCCACCTCGACAACTCCGAGATCGATCAGCCGCTTGGCGATCTGGACAACTCTGTCAGGATCAACCGCACCCTCATATGGGCAGCCGAAGCACACCGAGAGGGCAACATCAACCCGGCAACCTGCCGAGTCTGCGTGCGTGAGGATGTCAGCGAGCTCGGTGAGCGACTCGGCGACACTGCGGTTGACGTTGGCCTGGTTAAAGGAGTCGGTGGCGCCGATGGTCACCACCACATTGCCAACGCCATGCTCCAGGGCGAGGTCGAGGCCATGCAGGTTGGGCACGAGCACGCGCAGCCGGGGAAGCAGGTCGGCATCGAGTGCACCGAGAACCGCCGCCGCGTCGGCCATCTGCGGGACCCATGCAGGCGAGACAAACGCGGTGGCCTCCACCCGAGGCACACCAGCGTCGAGAAGACCGCGAACCAGCCTCACCTTCGTCGCCGTTGTTATCGGTTCGCGCGTCCAGCTCTGAAGACCGTCGCGTGGGGAAACGTCAGTCCACTCGATCCTCTCGCTCATCTCGCTGGTGGGCGCGCCGCCTGCGGAGCGGCGAGGGCGCAGAGCACGGCGCCGATGGGCGGGGGGATGCAGGACACGATCACCCAAACTGTTGAGCGCGAGCGGACGGCGAGGATAATCCCGGCGCTCCAGGCGAGGACTCCGATGACGGCGCTGACCGCATACATCCCCGCCCACAACATGGCCCGGGGGCCCTCGGTGCCGGGAGAGTCAGCGATGGGTATCCAGGCCAATTGCGCGACCACGAACACAGCGCAGAACACGAGCGTGCTCCTGCGGGTCACGAACGGGCGTTGCGGCGGAGTTGCGGTGCGGGCCATCTGTCTCTGTCCTCTGCTCCCGTGGCACCGTAGCAGAACCTCAGGCTCCATTCAGGCATCGCCCTGCTGTGTCCCCCGGGGGGTTCGCCCCCCAGCGTGCCTACAATCGCGCCATGCCCCGCACCCGCCTGCCGAAATGGACACTCCGGCGCTGGGTCACCAGCACCTTCGCGGTGGAGGATTGGCGGGGCTTCCGGCTCTGCGGTATGGACGAGGTCGGTCGCGGTGCCTATGCAGGGCCGCTGGTTGCCGCGGCCGTGGTGCTGCCCCCTCGGTTCCGGCATCCCTGGCTGCGTGACAGCAAGCGACTCTCCGCACACCAGCGAGAGGTCGTGGCTGCCAAGGTCCGCACCGAGGCCCTGTGGGCGGTGACCGAGGTGTCAGCAGCCGAGATCAACCGGCGGGGTCTCGGCTGGGCCAACCGCGAGGTCTTCCGCCAGCTCGTCCTCGCCATCACCGAGACGGACGGCTACTGCTGCGACGGGAATCTCCGCATCGACGCGGTCCGGCCCGTGCACACCCTGGTGAAAGGCGATGATTTGGTGCCGGCCATCTCCGCGGCCTCGATCGTGGCCAAGGTTCACCGCGACGCCCTCATGACCGAATTCCATCAGAGCGTCCCCGTCTACAACTGGGCCTCGAACAAGGGCTACGGGGCGCCCGAGCATCGCGCCGCGATCGTCAACCACGGCATCCATCCCCAGCACCGCCACGTCTTTATCGACTCTCTGCTCCAGCTCGACCTCGACCTCAATGGCACGTTGGCCCCAACGCTTCCCGCCCTCGGCGGCCTTGTCCCCGCCGTCACGGAGACAACGGCGGGCTGAGGCCCACCCGTATCCTCGCCGGCGTGAGCGAATTTCCCCGCGTCGGTCCTGAAGCTTTTCGTACTGCTGCGCGTCGCTTTCCGGGTGCCGTGTGTCTGGCCACGGCCAGACATGGCGAGCTGGCGCATGCGGTGACGGCGACGGCGTTCTCCCTCTGTCTCGCGCCGCCACTGATATTCGTGTCCCTCGATGACGGCGGCCAACTCATCCGCCTGGTCGAAGCAGCACAGCACATCGGTGTCAGCGTCCTCGATGAGTGCCACCTCACCATCGCCGAGTGGGCGGCCGTGCGGAATCGCCCCCTCGCACTCCCCCCGGATCTGGTGACGGCCACGGCCGCCACCGGCGCCCCGCTCATCCCCGACGCGCTCGCGTGGTTCGACGCCCGTGTCGAGGAGATCCTCCGCTTCGGCGACCACGCCGTCGTAGTCGGGATGGTCGCAGCCACAGGCTCGCGCGACGACGGCAGGGCCATTCTCTACGTCGACCGGGGATACCGCGCCGTGGGTACTCTGCTCAAGCCCGCGGCGCCAGCCTCCTCGCCCTGAGCCGGCTCAGTTACAGCCGCAGGAACCTCCGCAACAACCACCGCCGGCCCCAGCTGGGGTCGAGGCGACCACTGCGGAATTGATGGCGACGGCGCGGCTGATGAGCGGCATACTTGCGGCGCTGTGGCAGCCGGGGCATTCGGCACCTTGATCACGCGCTGCCATCGGTCGCAGCAGTTCAAATACTTGGTGACAGTCACCGCAGCGGTATTCGTAGAGAGGCATCGGCTCAAGCCTACCACCCAATCGGGAGCCAGCCCAGGGGTCTGGCATCCAGGGCGGGACGGGCACTCACCACCTGGCGCGGCTTCCTGCTTGACTATCGAACATCTGTTCGCTACACTTGCGCCCATGGACCGCCTCGCGATCGAAATGGAACTCCCGTTGGGGGATGGCGACGCAGGAGCTCTTGCCCGGCGCCGCCTCGAACATCTCGCCCAGGTGTCCGGCGTCGAGCGGTCGAGCCTCCTCCGTCTGGGCCGCACCTTCCCCTCCCTCGGTGCTGTGTACGCTGCCCCGGAGCCTGAGTTGGCGCGTGTCGTTGGTGAAGTCGCCGCTGCGCGGATCCGATGGTTCCTCGACGCACCACTTTCCGCCGCGGTCATCGATCCCGCCGCCAAGCCTGTCATCGCTCGCGCCGCCTGAGGCCGCCTGAGACAGCGACCTTTCTAGCGTCGTCCGACTTGCAGAGGGAGCGCAGGGCTAGAATCGGTGTCCGCCACATCGATTGATATATTTCCCCCATCTGAGGAGAGGCCCATGTTTGGACGTCGCTCGAAGTCGTCGGTCATCGAGAAAGAGGTCGGCAACGCTGGTGGCAAGGCCGCCGATACCGTGGCCGATCTGGCCGAAAAGGCGGTCGCCACCGCCCGCGACGCGCAGCGCGCTGCATCGCCCGTCCTGCGGAGCGCCGCACAGTCATCGGCCGACACGCTCAGCCAAGCCGCTGGGAGGGCCGCGGTCGTCCTTGGCGGCACCGCCGAGAGGCTTTCCGCCACCGACGCGGGTGTGGCTGCTCGTCATAAGGTCGCCGACGCCTCGGAAGCCCTCGCCGGAGCGGTGCGGCCCAAGAAGAAGCACCGGATTCGCAAGCTTCTCTTCGTCGGCGCGATCCTCGGGGGCATCTACGCCCTCCTGGCCAAGACCCCGCTGAAGAGCAAAATCTCCGACCTCGCCTTCGGGCCCCCGGTCGAGGACGAGGAGCCCGAGCCGATCACCCTCCCGCCGACCCCTGATGGCGATCTGGAGAAGAGGGATGCCGCCACCGGAGCGAGGTCTGTGGACGGTGTTGCGTCACCCAGCCAACCCACGTCCGACAGCAAGGCCTAGGACTCGCTCTGCCCGGCCAGGAGGCCCCCATGGGGCGTGACCGCTCACCCCGTCCGCCCTACCAGGGGTCCAGTGGAGGCGGGTTCGTGCCGCCTCGTGGTGACTTCGGTTCGGGCCGCGGGGACACGCGGCCACCGCGGCCGCCCTTTCGCCCACCGTCGGGCGACAGCCCGCCGACCCACTCGGTGCGACTCCGCGAGGGTGACGCCGAGGTCGAAGTGAGCGGCTCGCCGATCTTCATCCGCCAGACGCTCGACGACCTCCCCGCACTGCTCGCCCGACTCCGCGGAGAGACACCGCCGAAGCCCGCTGCCATCCGCATGCCGTCGCCGCCCGCCGAGCCCAGCCAGCCCGCGATGGCGCCCGCAGCGACAGCGCATGTCGTCGACGCCACTTCGGTGGTGAGGGGCAGCGGCCACCGCCCCAGCCCTGGGGAGGATGGCGAGGATATCGAGAACCGTGTCTTCGGCATCCTCCAGAACCAGCGCCGCGCCCTCCCCGTCGCCGAGATCCGTGCGCAACTCGGGCCCAACGTGACCGGCCAGCAGGTGCGGCGGGTATTGGAGCGAGCAGGGTCCCGGGTTGCTGTGAGCGGAGAGCGCCCGGCCGTCTACCGCCTGCGCTGATCCGCCGCGCAGAAGGCCTGGTGAGGATGCGTCGATCACCTGACCGAATCAGGTCCATCCGAACCGCGCCGTAGCTGTCGACGGAACTGCCAATCGAATACGATTGAGGATGCGCGCCCAAGGGTGCCGCACCGGAGAGGGAGGGGACCATGGACATCGCGCTCATCCTTGGCGTCATCGTGGCCATCCTCCTGCTCATCGGCTGGAGCACCGGCGTCCGCATCATCAATCACTATGAGCGCGGGGTCGTCTTTCGCCTCGGCAAGCTCGTCCCTCCGAAGAGCCCAGGGCTCCGCTTCATCGTCCCCTTTGGGATGGACCGGCTCATCAAGGTCGACCTCCGCATCATCACCCTGGAGGTGCCCCCCCAGGAGGCCATCACCGTCGACAACGTGACCGTCAAAGTACTCGCCGTCATCTACTTTCAGGTCGTCAACGCCGGCGATGCTGTCACCCGTGTCATGAACTACTACAACGCGACGTCCCAGCTCGCACAGTCGACACTGCGCAGCGTCCTGGGGCAGTCCTCGCTCCACGATCTCCTCGCCGAGCGACAGAAGCTCAACGCCATTCTTCAGCGGATCATCGATGAGCAGACCGGGCCCTGGGGAATCAAGGTCACCAGCGTGGAGATCAAGGACGTCGAACTGCCCCAGTCGATGCAGCGTGCCATGGCCCGCCAGGCCGAGGCGGAGCGCGAAAAGATGGCAAAGATCATCAACGCCGAGGGCGAGCTCGCCGCGGCGGACAAACTCACTCAGGCCGCAGCGGTGATCGCCCAGGAGCCCGGCGCCCTCCAGCTCCGCTACCTGCAGACGCTCACCGAGATCGGTGTCGAGCAGAACACGATGATCGTGTTCCCTCTGCCCATCGAGCTCATTCAGCCATTGCTTGATCTTCGTGGCCGCAAGGCGAACGGCAGCACCCCAGGGGAGCCCGTCATCGTCCCTGGGCCGACGACGACGGTGCCGGGTCGTCGCGCCTGACGGGGTTTTGGAAGCTCGGCCACCGTCAGCGGCGCCGTGCCACCCCCGCGCAGAAGCTCATGAAGAGCAGACCAACGAGGCGAACGGTGATCGCGGCGACATCAGTGGAGGCATCAACCTCGGTGAGGTCCAGGGCGACAACGTCGGGCTGTTGTCCCAGTGCCCGCGCTGCGGCCGCCACCTCGCTCGGCGACAGGCCGCCGGGCAGGCTCGCCGGGCAGGCGGGCGCATAGGCACGATCCACGACATCGACGTCAAGGTCGACGTAGATTCGCCTGGCCCCGGCCGCACGCATTTCCGCGAGAGCGGTCTTGATCACCGGCAGGACTCCCCGCCCCCGGACTTCCGGAAGCGGATGGATGTGAATGCCGGCGGCAGTCGCCCATCGTGCCGTGGAGCGCGCATTGCCGAAACCATGGATGCCCACCTGGGCCACCCGCGTCCCCGGGAGGCCGGCCTCGATGAGTTCGCGCACCGGTGTGCCATTGCGGGAGACACCGTCGACCAGCGGTCGGGTGTCGTGGTGGGCATCGAGCGTCAGCAGGCCCCAGTCATCGCCGAGCCGCCTGCCGCTGAGGCCCAGAAGCGCAGGTCGGGTCAGGGAATTGTCCCCGCCCACAACGACGAGGACGGGGGCCACCTCGAGCGACGCGCTAACCGCAGCTTCGATGCGCCGATGCGCAGCGGTGGCATCGACGTCAGCCTCGTCGCCAATGACATCGCCAAGGTCACGCATGCGGAGGCCTGTCAGATCAGTGTCCGTATCCGCGTCCCAGGTGGGGAAACGCGTCAGTGCCGCACGAAAGGCAGGCGGTGTCGTCCACGCCTGGGAGGCGCTCATCGACGCTCGCCCGATGGGCGCGCCCAGCAGGGCTAGATCCGCAGGGCCGGATGTCTGAGCGCGGACCCACTGATCAGCCCGCTCGATCGGCGACCCATCACTCATCACTAGAGTGACCCAACGGCTGGGGCGCATCGCGACACCGGCAGCTGCGTTCAGCGGGAAGAGCCCCCACCAGGCTCCTCAGGGCGTTTTGAAGAGCTGCAGTGGCCTCGCGAAATACGTCGAGAACCGCCTCCTGCGTGACCGGGCGAATCGCGGTGTCTCCGTCCAGCCCGGCGTCATAATCGGTGACCAGGGAAAGGTTGATATAGCACATGCCCAGTTCGCGGGCGAGAACCACTTCGGGGTACTGCGTCATGTTGATGACACTCCCGCCCCACGATGAATACAGACGCGATTCAGCGCGGGTGCTGAAGCGGGGACCGCTGATGACGATGACTGTCCCTCCCCGATGGGTCGCCAGACCGGATGACGGGACCACGTCCGCGGCAAGGTGCGACAACTCCGGACAATATGGGTCCGCAGCGCTGAGATGAGCGACCTCGGGACCCTCGAAGTAGGTGTCGGGCCGCGACGATGTTAGGTTGAGAAACTGGTCGGGAATGACCACCGAGCCGGGGGGATGCTCGGGGCGCAGAGAGCCGACGGCGCAGGGCGCGAGAACGCGCTCGACGCCCAGGTGGTGCAGAGCCCAGATGTTGGCTCGGTAGTTGATGCGATGCGGGGGAAGGGAGTGGGTGGCCCCATGCCGTGGCAGGAACGCGATGCGGCGTCCACAGACCTCGGTGAGGACGATCGAGCCCGAGGGTGTACCCCACGGTGTCTCGATCGCCACCTCCTCGAACTCCGATCCGGCCGGCGTCGCCATGGTGTAGAGGCCGGAACCACCGATGATCCCGATCTCGGCCCGCGGAGAGGGCTGAGAAGGCATGGCCACGACTCTCCCAGATCCTTCACTGCCGGAGACGGCAGAATAGTGCACTTGAAGAATTGCCCGGTTCCACTCTGATGCGTGTTGGGGTGATCATCCCCACTCTCGACGAGGCGGGAAGCATCGCCGATGTGATCCGCCGGATCCCGCAGGACCTCGACACGATCGTGGTGGTCGCGGACAACGGAAGCACCGACGGCACTCCGGGTATCGCCGCGGCCGCTGGCGCGCGCGTTGTGCAGGTGCGACGACGGGGTTACGGATACGCCTGCGCCGCCGGAGCCGCAGCAGCATCCACCTGCGATGTTCTCGTCTTCCTCGACGGGGATGGCAGCATGGCGCCCGAAGAGATTCCGCGACTGCTCGCTCCCATCGCCACGGGCGAGGCGGATCTCGTGGGAGGGGTGCGGCCCCACCGGAGCGGCCTGATGCCGTGGCATCAGCAAGCCGGCAACCACGTCATATCGCTGCTGCTTCGCCGCCACCAGGTTGACTTCGCCGAGCTGTGCCCGTTCCGCGCCATTCGCATGGTCACCTTCCATCGCCTGCGACTCCCGGGCTCCCGATTCGCGTGGCCAGCACAGATGCTGGCGCGCGCGTCGCAGCACGGCGCACGCCTGACGACGCGACCCGTCAGCTACTCAGAGCGCACCGCAGGGCACAGCAAGGTGACGGGCTCGCTGCGCGGTTCCCTTCAGGCCTCCTGGGACATCGGCATCACCCTGCTCCGCGAACCGCGAAGCCCGGGCTCCTGAAGGTGAATGCACTCTGCGTCTTCACCCGCGTACCGCACCCGGGTCGGGGGAAGACCCGACTGCGCGCCGCCATAGACGGCTCAGCTGTTGATGAGCTCATCCGAGCATTGGTCGCTGACACCTTGGGGTGGCAAGTGCCAGGGGTCGACGTCCTGGTCGTCGCCCACGATGGCGACGGCGGCGCGCTGCGGGGCATGGCTCCGGGGAACTGCGCCCTGATCCCCCAATGTAATGCTGACTTCGGCACCCGGCTCACCTCTGCGGTCGACGCACCGTTCGCCCACGGTGCCGGCCGGGTGGTGATCGTGGGCAGCGACTGCCCCACCCTCCCCGAGGCGTTGTTGATGAGGGCATTCCAGGGACTGACGGACCACGCTGCAACGCTCATTCCCGCGCGAGATGGCGGGTGGATCGCGCTCGGGGTGCGGGCCCCACTCGGCGAGGCGCTGCGAGGGGTGCGGTGGAGCGCCGACACGACGCAGGCGGATACCGTCGCGGCTCTGAAGCGCGACGGCCGTCTGCCGCTGATCCTTCCGCCCTGGTACGACGTCGACGAACCGGCAGATCTCGCCCGGCTCGCTGAGGAGCTCAAATCACCCGCAGCCAGCGAACGTGCGCCTCACACTGCCGCGTCCATGCATCTGTGGCAGCAGTTTGCCGCACCGTGACCAAGGTCGAAGCCGAGGTCGCGTCGCAGCCATTGCAGACGCGATCCAACCGCGCGCTCATTGTCACCACGGTGGGGCTCTGCCTCGCACTGTATGGCGGCTTCGACATCGTTCGCTATCTCACCTACCACTCCACTGCGTACGACCTGGCGTTCTTTGACCAGGTGACCCAGAACGTCCGGGCCGGTCGGGGTTTTTCCAGCACATTCATCAGCTACAACTTCCTCGGCCAGCACTGGGAACCCATCCTCTTCCTGTGGGCGCAGCTCAGCCGCCTGACGCCGACTCCGATCTGGTTGCTTCTCGTCAACAGTTGTGCTCTTGCCCTGGCTCCATGGGCAGCCTGGCGGCTGGCGCGCGCGTGGGTTCGTCAGCTGCCGTACGCCGCCATCACAGCCGCGTTGATCACCGCCCTCAATCCCCTGATTCTTCGGACTGCCGGCTTCGACTACCACACCGAGGCGCTGACTCCGGTGCTCGCTCTCCTCGCCCTGGAAGGCGCCCACCGCCGCCGGTGGTGGCAGGTGGCGGCCTGCTGTGTCGCGCTGGCGTGCGTCAAGGAGGATGCGCTGTTGGTCGTCGCTGGAATCGGATGGCTCATTTGGTGCGTCGACGATCGCCGGGCCGGGCTTCTCCTCTCTGCGGCCGCACTGGTTGCATTCGTGGCCCTCATCGCCGTCGTCATGCCGGCTCTGCGGGCGGGAGCCACCGGTGATCTTCTAGCCCGTTATGCCTATTTGAGCGATAGGTCACCCGCGTCGGCGACCGGGGTCATCAGCGGATTGCTCGTCCATCCCACGAGGTGGATGGGCCATCTCACCTCCGCAGCCACGGTGGCCGGCCTTGGCGTGGCCCTGCTTCCCCTGGGCCTCCTTCCCCTGCTTGCAGGGAGGGCGTTGCTCGCCGCCCTCCCCGTCGCAGCAATTCCATTTCTGAGTGACGATGGCTTCCAGTCCGCCCTGCGACTCCACTACGGGGTCCAGGTCTTTCCGCTGCTCCTGGCTGCCGCGCTGGTGGCAGTTGCACGCCTGGCACGACGCCGGAACACGCGGGTGTCTTCGCGGCGCACCGCCCGCCGCGTCAAGGTCGCTGGGACGGTCACTGTCGCCGCGCTCGTGGCCACCACGCCTCTCACCCTCAACAACGTGGAACTGAGCGACCTCAACGGCCTCGACCGTCGGGCGGGGGTGGAGGCTGTTCTCGCCCGGATACCCTCCCAGAGCCAGGTCGCGGCGACGACCGGGCTAGTGTCGCACGTGAGCAACCGGGTAACCGTCTTCGAGTTTCCCGGCGGCAACGGCGTGGAGTACGTTGTCATCGACAGCGTCACCGACCCCTCAGATCAGGCCGCGGCTGCGGGGTACTTCGATCACGTGCGCGATCTTCCGCGCGCGTACGAGGTCGTGGCGTCGGAGAGCGGCGTCACTCTGTGGAGACATCGATGACCGCAACACGAGTTCTCGTCACCGGCGGAGCTGGGTTCGTGGGCAGCCATCTCACCGATTCCCTGCTCGCCGGGGGGTTCGATGTCACCGTCCTCGATAGTCTCGATCCCCAGGCCCACGAGGGAGGCGTCAGCCGTTATCTCTCTCCTCATGCACGGCTGGTGCAGGGAGACCTTCGCGATCGCGACGCCGTCGGCCGGGCCCTGGACGGGGCGGAGTACGTCTTCCACCAGGCGGGCATGGTCGGCAACGGCCAGTCCATGTACGACATGGCGCGGTACATCGACGTCAACGCAACGGGCACCGCGATCCTCATGGAGGAGGTCATCCAGCGTCGAGAACGTGTCCGCCGGGTCATTGCCGCGAGCTCCATGGTCGTGTATGGCGATGGGGCCTACCGCTGCGCCGAGCACGGCGTCATCAGGCCGCCGGCTCGGAACCGCGAGCGGCTTGCTGCGCATCGTTGGGAGCCGGAGTGCCCCCGCTGCGGCGCCGACGTCGCAGCGATTCCCACCCGCGAGGACCACCCCCTCCGGTCGACGTCACCGTACGGAATCGGCAAGCGCGCCGGCGAAGAGCTGGTGCTGGTCGCCGGCTCCGCTCACGAGGTCGAGTGCGTGGCTCTGCGCTATCTCAATGTCTACGGTCCCCGCCAGGCTCTGGGAAACCCGTATACCGGCATGGCGGCGATCTTCTGCGCCCGCCTCCTCAGCGGACGGCCGCCGCTGATCTTCGAGGATGGAGAACAGAGGCGCGACCTCGTCCACGTCAGCGACGTCGTGCGCGCCAACCGCCTGGCCATGGATGCACCGGCGGCAGGTCACGCGATCAACGTGGGCACCGGGGCGTCCATCACGGTCGGCGAATTGGCCACGATCCTGTGCGTTGCCCTCGCTCCCCACATCAGCCCGGAGATCACCGGGCAGTACCGGGCCGGCGACATTCGCCACTGCTGGGCGGACACCAGCCGCGCCGAGCAGATGCTCGGATTCCGTGCCGAGATGGACCGCACCAGGGCACTCACCGAACTGGCGGAGTGGGCGTCCGGCGAGTCGCCGGTCGACCGATCCGAGGAGGCTCGTGCCGAACTCATCGCTCGCGGGATGATTCGATGAGCGGCGCTCAGCAAATGCGGGGCAGAGGGTCTCCGATGAGCATGTCGACGACCCTCGTGCCGCCGAATCCGGTCCGGATGAACACCATGCCCTCGGGGTCGGCACGCACCTCGCCGATCCGCACCGCCTCGAGGCCCTCAGCGCGCGAGCGCATGAGCTCGAGGGCGCGTTCAGCATCCTCGGCCGCCACCAGGGCCACCAGCTTGCCCTCATTGGCGATGTAGAGTGGGTCGATGCCGAGAATTTCGGCGACGCCACGCACTTCGTCGTGGACCGGCAGGGAATCCTCATCGATGGCGACGGCAACCCCTGCCTGCTGGGCGATCTCATTCAGCACGGTGGCAACGCCGCCTCGAGTGGCATCGCGCATGAAGTGGACCTGGATCCCGGCGTCGAGCAGGGCGGCGGTGAGGCCATGGAGCGCCATGGTGTCACTGCGCAACTCCTCGGCCTCGAGGTCGACATCACCACGAGCGAGCATGACAGTGGCGCCGTGGTCTCCGATGGCCCCGCTGAGCAGCACCGCGTCGCCGGCCTGCACCTTCTGCATCCCTAGACGACCGGGCTCGCGGACCGCGCCGACTCCGGTTGTTGTGACGAAGAGCTGATCCGCCTTGCCACGAGGCACTACCTTGGTGTCACCGGTGACGATGCTGACGCCACAGCGATTCGCTGCCTCGCGCATCGACTCGACAACCCGGCGAAGCACGTCGATGTCGAGGCCCTCCTCGAGGATGAAAGCTGCGCTCAGCGCCAGCGGTGTGGCACCCCCCACAGCAAGGTCGTTGACCGTGCCGTTGACCGCCAGTTCGCCGATATCACCGCCTGGGAAGAACAGGGGATTGACGACATAGGAGTCCGTGGTCATCGCCAGCCCCGGCGTCTCCACCCCAGGGATGGCGACGATGGCCTGGTCGCCGAGCTGGTCGAGGATGGGATTGCTCAGGATCTCAGTGAAGAGGGCGGTGATCAGGGTGTGACTCGCCTTCCCCCCCGCACCATGGCTCATGGTGATGGCGTTCTCCCGAAGCCGGGGCGCCCGCTTGCGCATCTCCGCGATGCGCTGCAGAACCCGTTGCTCGGGATCGGCGATCCGCGCCGAGGCGTCGCGAATCGCCGCCCCGCTTCCCGGAACCGCGCCATTGCCCTCGCTCATCGAGAGCGAACCTCAATGGGCGTGATCCCTGCGGAAACGGTGCCAGCCTCGCCACCGGCGAGGACCTGCTCGCGGTCGCGAGCGCGCGAATAGCGTCCGAAGTTGTAATACGCGGCGCAGGCGCCCTCCGACGACACCATGCAGGTTCCGATCGGCGTTTCCGGGGTGCAGGCGGTGCCGAACACCTTGCACTCCCACGGCTTCAGCACGCCCTTCAAGACCTCGCCGCACTGGCAAGCCTTGGGATCGGCCACCCGAACCCCGGGCACGGTAAAGATCCGCTCGGCGTCGAAGTCGGCGAACTCCTCGCTGAGCTGCAGTGCACTCTGGCTGATGAAGCCCAGCCCTCGCCACTCGAAATGGGGACGCACGGTGAAGACGCGAGAGAGCACCTCAAGCGCCTTGGGATTGCCGTCGTCGTGGACGACCCGGCGATACTGGTTCTCCACCTCGCAGCGGCCCTCGAGAATCTGCCGGATGATCATGTGCACGCCCTGGAGAATGTCGAGCGGCTCGAAGCCCACGACGGTCACCGGCTTGTTGTAGTTCCGAGTGACGAACTCATAGGGGCGGATGCCAATGACCGTTGAGACATGTCCAGGCCCGAGAAACCCGTCAAGACGAAGGTCGGGCGAGTCTAGGATCGCCTTCATCGGCGGGATGATGGTGACGTGGTTGCAGAACACTGAGAAGTTGGCGATCTTCTCGGCCTTGGCGCGCATCAGGGTGAGTGCCGTCGAGGGCGCGGTCGTCTCGAAACCGATGGCGTAAAAGACAACGCGCTTGTCGGGATTGGCCTTGGCGATCTTCAGCGCGTCCAGGGGCGAGTAGACCATGCGCACATCGGCGCCCTCGGCGCGAGCATCGAGCAGGCTGCCGTTGCTCCCAGGAACACGCATGAGATCACCAAAGCAGGTGAAGATGACATCCGGATCGTGGGCGAGAGCGATGCCGTCATCGAGTCGGCCCATGGGAATGACACAGACCGGACATCCGGGGCCGTGGACGAGCTCGACGTTGCTGGGAAGGAGATCCTCGATGCCGTACTTGAAGATGGTGTGGGTATGACCTCCGCACACCTCCATGATCTTCCAGTGCTTCTCCCCCGCCTCGGAGGCGATGCGCGCCGCCACGTTGCGAGCGAGGTCGGCGTCGCGGAACTCGTCAGCGAATTTCATCGCGATTCCGCCTCCACGGCGCGCGTCTCCGTTTCTTTGAAGTAGTCGGGACCGACCAGTTCCAGTTCCATGGCCTGAGACTCGCGAATCTGCTCGAGCTCGTCGGTGTATGCGGGCCCCATCTCCTCCAGGATGCGCATGGTTTCCTGTGCCTCTGTCTCACTGATCTTGCTCAATGCGAACCCAACGTGGACGAGCACGTACTCGCCGGGCTCGGTGGCGTCGTCACCGACGAGCAGGGAGGTGCTCACCTGGCGGTGAACCCCACCCAATTCCACTTTTCCATACAGGCGGTCCTCATCGACGTACTCAACGAGTCGGGCAGGAATGGCTAGGCACATGCGGCGGTCTCCCTCAGGGACGTCTGAATGCGATGCAGAAGCAGGTGGCAGAGCGTTGTTTGCACCTCCTGGATGCGATGAACGCTGCTCGAGCGCACGACGAAACAATGATCCAGGCGGTACTCCTTGGCGAGGCGACCACCATCGTAACCGGCGATGCCGACGGTGACCAGGCCGCGTTGCTGCGCGCAGCTCGCCGCACGGAGCAAATTCTCGGAATTGCCGCTCGTCGAGACCAACACGACAACGTCGTTGGGGCGGCTCAGAGCGATCAGCTGGCGGAGAAAGACATCATCGAAGCTGACGTCGTTGGCAACGGCAGTGACCACCGAGACATCGCCGGTCAGGCAGAGGCCGGGGACCGCTGGAGCATCGCCGTCGGGGTTCATGGCCTCAGCCACGAGGTCCGCAGCAAGCGTGGCGCTGCCGCCGTTGCCGCAGGCGAGCAGACGGCCTCCGGCCAACACTTCTCGGGCAATTCGCCGCGCCGCCACGATGATGTCGTCACCCTGCGCCTCGAGGAGCTGGTGTCGCAGGGCGTTGCTCTCCGCGGACTTCTCGATCGGGGCCCGAGCGAGTTCGGCGACCGTGCCGGCGAGCATCGATGGCTGAGCCGTCAGCATCGGATAGAGCAGGGCGGAAAAGGGATCCTGCGGGTGGGTCACATCGGCACCTCGGACGCTGGAGCATGCTGCAGGCCGACCCCACCGTGGCTGAGCAAGATGTCGCCGATCCGGACACCCTCGAGGAGTTCCACCGAGACCTCGACCTCCTCGCCGTCGCACTCGCCGGTTGCGGTCATGCCGTCCGGTGCAACAGCGGTCACGCGCACCCGGAGGAGCTGGTCCGAGCAGGTGATGCAGACGTCGTCATGACAATCGGAGGTCATGGTGCCTCCGCGGCGATCCCGCGATGGTTGAGAATGATGTGAACGAGTTCCCACAGCATGTGGTACGTCGCCAAGTGGAGCTCCTGCGCCAGCAGAGCGTCGTGGCCAGCGACGTGGAAGTGGTGGTTGCCGATGTCTGGTATCCCCCCACCGGTGCTGAGGACGATCACCTCCATCCCGCACTTCGTGGCTGCCTCGAGGCCGGCTACGATCGCCGGGGCGGGGGGAAACGAGGCAAAAGCGAGGGCGATGTCCTCGGTCCGCCCCAGCAGCCGGATCTGATGAGCATACGTGTCGGTTACGGTGCCGCCAGCCAAGATCGCTACGTCGTTGCTCAGCGAGAGCGCCGGCAGCGCCCGGCAGCCGGGCAATACCGGATGCACGTACTCCACAGCGTTGTGCTGGGCATCGGTGACGGCCGCCCCGGAACCGAAGACGAGAAGCGTGGCGCCGGCAAAGAAGCGGTCCGCCATGGCCGCCGCGCAGGTGGCGATGGCGCTGGCATGTTCGGCAAAGAACCGCTCACCAGCGTCGCAGTGCGCCCTCATCTCGACGCGCAGGACCTGGCGATCCTCGTCAGTGATATTGGATACGGCGGCCATCGCACTGATCATGAGCGCATGGCCCGCTCATTGCGGGAGGAGGCGACGAGCGCCTGGCCCAGACTCACCCCGCCATCGTTGGCAGGGACGGCCTCGTTGGCGTACGCGGTCAACTCACCCTCAGCCAGCAGATGCAGGGTGCGCTCGAGGAGCAAGGCGTTCTGGAAGACCCCTCCACTCAGGGCAACCCTCTGCAAGCCGGTTCGAACGGCAATCGCGGAACACGTCGAGACTATGGCGACAGCCAGCGACTCGTGGAAGATCGCCGCGATTTCCGCCGGCGCGTGGCCCTGCAAACGGAGCTCGACCAGCGCCGCCACGAGTCCGACGGTGTTGATGCGCATGAGCGACTCGTCGGAGAGCCTCACCGGGAGGGGGCCGACCGGCTGCGACCAGGTCATCGCCAGCGCCTCCAGCCGCATCGCGGCCTCACCTTCGTATGTGGACACATGGGCCACTCCCAGAAGGCTGGCAACCGCGTCGAAGAGCCGGCCAGCGCTGGTGGTCAGGGGAGCACCCGTGCCCGCCGCCAGGCGACCTACGAGGCGCCACCTCCGAGCGTCAGGGGCCTGGGGTGCGTTGTCGAACCAGGCCGGCATGGCGTCTTCACCAGCTCCCAGCGCAGTGAGATAGGCCCGAGCCATCCTCCAGCCCTCTCGGGCACAGCGATCACCACCCGGCTGCCGCACCGAGGTGATGGTCGCCATCCGCTCGAAGGAGCGCTCGTCACAGACGAGGAACTCGCCACCCCAGATGGTGTTGTCCGTGCCCCACCCAACCCCGTCGAAGGCAATGCCGATCACTCGCCCGCGCAGGCCATGCTCCGCCATGACGCTGGCGACATGAGCATGATGATGCTGCACCTGGGCGGGTTCCACGCCCTCGTCCCAACGCTTCTCCGCCAGCCGGGTCGATGCCAGGTCGGGGTGGAGATCACACGCCACCACCTCCGGTGTGGTGCGGAAGAGATGCTCATAGGTGGCGACAACCTCGGCCTCATGAGCGAGGGTCAGAGGGTGGTCGAGATCGCCAATGTGGGGGCCCACAAAGGCGCGCCCGTCACGCAGCAGGGTCATGGTGTTCTTGAGATGGGCTCCCAGCGCGAGGACGGGTGGCGCATCGACGGTCACGTCGAGGGGAAGGGGCGCGTAGCCGCGAGCCCTGCGGATCATCCGGGCCCGACCGGCAACCACGCGGACGACGGAATCGTCATAGCGCGCTGCGATATCCCGATCATGGAGGAGGAAGCCATCGGCGATGCTGCCCAAACGCTCGATGGCTTCATCGTTGCCTCGGGCGATCGGCTCCTCACTGCCATTGCCGCTCGTCATCACCAGCGGTCCGGGTGCGGCCGCGAAGAGCAAGTGATGCAAGGGCGTGACCGGAAGGAGCACTCCGAGGTCTCCCTGACCGGGCGCCACTGATGCTGCGACGTCATTCCCATCCCGGCTGCGCAGAAGCACGATCGGCCGCGCGCTCGATTCGAGAAGGCGCGCCTCCGCCGCGGAGACATGGCAGAGGTCACGTGCCGCATCGAGATCGCGCACCATAACCGCCAGGGGTTTGGTGGGCCGATGTTTGCGGTTGCGGAGTCGCTGGACCCCCGCCTCGCCGGCAGCGCCGCAGGCAAGCTGGAATCCGCCGAGAGCCTTGAGCGCGACGATGCCGCCGCTGGCGAGCAACGCCGCCGCGAGAGCGATGGGCTCACCGTTCTGCTCGACACCATCGACATCGCTGAACCACAGGCGCGGGCCGCACACTGCACAAGCGTTGGGTTGAGCATGGAACCGGCGGTTCGCGGGATCGTCGTATTCACTCTGACATGGCGGGCACATGACGAAGGCCCGCATGGTGGTGAGCGGGCGGTCGTAGGGGATGTCCTCGATGATGGTGTACCGCGGCCCGCAGGCAGTGCAGTTGATGAATGCGTACCCGCTCCGCCGGTCGTGGGGATCGAGAAGCTCGGCGAGGCAGTCGCCGCAGGTCGCGGCGTCCGGTGCGATGGGCTGGTACTCCCCGGCGACGGGCTCGCTGGACTCGATGCGAAAGGCGCCATCGCCACAGGGAGGGAGCGCGCTAACGACGATCTCTTCGATACGTGCCAGACGCGGGGAGTCGCCGCTGAGTTCAGACGCGAAGTCATCAAGGGCGACGGACTCCCCTTCCACCTCGATGACCACGGCGCCCGAGGTGTTGCGGACCGATCCGCCCAGCCCATGGCGGCGCGCCAGCGTCCACACCCAGGGCCGGAATCCCACTCCCTGGACCACCCCGCTCACGCGGAAACGGCGCCGCTCCGTTGTGCCGGGCGCGATCGCCAGGGGTGCAGGAGGCGAGTGGGCTTGTATCCCCATGAGGAACCTTTACATGGACCGAATGCGTATGTAGCGCTTGAGGTCGCCGGCACTCACGGCAGCGAGGGCCAGGGCGACGATACCGCCGATAACCAGGACTTTCTTCATGACCTTACCTCCTACGTCGGGTGATCGAACTTGATGCGTGTCAAAGACGAGTGCGGCAGATCAGCCGCAACTCTCTGCCGGCTTCACATGGAGCGAATACGGAAATATCTGCGAATGTCGCGCATGGTGAAGGCGAATCCCAAGAGCAGGATTGACCACCACCGCGATGAGCACCCAGATGTACCAGTTCATGCCTCTCTCCTCCGTGTACTCGCAGTGTGCGCCGGTTCGGCGAGAACGTCACGCACCACGCGTTCCACGGTCTCCACCGCTTCCGGCACGGCGGCCGCGACAGTCTCGCTGAGGCCCATCTGGCCTAGATCCTCGGGCCCGAACGTCTCCGGCTCGCAGCCGACGACGAATACCCGACCGGGGTCACCTCCCAGGGTCCGGACGAGGTGGAAGACCGCCGCGGGCGTCATCGCATGGCCCTGGAATGCGCCCTGCCCATGGTCATTCTCCACGCTGGGCTCGGGAACGTTGGCATTGACATCCGCCTCGATCACGTAGATGGTGCCCGGTGCATCGCCCATGGGGACAGCGTCGATGAGCACCACCGAGTCGTACTCCTTGAGCATCTCGTACGCCAGGTCGTAGCCACGAATGCCGTAATCACCCACTCGCACACTCGCCGTGGGGAGGTTGCCACGCTGCATCACCTTCTGCACAACCTCGACTCCGAAGCCATCGTCGCCGAGGAAGATGTTGCCGATTCCGGCGACGAGGATGCGCTGGCTCATCGCGACTCCCCCCCAGGGCTGTCGACGGCCTCGATGTCGTCCAACTTGAAGAAGAATCGGTGACCCGGCTGGCGCAGGAGTCCCAACTCTCGGCCGGGATCATCGTCGATGACGACGGCGAGATGAATAGCGTCTTCGTAGTCCATCTCGATGGACTCGACGGTGGCGACGCGGCCACGCAGAGCGATGTCGAAGATGTCGGCGTTTCCGCGCGGGGCGAGGCGTACCTGGTCGCCCACGCGGAGTTCGCCGCCATTCCAGCGCACCGACTCCCGAGCTGCCGGAGCCGCCGGATCCCAGTCCAAGGTCGTCCAGGGATCACGGTCACTCATCGGGGATCGCCCTGGGTTGGACGTGGCTCACGAAGAGTTCCGTGCATGCGCATGAAGTCTTCAGCCCCGAGGGCTTCAGTACGGTCGAGCAACGCCCTGCTGCGCTGGTCGGCAGAGCGCATCTCCGCCTTCTCGTCGTCGGTCAGGGTGAGAATGCGCAAAGAGAGAATCTCGTCGATCTCGGTGGCGTCGAAGAGATCCCCCGGCGACTCCGGGGCAAGTTGGGGATGATCCTCGAGAATGATGGGGGATGCCAGAACAGTGTCGTCCTCGTGCTCCTCGGTGATAACGACCGGCCACAGTCCGGTGTTGGTGCAAGCTGCAGCGGCGTCAGCAGCCTCTGGAGGGGGATCGGCGAGACTGAGCCACCGTCCACCGGTGACACCGAGGATGACGTGGGTGGAGAGGAGTGCCCGGGGGAGCGAGGCATCGCGCCCGCAGTGGCCATCGACCTCTGTGACATTGGCCACGGTGACCGTGACCCTGGCTAGGATGTCAGTCACCCTCGTCGCAGCCACCGTGACGGTGACGTCGATCGGCCGATTTTCCCGGACGAGCATGCCCACGATCATCCCCGCGCTGTTACGCAGCGGCTCGGTCGAGGTGGTCCCCGGCACTGCAGCTCTCAGCATGTGGGGCTCTGCGATGAGCGCGTCGACGCGGTGGCGCCCCGCCGTGAGGTCGTGCTCGATGGCCTCCTCCCAACTGCGGTGAACAGCCCCCTCAATGTGCAGTGACGGTACCGCCGTGTACGGCGGTGTCTCAGCGGGCAACTGGGACAGCGGGGTCGCCAACTCCCCGACGGTACGAGTGGTGAGGTGGAGGAAGCGAGCCATGACATCGATGCTCGCTCCGTCGCCGACACGCACGAGGCACTCCGTCTGCGCCCGCCAGGGCTCGGCCCCCCCGGTGGCCTCTGAGTACGCCTTGGGATGAACACCGCCGAAGGTCCAGCGCACCTGGTTCTTCACTGACGATGGGCGATACGGATAGAGGATGTATCCCTCGTACAGGGTGGCGGCGACGATGCGGTCGACTGCACGGGTCACGGCGCGACGGTCTCCTCGGCGCCGGCCATGAGTTCATCGATGAGCCGTTCCCAGTTGCCGTAGCCACGACGCTGGCGTAGGCGATAGAGCCGGTCGAAGACGTCGCGCCGCAATGGCAACATGATGCTGTCGGGGTTGAGCTCGCGCATCAACTGCTGCCAGATCGAGACCGGGAGGCGATAGCCGGCTTCCTTGCTCCAGGGAATGGGCGCGGTTTGCAGGTCACCGTCGGCATCGCGATGGAACACGGTCCCGCTGAACTGAAGCTCGAGAGGCACATGACCGTCCTCGAGCGCGTAGAAGTACTTCGTCGCCGCCAGGCTGAGGTCGAAGCTGGCCGGGACCCTGAGCTCTGCCGTCGTCTGCCCATTGAAGCTGGGTACGACCATGCTGGCATGGGTCCAGAGCATCGTCTTCAGGGTCTTCCCCCAGCGCTCGGGAACCCCGAAGATGTCGAGCAACGCCTCGCGTTCGGTGTCGGCGTAGGGTCGCCGCGTCGCCTCGATCATGATCTGGCAATTGAGGGCGATGGCATCGATGGCGACGCCACTCTTCTCACTGATGCCGAGCCGGAATCCGATCGTCGGGGTCATGGTGTGAGCCACCGGCTCCGCCCCATCGACGGTGAACGTGAGGTCAGGCATTCGCCGCCTCGCGAGCGTCGGCGGTGGCGGCCAGGGTGCCGAAGAACTCGTCAATGCGCTCCCACACCTCGTGGCCGCCGGAGAGGCCGCGCCAGGAGACGCGAATGAGACCGACGAGCTCGTAGCAGCGGTCGATGGGAGCGATGTAATAGTCGCGGCGGGCACCGACACGATTGATGAGCAGCGCCTCCACTTCGGGCTCGAGGCGATCGAGGATGGGGTTGGCCTCGACCAACTCCGCCCAGCCCTCCAAAGGAAGCAGCGACTCGGTGGGGCCGGCCGGGCTCGGGTAGAGGGCGCCCACCCCACCGTCGCGGGTGCGGTGGACGAATGCCATGCCCACGGGAATGGCGAGCGACTCCCACTGGAGGTCGCTCATGGTGAATCCTGAGAGTGCAAACAGGCGCCGCGCAACCCGCAGGTACTTTCTGTCCGCGTCGGCCGGGAAGAGCAGCGCACAAGGAGTACAGCTGCAGAGGAGATTGCGCACCGCCGGATCGAATAGGTGCTCGTGATGAGGATGTTCAGCGACCGGTGCGGCACAGAGTTCGCAGCTGACCGCCGGTGCGCGCTTGCTCATGAAGCGCTTCAGCACGGCCAACGACGGCTCGACCACCGTCTCCGAGACTGTCGGAGTCTCCTCGGGGGTCATGTTCCCGCCGCGGCCACCGGGGTCAGAGAGAGGGGGATGAGACAGTCGATGTCCGGAGGTTTGCTCACGTCCTCATCAACGACACCCTCGACCTCAATGTCAGCAACGTCGGGGGCGATCTCATGGATGGCCTTCTCCACAGCATCGCGCATCGTCACTGCGGACGCTGCGCAGCCGTGGCACGTGCCCTGAAGCCGCAGCCTGACGATATCGTCCTCGATGCCGATCAACTCGATATCGCCTTTGTGAGAGTGCATCAGGGGCCGTACTGACTCCAGCGCACTCTCCACCCGGTCGCGGAGGCTGACGGGGTGGAGATCGTGAATGAGCAACATGCCACTCACCAGGTCGTCGTTGACCAGTGCGCGCAGTCGACCCGACCCGCCATCGCCGCCGACGATGTCCAGCATGCGCCGCAACGCCGTTCCGTGGAGGTCGAGGACGCCGGCCACGAGCTCCTCGACCTGAGACCGAGCATCGGGGTCAGGCCCCGCACTCAGGGTCTCGACGAGACCCTGAATGCGGGCTACCCGGTCCTCGATGTCGGTCCGTGCCTGCGTCGGCATTCGCTCAGGAGCCCACGCCGAACGTGGGCGAGTGCTTGCGCTCGAGAACCTTTCCGTCGCCGAGATACATGTGAACACCGCAGGGAAGACAGGGATCGAAGCTGCGCACCGAACGCATGATGTCGATGCCCTTGAAGTTGTCGGGACCATTCTCCTCGAAGATGGGCGTGTTCTGGACGCTGTCTTCGTAGGGTCCCGGTGTCCCATAGCTATCCCGCGGGGTCGCATTCCAGGGAGTCGGCGGATAGGGGTGGTAATTGGCGATCTTGCCCTCACGGATGACGACGTGATGCGAGAGCACGCCGCGTACCGCCTCGTGGAACCCGCAGCCGATGGCCTCGTCCGGCACCTTGAACGGGGTGAACGTGTCGGTATTTCCGGCGTGAAGTTCGGCCATGGCCTTCTCGATGAAGAAGAGTGCAGCACCTGCGGCGTAGGCCTGGAAGTAGGTACGGGCACGATCGCGCTCAATGGCATTGCTCCACTTGGGCACGTGCCATTCGAACTCCACCTCAGGCTTGTTGGCGGTCTTGGGCATGTAGATCTTCGTGCTGTGGCCAGTGGCCTTGACGTAGCCCATGTCCACGGTCCCGGCCAGCGATGTGGCTAGGAGGCGGGCGAAGGCGCCGCCACCCGTGTCCATGGCCAGGTGCTCCCCCTGGTGCAGCCAGCGGGGGCACATGACCCAGCTGTAGTTCTTGTCGAAGTCGCGCTTGCCGGGCTTGGGGATGGTCGTTTGGTTCCACGGATGCCGCTTGTCAACCGGGTTGCCCAGCGGATCGTGGGTGACGAACGTCTCCTCCTGCTCCCAGTCGTCGTAGAACGAGTGTCCGAGCAGAATGCGGATGTTGAGGTTGATGTCCACGAGGTCGGTGGTGACCAGCTTGCCGTCGACGACGCACCCGGGGGTGACGAACATCGACTTTCCCCATTTGCTCATGTTCTTGTACGTGTAGTCACACACATCAGGGTCGTTGAACGAACCCCAACACACAGTGTCCATGCGCCGGCGTCCAACTTCCTCGTAGCCGGGGAGGGCCTCGTAGAAGAAGTCGAAGATGTCATCATGCAGCGGCACGACCTTCTTCATGAACTCGACGTACTTCATGAGACGGACGAGGTAATCGGTGAAGAGCTGGGTCGTCGGTACGGTTCCGACACCACCCGGGTAGAGCGTGGATGGGTGGACGTGACGTCCCTCCATCAAGCAGAACATCTCGCGGGTGTAGCGGCTGACGTGTAGGGTCTCGCGATAGAAGTCGCCGGTGAACGGGTTGAGAGCCCGCATGATGTCGGCGATTGTCTTGTAGCCATGGTCGCCGGCATGGGGCGCTGGAGTGTTCTCCGCCTTGGCGAGAACGCTCGGGTTGGTTTCCTTGACCATCTGCTCGCAGAAGTCGACCATGAGCAGGTTGTCCTGGAAGATGTTGTGGTCGAACATGTACTCGGCTGCTTCGCCGAGGTTGACAATCCATTCCGCCATGGGGGGCGGCTTGATGCCGAACGCCATGTTCTGCGCGTAGGTGGCACAGGTTGCGTGGTTGTCACCGCAGATGCCGCAGATGCGGCTGGTGATGAAGTGGGCATCCCGCGGATCCTTGCCCTTCATGAAGATGCTGTAGCCGCGGAAGATCGATGACGTACTCCGACAGTCAGCCACGACACGATTGGCAAAGTCGATCTTCGTGAAGATGCCAAGGCTGCCGACGATACGGGTGATGGGATCCCAGGAGACCTCGGTCAGGACCGGGGCCTTAGCATCCTTCTTCACCAACTGGACCATTGCGCTCTCTCCTCGTTACTCAGTGCTGCCGCGTGAGCGCGGTCAGTAATTCCGCGGCTTGTCACCGGTGGTCAATTCCGGTCGGTTGTGACGCCACTTGGGCTCTTTGTTCATCGTGCTATTGGTCAGTGACCGCATGGCGCGTATGCCCTTGCCGTACGTCCCGATCAGCTTGCTCGAGATCTTGGCTCCGGGTGGCTCGTCCATGAACGGCATGAACTTGTCGGGCCAGCCAGGCATGGTGCAGCCGATGCAGATACCGCCGACGTTGGGACAGCCGCCGATTCCCGCCATCCAGCCGCGCTTGGGAACGTTGCAGTTCACCACCGGACCCCAGCAGCCAACCTTGACCAAGCACTGCTCGGTGTTGTTGTAGTCCTTGGCGAAGACACCCTGCTCGTAGTACCCGGCGCGATCGCAGCCCTCGTGAACGGTGCGCTCGAAGAGCCACTTGGGGCGAAGCTGCTCGTCAAGGGGGATCATGGGTGCCAGGCCAGCCACCTGATACAGCAGATAGAGGACCACTTCCATGAAGTTGTCGGGCTGCACCGGACAGCCAGGGACGTTGATGATCGGCAGCCCCGCATCGGTCTTGAAGTCCCAGCCGAGGTAATCGGCGAGACCCATGGCACCGGTGGGGTTGCCCTGCATGGCATGGATGCCCCCGTAGGTGGCGCAGGTGCCGGCGGCGACCACGGCGGTGGCCTTCTTGGAGAGGCGATCGATCCACTCACAGGTGGTAATCGGCTGGCCCGTCGCGGAGTCGGTGCCGACCGCCGCCCAGTACCCCTCCTTCTTGATGGTCTCGTTGGGGATCGAGCCCTCAACGACGAGCACGAACGGTGCCAATTCTCCGCGGGCTGCGGCGAACCACGGCTTCAGGAAATCGTCGCCGTTCTCGTAGGCGAGGACCGGGTTGTAGAGGTGGACCCTGGGCAGTCCGGGGATGGCGCCGAGGAGCACGTCCTCGATGCTCGGCTGAGTCGCTGCGGTGATCGAGATGGAATCACCATCGCAACTGAGACCAGCCGTGATCCAGACGATGTGGACATCCGACACCGCCGGAGCCCGCTGCGTCTTCCGTCCGTAGGGGACTGCCTGTGCTGTCATTCGGGCCTCCTTGGCACACCAGAAGCGGCGCAGATCACGGCGCCGAAGCCGAGACTGAACTTCTGCACAGCCCGGGTCAATAGGTACTGGCCGCACCTAGCGAGCGGGCGAGAGCTTGTGCGGAGAAACCGAAAGCATTGACGCTGGTGCGAGGAATCGCCGACAGAAATCGTCCCCTCGATCGCGGTTTTTCCTGTCGCCCCCGCACTGCTAGGCTGAACGGGTGACGATTCGCCCTGGGGATGCTGCCAGCGACTGTCCGAACCCCTCTCTGGCCGGGCCCCCTCAGCATTTTCAGCCCCGCAACTTTCTGCGGCCCTGCCTGCTGCTGTTGTTGGACGAGCAGCCGACATACGGCTATCGGCTCCGGGAGCAGCTCGTCTCGCTCTCCCTTGGTCAGTGGGAACCCGGCGCCATCTACCGAGACCTCAACACCATGGAGGACGAGGGAATGGTGTGCTCCTGCTGGGAGCGCTCGGCGGCCGGCCCCCGGCGTCGCCGGTATCAGATCACCGATGCGGGACGTACCCTGCTGGTCGAGATGGCCCGCGAGTTGGCGGCGACGGAGAGTGCCATCGCCCGGTTCATGGCCCGCTACGAAGGCCGTGCCGATGCCTTGCTGGAAGGATCGTCCGCCAGGGCCACGGATGTCATCGGCTCGCTGGTTGCGGCCATGCCCCAGGCCGAACCGTTGAGTGCGGCCGACAGTGGTACCCGTTCCTGACCCTCCGTTCCGGCGGCCAGAAACGGGCTGGACGAGGCAGGATTCGAACCTGCGACCCGAGGGTTATGAGCCCCCTGCTCTAACCGGCTGAGCTACTCGTCCGCGGCGGATGCAACCACAACCGCCGACGCTCACGGAAAGCGGCCCGTCCAGAGCAGGGACCCCAGGCCAGCGAGGACGAAGAGACCGAAGGCCCCGACCACGAAGTACGAGGAGATGTCGGTCTTCTCCACCTTGTATCCCAGCGACTTGCCGATGTCGCCGTACACCTGCCTGATCTGTTGAGCAGAATCCGCGGTGAAGAAGCGGCCGCTGGTCTGGCTGGCCACGGCAGCCAAGGCAGGCCGGTCCGCGGGAACGGGCACGGTGCTGCCATCAGGCAGCGTAATCGTGCCGTTCAGCGTCCCGTACGCGATCGTCCACACCTGGATCTTCTTCTGCTGGGCGGCCGCGGCGGCCGTGTCGTTGCTACGGCCGGTGTTGGTGGCGCCGTCCGACATCAGGACGATGCGCGCCGGCGCCGGAGACCCGTCGGGTGAGGGCGGCAGTTTGGCGACAGCGTCAAGACACGTGAAGATCGCCTCGCCGATGGCAGTGCCGCCATATGCGTTGAGTGTGTCGACCGCCTGCTGAGCGGCCAGATGATCGGTGGTTGGCGACTGGTCGAGGCTGGCGCCATTGGAGAAACTGACGACGCCGACATTAACGTCTGAGGGCACGCTCTTGATGAAGTCGTCGGCGGCTGCTTTCAGCGCTTCGATGCGTGTCGGCGTGACGTCCGTTGCGTTCATCGAGCCGGAGACATCGAGCGCCAGCATAATCGTGGTGCGATTCACCCCCTTGTTCACCGGGAGGTAGGGTTGTGTCAGCGAGACGCAGAGGGTCGCCAGAGCGAGCATGAAGAGTCCCGCAGCGATGTGGCGCCGCCAACTCGGTCGCTTCGGCGCCACCCGGTTGAGAAGCGCCAGGTTGGTGAAGCGCACGGCGTACTTGCGCCGGCGCATCTGCATGAGAACGTACGCCAGCACGAGTGCCGCCGGGACGAGGAGCGCCCAGAGGGCAGCGGGCTGATTGATGGTGAGGTCGAGGGCCAGAGGGTGTATCAGCGCCCTCCCCGCGAACCGGAACTGTGGCTGGCCACCTGACGGCGACGGAGGACGAACCGCACCAGGTCATGAAACCAGTCGCGATCAGTACGCAGCAGCAGATGATCGGCACCGCTGCGGCGCAACTCCTCATCCACCGTGTCGCGCTGCCGTTGCGCAGCTTCGGCGTAGTTGTGGCGAAGCTTGGCGCTCGATGTCTGGACCTCTCGGAATTCGCCGCTCTCGGGGTCGACGAGGCCGAGTACGCCGACGTTGGGCAACTCCATCTCGCGGGGATCGAGGACCTCGACCGCCAGCACGTCATGCCGCGTGGTGATCTGGCGGAGCGAGCGCAGCCAGCCGGGCTCAGCGAGGAAGTCCGACACCACGGCACAGAGGCCGCGGCGCCGAGCCAGGCCGCCGAGGCGTCCGATGGCCGCGTCGAGCTCGATGCTCCCCGACGCCGGCGGCCGGGTGGTCATCACGGCGTCCAGAAGCGCGAAGAGATGCGCCCGCCCTCCGCGTGCCGGGAAGATGCGGTTGCCCTCGGGGGTCGCGATCAGCGCCCCGATGCGATTGCCTTCGCCAGCGGCGAGGAAACCGATGGCAGCGCAGGCGGCAAGGACGAGGTCCCGCTTCTCGCAGAGCGCGGTGCCGTAGCCAATACTGGGGGAGTAGTCGATGAGGATCCAGGTGTCGAGTTCGCGGTCGGCAATGGTCTCGCGCAGGTATGTGTCCTGCATGCGGGCGGTGACGTTCCAGTCGATCCGCCGGACATCATCGCCAAAGAGATACGGCCGGGCCTCTCCGGGTTCGCTGCCGTGCGCCGGGGTGAGTCCGCGGTGGTCACCGCGCAGCAGTCCGTTGAGGCGCTTGGTGATGACGAGCTCGAGACGCCGCAACAGTTCGTAGGACGGCTCTTGGAGCTCGCCCAAGGTGGGGACGAGCTGACTAGGGGCAGACATCAGTTCAGGCGGGCCGATCGATCGGCGGCGTGGCCGGGGGACTGTTGGGAGCGGTGTCCCACGGATACCCGGCGGGCGCCGCTGGCGCCGTCCACGCACGATTGGCACCGGGTGGCGGCGTCCCTGCGGAGACGTGCGCCGCAGACTGGCCCGGCGCCGAGGGATGCTGCGAGGGAGCGACATAGGGCGCCGGAACGGTGCGCAGCAGCGTACCCACGATCGCGTCCGCGGTGACGTCGTCCGCGAGCGCCTCATAGGACAGGACGAGGCGGTGACGCATGACGTCTGGAGCAATGTCGGCGATGTCCTGGGGGAGCACGTAATTGCGCCGTCGCAGCACGGCCAGTCCGCGCGCCGCGGCGACCAGACCGAGACTGGCGCGAGGGCTGCAGCCGTACGTCAGGTGCTTGGCGTGAGCGGAAAGACCGTAGCGCTCCGGCTCGCGCGTGGCCACCACAAGATTCACCGCGTACTGCACCACCGCCGGATCGACGTACACGGCACTGGTGCGCTTCTGGAGTTCGACCAACTCCTCGGCGGAGAGCACTTGCGACGGTATCGGCGGCATCACCCCCATGCGATGGACGATTTCCAACTCCTCCAGCGGGGTTGGGTACTGGACGAGGATCTTCATCAGGAAGCGATCCTGCTGGGCTTCGGGCAGCGGGTAGACGCCCTCGGACTCGATGGGGTTCTGGGTGGCCATGACCAGGAACGGCTCAGGCGCCGGGAAGGTGGTACCGCCAATCGACACCTTGCGCTCACCCATCACCTCGAGGAGCGCCGATTGCACCTTGGCGGGCGCCCGATTGATCTCGTCGGTGAGGACGAAGTTCGCGAAAATGGGGCCGAGCTCAACATCGAACTGCTCCGTGGAGGCACGGTAGATGCGCGTCCCAGTGACGTCGGCGGGAAGCAGGTCAGGGGTGAACTGGATTCGCTTGAAGGTCCCGCCCACCGATGTCGCCAGAGTCTCGGCGAGCAGGGTCTTGGCGAGTCCGGGGACCCCCTCGAGAAGGCAGTGGCCCTTGGCGAGGAGGCAGGCAAGCAGCCGCTCGATGACCGCCTCCTGGCCGACGACGATCCGCTTGACCTCGAAAATGGCCTTCTCGAGGGCAGCCACATGGTCGGGAGCGCCCCGCTGCGGGTCCTCGGAATGCGAGTCAGACATGAACATCCTCGGTCAGGGTCTGGACCCCGCAATGGGGGTGTGCCGGGTCACTCTACAACGACCCACCTGTCAGTTCCTTCGCCAGCCGTGAACGCAACAGAGCCGCGACCCGAAGGCATGCCCTGAGGAGTCCAGCAGCGCTGACGCGGGCGCGGAAGCGGTCATGATTGTGCCTGTGTTGCCCTGGTCCCGCTCTCTGTCACGCCAGGCCGCTGGCGTCGTCGCGCTGGCGGTGTCCGTCGCGCTTCTGGCGGCCGCGTGCGGCGGCAATCAGCCCAGCAGCTCATCGACAAGTGGTTCGCCCGCACCCACGCCGTTGGGTCAGGCCCCACTGGATCCCGCATCGATCGACATGCTGCACCTGGCCGACGAGCCCCAACCTCCCGCTGATCACCTCGATCCCGGTGCCCATGGGCTGCCACAGGACTACACCGACCCGCACGGCGTCTTCAGCGAGAAGGCACCGGTCGGCACGGTGACGCTCAGCACCGATGCCTTCGACACCGGCCGTTACAAGCCACCAGATCGTGTCTATCTCTCTCCCAAGACCGCGGCGCCGGTTGATCAGCCGCAGATCGACGCGGTCTACATTCCTGACCTCCAGACCAACGTGGACCCTGCCGACATTCAGGCCCGAGTCGTCTCCTTCGAGGCAGATCGCCTGGCCGCGCAACCGTTCGCCAAGGGGGCCACCGTCTCCTTCGTTGGCCACCGTGTCGACAAGTTCCGCGGCATCCCCGCTGAGTGCTTCAAGCTCCGGGTCAACGGGGTGCAGCTGAAAGTCCTCACCCTGGTGCTCGGCCACTCCGTCTTCATCATCTCGATGATCGGTAGCGAGGATCCGCCCGCATCGTTCGACGCCTTTGCGGTCAACTTTGAGCTCATCACCAACCCGTCTCCGAGGCCCACGCCCACCGTCCCGCCCCCGCCGACGCCTTCCTCGGGGTCGCCGTCGCCAAGCGGCGGGTCACCCTCGTCAGGCCAGGCGCCCACGCCGACGGGTCAGAGCCCGACCCCGGGATCCGGCTCACCGTCACCGGCGCCGAGCGGCACCGGAGGGGGTGGGGGCACGCCACTCCCCATCTGATTCCCTCCGAGCCGGGGAAGGGCACGCTACCCTGCGGCGGTGACCGACCCCGGCCTCGACGACCCGGACCTCGCATCCCCGCCGCTCCAGCGGCCGGACAAGGAACTCTACTTTCTCCTCATCGCGCTGGCGGCCCGAACGCGAGCCGACTGTGTCGGTCGCCGCGTCGGTGCGGTCATCACCCGCGAGGGCCGCGTCCTCAGCACCGGCTACAACGGCACTCCCTTCGGCATGCCCAACTGCTCGGACGGGGGCTGCCATCGCTGCTCGCAGCGCGGCAGCGACAATGCACCGCGCGGCGGGGCGTACGACATCTGCATCTGCGTTCACGCCGAGCAGAACGCCATCCTCACCGCGGCGCGGTTCGGACAGCAGACCCTGGGGGCGGCGATGACAACAACCGTCCAGCCCTGCTTTGGCTGTCTCAAGGAGATGCTCCAGGCGGGGATCCAGGAGGTTCACTACCTCCATCCTTGGGATCCCGTCGAGGCCTACCCGGACCCGGCGCTCGAGCGTCAGTACGGCGCCCTCGTTGGGCAGTTCCGCGTCTTTGCATCCGTTGGCGATCCCGCCGCCGACAGGGGCGATCTCTTCGCCCCGTTCATGGGGTCGAGGTAGCCTGGTCGACGAGGAGGTCGCGGCCATGCTGGCGGGCCGCGGAGAGAGCCTGCACCTCGGCGAGACTGCTGATGTCGACGACCGACTTGTCGTGTCGCCAGCGGACGATTCGAGGGAAACGCATTGCATAGCCGGAACGATGCCGGCGCGACTCCTGGATGGCATCGAAAGCAATCTCCAGGACGATCTCAGGCCGCACCGCGAGATAGCGTCCGTGAACGCTCATAGTGAGCTCGTGGAGCAGCCCCGTCATCTCCGCGATCTCGGCATCCGAGAGGCCGGTATACGCCTTGCCGACGTTGACGAGTTCGCCATCCTCGTCGCGCCGTACCGCGAAGGTGACGTCGCTGAGCACAGCGCGGCGCTTGCCATGCCCCCACTCGGCGCCCACAACGACGCAGTCGAGCGTGTCCAGGGGACGTTTCAGCTTCAGCCAGTACAAGCCGCGGCGGCCCGGCAGGTATGGAGAGGCGGGATCCTTGAGGAGCAGTCCCTCGTTGAGCCGAGCCCGGGCGTCGAGAAAGAGCTGTTCGATACCGGCGGCGCCCACCGCCTGCTCGAGGTGGGCGGTGGCCAGCCCACCGCCTAGCGCGAGCGCATCGAGCCGTGCCCGCCGGTCCCGCAATGGCACGTCGAGGATGGTGTCGCCGTCATCCCAGAGCAGGTCCCAGGCAACGTGGATCACGGGGACCTCGGCCTGCATGGCTAGCGACGGTGCGCGCCGCCCGAGCCGCCGCTGCAGAGCGGCGAAGGGCATGACCCGCCCGTCGCGAAAGGCGAGGATCTCGCCGTCGAGAATCATCGACCGAGGCAGGCCGCCGGCAGCGACGACCACCTCGGGAAACTGATCGGTGATGTCCTTGAGGTCACGGCTGAAGAGCGCCACGCGGTTGCCGTCGCGATGCAGCTGGCAGCGGATACCGTCGTATTTGTCCTCGACCCAGACGCTGTCGCCGAGGCGCCGCACCGCCTCGTCCGCATCCGCAACCGGGGAGGCGAGCATGAAGCGCAGCGGCGCAAAGAGTTGCGGCGCGGCCTCGCCGAGGCGATCGTCAAGGGCGAGGACTGCGACATCGCCGAGGTCGCCGGCGTGCATGTCGGCTCGGGCGACATCGACGGCGGGCCGACCGAAGGCATGTCCGATTGCCTCCTCGACCAGTCCCTCCCGGAGCCCGATCCGCAGTTCCCCGCTGATCAGCTTGGTGACGTACCTCGCCTCGACGGCGCTGCACCGGCGCAGGAGTTCGAGCAGAAGGTCGACGCGGCCCCGGGTGGCGCGGGTTGCCGCCATCTCCGAGAAAGCGGCGTCGACGTCGAGGATATCGACACCCTCACTCCCAAGTCCGCTCTGTTGCAGGAGATCTGCAACGGTGTCCCCGACGTCGGCGTGGCGCGCCCAGGAGGCGCTGATGTCGCCGTCCTCGGCACCGGTGAGCTCGCGAATGACGGTCCCCAGCGCCGACCCGCCGACACTGAGAATGCGGCCATCGGCGTTGGGGAAGATGCGGCCGGCGAAGTACCGAGCGGCCAGGGGCAGCCGGACGCGGTCGAGCCCGCGGAGGTAGCTGGCAAGGAGATCGACCTTGGCCAGCTTGGAACGTGTCGCCGCGATGCCGTCGGCCGTCTGCGCAAAGGCCGCCATGGACGGGGACCGAGCGGAGGACATCGCCATCGCTCTCTCAGCGGTAGGTGCGCACCGCGAGCAGCGCGACAAGAGCGCAGACAACCGCCGCGCCGATGAACACCGCCCGAGCCGCGGCATCCCCCCCCGACGACTGAGCCAGAGCGGTGTCGATCGCTCCGGTGACGCTGAGTCCCACGATGACTCCCGAGTTGCGAGCGGTGCCCAGAGTTGCTGCAGCCGCGCCGAGAATCGCCCGCGGCGCCAGCGACATCGCCGCCGCGGTGTTGGGTGCGGAGAAGAGTCCGTTGCCGACCCCGAGGATGAGCAGGCCGAAGACGAGAAGCGGCCAGGCCCGCAGCCCTGCCGCAAGCGCGCAGACCAGCAATCCACCGGCGGCAAGCGACATCCCTGCGCCGGTGGCGACCCTGGTCCGGCCCCTGTCCCCGAGCGCACCACCCCACCGGGAACTGCCCCCGATGCCCAGCGCGATGGGAAGAAACGCCAGCCCGGCAAGCGTCGGCGAGGCCCCGTGGGTCGACTCCAGCCAGAAGGGCAGCAGCGCGAAGCAGGACATCAGGGTCCCCGTGGAGAGGAATGTCGCCACCGTTGCTGCACTGAACCGCGACTGACGAAGCAGGCGGCCGTCGATGATGGGTCGGCGGGCGATGATCTCGAAGGGGACGAGGAGGAGCAGCGCGATCCAGCTGATGGAGAACCACACGATGGCCGGAAGATCTCCGACAACAGGACCTCCCAGCGAGGCGATGCCGCCGCTGAGTCCAAGGAGGACGGCGACGACCAGAAGGGCACCGGGCAGGTCGAAGCGGACCTCACGCCGCGCCGAGCCCGCAGGGATGTGCCGGAGCCCGAGCAGGATTCCCGCTCCCGCGAGAGGCAGTCCCGCCCAAAAAACGGCCTGCCATCCCCCGAGGGCAGTCAGCAGTCCCCCCAGCGGGGGCCCGATGAGACCCGCGACTGCCTGGACCACCACCAGGATCGCCACCGAACGACCGGCGCGCCGGCGGGGAACGTACTCGGTGATGAGCGCGAGGCTGGATGCGTTGAGCATGCCGCCACCGAGTGCCTGCACGGCCCGCGCGATGAGCAGGGCCACGAAGGTGGGGGCCAGCGCCGCCGCCGCCGATCCCACCGCGAAGACCACGAACCCGCTGATGTAGATGCTCCGACGGCCGAGTCGGTCGCCCAGCCGGCCCACGGTCGGCATCGCCGCCACCACCACGATCAGGTAGACGCCGAGAACCTCCTGGGCAGCGGTCAGCGGAACCGCGAAGCGAACGGCCAACGGCTGCAGAGCGACGGCAACAATGGTGGCGTCGACCATGCCAACAAAGGCGCCGACGCAGATCGCGGTGACCAACCAGCGCGACGGTTGACGGAGGTCCCCTTCCGGAGCGGCGACGGTGACCGGCGCGGCCGGCGACGCCGCCGCAGTGCTCACCGGCGAACGGGGAGGCGCGGTCCTGGAAGTTCCGGTCCCGCGGTGGCGGCGAAGTTCTCCTTGCTGACCTCGGCGGCAATGCGCTCGGCAACGGCACGGAAGACGCTGCCCACCGCGGAGTCCGGGGCTGCGGCCATGAGCGGCTGACCGTCACCGCCGCCAAGTCTCACCCGCGGATCGAGGGGGATCTCGCCGAGAAACGGGAGTCCGTGCTGCGCGGCGAGGGCACGGCCGCCGCCAGAACCAAAGACATCAGTGCGCTCCCCGCAGTGGCCGCAGAGGAAACCACTCATGTTCTCGACCACCCCAAGGACGGGCACCTTGAGTTGGGTGAACATGCTGATGCCGCGACTAACATCGGCAATTGCGACGTCCTGCGGCGTGGTGACGATGACGGCACCGGTTGTGGGGACGCTCTGGGCCAGACTGATCTGGACATCGCCCGTCCCGGGGGGGAGGTCGACGACGAGATAATCGAGCTCGCCCCACTCCACCTCGTAGAGGAACTCGCGAAGCGCCTTGGCCAGCATGGGACCGCGCCACGACACCGGCTGTCCGGGCTTGAGGATGGTGCCGAAGGACATCACCTTGAGCCCGTACGCCTCAAGCGGGGCGATGCGCTGGGTCGCGCCCTCGCGGGGGGAGTCGGTGATTCCCAGCATGATTGGCACGTTCGGGCCATAGATGTCCGCATCAAGCAGCCCGACACGGGCGCCGGCGAGGGTCAGAGCGATCGCGGTGTTGACGGCGAGCGTGGTCTTGCCCACGCCACCCTTGCCAGCGGAGATAGCGATGGCGTTCTTGACACCGGGAATCTCTTGACGACCGGGCAGACCATGGGTGGAGGTCACCCGGCTATCCCAGGTCACGGTGACAGCGGTGATGCCGGGCACGACCCCCACCAGCGCCCCCCGAATGTCACCCTCGATAACGTCTTTCAGCGGGCAGGCGGGCGTGGTGAGAACCACGCGCATGCGAGCGACGCCATTGTCGACTGCGAGGTCCTTGACCATCTGCAAGCTCATGATGTCGCGGTGGAGTTCGGGCTCCATCACCGTGCTGAGCGCCTGCTCGATGGCCTCGATCACATGCTGCTCTGCCATCTCCGATCGAGTATAGCGAGCGGCCGGCGACCCACCGACGCCGCTCTTGGCAGATCAGGCGCTGATGCTGCAGCGGCATTCGCCCTCCGCCCGCGTCAGCACCGGGCTCGCCCGCTGACCGAGATCAGAGACGCGCGATGTCCCGTCGGGGCATCGGCGGCCCCCGCCGTGGCGGAGTGGGCCCGCCAGACATGAGCAATCGCAGCACCCTACCGCGATGGCCGCGAAAGGGTTGGAGCAGCTCGAGCATGCGAGCGTCGTCGCCACGGGGCTCGCCAGCCAGCGCAAAGCTCACCACGTTGGGCAGATGGTAGTCGCCAACAGGCACGGCATCGGCGTCACCGAGAGCGACGATGGCGACCTCGGCGGAGATCCACGGTCCCACTCCAGGGAAGGCCTCGAGACGCTCTCTGGCTTCGGGCGGATCCAGATCGAGATACTCCTCCGCCCGCGGGGCCCGGCGCGCGACGCCGACGATGACCGCCGCCCGTCGCCGTTCGATGCCACAGTGGTGGTACGTCCACCCGGCGTCGGTGGCACGAGCAGACCATGTGCCCCGGGCGCGACATCGCCGAGAGTGCGCACCAAGCGAGCGTAGTTCGCGCGAGCGTCGAGACCCACGATCTCTTGCTCGAGGATGCTGGGCACCATTGCCTCGAGGACCGCACCGCTGCGGATGATGCGCAACCCGGGGTGGCGGCGGAAGAGCTCGCTGACCAGGGCGTGGCGGGGGTGGAAATCCTCCACACCATCGTGCTCTCCGATGAGGTCGGGGAGATGCTCCAGCGCCCACGCGGCGCCCGAACCCTGGGCATCCGCCTCGACGTGTGCGCCACCGAGGCGCAATTGCAGTGTGACCGGGCCGTCCGGCGTCCTGGTTGCCCGCACCGCTCCGACCGCAGACATGCGCATGGTGGGATCGCCAGCGCCGCGCCGCAGGGGAAACAGCGTGGCCCGAAGGTCGAGGGGACGGGAGAGGTCGAGGCGTCGCCGCACGCAGCGATTCTCGCGCGTCGTCGGCAAGGCAGCAGCACGGCCGCGCCCTAGAATGCCGGGATGCTCGAGCCGCCCGTTCTCCGTCACCTCGAGCGCCAGGTCGGCGCCGCTCACCTGTACACGCGTCCCGCTGACCTTGCCGCCTACGCGTATGACGCCTCGGGAGCGTCAGGCGAACGCCGCCTTCCCGAGGCTGTCATCTTCCCGGCCAGCACCGAAGAGGTGAGCCAGATCGTCCAGGTTTGCGCCGCCAACCACCTCCCGGTCGTCCCCCGCGGCGCCGGAACCGGCTATGTTGCCGGGGCCGTCGCGGTGCACGGTGGCGTCATCCTCAACCTCAGCCGCATGTCACGAGTTGTCGGGATCGATGCCGAGGCGGACCGGTTGCACGCCGAGGCTGGTGCTATCACCGCCCACGTCCAGCGCAGCGCCGACGCCGCGGGACGCTATTACCCAGTGGACCCCGGCGCCGCCAGCACCAGCACCATCGGCGGCAACGTGGCCACCAACGCCGCCGGACCGCGAGCCCTCCGCTACGGGAGCACGGCAAACTTCCTTGTCGCCGCCACCGTGGTCATCGCGGACGGTCGAATCCACCACCTCGGCGAGGGAGGTGAGGCGTCCTCGCTACTGCCACTGCTGAACGCGTCCGAGGGCACCCTAGCGGTGATCACCGAGGTCATCCTTCGGCTTCTCCCCGCGCCGGCCGGCCGGGTCACCCTGGCCGCAACTTTCGCCGATCTTGAGCATGCATGTTCCGCTGTCGCGCTCATCAGCGACGCGCGGATCGTTCCCGCCGCCCTCGAATTGCTCGACGCTGCGGCGTTGCGCGCCATCGCGGAGACGGGCATAGCCGTTGTCCCCAACGCCGCTGCCTTCCTCCTCGTCGAGGTCGAGGGCGACAACACGGACGCACAGTCGGACAGCGTGCGGGCGACACTCGAGGCCGCTGGCGCGACCACGGTGAGAGTCGCCGCTGATCGCGCTGAAGCAGGGCGACTCTGGGCGCTGCGCAAAGCGGTGAGCGCTGCCGTCGCCAAGGTCATCGTCGGCAAGGTAAACGAGGACGTGGTGGTCCCTCGAGACCGGGTCAACGAGTTGCTGCAACACTGCCAGCGGATCGGTGACAAGCACCACGTTCCCGTGGTCACCTTCGGCCATCTCGGTGACGGCAACCTACACATCAGCTTCCTCATTGATCCCCGCCTGCCAGGAGAGCGTGCCCGCGGCGACGCCGCCGCAACCGATCTCTTCGAGGTCGTGCTCCAGATGGGAGGCTCGCTCTCCGGCGAACACGGTGTGGGCACGGCCAAGCTCGCCTACGTGGAGCGACAGCTCGGTTCCGCCGGGGTCGCGCTCATGCGAGGGATCAAGGCGCACTACGACCCGGGCGGCCTCCTGAACCCCGGGGTCAAGATCCCCGGGGCCGCTCTGCCGACCGCCGCCCCCGAAACCGCCGGCGTTCACTGAGTAGTGGTGCCCGGCGGAAGTTCGCAACCCATGCTTGATCTCGGCGCCCGATGCGTGCGTCAAGGGGCCCGGCGCCACGTCGTCATGCATCATTCAGATGCACTCCTCCTCGCGCCACCCTTTCCTTTGCCTCGAACGCCGATACCGGCGCCTCGGTCACGAACTTCCGCCGGGCACCACTAGCATGGTCGCCATCCGGCCGGCGACCGTTGCCGACGCCCGCATCATCGCCGAGGTCAACGTCGCCGTCTGGCGGAGTGCCTACCGAGGGATCATCTCGGATGGATTCCTCGACTCCCGGCTCAGCGTTGACGGCAAGGTCGAGGACTGGACTCAAGCGCTGCGTGCCGGCGCGCCTGGCGCCACCCTCCTCGCCGAGGACGACGGCTTTGCCATCGGCTACGCCAGCGGCGGTCCCGGCCGCGGTCGGACATCGGCGGACGGTGAGTTGTACGCGATTTACATCCGACCGGAGCATCACCAACTGGGGCTGGGACGGCGGCTGGTTGCCGGCGTCGTCCGCCACCTCCGTGATCGGGGGCGTACCACCCTGCTCGTCTGGGTCCTCGCCGGGAACCGACCGGCGCGCCGATTCTACGAGGCCCTCGGCGGCGTCGTCTGTGACCGCCAGGTCCTGCAATTCCCCACGGAGGCCGTTGCCGAAGTGAGCTACCGGTGGGAGGACAGCGCCCTGTTGTTGGATCAGCCGTGGGCAGCGAGCAACGATCCCGCGAAGTCGATCTGATTGACGACGCCGGCAAGGTCGGTGCTGGAGGTGTCGGCGTCGATGGCGGCGTCGTAGACAAACGCATACACATTGTTGAGGGTCCACCCGCCGAAGCCGAGATCGTTGAGCGCCTGGCGGATGCGCGGATCACCATCGCCCACGACCATGGTGTCCTGCGCCGCGCGGTACAGCGATTGCAGGTTGCGGCACTCCAGTTCGTACTCTTCGATGAGTGCCGGGGCCGCCTCGTCGGCACGGAGTCGAGCCAGCGTGCTCTTCAGTGAGTCGATCTCGAGCTGATACTCGTCCACACTCGGCTCCCGTCCGCGTTTTGCCGCGGCCTGATCGATCAGTAGAAGAGGTGATGCAGCGCGATGGTCGGGGCGATGAGGATGGCGATGATGTTCATCACCTTGATCATGGGGTTGATGGCTGGTCCAGCAGTGTCCTTGCAGGGATCGCCAACAGTGTCACCGGTGACTGCTGCAGCGTGAGTGTCGGTTCCCTTGCCGCCGAAGTGGCCATCCTCGACGTACTTCTTGGCGTTGTCCCAGGCACCACCGCCAGTGGTCATTTGCAGAGCGACGAACAGACCCACAACAATGGTGCCTAGAAGCATGGCGCCGAGGGCGACCGGGCCAAGGATGAGACCCACGGCAATCGGGGCAAGCACGGGCAGGAGGCCGGGGATGATCATCTCCCGCTGCGCCGCCGCCGTGACCAGGGCCACACAGCGTCCGTACTCGGGGCGGCCCGTACCCTCCATGATTCCGGGGATCTCCCGGAACTGGCGGCGCACCTCGTTGACAACGCCGCCGCCGGCGCGACCCACTGCGAGCATGGAGAGGGCCGCGAACAGGAAGGGCATGACGCCGCCCAGGAAGAGCCCGACGATGACCTGCGCATCGGTCAAGTCGAAGCTGAACGCCTGACCGCGGTGATTCTTCTGCAGCACGTCGGTGTATGACGCGAAGAGCACCAGCGCGGCGAGGGCGGCCGAACCAATCGCGTAGCCTTTGGTGACCGCCTTGGTGGTGTTGCCAACCGCATCGAGCGGATCGGTGACCGCCCGCACCTCCGCGGGAAGATTGGCCATCTCGGCGATGCCGCCGGCGTTGTCGGTGATGGGACCGTAGGCGTCAATCGCCACAACGATGCCGGTCATGGAGAGCATCGCCATGGCCGCGATGCCGATACCGTAGATCCCGGCGAGTGCTGCGCTGCCGAGGATGCCGGCACCGATGACAAGCACCGGAATCGCCGTACCCTCCATACCGATAGCGAGGCCCGCGATGATGTTGGTGGCGTGGCCCGTCTGCGACGCCGCGGCGATGGTTCTGACTGGCCAGAACTGCGAGCCAGTGAAGAACTCGGTGATGACGACGAGAGCGATGGTGATGCCGATGCCAATGCAGGCGCACCAGAACAGGTTGTAGACGTTGACAGTAAATCGAGGATCGCTGAGTTCACCGTTGTCGGCGAGCACCTTGGTTGCGTACCAGAAGAGGGGCAGCGCAACAATCGCGGCGGCGATGAGGCCCTTGTAGATCGCTCCCATGATCCACGTGCCCTTGCCCATGCGCACGAACAGCGTGCCCACGATGGACGCGATGATGGACGCGGCACCGAGGATCAGGGGATACATGACGAACGCGATCTGGTGCGTCCCTCGGTAGAGCAGGGAACCCAGCAGCATGGTGGCCACCGCGGTGACAGCGTACGTCTCGAAGAGGTCGGCGGCCATGCCAGCGCAGTCACCAACGTTGTCACCGACGTTGTCAGCGATGACCGCGGGATTGCGGGGATCGTCCTCGGGAATCCCCGCCTCCACCTTGCCAACGAGGTCGGCGCCAACGTCGGCGGCCTTGGTGAAGATGCCCCCCCCCAGCCGGGCAAAGACCGAAATGAGCGAGGCGCCGAAGGCGAACCCCACCAGGGAATCGAAGTTCTGAAACAGGCCGTATGCAAGCGCCACTCCGACGAGGCCGAATCCAACAACGAAGAATCCAGTGACCGCGCCGCCGTTGAAGGCAACACTGAGCGCTGGGCCCACGCCCTTGCGGGCGGCCTCAGCCGTGCGCAGATTGGCGCGCACCGAGATGTTCATGCCCACGTACCCGGCCGCTCCCGAGAGCAGCGCACCGAGGACAAAGAGCACAGCGGTCTGCCAGCCGAGGGTGAACGCCAGCACCACGGCGATGACCACACCGATGATCCCAATGATCAGGTACTGGCGATTGAGGTACGCCTTGGCCCCCTCCTGGATCGCTGCGGCAATCTCCCGCATCCGCTCATTGCCCTGGGGCTTGCGTAATACCCAGACGATGAGAGCGACGGCCCAGAGCAACGCCATCACGCCGCAGCCGGCGATGGGCAGGAGGACAGAGAGGGTCATGGATGGACTACCTCAGAGGCGGCCGGCCGATGCAGCGGCTGCCGAGTGATATGAGAACCAGACGGCGGGATTGTAGCGGTCGGTGAAAAGGCCCCGCCGGCTCGGCTCCTTTTCCGGGGTAGGCTGCGCAGCCATGGGCCACGGCAGCGTCATCATCGCCGTCGGCGACGAGCTCCTTGGGGGATTCATCCCCGATAGCAACTCCCAGCCGGCGGCACGGCTGCTCTTCCACGCCGGCTACCCGGTGCAGCGGATGGAGACCGTCGCTGATCGCGTTGACGAGATCGCCGCCACGGTGCGCCGGGCCATCGAAACCATCGACGTCAACCGCATCCTGGTGTGTGGCGGGATCGGCCCCACCCCAGATGACCGCACCCACGCGGGCGTCGCCCAGGGCCTCGGCAGGACGCGCGTGGAGCATCCCCAAGCCCTGGCCCATATCCAGTCAATCACCGAGCGCATGCACCGCGCCGGATGGGTCCCCACCGCAGAGATCGGTGCCCCCAACCGGGCCATGGCAACTGTCGTCGAGGGTGCCCACATCCTCGCCAATCGGCGCGGCATGGCGGCCGCGCTGGCACTCGAGGTGGGCACCGACCGCTGGCTCTTCGTTCTCCCCGGCGTCCCCCGCGAGTTCACCACCATCCTCGAGGAAGAGATCTTGCCTCGCTTCTGCGCCGGCGGCACCGGCCCGGTCGTCCGCGAACTCCGTTACGCGGGAGCTATCGAGGCCGAATTTGCGGGAGCGATGACGCTCCTCGCCGTGGAGTTCCCCGATGTCAGCGTCGGCTCCTATCCCCAGACCGAGAGCCGCGAGCTCGTCGTCCGTCTCCACGGCAGCGACGGCGGCCGGGTCGAGGCCGCCTCCCATCGGCTCGCCGAACTGCGCGCCAAGCCGAGCTGACGTCACTTACTCATCGAGAGCAGGGACATCGGGGATGCTTCGCTTCCACATGGAAAACGTGTCTCGTAGACTCTCCGGAAGATGCGCATCGTGGTCACACCAGTCGATGTCGGCGAGCCGCGTCGCACCTGGCGACACGTCGAGTTCCCCCCGTGCCGCATCTGCCAACACTGACGTGGCATCGTCGCCAAGGCCGCTGTTCCCCAGTTCCGGCGCGCGATCGAAGGGAGCCCGTTGAAGTAGAGCGGAGCGCACCCCCGTCGCCCCCGCCACGGCAACGGCGCTGATCCCCGTCTCGTGGCGCCGCTCGAGGATCTCCCGCAGGGCCATCGCCGGCGTGTCCGAGGCGGGGACGGCGATGCCGATGGGCAGCGCCAGATGGGTGCGGGCGCGCAGGAGTTCGCCCAGGAAGAGCCCTGCCTCTGCACCGGAGACCGCGCCAAGCTGAGTGATATCGCGGACGGTGACGCGGCAATCAACCCGATCGACCAGGGCGCCGAGCTCGCCAATCGGCAGGCCGTGCGGGGCTGTGACATCACCGGCACCGGCGGTCAGGCGCACCACATCTCCCGCCGCCCGCACGAGGCCGCCGAGGTGCCGAAGCCACTCCCCCATCGCCTGCGGTGTCGACGGTTCTACGGTACGAACGGGATCGTCGCCGAGATCCCACGCGGCAATGGCGGGATGGCCGCCCACGGCCCTGAGGAGGGTGCGCAGCCAACGATCGCCATTCTCTAGCATGAGCGCATCGCCATACACATCGCGCGGTCCCCCAGGCTCCACCCTGGCGTTGCTGAGCACCCGCACTCCGTCACGAGGCTGCCCGCGCAAGACTGCGTAGGCGGGCAACTGCACACAGTCGCCGACGCTCCACACGAAGAGGCCCAGGGTGATCTGCTGAGATGTGGCCAAGGCTGTCTGCAACAGGTGCTCCAGTTCGGCCAGTCGGCGACTATCGACGGCGGCGTCATCGACCATGAAGCTGTCCCAGGCCAGACCGACGCGAAGGTGGCGAATTCCCCTGGCAGCGAGCCGCCGCAGGTCCCGCTCGATAGTGCTGCGATCGTACGCCTGCCAGAGAAAGGGACCGGTCTCCGCCGGCCAGTAATCGACCTCGACCGAGAGCGGCACCGCTGCCACCATCAGTAGACGAAGAGATCGAGACCGCCAGCAACCGTGATGGTCTGACCGGTGATGTATCGCGCTTCCGGCGAGGCAAGGAAGACGATGGTATTGGCGATGTCATCGGGTTCACCCGCGCTGCGCAGCGCGGTACGCAACACCATGCGGTCGTTCATCTTGGGATTTCCAGCATGGTATGCCTCGGTGCCAATGATGCCGGGGGCAATGATGTTCGCGGTGATGCCGTAGCGGGCACCCTCAAGAGCCATCGACTTCCCGAGTCCGATGACCGCCGCCTTGGTGGCTGAGTACGAAGCCTGACCGAACCCACCAAGGGTGCCGGCCACCGATGCCATGTACACGATGCGCCCCCAGTTCTGCTCGCGCATGTACGGCCACGCGGCCTTGGTGCAGTTGTAGGCGCCGGTGAGGTTCACTCTAAGGTCGCGCTCCCAGAGGTCGTCGTTCTGATTCTCGACCTGGCCAATGTGGTCGAGGGTGGCGGCATTGTTCACCAGGATGTCGACGGAGCCAAACTCCTTCTTGATTTCCGCCAAGACAGCGCGAATCTGCTCGGGCTTGGTGACGTCCATCTTCATGGCGGCGGACCGCCGCCCCAGGGCACGAATCTCGTTGCTCGTCGCCTCGGTGTGCACCACGTGCTGGGAGGTGAAGAGCTGCGCCAGCGCCGACTGCGCCGATTCGGCGGCCTGCTGAAGGTCGGGATCCGACTCCATGAGAATGTCCGTGACGACGACGTCGGCGCCGGCCCGCGCCAGCGCCAGACAGTCGGCTCTGCCGAGACCGCGAGAACCGCCGGTGACAACGGCGACCTTGCCGGTGAGATCGAACATCAGCGCCTCCAACCTGAACCTGGACGAGCGGGGATTATCCCCAAGCGGGCCACGGCCGCCGCAGAAAGCCAGGGGTATGGTCAGGCGGGCACCCGGCGTGGCATGATCTGCCGCTTTGCTGTACGCGCTCGAATCCGTCGCCGTCGGGCGCCATCGGGCGCCACGCTCGGCCGTGACAGCAGAACCCTTCACCCCCCTAGCTGCCTCGCCGGCCGCCAACCTCCCGGTCGTCACCCTGCGACGAGCCCGACCAGTTCTCCTTTTGGGCACCAGTTCCGACCACAAGAACATCCTCTGGCGCACCAGATTCCGGTCCCCTGACCCCGTCGTCGTCATCGACGAGGGGGCACGCGGCGTCACCCTCTGGGTGAACCCCATGGAACTGGGTCGAGCCCGCCGGGAGGCGCACGTCAGCCGGGTGCGGAGCTGGAGCGAACTCACTGTCGCACCCGGCTCGGGAGCGAGCGGCATCCTCGCTGCCATCCTCCGGGAGCACGGTCTGGTGTCGGTCGATGTCGAGGCGAGCTTTCCCGCGCTGGCAGCCGACGAGCTACGCTGCGCCGGCATCGAGGTGCGCCCCCAAGCGCATCTCTATGAGCGGCGTCGCCGCATCAAGACCCAGCGCGAGATCCTTGCCATCAAGGAGGTCATGGATGCTGGCCAGGATGCCCTCCAGCGGGCGCTCGACCTCATCGCTGCAGCCACCATCGCCGATGGCGTCCTCTGGCACGACGGGCGAGAGCTAACGAGCACCGACCTCATTCGCACCGTGGAGATGCGCCTCCTCGAGCTCGGCTGCGGTGCCGAGGACACCATCTGCTGTGGCAGTCCGGAGTCCGCAGATCCCCATCGCGCTGCTAGCGACGTGCTCCGTGTCGGGCTCCCCATCGTTCTCGACATCTTCCCCCACAGTAAGCGCACCGGGTACTGGGGAGACATGACCCGAACCGTGGTCCGCGGCACACCCGATCCTGAGGTGAAGCGGATGTATGCAGCCGTTCGCGAGGCCCAGCAGGCGGCGCTCGATGCGGTACGTCCGGGGGTGAGTGGCCGAGCGATCCATGGCATCGTCTGCGACGTTCTCGCCAGACACGGATACGGTTCGACGACCCCCGGCTACGACCACATCACATCGAACGCCCGGATGCTCCACGGCACCGGGCATGGCGTCGGTCTCGACATCCACGAATTGCCAAGCATCGCGCAAACGCTCGCCGACACTCCCCTTGAGGTGGGGGACGTCATCACCATCGAACCGGGGCTCTACGACCCCGCCCTCGGCGGCATCCGCATCGAGGACACCGTGGTGGTGACGCGCGACGGCTACCGTCAACTCACCTCCCTGGGCAAGGTGCTGGAACTCGATGCGCCCGCGCCGTTGAGCAAGGGTTGAGGCGAGGTTAACTCGCCGCGGCGCGCGCCTCGGTGGCCAGGGGATCATCCTTCACCAGCCTGGGTCGAGCCACCGCTTGGCGCTCACCCAAGATGTAGCGGCTGATAACGAGCCTCTGGATCTCGGCCGTGCCCTCCCATATCTGGTAAATCTTGGCGTCGCGCATGAAGCGCTCGACGGGATAGTCCTTGACGTACCCATAGCCGCCCAGGACCTGCACCGCCTCGGTGGTGACGCGCATCGCCATGTCGCCAGCAAAGAGCTTGGCCATCGAGCCCTCGCCGCGGGCGAAGGGCACGCCGTTCTGGGCCATCCAGCCGGCTCGCCAGGTGAGGAGGCGGGCAGCGTCGATCTCTGTTGCCATGTCGGCGAGCTTGAAGGCGATGGCCTCATGCTTGGAAATGGGCTTGCCGAAGGCCACGCGCTCCAGCGAATAGTCGCGAGCGAAGTCGAACGCCGCTCGGGCGATTCCCAGAGCACCGGCGGCAACCAGCGGTCGCGTCGCTTCCAGCATAAGCATGGCCCCGATGGCGCCCGGACCGGTGGAGTTGCCGTCCTTGTCGAAGCCGAGACGGGCCTCCTCGGGTACGAAGCAGTCCTCGAAGATGACCTGCGCGGTGTGCGAGGCGCGCACCCCCATCTTCCGTTCCTTGCGCCCCTGGCGCATGCCCGAGGTTCCCTTCTCGATGACGAAGCCGGCGATGCCGGCCGGGCCGAGGGCCTTATCTGTGGTGGCAAAGGCAACCTGGATGTCGGCGATGCCGCCGTTGGTGCAGAACTGCTTGGTGCCGTTCAGCACGTAGCCGCCGTCAACCTTCTGGGCGGTAGTCTCCAGTGCTAGCGAGTCCGAACCCGAGTTGGGTTCAGTGAGGCCCATGGCGCCGATGCGCAACTGCCGGGGATCGCAGAGCATGCCGATGTATTTCTGCTTCTGCTCCTCGGTGCCCATCGCCAAGATGCCGGCGCCCGCCAGGCCAGTCCCGTTGATGGCCACGGCCATGCCCGCGTCGCCCCAGGAGAGTTCCTCGGTGAGAACGAGCTCACTAATGAGGTCGATGCCACCGCCGCCGTACTCCTCGGGGAAACCAGACACGGCGTCGAGCCCCAGCTCATGGGCCTTCCTCATGACCTCCCAGGGGGTCTCCTCATGTTCGTCGTAATGGTCGGCCTGGGGACGCATCTCGTTGGCCGCGAATTCGTGGGCGAGACCACGAATCTCTTCCTGCTCTCGGGTCAGCGCAAAGTCGAGTGGCATGTGTCTCTCCCTTCAGGAGAGCCGGACCGTGGCCCGGCCGTTGGTGAGGACCCGCTCGCCGCGATCCGAGGCGGCCTCGAGCTCGAGCTCGGCGGTGCCCTCGGCATCGTCCACGGCGACGACCTTGCCGGTGCAGGTGATGGTGTCGCCCATGAGAAGGGGCTTGGAGAAGCGGCATGAGAGCGCCGTCAGATGGGCGTATCCGCCGGCCCAGCGCGCCACCGCCTCGGCGAGGATGCCCATGTCCAGCAGTCCGTGGGCGATGGTGCCCGGGAGCCCCACCATGCGAGCGAATTCCTCGTCGAGATGGATCGGGTTGTGGTCGCCGGACGCCTGCGCATACGCGTTCACCTGTTCCTGGGTGACCGTGCGTGCCAACGGCGCCATCTCGTCGCCGACACCGACACCGCCGCGGACGAGCTCCGCGGTCATCCCGCTCCCCCGCGAATGATCATCAGGGAGCGGCCGTTGCAGACGGTGAGACCACCCTGGTTCACCGCGGTGAGGTCGATGCCGACAAACGTGAGCCCACGCTTCTCCTCCACTGAGGCAATGGTCGCGGTGGCGTCGATGGTGTCGCCAAGGCGCACCGGATTGGGCCACCGGAATTCCTGCTCGCCGTGCACCAGACCGGCGAGGTTGATGCCGACCTCAGGATCGCCGAAAACTTGACCGAGAGTGGGGTAGAGACAGTAGACGGCGGCGAACGTCGAGGGAATCTCGCCCTCCGCGTACCCGGCATCACCACCGGCGACGGCCTGGGCGAAAGCACTCACTCGGTCGGCGTCGACGGTCTGGCCATGAGCTTCGTAGCGCCGTCCGACGTGTGATTGGTCAGGCATGACGTGAGCGTGGACCTCCCGCTCCGTGAGATGGACGTGCCGCTCTTCTCCGCGTTGTTCGCGGAAAGTTGACACGGAAATCAACTTCTGCATCGCACTATAGGGGCGGGTGACGGAAGTGTCAATTTGAGTGCGGACAGATGCGGACGCGCAGCTCAGCGCCTCGGGCCGTTTAGAACTGAGGCTGGGTCTGCGAGGGCTCGCGGTGAAACCGAACCCGGCACCGTTCACACCGAAACACCAGGCGACGCCCGAGGAGACCGATGACCCGCGCGTCACGATCCCGGCAGGCCGGACAACTGGCCCGCTCTCCGGCGAGGGCCTCTGGGGCGTCCGCAAGGTCGAGGTCTACGGGCCTGTATTTACGCATACCCAAGTGAGATTAGCAGATCAGTTGACATTGCTCCTGTCATGAGAATCCCCGTCGGCTATGTCCGACCAACCCTCCCCTTGTGGCGACCACACGTCGACCTCAGTCGGCACCGCGGAGGCCACTGAGGCGCGCCGCTACCACGTCGAGAATCCGGTGCGCGACTTCGGACTTGGGGGCCCTCGGCACCTGTGCGACGACTCCGGAGCGATCAAGGATCGTCACCGCGTTGTCGTCGGTGCCCATGCCGATTCCCGCCGCCGCGACGTCATTCAGGACGATGAGGTCGAGACCCTTACCCTCCAGCTTCCTCTTGGCGTTCGCTTCGAGGTCATCGGTCTCAGCGGCGAAGCCCACGATGAGAACCTCGCCGTGGCGAGGGTGGCTGCGGAGTTCGCTGAGGATGTCGAGAGTGGGGACGAGTTCGAGGACGAGACGACGTTCTGACTTCTTCAACTTCCGCGTGGCAACGTCGCGCGGTCGGTAGTCCGCCACCGCCGCCGCCATGATCAGTGCGTCAGCAGACTGCATTGCCGCGACGACCGCGTGATGCATCTGCGTGGCCGTCTCCACCGGCGCCACCTCGAGACCGGTCTCTACCGGCGGCTCCACGGTAGTGATGAGCAGAACGGAGGCACCGCCCGCGCGGGCGGCGATGGCAAGTGCGTTCCCCATCTTCCCCGAGCTGCGGTTGCCGAGATAGCGCACCGGGTCGATGGGCTCGCGGGTTCCCCCAGCAGTGACCACCAAGCGCTGCCCGGCGAGGTCCGGGACCGTCACCCCGCGGCGGAGAGACACGCCATCGCCGCCTCGACGATCTCGGCCGGCTCCGCCAGCCGTCCCAGCCCATCGTGGCCGCTGGCCAGACGCCCGACCGTGGGCCCAACGACAAGAACACCACGCTCGGCAAGGAGGCGGATGTTCTCGCGGGTCGCCAGGTGCTCCCACATCGCGGTCTCCATCGCCGGGGCCACCAGCAGTGGCGCCGTCGACGCCAGTGCAGTCGCGGTCACGGCGTCGTCGGCAAGGCCGTGGGCAAGCCTGGCGAGCAGACTTGCCGAAGCTGCCACCGCAACCTGCAGTTCTGCCCACGCCGAGAGTGTGAGGTGCTCCATGCCGTGCCCCCCGCTGGGAGCCGCCCAGAGATCAGAGACAACGGGATGGCCAGACAGGCTCTGCAGCGTCAACGAGCTCATGAATCGCTGGGCGCCCGGGGTCATGGCGACCCGGACCGCAGCTCCGCGTTTGCGCAGGTCGGTGATGACATCGCAACTCTTGTACGCGGCGACCGACCCGCTCACATAGACGGCAACCCGGCGGTTCTCCAGGGTCACCCTGGTGCCCCCACCTGCCGGCTGCGGTCGACGATGGCGAGGATCTCGCCCGCGGCACGCTTGACGTCGTCATTGACTACGCGGTGGTCGTACGCATCCTGCTCGGCAAGCTCGATTTCGGCATTCGCCCAACGCAGGGCCTGGTCCTCCGCCGACTCGGTATCCCGTTCGGTGAGCCGACGGCGAAGCTCCTCCATACTCGGCGGCAGGAGAAAGAGGAAGACCGCCCCGGCGATGCGCCCTTCTGCGCGGATCCACTTGGCACCCTGGACATCGATCTTCAGGACGATGTCCTCGCCGCGGTCGAGCGCGTCTTGGATGCGCCGCTGCGAAGTGCCGTAGTGCTGACCATGGACATTGGCGTACTCGAGGAACTCCTTGTTCTCCGCCATGTCTCGGAACGTCTCCTCATCGACAAAGGAGTACGAGGTGCCATCGATCTCATCAGTACGCGGGGGGCGGGTCGTGTACGACACCGAATAGCGCAACTGGGGATCGATCCGGAAGAGTTCACGAAGCACAGTGTCTTTGCCCACGCCGCTGGGCCCGGAGATGACGATGAGCCGTCCGGGGGTCGTGGTGATCCGCGGTTGCTTGGCGCTCACAGAATTTCGTCCGCGGCAGCGTCACGTATGGCGACAAGGTCGGCAGGAAGAGGTGACTCGAACCTCCGCTCCTCCCCCGTCATCGGGTGCAGGAGATGGAGCCGGCGAGCATGGAGCGTCAGACGCGCGGCATCACGGCGGCCATAGACGGGATCACCCAAGAGGGGGTGGCCGATGTGGGCGAGATGGACGCGGATCTGATGAGTACGCCCGCTGTGGAGGTCGACATCGAGCTCGCTGCTCCGCGGAAAGCGACCGACAATGCGCAGGTCGGTCACGGAGGGTCGCCCGGAGTCAACGACCGCCATGCGCTTACGGTCGCGGTGATCCCGGCCAATGGGCGCGTCGATGCGCGCCGTCTCCTCGGCGAAGCTGCCGTGCACCAGCGCCCAGTAGCTGCGTCCCAGGGTGCGACGCTCCAGCTGCGCCGAGAGATGGCGGTGGGCACGCTCAGTCTTGGCGACCACCAGCAGACCACTGGTGTCGCGGTCGAGGCGGTGAACGATTCCGGGACGTTCGGCGCCCCCCAACAGAGACCAGGTGTCGCCGCGCTGGCGCAGCCCGTCGGCCAGAGTTCCGTGGGGGTGACCAGGGGCAGGGTGGACGACGAGCCCGGCGGGCTTGTCGATGACGGCGATGCTCTCGTCCTCGAAGGTGATGCGCAATGCCACCGGCGGTCCCGCGAGGGCCGGTGCAGCCGCAAAGGGCGGCTCCGACACAATGATGGAGTCGCCGGCACTCACGCGAGTACCGGGGCGACCTGGTCGGCCGTTGACGGCGACGTGACCTCCGGCGACAAGATCATGGGCCTGGTGCCGCGATGTCCCACGCCTGCCAGCCAGCCAGAGGTCCAGGCGCTCACCCTCAGCAGCGCTCATCCGGGCGGCAGAGCCTGCGCTCGGGGAGAGCGAAATGTGACCACGGCCAGAAGCATGCCACCGACGATGGCCATGTCGGCGACGTTGAAGACGGGCCAGAAGTGAAAGTTGATGAGGTCGGTGACGTGACCCCGCAGGGCCCGATCGACACCGTTGGAGATGGCGCCTCCGAGGATGCCGCCAAGGACGACCTGACGCAAGATGCTCCCCTGCATCCTGGGAGCGGTGATGAGGATGTAGCTCGAGACGACCACGGCGACGATGAGATAGAGCTGCTGGAATCCGGGGAAGAGGCCGAAGGCGGCACCCGAGTTCTCGGTGTGAGCGATGGTCACCGGTGCCCCCGCCGGAATCTCGTTGCCAAGAGCAATGTTCTGGGAGACGAGGTACTTGGTGAAGTGATCGAGCGCCGCCACGATCGCAGCAGTGACTAGGAGTACGGCCAGCCGGCGGCGCGTGGCGGAGGTCATCCCGCCCAGTGGGCGACGCCGAGCCAGCAGTCCTCACCTGCAAGCCTGCCGTTCCACTCTGCCAGGGCATCGCTCCGCGCGAAGGTGATGGCGCTGGCGAGCACCTCGCCCATGAGGTGCTCGCGATGCTTCTCCACGGCCCGGCGGATATCGCCGTCCGCCTCGATATGGAGAGTGATGCGGTCGCCGAGTTGGAGAGCTGCCTGCTTGCGAAGGTCGTTGACCTTCCGGGAGAGCTCGCGCACCAAGCCCTCCAGGCGTAAGTCGTCGGTGATAACGGTATCGAGGCTCACGGACTCATGGGGATCCTGCTTTTCCGCAGAGAGAACCCGCTTGACGTTGAGCTCGTCCGCGAAGATCGCCTCGAGCTCGTCGGAGAATCCGGCGCCGTGGACCGTCGCCGACGCCAACGGCTGACGCACCTTGAGTTTCGCCATCTCACGCACGGCGAGGCCCGACTGGACGAGACGACGCAGCCGCGCCATCTCCGCGACGATGTCGCGGTCGCGCCACTCCCCATGCGCATGTGGGTAGTTGGTGAGGTGGACGGAGTCGACGCCCCCGGACATCTGGCCCGTCTCCACACCGGCGAGATTGCGATACATGCGCTCAGCGAGAAAAGGCATGAACGGCGCCACCAGGCGCGACAGGTTGTCGAGAGCGGTGAAGAGCGTGGCGTAGGCGCTCCGCTTGTCGTCGTCCCCCGCAGCGTCGGCGGTCTTCCAGAAGCGGCGGCGGGAGCGCTTCACGTACCACCTGGAGAGATCTTCGGCGTATCCCTCGATGACTCGGCAGGCATCGGCCGCGTCGAATCGATCGAGCGCAGAGCGCGTCTCATCAACGCACTCTGCCAGCCGTGCCAGTGCCCAGCGATCGAGTGCTGGTCTTTCAAGGACATCGGGCGCGGGCTGCGAGGGATCGTAGCCGTCGACGCGGGCATAATCAGTGAAGAACTTGTAGGTGTTCCAGACGGTGAGCATGAAGCGGCGCACCACCTCCTGAACGGCGTCCCGCCCGATGCGGTAGTCCGCACCCGCGGAGACGGCACTGTAGAAGTACCAGCGGGTAGCATCGGCGCCGAACTCGTCGAAGATGGAGTTGGGGTCGACACCGTTACCCATCCGCTTGCTCATCTTGCGGCCGTGCTGATCGAGGACCAGGCCATGGCAGATGACGTTGCGATAGGCGATTTTGCTGAAGACCAAGGCACTGATGGCGAGCAGCGAGAAGAACCAGCCGCGGGTCTGATCCATGCCCTCGCAGATGAAGTCGGCGGGGAGACTGCGCTCGAAGAGATCCTCGTTTTCGAAGGGATAGTGCAACTGGGCAAAGGGCATAGCGCCACTGTCGTACCAGCAGTCGATGACCTCGGGAACCCGACGCATCGTGCCACCGCACTCGCAGGTTAGCGTGATCTCATCGATGTGTGGCTTGTGGAGGTCGTCGGCCGCAGTGAGTCCGATCTCGGCCGCGCTGCCGGCACAGCGACGCTCGGCGCACACGCTGCACTCCCAAATCGGCAGCGGCGTTCCCCAGTAGCGGGAACGCGAGAGGTTCCAGTCGACGAGATTCGCCAGCCAATTGCCCATGCGGCCGTCACGGATATGGGCGGGCTGCCAGGCCACCGAGCGGTTGTTCTCGATGAGCTTGTCCTTGACGTCGGTGGTACGGATGAACCACGAGGTCAGGGCGTAGTAGAGCAGCGGGGTGTCACAACGCCAGCAGAACGGATACGTGTGGCGGATCTGCTCGGCGCGATAGAGGTGGCCGGCAGACCGCAGGTCCTCAATGATCACGGGATCCGCGTCCTTGACGAAGGTGCCCCGGTAGCGCGAGCCCTCGAGGAAGCGGCCGTCGAGCCCCACAACGTGACGGACGGCGATCCCCTCACGCTGGCAGAGCGAGAGGTCGGCCTCGCCGTAAGCGGCGGCGGTGTGGACGATGCCGGTGCCGTCGTCCATCGACACGAGCTCGGGCGCAGCGATAACAACGAAGGCACGCCCCTCGGGGAGCAGGTCATCGACCAGAGGTTCGTACCGTCGATCGACGAGGTCGTCGCCGCTCAGTTCCCGCACCACCTCGTAGTCGGTGTCGAGAACCTCGAGCCGGGACTTAGCCAGCACCAGGTAGTCCTCACCGGTGCGGACGGTGACGTAGCGTTCGTCGGGGTGCACGGCCAGCGCCACATTGCCCGGCAGCGTCCAGGGCGTCGTCGTCCAGGCCAGGAAATAGAGCGGCCCATCGCCGGGGTCGTCGGCGGCCGGCAGCGCGCGGAACTTCACGTGGACCGAGGGATCTGGGGTGTCCTCGCGATAGCCAAGAGAGAGTTCGTGCGAGGAGAGCGACGTCTGGCAGCGAGGGCAGTAGGGAGTCACCTTGTATCCCTGATACAGCCGACCATCGTCCCAGATCTGCTTCAGGCTCCACCACACGGACTCGATGTAACTGCCGTCGTAGGTCCGGTAGGGGTGCTCCATGTCAACCCAGTAGCCCATGCGCTGGGTGAGCGTTTCCCATTCGTCGATGTACTCGCTCACCGACGCCTTGCAGAGTGCATTGAACTTGGCGACGCCAAACTCCTCGATCTGCTTCTTCCCGCTGATCTTCAGCTGTTTCTCGACTTCGAGTTCCACGGGCAGACCATGGGTATCCCATCCTGCTTTGCGGTCGACCTCGAAGCCGTCCATTTGCTTGTAGCGAGGAAAGAGATCTTTGAAGGCGCGAGCCACCACGTGGTGGATACCGGGCAGCCCGTTGGCCGTTGGCGGCCCCTCATAGAAGACGAAGGGTGTGGCCCCGCGACGCATCTCCAGGCTGCGCCGGAAGACGTCGGTGCTTTGCCAGCGACTGAGCACCTCGCGTTCACCATCGGCGAACCGGGCACGGCTGTCGACAGGGGCAAACCTCTCAGGACTCATGGGTCGGGACAGGATAGCGAGGAGATCAGGGAGCAGGCCGGTCACCGAAGAGCGCGCGGCCGAGGCGCACCATCGTCGCTCCCTCCTCAACGGCGATCTCGAAGTCGTTGCTCATACCCATGGAGAGTTCGGGGAGGGGGCAACTGGTGACGCGCTCCAGGTGGTCGCGGAGTTCGCGAAGCTGCCGGAAGGCCACCTTCGCGATCTCGGAGCCGCCCCGGGGCGCGATCGTCATCAGCCCTACCAGATGGATTCCAGAGAGTCCGGCACAGCCTCGGACAACAGCCTCGGCATCAGCCGGCCGAACGCCGGTACGTGTTTCCACGTCGCCGAGTTCGACCTCGACGAGGGCCTCCAGCGGCACGGCATCGGGGTCGCGCGCCGCGGCTACCGTCGCCGCGACGCGAGCCGAGTCGATCGAGTGGATGACGTCGAAGCAGTCCGCGGCCTGCCCGGCTTTGTTGGTCTGAAGATGGCCCAACAAGTGCCAGGCGACATCGCCGTCGAGCCGCGCTCGCTTCGCTCGAGCCTCCTGGACCCTGCTCTCGCCGATGTCGGTGACGCCCGCATGGATCGCCTCCGCGATTCGCTCGACCTCGACGCCCTTGGTTACGGCGATCACCCGGACGTCATCGGGACTGCGCCCCACCCGGGCGGCCGCCCTTGCGACCCGCTCCTGTATCTCCTCGCGTCGGCGTGTCGGGTCCAGAGTCATGCTGAGATCATCCACCCCAGCAACCGGTCTGTCGCATGGGGGCTGCAGCGTCCTACGTCGCCGGGCCTACTTGCCCATGTTGAGGACCGGCTCCGTGTCGTCGCCACCGCCACGCCGGCGCCGCGAGGCGGCGCGCTGGGTACCCGGAGGCTGAGCGAGAATGTCCTCGATCTCGGACCGCATCTGGTTGGCGTCCTTGAACGAGCGGTACACCGACGCAAATCGAATGTAGGCAATCTCGTCGACGTCGCGCAGGCGCTCCATGATCATCTCGCCGACCTGACGTGACGGCGCCTCGGTGAGGTTGCGACTCCGCAGGGTATTCTCGACGTCGTCGACGAGTGCTTCCAATCGCTCGGGAGCAACGTCACGCTTCTTGCTCGCCATGACCAAGCCGGACACCAGCTTCTGGCGGTTGAACTCCTCGCGACGGCCGTCCTTCTTCACGACGTAGAACGGCACCGCCTCGATGCGCTCGTAGGTGGTGAATCGTTTGCCACACGACAGGCACTCCCGGCGTCGACGGATTCCCGACTCGGTGTCACGCGAGTCGACAACCTTGGAGTCGACTGCAGTGCAGAAGGGGCACCTCATGCGCGAAGGTCGGTGAGGCCGGAGGCTGTGACGTTCATCGCAGCAGAAGGGCAGGGCGGCGGTCTGTCCACACACCCCACCCCGCCATTCTCTTGATGACTAGCGACGATCCCGGAGGAATGCGGGAATGTCGAGGTCGTCGGCGTTGACCGGCGCGCCGCCACGCTGCTGGGGCATGGCGAAGGCCGCCCGCTCCGTGGCCTGCTGCACCGGCCGAGCCTGGGGCTCGTAGGCGAGCGTGCCCAGAACGTCGATGTGACCGGTGAAACCGGTGGCAATGACGGTGACCTTGACCTCACCCTTGAGCTGGTCGTCAATGACCGTGCCGAAGATGATCTGGGCGTCGGGGTCCGCCGACTCGCTGACCATCTGCGCTGCCTCGTTGACCTCGTAGAGGGTGAGGTCGTTGCCACCAGTGATGTTGAGGAGGATGCCCTTGGCTCCGGCGATGGTCGTCTCCAGCAGCGGGCTGGCCACGGCGTCGCGCGCGGCGTCAGCGGCCCGGGTATCACCCGTCCCGAAGCCGATGCCCATGAGAGCCTGGCCCTGGCCGCTCATGATCGTCTTCACGTCGGCGAAGTCGAGGTTGATGAGCCCGGGAAAGATGATCAGATCGCTGATCGACTGCACGCCCTGACGGAGCACATCGTCAGCGACCTTGAAGGCGTCGGTGATCGGTGTCTTCTTGTCGACGACCTGCATCAGCCGCTCGTTGGGAATGGTGATGAGCGTGTCCACACGACTCTGGAGGTTGGCAATCCCCTCCTCAGCCGAACGTTGACGTCGCAGACCCTCGAACTTGAAGGGCTTGGTGACCACCCCGATGGTGAGCGCCCCGGTCTCCTTGGCGATCTCGGCGACGATGGGGGCCGCGCCGGTTCCGGTGCCACCGCCCATGCCCGCAGTGACGAACACCATGTCGGAGTCCTGGAGTGCCTTCCGCAACTCGTCGCGGGATTCCCCAGCGGCGTCGCTGCCCACACCGGGATCACCGCCCGCACCAAGGCCGCGGGTGAGCTTGCCGCCGATGCGCATCTTCTTGTGCGCGTTCGACTGCTGCAGGGCCTGGTGATCGGTGTTCACCGCAATGAACTCGACACCCTTGAGGTTGCTACGAATCATGCGGTTGACGGCGTTGCTGCCGCCCCCACCGACACCGACGACGCGGATACGGGCGGTCCCATCCAACGTGCGATCCAGGTCTGCCATTGCCGAGTCCTCCTGCTGGCGCTTGGTCCCGCTGGTTGCCCGCGCCATGAAATCTTGTGTCATCTGTTGGAGCTGCCGCTCGCGCTCGTTCATCACTCTCCCCTAGCTCGAATTTCCATCAGAACAGTTCTCGCAGCCACCGGCCAAGACGTGCACCCACCGGATCGCCGCCTCCCCCGCCGGCGTGGACAGGTCGTGCTTTGTTGCGCGCCGCCCAGCGCAGTAATCCAACCACGGTGGCATGGTCAGGTCCCTGTATTTCGTCGTTCAGGCCAGTCACCCCGTGGGGAACCGCGACGCGCGCCGGCAGGTCGGACACCTGAGTGCACATCTCGGCGAAGCCGCGGAGCAGCGCCCCTCCACCGGTGATCACCAGGCCACCGGGAAACAGCGATGCGGGACCTGCGGAGTCGACCTCCGTGCTGATCAGCTGTGCCATCTCTCTCGCGCGCGGACCGATGATCTCGGCGAGATAGCGTTGGGGCACGTGAACGGGCTCGTCGTAGCCCATGGGAGTCAGTGTCACCTCGGCATCCGCGGTCAGCACGAGCTGCAGGCAGTGACCGAAATTGCGCTTCACCACCTCCGCGGTGTCGAGGTCGCAACGCAGCCCCACGGCCAGATCGCTGGTAACGTGGTGACCTCCCACCGGAAGCACCGCAGTGTGGATGATGCTTCCTCGCGCGAACACTGCGATGTCTGTGGTGCCGCCACCGATATCGATGACGATGACTCCGCGTTCCAGCTCGTCCTCGGTGACCACGGATTCCGCCGAGGCCAGCACCTGCAGAACGAGATCGTCGACATCGAGGCCGGCCTTGTGTACGACCTTGACGACGTTCTGGATAGCCGTGTTGGCACCAGTGATGATGTGGGCGTCGACCTCGAGCCGGCTACCGGCCATGCCCACGGCGTCGCGCACTCCCTCCTGCTTGTCGATGGTGAACTGCTGGGGCAGCACGTGGAGGATCTTGCGGTCGTTGGGAACCGACACCGCCCGTGCCGCGTCGATGGCACGGTTTACGTCGTTGCCGCGGACCTCACGGTGGCCGGCAGTGACCGCCACGACCCCGCGGCTGTTCTGCGACGTGATATGGCCGCCAGCGATGCCGACGACGGCGGAATCGACGGGTACGCCCGACATCTGCTCGGCGAGGTCGACGGCCTCGGCAACAGCTTCAGCCGCACGATCGATCTCGATGACGGCCCCCTTGCGGATGCCGCGGGAGACGGCCTCGCCCACACCAAGAACGCGCAGACCGGTGCTGTCGACATCGGCGACAGCACAGCAGACCTTGGTCGTTCCTAGATCGAGTGCAAAGACGCGGCGGGGACGGGTCACGCTGAGATCGGAGTATAGCCCTGGCCCACGGGGTCGGGAAGCCCCCAAAGTCCGCTGAACCGCAAGATACTGGGTCTAGGCGCCGTCGCAGCCACAAGATGTTGCCGGCGCACACACACGGACAGGGAAGGGCATTCTCTGCTGGACGCTGGGTGGTGCATGGGCCCCCTGTCTCCGCACAAGGGAAACAGGGCCTCGCCGCTGCACCTTCCGACGAGACCCTGGAACTCGCAACCCCGGATGGGGGCCACTGAAGCCGCGCAACCGTAGCACCGGGCCGGACGCGTGTAAAGGAGTTGGGAAGCATCCAAAGTTTCGGCATCAAGCTGCCAGGGCGGCGGTGATCGAGGTCCGTGAGCGGCGGGCGGCCCAGTAGCGGTCCCAACTGCGGTTCTCCTTGAGAACCCGGAGGTGGAGGATCCGAT
>JBPCLW010000031.1:0-21138 GCA_051002895.1 Candidatus Dormibacteria bacterium | reverse complement strand
CTACGACATCCTGCGGATCGCCGCCCTGGAGACCCAGACGGCCTGATCGCCGGGCCGGTGGCTTCCGACAGAGCCCAAAGAACGTCGGCGAAGGTGGGCTCTGCCCGCCGAGAGCCGACATCCTCTTACCGCTGAAAATCCGCGGCGGTCGGGGGTGGGATTTTCAGCGTCCTGTTAGGGGGTGCCGGGGAGATCCTGGTCGGCGGCAAGCACGCCGGTGAAGAGGTCGCCGACCTCGGCGACGCGGGCGGCGATGGTGCGAATGTTCCAGCTGTCGGGACGCAGCTTGGGATCGTCGAGTTCCTCCCAGGCGATGGGCGTCGACACCGGCGCACCCGGCGCGGGGCGCAACGAGTAGGGCCCGGCTAGTGTCTTGTTGATGATGTTCTGGGTGTAGTCGATGCGAATCTTCCCGGTCCGCTTGGCCACGGCCCATTCCCAACTCACCCGGTCGCCTGGATCGGCTCGACCGATGGCGCGCCCCACCTCCTCCACCCAGCGGAGCACCGGGCCGTACCGGGGACCGCGGCGGATGGGCACGTAGATCTGTAGGCCGGTCTGACCACTGGTCTTGACCACACCGTGGAGACCGTAGTGGTCGAGTGCGGCCTTCACCATCTTGGCGATGTCGCGGACATCCGCAAACGTGGACGGCTCGAAGGGGTCGAGATCGAAGACCGCCCAGTCCGGGCGGTGGGGTTCGTCGACCCGCGAGTGCCAGGGGTGGAGGTCGACAACGCCGTTGTTGGCCACCCACGCGAGGGTTGCCACCTCGTTCACCACGATGTAGTTCTTGGTCTTCTCGTCACCGTGGTAGGTCCACGCCGAAATCCACTCTGGAGCGTGACTTGGTTTGTCCTTGCGCCAGAAGGACTTGCCGGTGATGCCGTCGGGAAACACCTGGCTGGAGAGAGGACGGTCGCGGATGTAGGGGAGCAGGTACGGAGCCAGGCCCACGTAGTGGGCGATCATGTCGCGTTTGCTGAAACCGCTCTCCGGCCAGAACACCTTGTCGAGGTTGGTCAGCCGCACGCGGCGTCCGCCCACCTGCCACGCGTCGTTGTCCTTGAGCCCGGCAAGCCGCTCGAGCGCGTCGGCGATCTCCGGGTCGGGTGCGCCCGGTGAGGGTGTCGACGTCCGGCGGTGGCCGCGGCCCAGAGGCGGTGCCGACGGAGGTCCCGCGCCCTTGATCACCGCGTCCGTGGCGAGGGGCACCTCGCGGACGCAGTCTGCGGCAGCGACGTCAGGGCGCAGGCCCTGATAGCTGGGATGGCGCAGCGATCCGGCGCGGGTCCACCCCGCATGGCGCACCTCACACACGACGTCAGGTGTCACCCAGGTAACCGGCTCCCTGAGCTTCGGGGCCACCCGCAGGGGGCAGGTGTTTTCGGTCCGTCCCTGCAAGTCGCCGAGCAGAGCGGTGAGGGCCGCCTCGTCGAAGCCAGTACCCACACAGCCGGCAAAGACCAAGTCGCCACCATCGCGGATGGCGAGGACCAGGGCGCCGAGCTTTCCGCGTCGACCATGGCCCTGGGTCCATCCGGCGATGATGCAACTCTGCGTCTGCCACGCCTTGACCTTGAGCCAATCGGAGGTTCGCCGACCGGGCTGGTAGCGTGACTCCCCGCGCTTGGCGATGATCCCCTCGACTCCCTGGGCCGCCACCGCCGCGAACAGGCTCTCGCCATCCCCGTCGACATGGTCGGCATATAGAAGCGGGCCGCCATCGATGACGATGTCGTGCAGCGTCTTCTTGCGGATGCGCAGATCCGTGTCCATCAGGTTACGGCCATCCATGGCGAGAATGTCGAAGACCACGATGGTTGCCGGATGCTTCTCCTGGGCGGCGGCGACGGCCAGACCGGAGAGATTGATGCGCGACTGCAGCTGCTCGAAGTCCGGCCGACCATTCTGGTCGAGAACGACGATCTCGGCATCGAGCACCGCGGTCATCGCCGTGAGGTGCGCTGGAATGACGGCGACCTCGGGATAGCGGTCGGTCTCATCGCGCCCCCGGCGACCGACCACGCGAACCTTCCCGTCGTCCACACCGATCATGGCCCGCACGCCGTCGTACTTCAGCTCGAAGAGCCAGCCCGGCCTGTTGAAGGCGCGGTCCACCGCCGTTGCCAGCATCGGCGCGGGAAGCGCACTGATCGATGGCGCCTGCGCCCCGGTGCTCCGCGTCGCCGCTGTGGGCTCCTCGTGGCCGCCCCCACGCGGCGACCGCCGGCGGGCGCGCTGCAACTCGCGAGGATCGCCACCACCCTCAGCAGCGATGTCTGCCAGGGTTCGTCCCGTCTTCACTGAGACGTCGTGGTCGGCGGCGTCGTGGCCACTCACCACGGCGCCGTCCCCCTTCTTGATCATCAGGAAGTTGCGGTCGCCGTCGCTGCTGCCCCCGTACCGTCGACCTCGTTCGCCGATGCGCACCAGGGCGAATTCACCGGCGAGCTTGCGCCCCTGGAGCGCGAACTTGATGTCGCCGACGGCGATCTGCCGCTCCGGATCATCCGCGGACTCCCGCGTCCACTCGTAGGTACCGATGTCCCAGAGCTCCACCGTGCCCATCCCGTAGCCCGACGGGATGATCCCCTCGAAGTCGCCATAGTCGATGGGGTGATCCTCGGTCTGCACCGCCAGGCGCTTGTTCGCGGGGTCGAGCGAGGGACCGCGGGGGACGGCCCACGAGAGGAGAACTCCGTTCCACTCAATGCGGAAGTCGTAGTGCATGCGGGTGGCGCGATGCATCTGGACGCAGTAGCGACGGCCGTCGCCAAGATCGTGCCAGCCGGAGTCTCCCGACGTCACCGGTGCAGCGCCACTCGGCTCGGGCGTTCGGGCGAAGTCGCGCTTGCGGCGATATTCCTCGAGCGGCATCCCCGAGAGCCTAGCCGTCGATCCCTTCGGGTGGGGCCTCATCCTCGCCCGCGAAGAGGTAACCGATCCCGCACCAGATCATGGGGAGGACCAGTCCGACTCAGGGCACTCCGGCATAGGCCCGCAGGGCGGCGCGTAGATCGCGTTCGTTGAAGGCCCCGAGATGAACGGAGAGCAGCTTGCCCGTCGCATCGTAGAAGGCGGTGAGCGGCATCCCCTGCCCCCCCAATGCGTCGTGCAAACCACTGCTGTTGGCTCCGCCGCTGTCACTGGCGAGCGGCCAATTGTCAATGTGGAACTGTCGCGCCATGGCGAGCCCATCCCCTGTCTCCAGCGAATTCACGCCGACGAAGCGAACCCGCCCGCGGAGGTCAGTGGCCACGCGAGCGAACAGCGGCAGCTCACCGCGGCACTCGGAGCACCAGGAGGCGAAGAAATTCACCACCACCGGTGTGCCGCGAAAATCGCTCAGCCGAACGGCCCCGCCGCCGCGAAGGGCAGGCAGCTGCCAGGTGCTGGGGTCAGTGGAGATGGTGACGCCGCCGGGTGTGGTCGAGGTACCCCCGGCGTCACCCCGCGTGACGATGATGACCCCGGCAGTGAGAAGTACAGCGACGAATGCCGCAACCACGGCGGCAGTACGACGCGGCCCGGCCGGGCCAGGGAGGACCGGTTTGGCGGTCGGTGGCGTCACAGCTTGTTCGGACATCTCACCGAGAGTACGCCGCCCGGTGTCACCCGGGGCCGTCGCCCTCGCAGAAGGCTGTGCCCGGCCTCAGCGGCGACCCCTGGACTGGTAGAATTGCACTCGTATTGCAACTCGCCGAGACCTTCAGCGCGACCCAATCGTGGCGAGCCGAATCCGGTGTCACTGCATCAGATCTGGCCTGCGCAATCACCCGTCGGAGGGGCCTCTCCTGACCCAGACAAGCTCGACCCTTGCATCCGGTGCTCCCGGCGACGAGTCCCAGGGCGTGATCGCACCCGCGTCCGCAGCTGGATTGCCGGCAGAGCCGAAGAAACCCGCCGGTGTCGGCCACTACTCGGCAGCCCAACTGACCGTCCTCAAGGGTCTGGAGCCCGTTCGCAAGCGGCCCGGCATGTTCATCGGGTCCACCGATCTCCGCGGCCTCCACCATCTCATCCGCGAGATCGTCGACAACTCCATCGACGAGGCCATGGCGGGCTTCTGCGACACCATCACGGTGACGCTCCACGAGGACGTTTCCGTTTCGGTGATGGACAATGGCCGCGGCATCCCCGTCGACGTTCATCCCACCGAGAACATGACAGGACTTGAACTGGTCATGACTCAGCTCCACGGTGGCGGGAAGTTTGGAGCGGAAGGCGGCGCGTACAAGGTCTCGGGTGGACTGCACGGTGTGGGTGCGTCGGTGGTCAATGCGCTCAGTGAGCGGCTGGTCGCCGAGGTACATCGCAACGGCCAGATCCATCGTCAGGAATACGCCCGCGGCATACCCCAGGACCAGGTGACGGCGGTGGGAATGAGCCCGCTTCATGGCACGTTCGTACGCTGGTGGGCGGATCCTCAGGTCTTCCCGGTCATCGAGTACCAGTGGGACAATGTCGCCAACAGACTGCGCGAGCTCGCCTTCCTCAACAAGGGCGTGATCGTCCGGCTCATCGGCGAGGTTGAACAGCGGCAACAGACCTTTTACTTCGAGGGCGGGATCCAGGCCTTCGTCCGCCATCTCAACCAGAACCGCAACGTCATCAATAACAAGCCGATGTACGTCGAGCGCGAGATCGACGGCAACATGGTGGAGATCGCGGTCCAGTATCAAAACACCGCCTTTACCGAGCACGTGCTCGCCTACGCCAACGGCATCAACACCGAGGAGGGGGGATCCCACCTCACCGGCTTCCGTTCGGCGCTCACCTCGACGCTGAACAAGTACGCGCGCAAGGCCAGCATCCTCAAGGATCAGGATCCCAACCTCTCCGGCGAAGACGTGCGCGATGGATTGACCGCGGTGATCAGCGTCAAGCTCCAGGATCCCCAATTCGAGGGTCAGACCAAGACCAAGCTGGGCAACAGCGAGGTCGCCGGTCAGGTGTCCGCGGTCCTCAGTGAAGCGCTCATGCAGTTTCTCGAGGAGAACCCCGCTGAGGGAAGGCGCATCGTCGAGCAGTCGCTGACCGCGGCCCGGGCACGCGCCGCTGCCGCCAAGGCCCGCGACATGGTGCAGCGCAAGTCCCTGTTGGAATCAGCAACTCTGCCGGGAAAGCTCGCCGACTGCAGTGAGCGCGATCCCGAGCACTGCGAGATCTTCATCGTCGAGGGCAACAGCGCCGGAGGCTCCGCAAAGATGGGACGGGAGCGTCGCAACCAGGCGATCCTCCCGCTGCGCGGGAAGATCCTCAACGTCGAGAAGGCCCGCGCCGACAAGATCCTCGGCAACGAGGAGATCAAGAATCTCATCACCGCGTTGGGAACCGGCTTCGGCGAGACCATGAACGTGGCGAAGTTGCGCTACCACCGCATCGTGCTCATGGCCGACGCCGATGTGGACGGTTCGCACATTCGCACCCTGCTGCTCACTTTCTTCTGGCGCCATCTCCAGGCTGTAGTGCACGGCGGCTATCTGTATCTCGCCCAGCCGCCCCTCTACAAGCTGGAGAAGGGCAGCGGCAAGCAGAAGAAGACCGAGTATGCCTTCAGCGATCTCGAGCGCGACACCAAGATGAAGGAGATGGGCGGCGGCAAGGTGGACGTTCAGCGGTACAAAGGGCTCGGCGAGATGAATCCGGAGGAACTCTGGGAGACCACCATGGACCCCGCCCGGCGCATCCTCCTCCAGGTCGCCGTCGACGACGCCCTCAAGGCCGACGAAATCTTCGATCGCCTCATGGGCAGCGACGTCCCCCCCCGCAAGAGGTTCATCCAGACCCACGCCAAGTCCGTCAGAAATCTCGATGTGTAGACGTCGTCATGGCGGCTGACGTGGTGACTGTTGCGGTCGATGCGATGTCGGGGGACAACGATCCTCAAGCTTCCATCGATGGCGCTCGAGCGGCGGTGGCAACCGATCACGAGCTTCGGATGCAGTTGGTTGGCCGGCGTTCGGCACTGAGTTCGGCGACTCACGAACGTATCGACATCGTCGAAGCCAGCGAGGTCATCGGTATGGACGAGCATCCTGCGCAGGCCGTCCGCAGCAAGAAGGATGCCAGCGTCCTAGCCGCCTGCCGGGAGGTCGCACAGGGACGAGCGAACGCCGCGGTCTCCGCTGGCAACAGCGGGGCCACGCTGGCGGCGGCCGTCTTCGCGGTGAAGAGGATCCCCGGTGTCCACCGCCCGGCGATCGGGGGAGCACTTCCCACCGCCGTCGGCACCACCTTCCTGCTGGATATCGGCGCCAACACCGACTGCAAGGCCGAGTGGCTCCTCCAGTTCGGGGTCATGGGGGACGTCTACGCTCGACAGATGATGGGCGTGGCTCGCCCCCGGGTCGGCCTGCTCAGCAATGGTGAGGAGGCAACGAAGGGTTCGCAGATGGTGCAGGAGGCGCACGCGTTGCTCAGCCGGAGCAACCTCCTCTTCATCGGCAACGTGGAAGGCCGTGACCTCCTGACCGGCAAGGTCGACGTCGTCGTTACCGATGGCTTTACCGGCAACATCGCCCTCAAAACCGCCGAGGGCGTCGCCGAGTTCCTGTTCGCAACCATCTCCCGCGAGGCCCGCGCCTCTTTCGCGGGCAGGATAGGCGGAGCTCTGCTGAAACCCAGATTGCGGCCGCTGCGCGATAGGGTGGATTACCGCAAGGCCGGTGGCGCGCTCCTCCTCGGCGTCAGCGGCGAGGTCGTCATCGCCCACGGACGCTCCGATGCCGTGGCCATGAGTAACGCCATCGCCGTTGCCGCCCGCGCCGCTCGCCAGAAGGTGAGCCTGAGGATCGGCGAGGAGTTGGGCCAAATGAATCACATGGCGGCGCCGCAGCCGGCGCAGACACTGAAGAGTTGAGAACCGCATGAGCATCTTCCATCCCGGCGACATCCGTCCCATCGAACTCGAGTTGGAGATGCGCCAGTCCTACATGGACTACGCCATGTCCGTCATCGTCTCCCGCGCGCTGCCCGACGTGCGTGACGGGCTCAAGCCGGTGCAGCGGCGGATCATGTACGCGATGCTCCAGGAGGGCATCACCTCGGGGACCAAGACCAAGAAGAGCGCCGCCATCGTCGGCGAGGTGATGAAGAACTATCACCCCCACGGTAACCAGCCGATCTACGACACGCTGGCGCGCCTGGTGCAGCCATGGGTGATGCGCTATCCGCTGGTCATCGGCCAGGGCAACTTCGGTTCGGTTGACGGCGACCCGCCCGCAGCCGAGCGCTACACGGAGGCGAAGATGTCGCCGGTGGCGATGACCCTTGTCGAGGACATCGACAAGGACACCGTGGACATGGAGCAGACCTACCTAGCAGATCCCCAGATCCTCCAGCCCACGGTCCTGCCGACGCTGATTCCCAACCTGCTGGTGAATGGTGCCAGCGGCATTGCCGTGGGAATGGCGACGAACATCCCGCCGCACAATCTCGGCGAGATCTGCGATGCACTGGCCCGCCTGCTCGATCAGCCCGAGACCACCACCGAGGAGCTCATCAAGATCGTCCCCGGTCCCGACTTCCCCACTGGCGGCATCATCTACGCCCGCGACATCAGCACCGTGTATGGCACCGGCCACGGCCGCGTCCTCATGCGCGCGCAGGTCGCCTTCGAGGAATCCAAGTCCGGTCGCGAGCAGATCATCGTCCGCGAGTTGCCCTACCAAGTGAACAAGGCGCGACTCCTCACCCAGATCGCCGAACTCGTCAACGAGCGCAAGCTTGAGGGCATCGCCGACCTGCGCGACGAGTCGGGACGCGACGAGAGTACCCGCATCGTCATCGAACTCAAGGCAAGCGCGCGTCCCCATACCGTCCTTAACAACCTTTACAAGCACACGCCCCTGCAGAACACGTTCGGCGCCCTCATGCTCGCGCTCGTCGACGGCCGGCCCCAGGTGCTGGGTTTGAAGCCGCTTCTGCAGCACTTCATTGACTTTCGCCGCGAGGTCGTAACCCGGCGGACGCGCTATCTCCTCGGCAGGGCAAAGGACCGCGCCCATATCCTCGAAGGACTCCTGAAGTGCCTCGACCACATCGACGAGGTCATCCGCCTCATCCGTGCAGCCAACGACGAGGCATCGGCGCAGAAGGCGTTGGAGGAACGTTTCGGGCTCACCGAGCGCCAGTCCAAGGCGATCGTCGACCTCCGCCTCGGGCGACTCACCCGCCTCGAGTCGGGAAAGATCCGCGCCGAGTACGAGGAGTTGATCAAGGAGATCGCCAACCTGGAAGACATCCTTGCCAACCCGCGACGGGTGGATACCATCGTCGGCGAGGAACTGGCGAGCGTGAAGAAGCGCTTTGCTGATCCCCGCCGCACCGAGATCCGCTTCGATGACGTCGAGCTCAACGAGGAGGATCTCATCCCCCGCGAGCAGGTCTTCGTCACCCTCACCCACCGCAGCTACATCAAGCGCATGCCGCTCGACACCTATCGCATGCAGCACCGCGGCGGCCGTGGTGTGGTTGGAGCTAAGCGCAGCACCGATGCGGACTACATCGAGCACTCGACAACAGCCTCGACGCACAGCGACATGCTCTTCTTCACCAACCGCGGCCGGGTGTTCCGGCTGCGCACCCACGAGATCCCCGACGTCAAACGCCAGGCCAAGGGCCTGCCCATCATCAACCTCATCGAGGTGGATCAGGGGGAGCGCATCACCTCGATCATCGCCATGGATCAGTTCTCAGACGAGCAGTACCTGGTGATGGTCACCAAGCTCGGCCAGGTGAAGAAGACGCCCGCGGCCGCGTACTCGGCGGTGCGCCGCAATGGGCTCATTGCCATCAAGCTGGAAGGCGACGACGAACTCAACTGGGTGCGTGTCTCCTCCGGGCACGACCAGTTACTCATCGTCACTCGGCAGGGCAAGGGATCTCGCTTCGCGGAGAAGGAGGTTCGCCCGATGGGCCGCGACACCATGGGCGTCGGTGCCATGCGCCTGCGTCCCCGGGACGAGATCGCCGGCTTCGACATCGTCAACCCCAAGGGTCACGTCCTCGTGGTTACCGAGGCGGGGTTTGGCAAACTGACGCCGATGGAGGACTATCCCGTGAAGTCGCGCAATATCCAGGGTGTGTACACCATGGACCAGAACGCGATTCCCAAGGTGGGCGAGATCGTCGGCATGAAGATCGTCGAGAACCTCGACGAGGAGCTGATGGTGATCTCCACCCAGGGCCAGGTCATTCGCATCCCGCTCGACCAAGTGCGCATCAGCGGGCGGCAGACGCGCGGGGTGATCATCATGCGGCTGGGAGGCGGCGACATGGTCGGCTCGATCGCCGGGGTCGGTGCGGTCGGCTCCATGGACGCGGACTGACGTTCATTGCGGACAACCGAATGGGGCCGGGTACCAGCACGTGAGCAAGGGCCGGATGGAGGCGTGCACCTAGGGAGATACGCTCGCTGACACGTCAGGCCAGCGGCGGTAGCGGTGGAAGCTGTTGGTGGATGGGCGCCCCGGGCACGGGCAGGGGCGCGGGCGCCTGGCCACCCATGAGGTCAGCCGCGGCGGCCGCTCCCGTGTTGAGGTGGTGATGGGTGGCCACCGTATGGAGGAGTGCGGCCGGTCCCTGCTCCACTCGCTGCATCGCCTTGGCGATCCGCTGCTGGTTGGCCTCGGAGAGCCGGGCGACCCGTTCATTGAGGCCGGGCATCGGCCAGCCGTGGCCTTCGTGATAACTGCGAAGCGCCCAGCGTGCAGCGTCATCCGCCCTGCCGAGGACATCGCCCGCGAAGGCTCGTGGCCGTAGCGGCAGGGTGGCGAGGTCGATTGCCCCCGGTCGAGCGGCGCGGAGCACGTCCTGAGGAGTGGTTGGCACAGCGGCTGCTGCCGGCTCCGCCGGTCTGGGCGGGACCCGAAGCCCGTGGAGTCGGTCGCTCATACGCGTCCGCCAGGCGCCCAGCCGTCGCCACTCCTCCACAAAGCTCGAGGGCCGTACCTCGACCAGGCTGTTGATGCGCGCGCCCCTCTCGCCGATCCACTCCACGGCGACCCTGAGCCTCGTGACAACGGGGGCGCCGACCTCGCGAAGAAGACCCAAGACCCTGGTCGCACCGGGAATTCGGCCGAGAAAGGCGGCGAGCCGAGCGGCGACAGCGAGGCCGCGCAACCACCCCAAGGGAAGGGTGACGAGGCCGGTGATCGCGGCGAAGATCGATGTCCGACCCTCTCCGATACCGGTGATGGTGGTCACCACAAAGCCGGCGACATTCCATACCGCGCGGTCCAGGCGGGTCAGCAAAGGGCCGACGCCGGGGATGATGTTGAGGACACCACTGGCAAGGATGAGCACCGCGATGGCAAGTTCGGGAGCGATGACGAAGAGCAGTGCAAACGTGAGGAGCCGCACCAGCCAGCTGGACTCAAACGTCCGGCTGAAGAAGGAGCCCAGAGCGCTGAGCGGCCCGAGACGGGGAAGCAGATCACCAATCGCCCGCAAGCCCAGCAGCGCCATCACGAAAATGCTGCCTATGATCTCGGAGACCGTGGCCACGAACATGGCGAAGGGGAGGGTGAGGAGGTGAACGACCGACGTGTCGGCATCGCGGGGATGCTCCGCCGACCAGATGAATCGATCTGACATCGTCGCGGCATCGACGAGTGCGATCTTGCCGGCGGGACGGCTGAGGTCATCCGAACCGGGCCAGTAGCGAGGTGCGATCCGCATCACCTGAATGCCGTTGTTCAGAGCATGCACAGGATCGGTGGGAAGATCGTCGCCGGTCAGCATCGCAGTGTGGACGAGGGCGAAGCCGTGAAGGTGCTCGTCCCAGGCCGCGGCCTGCGACGCACCCACATACATGGCGACCCGATCTACATCGCCGCTATCGGTGCGCTCGCGGTAGAAGAAGAGGTCCCCCGGTGCGGGCCCCTTGGGGGGCGGCCCCGAGCGGGCGATATCGAGGCACTCCCCGCGCAGGTCGTCGACAGCTGCGATCACACCGCCGTTGACAGCGCGGGCGGGGAAGTATCCGACCCGAAGACAACCCGCGATGTCGAAGAGATTCGCCTGGGAGTCCATGACCGGCGACTTCTTGTTGACCTTCTCGACCATGCAGGCCGCCGGACGCGTCCGGTTCTTCGCCATGGCGCGGCCGGTCGATGGCAGAAGACCGACCGCGAGGAGGGCAAGGCCACCCGCGAGGAGGCAGCGGAGGACACGCCTCACGTGAGCACCTCAGCTCCCATGGCCCCGCGCGGATGGCACCATCCCGAATAGCGGAAGTCGTCGAGGTCGCAGAGCTTGCCCGCTCCCGGCAACACCCGTCCGTCACCCACCAATGGTCCGTCGACACTGACGATGACGAGGACGTCAAGCCGGCCAGGGGCGGGCTGAGCGGCGAGGTCACCGACGTTGGGTCCGATCAGCATCCCCACGACGTGGACGCCGTCGCGGTAGGCGATGTCGTTGGCGACGGCGATGAGCGGCTTGCAGAGGGACTCGTCCGCCGACGTGTACTTCGGGGCACTCAATTCGCCCGTGGCGCAGTCCCGCCCCGACTGCGCCTGAATGCTCAGTTCGTCCCGATGCTCGGCGTCGCTGTTAGCGGCCCCGGCCACGCCATGAGCGACGGCCTCGGCGCCGGTCCACGCGCGCTCACTTGCCGTCCGCGCCCGTCCGACCATTACCGCCACCGCCAGGACCAGAACGAGGAGCGACATGAAGAAGACCACGATGAAAGAGATCGCGCCTCGCTCCCCGAAACGCCTCACGTGCAGGGTTCCTGGCGCATGGTCACCGTGGAGCGAACCGGCCCCCACCGCCTGAGGTCGAGGCCGGGGATGACCGCCGGAATGGGGAGGCTGACGGTGATGGCAATGAGCGACTCCGGCATGCGGCCGACGTCGACCTGCCCCGCCTTGGCAGCAGGATCGACGCTGCTGAGCGTCGGTGGCTTCGGGGTCGGGCAGAGCACGGTGATCCGGGCCAGGGTCCGGGCGTCGGCGTCAGCCTCGGCGCCCAGTCGCGCCACCACGATGCCCTGCCAGGCCGCCAGGATGATCAGGGTAAGAATTGGGAGGAGCGCCACCAACTCCAGGCTCTGCACCCCGCGCTGCCACCGATGGTGCCCCGCCCGCACGGTCAGCCCCCCAATGCGCTCTGGATGTGCTTGATGAGCACGGTGCCGAGTTGGTCGCCGAGATGGGCATTGGCGTAGGTGGTGGCCGCGGCCATGGCGGCGAGGATGAAGCCACCCAGGCCCACCCACTCCAGCGACTGCGCTCCTACTTCTGTGCGACGGCAATGACGACGGACTGCGTTCATGGCGGTTCCTCCAGTGAGTGTATTTGCGAACACACGCAGAGGCTATCCTAATCGCCTGGGCTACGTCAACAATGCTGTAGTAGTGCGTCCGCACCACGGCAGCTGCTCAGTCCGGTGGCGGCTCTCGGAAGATCAAGGTCCGGCACGGGGCATGGCGGAGCAGGAACGGCGCCGTCTTGCCCATGTAGAACTCGCCGTACCGTTGGCGGTACGGCAGGCCAAGGACCAGCAGATCGATGGCCTTGGTGGTGATCTCCTCGACAATCGCCGGCCCCGCTTCGCGGGCCTGGAGGAGCTCGGTGTCCATCCGCACCTCCAGCTGGGCACCAATCTGCTCGGCACGGTCCAGGAGCCGCTCAACACCGGCCACCGCCTCCTCGTCGCGACTCCCCAGTGGCAGGGAGCGCTTCACTTCGAGGATGCTGACGACGTGGACCGAGGCACGGCCGCGGCGGGCAAGCCGACAGCCGAGGCGGACGGCCTCCTCAGCGGTAGGCCCGTCGTGGACCGGAACCAGGATCGAGGTCGGGGTGAAACCCTGCATGAGCGAGCGGTGATGCTACCGAACCCGGGCGCCCACATCATGGGATGCGCTTCACGCCATCCGGCTGCACCGCAGCACTAGAATCGCTGGCACATGAAGGTGGTCATCGTCGGCTGCGGCCGCGTCGGTTCAACCCTGGCCCGCGAACTCGACGCCGCCGGTCACCAGGTGACCATCATCGATGAGCGCGTTTCCGCGTTCAACCGGCTGGGCGACGCCTTCCGGGGCGAGATGGTTGTTGGCACCGGCATCGATCAGTCGGTCCTGCAGCGCGCCGGCATCGAGAGCGCCGACTGCTTCGCGTCGGTCACCAACGGTGACAACCGCAACATCATGGCCGCGCAGGTCGCCAAGGTGGTTTTCAAGGTTCCCCGCGTCATCACCCGGATCTACGACCCCATTCGCGAGCAGGCGTACCGCAATCTCGGTCTGGAGACGATCTGCACCACCGTCATCGGCAGCCGGCTGATCCGCGACTACTTGGTGGAAGGAGTCAACCGGGCCCATGAGGTGGCCGCATCGGGACCGGTGAGCGGGGAGATGCGATGAGCGACGGCGATCGCCCCTACGTGATCATCATCGGCGGTGGCAAGGTCGGCTACTACCTGGCCAAGCATCTCATCGAGCGCGACTACGAGGTGACGCTCGTGGAGAAGGATCCAATACGTGCAGAGTGGATCGAGCATCAGCTCGGCAGCGTCAGCATCATGGTCGGCGACGGTGACGAGATGGCCTTCCTCGCCACCACCGGCATCGAACGGGCCGGAGTCGTTGTCGCCGCCACCGGCGACGATGAGGACAACCTCATCGCCTGCCAGCTCGCCAAGGCGACGTTCAACGTGCGCCGCACTATCGCCCGGGTGAACAACCCGGTGAACGTGGAGGTGTTCACGGCTCTGGGCATCGACGTTCCCGTCTCGGCAACCGAACTCCTCATGGGGCTCATCGAGGCTGAGCTGGGCGGCTCGGAGATGGTTCGAGGCGTCGCCGTCAAGGCATCCGGCGCCTCACTGGTCGATGTCGCTCTGCCCGAGCTGTCGAGCCTCATCGGCAAGCGCATTGGCGACGTCAAGCTCCCCGGCGGCGACGCCATCGTCTGCATGGTGCGCGGGGGGAACCCCGTGGTTCCCCTGCCTGAGGAGGTGATCCGCAGCGGTGACGAAATCATCGTCTACTCGCGGACCCTTGACGTCGAGTCAGTCAGGGAAGCGGTCACCCGCTGATTCCCGTGCGGCGGAGCGGCGGCGGACGCACTCATGAAGTGCGATTCCCGCAGCCACGGCGACATTGAGGGAGTCGACACGGTTCGTGTCGATGGGAATATGCACCATGAGGTCACACGCCTCCTGAAATCCGTGACTCAGCCCCGCCTGTTCGTTGCCGAGGATGAACGCCAGTGGACCGGACAGATCAGCTGACGTGATGGAGGCGCCCCCGCCGGCGGCGGCGGCGATGAGGCGGAGATCGATGTCAACACCCCTCTCAGCGTCCCGCCAAGCGATGACATCGGCGGCCGTTGTCTCGGCGATGGGCATGGCAAAGACAGAACCGCGCGCCGCGGCGATCGCCTTGGGATCAAAGGGATCGGCGCCATGGCCGGTGATGACCACCCCGGCGATCGCGAACGCCGCCGCGGTCCGCACGATGGCGCCGATGTTGCCCGGGCTCGAGGGTCTGTCGAGAACCACGACCGGCCGTCGCGATGCGGCACGCATGTCGGTGAGTTCGGAGGTGCGAATCTCGGCGATGGCGATGAGCTCAACGCCGTCGTCGCGATCGCTAAGCTCATCGAGGAGCGCACCCGGCACCTCGACACACTGCGCCGACACTGCCGCGTCGAGGACGCCGCGCGCCCACTGCGAGAGCCTCCGGTCGTGCGCATACCAGATCTCCTCCAAGGCAGTGCCCCGCAACGCGGCCTCAATGGGCAACACGCCCTCGACGACGCACATGCCCGCGCGGCGCCGCTTGGCCCGGTTGCGCCGGAGCGTCTCCACGCGCTGAAAGCGAGCATCGCGACCGGTCACCTGCGCGGTACTCCGCGGACTCATCGCGACTCCCGGAAAAGCCACGACCCCCGGACGGTGCAACCGCCGGGGGTCGTGGGTTCAGAACGAACTGAGGTCAGGTGGCCTTGCCGATCTTGAAGATCTTCGTCCCGCAGTTCGGACAGGTGCCGGTGGTGGCAGGCTTGCCATTCTTCATCGTGATCGCCTGAGCATCCTTGATCTCAGTCTGCTTCTTGCACTTTAGGCAGTAGCCGGAGACAGCCATGGAACCTCTCCTCCCGGAAGGTGTGTCGACCGGGCCACCCCGGCGAATTCGGGGCGGATTGTATAGCCGGGGGAGCGCCCACGTGCTGAATTCGAGCTGAATTTGGCACCAAACCTGCTGATGGCACTACGATCGGCGCGCTTGCTGCGCTCCTGACCGAATTGGAATCCTCAGCTCACCCCGTCGGGACCCGACGGGCCCTTGGGTTGTGATGGAGCGCCGATCAGGTATGCCGCGTGCTCGCGCATAACCCCTACCACGCTGTGCCTCAAGCCCCACGTCCACTGCGGTCCACGGAACCCCATGCTCTGGGCGCCGCTGACTTCCCCGCGGTCGACGACGCGCCCTGCAGCAGTCTCAACCTCCAGTCGCGTGCCCCTGGGCGCCACGATGTCGATGCTGATCGGTGCATCGGCATGCGCGCGCATGTTGTGCCTGCCCTTGCGCACCACTTTGAGCGTGTCGCCATCGAGCGCAGGATCGAGGGTGAGAAGTGAGGCGAAATTCCCGACCGCTTTTCCCGAGACGCTCGCGCTCGGCACCGTAGCGCTCGGCCCCCCCCGGGTCTCTCGGGGGCTCACATTCACGACGTCCTTCGGCTGCATCCCGACAAAGCGGATGGTCAAGGTCGGGCTTTCGGGTGCTCGGTCGAATGAGAAGGAGAGGGCCATTCACCGATCATGTGGCTCGAGCGCGGACATGGAACGGACAAACTTAGCGCGAAGACTAGGTAATGCGCCGGTAGCTGCGGACGGCGAGGAATCCGAAGACGAGGATGAAGCCAGCGGTCCAGGCAAGGGACTGAACGATGAGTTCCGCAGTCGTGGCGCCGTTGAAGAGCGCCTGGCGCACCTGAACGGAGATGTCGCCGGCAGTGAGAGAGCGCACCGCGTCGACCACGACGGTGAACGGCTGATGCTGGGCGAAGACCTGCAGCCACCCGGGCATCGTCTGCACCGGCACGAACGCGGAGCTGGCAAAAGTGAAGGGGAAGATGATTGGAAACGACGCCGCCTGCACCGCCTCGACCTTGCCGAGCGCGAGTCCGAGACAGGCCATCATGCAGCTGATCGAGAGCGAGAAGCCGAGCAGCAACACCGCTCCGATGAGCAGACCGGGGATGCTCTGAGGCCGGAAACCCACCAGGAAGCCGGTAATCAGAAGCACTGCCAGGACGGCCGTGTTCAGGACAAAGTCGGCAGCAAGTCGACCAACGAGCACCGCGGACCGCGCCATGGGCAAAGAACGCAAGCGGTCCACGAAGCCCTTGGAGAGATCCTCGGCGAGCCCCACGCCGGTGAGGCTGGCGCCAAAGACCGCAGTCTGGGCCGCAATTCCGGGGATCAGGAAGTTGACGTAGTTGCTCCCTGGGATGGGGATGGCGCCGCCAAAGACGTAGCGGAAGAGAAGGACGAACATCACCGGCTGGATGAGGGTGAAGGTGATCCCCTCGGGGGCTCGAAACATGCGCCGGAGGTTGCGTTTGGCCATGGCCCCAGCATCGCGCCCCGCCCAGGTGAGGCCGCCCACGGGCCGAACGGTGGCACTCATCGCGCTCACGCGTTGACCTCCACAGCGCTGAGCGTGGCGTCTTCGTCCGAGGTGGAATGGCCGGTAAGCGCCAGGAAGACGTCCTCGAGGCTGGGCTCGCGCAGCTGCAGACCCGTGGGAGTGATGCCCTCTGCATCGAGGCGACGCACCACCTCGGTGAGGGTGGCGGCGCCGCGGTGGGTACCGAGACGCACTCGCTCCCGTTCGCGAATGGGGGCGGCGTCGCCGGCCCCGCCGAGGGCGGCGAGGACATGGGTGGCCTCGGCCTCGTCGGCGAGGACGATCTCCACCACAGTGCCGCCGAGCCGCGCCTTGAGGTCAGCGGCGGTTCCTTCCGCGATGACGCTGCCATGGTCGACAACGGCGATGCGATCGGCGAGCCGGTCGGCCTCCTCCAGGTACTGGGTGGTGAGCAACAGGGTCGTCCCCTCCTTCACCAGGTCCTCGATGATCCCCCACAGGGCGATGCGGCTACGCGGGTCGAGCCCGCTGGTGGGCTCGTCGAGGAAGAGCACCGGAGGCTCTGCGACGAGCGACGCGGCAAGGTCGAGGCGGCGGCGCATTCCCCCGGAAAACGTCTTGGCCTGGCGATCGCCTGCGTCGTCGAGGTCGAAACGGCTCAGGAGAGCGCTGGCCCGCGCCCGACACTCCGCCCGAGGCAGGTGATTGAGGCGACCGACAAGGTCCAGGTTCTCCCGGCCGGTGAGGCTCTCGTCAATGGCGGCGTACTGGCCGGCCAGCCCGATCACCGGCCGAACCCGCTCGGGGTGGGCAACGACATCGATGCCCATCACCTCGGCATGACCGTCGTCCGGTCGCATCAAGGTCGTGAGGACGCGCACCGCCGTGGTCTTGCCGGCACCGTTGGGGCCGAGCAGACCAAGAACCGTCCCCGTGGGAACCTCGAGGCTGAGGCCCTGCAGGGCTCGGACTTTGCCACCGAATGTCTTCACCAGGCCGGTGGCTGCAATCGCTGCGCTCACCGGGGCGCCGTCTCCCTCATCACGCCGGGAAGGGTATCGATCCGAGGCTCAGTTGTGACGCCCTCAGCGGCGGACCTTCTCGCGGAAGAAGGCCAGGGTGCGATCCCAGGCGAGCTGGGCAGCGTCGGAGTTGTAGACCTCGGGCCGGCCGTCGTTGAAGAAGGCGTGGTCGGTGCCCTCGTACCAGAACATCTCGGCACTCCGGCCGGCAGCAACAATCTTCTCCCTGAGTTCCTCGACGGTCTCGGGCGGAATGTCGTCGCCGGTTGCCCAGTGGCCGATGACGTCGGCGCTGACCTGGGAGAAGTCGGCACGCTGCACCGCCGGACCGACACCGTAGAAGGTCACCGCGGCGGCAACCTCCTGGCGGGTGGTGGCCAGGAAGAGCGCCAGTCCCCCGCCCATGCAGAACCCAACCACTCCCACGCGGCTACTGCCTGTCTCCTCGAGAAGACGGTCAACAGCGCCCGCCATGTCGCGGGCGCCACGTTCGATGTCGAGCGACATCGCGCGTTTCTGGGCCTCGTCGGGCTCGGTCGTGGTCTCCCCGCGGTAAAGATCGGGCGCCAGCGCGGTGAACCCTCAACGGCGAGACGGTCGCAGACGTCCTTGATGTGGGGCACGAGCCCCCACCACTCCTGGACGACGACGACACCAGGGCCGCCGTGGGCCGGCCTCGCCAGATAGCCGGACGCCATGCCGCCGTTGCTGGGGAACTCCACGATCTCGCCCATGCGCCTCACCTCCAGGTTCTCCAACTGTGGCAGAGAGACTACGGCGGCGGGCCACTCCCGGCACGTCGCACCTCAGAAACAGTTGGTTGGCCGGGCTATGCTCAAGGCGTGACCGAGGCGCCCACCGACGATCCCGCGCCGGACGACACCTCCCTTCCCGGAGCTGACCTCTTCCCGGTGGGCCGCCGGCCCACCGTGGGATTCCGGCTGGGCCGTGTGCTCATCGAACCCATCGTCCGGGCGCTCTTCGACGTCCGTGTCCGCGGGCTGAGCGGCTTGCCCAAGGGACCGTACGTTCTCATCGCCAACCATCTCAACTGGTTGGACTCCTTCGCCATCCTGGTGAGCCTGCCGAGCACGCCGCGCGTGCATTTCCTCGGTGACCCCACAGTTCTCATCAGCCGGAGATTCCAGTGGTGGGTGGTGCGACACGTCGGCGGCTATGTGCCCGTCTACCCCTCCAAGCGCTCCGGCGAGAAGCTCTATCACCATGTGGAGGAATGCTTGGAGAGGGGTGGCGTCGTCGCCATCTACCCCGAAGCCCACTACGGAGCGGTTGATGGCGGTCTCGATCCCTTGCGCAAGGGATTCGCCCACTTCGCGGTGAAAATGGGGGTGCCGGTGGTGCCGGTCGGACTCTCGGGAACCAAGAATCTCTGGCTGCGCAAGCGCATCGGGGTCACGGTGGGCACGACCATTCTCACCGCAGGACGCAGCACAGAGCAGGTGTATGCCGACGGCGAGTCCGGCCTACGTGCCGTCCTCCATCTGGAGCGCAAGCGGTTCGGGCTTCATCTCTTCCGGCGGCGACTCAATTCGCTGCTCTGACGAGCCCGCCCCGCATCGGAGAGCCTCTCAGCTCTCCGCCGTCATCGCGATGGAGCCGTTGAAGGTGGCCCCGTCTTCGACCTGCAGCTTGGCCACGGTGACGCTACCCTGCAGCGTGCCGCTGCCGGCCAGGAGGAGCCGCTTGCGCGCGTTGACGTCGCCCTCGACGCGCCCGCGCACGGAGACGTTCTTGCATTCCAGCCGTGCCTTCACGGTGGCACCCGCCTCGACGGTGACATCCCCGGTGGTGATGACCTCACCGTCGACATGCCCGAGCACGACAAGATTGCTCTCGATGATCAACTTGCCCTCCAGACGATCGCGCGGTCCCAGCGTTACCGTGCCCGATGCGACGCCGTTAGAGTTGCTCTCGTTCTTGCGCGGCGATGTGACGACATCCTTTGCTTCGACGCTGCCATTCGCTTTTTCCGCGGTCTGCTCCATGCCTGATCTCCTTCCCGACGCCGCTGCAACAGGGGTGCAGTCTAGCGAGCCCAGCCGTCGTCACTTCGCCTCCGACGAATGGCCGGCAACAACCAGACATGCCCGACATCTCGCTGCGCACTACGACGCTGTCGCCGACACGCATGAGCAGTGGTCAGGCGCGATTCGGCGTCGCGTGGCAACGCGACTGGTGGATCTTGTGACACCGCGGCGTGGGGAACGTGTGCTCGACATCGGCTGCGGGGCTGGCGCCGTCAGCGCCGTCATCAGCGAACGGATGCACAATGGCGGAGAGGTCATCGCCGTCGACATCTCTCCGCGCTTCCTGGCGCTGGCACGCAAGCGTCTCGGCGCATCGGTGCAGTTCCTCCGCTCGCCTGCGGAAGCGCTGATGTTCGCCGACACGACGTTCGACGTTGCCACCATGGGCGACACCCTCGTCTATCTCGGCGACCCGCAGCGGGGCCTCGCCGAGGCGCACCGCGTGCTCCGCCCCGGTGGCCGCTTCGCGCTCTCCACGACAGCACGGTCTCTGGCAACGCGGGCGCAGGAGCTCTTTTTCTCGATGCTGAGGACTCTCGCCGAGCGTCACCCGATGGCCGTGCCCGCGCCGCCCGGCGACCGCAGCAGGTTTGGCGACGGCGATGTCCTAGGGCGCCTCCTGCGCACCGCGGGGTTCACCGATGTCGCCCTGGAAACCATCGTCAGCGGCGGCCGCGCCCCCGATGGCCGAGCCTGGACCGAGCTCATGATGGGCGTCGGCCCCACCCCCCAGGCGCTCATCTCGGTGCTCGGCCCGGAGCGGCGGCGGCGCTTCGAGGCGGAGATGGCTACGGCGATGCGCGAACTGGGTGACGAGGAGGCCTTCCGATACCACCACGCCTACACCCTCGCGGTGGCCCTCCGACCCTGGGCGTAACCCCATGGCCCCAGCGTCGTTGCACAGGCATGTCCAACCTCGCCGCCTCCCCCCGCTCGACATGGCGCCCACTGGCCTCGCCCTGGCAGGACGGGACCTCGCCCCTGGTGCTCGTCGTCCTCCTCATGGCGATGCTTGCCGGTCTCGGAACTCTGCTGGCGGTCTCGCTCTTCCAGTAACGCGACAGTTCCAAGGGCGTCGCGAGGCTCACGTTTGCTGCTCTGTCCGCCCGATGTCCGTACAGTGAGATCACTCCAAACCTCGCAATAGGGCACCTTGTCCGTCAGATGTCCGCTCGAGTGGTCCACCCTATGAACGGGAACCCCTGACGAATCAGGGGATACGGGGGAACGGACTTCAATAACGCGACCACCACGACAAGGAGCCAGGCATGACCGAAGATAAGAACCCACGCCGGATCGATGTGCGGGACGTCCGCAACATCGAATCCCGAGGCCGAGGGCGCCTGGAGAGTCTGGCGTATAGCTCGCGCCACCTCATGGCACCCGTCGCCGGGCTGCGCAAACGACTCACCGGCCGCCGCATGCTGGCAGCGGTCCTCCCGCTCGTCGTCGC
>JBPCLW010000030.1:0-17894 GCA_051002895.1 Candidatus Dormibacteria bacterium | reverse complement strand
GCGACGACGAGCGGGAGGACCGCTGCCAGCATGCGGCGGCCGGTGAGTCGTTTGCGCAGCCCGGCGACGGGTGCCATGAGGTGGCGCGAGCTATACGCCAGACTCTCCAGGCGCCCTCGGCCTCGGGGTTCGATGTTGCGGACGTCCCGCACATCGATCCGGCGTGGGTTCTTATCTTCGGTCATGCCTGGCTCCTTGTCGTGGTAGTCGCGTTATTGAATTTTCATATCCCCTGATGTGGTCAGGGTTTCCAGTTCAGAGGGTGGACCACGCGAGCGGACATCTGACGGACAAGGTGCCCTATTGCGAGGTTTGGAGTGATCTCAACGTACGGACATCCGACGGACATACTTCACCGGGGGGCATCGCGATCGTTCTTGGTGCATTCGTCTCGGGGGTCATGGCGCCCCCTGCAGTGCGATCTCAAGCCCGCGTCAGGGGAGCGCCACCGAAACCGGAGGCAGAGACGTGTAATCGTAGAATCCGCAGCCGGACTTGCGACCCAGGCGCCCGGCATCGACAAGCCGCTGAAGGATGGTCACGGCGGCCTCATCCCCGGGCTGGTGGTCGCGCAGCGCCCGGTCCCGGCGCACCCCGAGCACCACGTCAAGGCCGCTGAAATCGGCGAGTTGGAAGGGCCCTAGCGGCCAGTTCAGCCCCGACCGCGCTCCCTCGTCGATGTCGGCGACGCTGGCGATGTCGTCCGCCAGTAGGGAGAACGCCTCGCGCGATGCCGCGCCCAGGATGCGATTCACGATAAAGCCGTCGACCTCGCGTTCCACCAGCACGGGACGTCGGTTCATCCACCGACACCAGGTGATGGCGCGATCCACGGTCTCGTCAGAGGTGGCCGGGCCGCGCCCCACCTCACAGATCTCCATCATCAGTACAGGGTGGAAGAAGTGCATGTTGCAGCAGAGCTCGGGCCGCCCGGTGACATCCGCGACCCGGGAGATGACGATGTTGCTGCTGTTGCTGGCGATTCCGGCGTGTGCGGGAAGAACGCGATCGAGGTCGCGGAACGCCGCGCGCTTGGCATCGACATCCTCGACGATCGCTTCGATGGCCCAGTCGCTCTCCGCCGCGGCGGAGAGATCATCCGAGATCACCACCCGCGCCAGTGCTGTCACCGCAGCGTCCGCATCGAGCCGTCCCTTGTCCACCCGCCGTTCGAGATATGTCCGATTGCTGGCCACGGCGCGCTGCAGTTGGGCTCGGGCTGTGTCGACCAGCAGCACGTTGGCGCCTCCGAGTGCCGCCTGCTGGGCAATCTGGGAACCCATCGTGCCCGCGCCGAGAACGAGAAGGCGGTCGGCAACCGTCATGACCGCGTCAGTTTTCGTCCGGCCAGTTGACGGGTACCCGAGTGGTGCACTCAGTGAGTTCCTGCGAGGCCTTGGTGTAGCGCACCAGTGTGGGGAAGTCACCCTTGAGCTTCAGCTTGCCGAGCATGATGCCCTTGATGGCGTCGAGGTTCTTGGTGGCGACGCGCTTCCAATTGGAGTACGAAGCGGTGATGACGTACTGCGCTCCCTGAGCCTCCTGCTTGCTCACCACCTTGACGTCACGCGCCTCGCCATGCCACAGGTCGAGGAGGATGCCGCTGTCGTCTGGCACGTTCTTGTCAGGTTCAGCTAGAACTACAAGACCGACGGTGCCCTCCCAGCTGGCAGCCGCCTGCTTGTACTTCGGGGAGCCGTTGATCTCGCTCTTGAATGCCTCGGCCCATTCCGGACTGTACGCCTCATACGCCATCGCGAATGTCTCCCTGGCTCCGGGCAAATCTGCCGGTCATTATGATCGGCAACCTGCGACAATGCGCTGGTCCGATGGTAGCCATGGGGGAACGATGACCGCCGTCAGCAAGGTCGACGGAGACCGCGGGGAGATCCTCGCGTTTCGCGCCGGCCGGGCCCTCTTGGCCATCCGTGGCCTGGTCGCGCTGGCCTCATGGGCCCTTCTCCTGGACACCTGGCGGCAATCGGCCCCCGGCATCGCCATGGGCGCCTTCGCCCTGGTCCTCGCCGGCGGCACCCTTCCCCTCGCCTGGATCACCCGCCGCAGGCGCGGCGCAGCGTATGCGCTGGCGGTCAGCGTTCTCTTTCTTGACTTCTGTTTGCAGTTCGGGCTGCTCCTCTCCCGGGCGGCCATGGGCATCCCACTTGTGGTGCTTGGTGCCGACGTTCTCACCACCCTGGTGCTCTCCCTCCGTGACAACGACCGCGTCCGCGGCAGCGGCTGGCTTGACTGTCCTGACTGCGGCGAACACGCCCAGCAGGACGTGGTGGACCGTCTGCGGTTCGTACGCCTCTTCGGCTACCGGCTGGGCATCATCCATCGCCACCGCCACCTGCTCTGCCGGCGGTGCCAATACCGGCGACGAGCGGGACAAGAGATGCGGGCGCTGAACACTGCAGGAACCCCGATTCGGCACGCGTGGTTGGCGCCCGTGGGGCTCATCGGTCTCCTCCTCAGTGCCCTGGTCGTGTATTTCGGTTTCGTCGCCGCCCCACCCGCGGCCGAGGCCGCCAAGATCTCCTATCTCCCAGTCGACGCCTCGACGGAGGTGGCCGCCCCGTACACCTACGACGAGCCGGTGGGCTGGAATCACAATCCCGACATCGACCCCAAGACAAAGATCAAGTACGAGCACGTCTCCATCACCACGTCCGACGGCCAGACCGATATCTTCATCCGGAGATTCCCGACGGATGCGTCGACAAGCCTGGGGGGGCTGGTGGTGTTGCACTACAAGGACGACGCCAACTTGGGTACGCCGGACTACCCGGCCACCCCACCGAAGGCGGCGTGCGCCACCGTGGGCGGCCAGAAGGCAGCGAAGTTCACCGTCGCATACGACCTCCGCGGTCAAAAGGCGGAGTCAACGTTTTATGTCTTCGTGCGCCAGAGCTGGGCCTACGTCATCGATTTCACGGCGTTGCAGCCCGGCGCCATCACCGCGCTGGCCCCGATCCGAGACCACATCATCTCCAGCTTCAAGTTCACCGGCAGCGAACCGCCGGCGCCTGTTGCGAGTCCGTCACCATCGCCCGGCCCAACAGCCCCAACCCCGGCCACAACGCCGTTGAACGGTGGCAGCCCAGCGGAGGCAATACCGAGTGCCTCAGCGACCCCGATTGCACTCAACTGCTAGCAGATTCCGCGGAAGGTTCCACCTCGGCAAGCGACCGAGCCACCCACACGGCGATGTCGTCCACCGCCAACTCCGACTGCAGCGATTTGCTGGCGATCCCCTCGTCGAACATGGCCAGGCAGAAGGGGCAGGCGGTCGCAACCTTGGATGCATCGGTGGCGACCGCCTGATCGACCCGCCGATGGTTGACACGCGGCTGTCCCTCCTCCATCCACATGCGTCCACCTCCGGCGCCACAGCACATCCCCTCGCTCTTGCTGCGGGCCATCTCCACCACCTTGAGCCCGGGAATGGCCTCCAGGATGTCGCGGGGCGGCGCGAAGATGTCGTTCCAACGACCGATATAGCAGGAGTCGTGGTAGGTGATCGTTTCCTCGATGGGCCGGGTCAGGGTAATGCGCTTCTCCTTGATGAGGCGGTCGATCATCTGGGAGTGGTGGACGACCTCGTAATCGCCGCCGAAATCGCCGTACTCGTTGGCGAAAGTGTTGAAGCAGTGGGGGCAACTGGCAATGATCTTGCGCACCGAATATTGCTTGAGAACCTCGACGTTCTCCTTGGCACGCTCTTGAAACAGGTACTCGTTGCCGATGCGGCGCGCCGGGTCACCGTTGCACTTCTCCTCCTTGCCGAGGATGGCGAAATCGATGCCCCCGGCCTGGAGGATCTTCACCAGTGCGGTGGCAATCGTCTTGGCACGGTCATCGAAGGACGACGCGCAGCCCACCCAGTAGAGATACTCGGCGTCGGGTTTGTCGGCGGCGAACTGGACGCCGAGGTCGCGAGCCCAGTCGGCGCGTGTCCCCTGCGACAGGCCATAGGGATTGCTGGCGTTCTCGATGTTGCGCAACGCCGACTCCGCCTGCTTGGGCATCCGCGACTCATCGAGGACAAGGTGGCGCCGCATGTCGGCGATCTTGGGCACGTGCTCGATGAGCACCGGGCACTGATCCATGCAGGCGCCGCACATCGTGCAGGCCCAGAGCGTCTCTTCCAGGATGGTGCCGCCGATGAGCGGTCGAGTGTCGTCCTTGACGGCCGCGGTGACCTCGTCGGGCGAGAGCCATGAGGGTTGGAAATGCCCGGCAGATCGTGGTCGGCACCGGGATGGTGATCACCGGTGGCCCACATCACCGCCGCATCCGCAACAGGAATGCCCGCATCATCCCCACCCTGCACGACGTGGGCGTCGTGCTTGGTCGCCGCGTAGCCACCGGCGAGATCTTCGTAGACGACGTCACGGAGATCGGTGATCAGCGTTTTCGGCGACAGCGGCTTGCCGGTGTTGTATGCCGGACAGTGGGTCTGGCAACGGCCGCACTCCGTGCAAGTGTAAAGATCGAGCACGTCCTTCCACGAGAAGTGTTCGATGGCGCTGGCGCCAAAGTGTTGATCGGCCTCGTTCTCGGCATTCATCACCGCGTCGATGTCGATGGGCCGTAGGCGGCCCTTGGGCTCCTCGTTCTTGGCGATGACGTTGAACGTTGCGGTGATGATGTGCAGATGCTTGCTGTAGCCGAGGTAGACAAGGAAGCCGAGCACGAGGCAAAGGTGGCCCCAGAAAACGAAGCCGTGGACCACGCTGAGTGCGGTGCTCTCGGCCCCCAATGGGGTGAAGAGATGGCTCAGCACCGAGGCGAATGGTCGAGAGCCGGAAAGAGCCTCGGGATGGCTCGCCGCGCCCTTCGCAATGAGCGTCGCGTAGTTGAGCTCCATGCACAGGAGCAAACCCCCAATCCAGCAGAGAATGAGGATGGCGTCGCCCTTGTGGGAGCCGCGGAAGCGGGTGGGGTTGATGACGATGCGATTGATGAGAGCCATGAGCACGCCGGTGAGGACCAGGACGCAGAAGAGGTCCTGCAGGAACGCGATGACCGACGACAGCGGAAAGAGGTCGAAGCGGATGCCGACGACGGCCGCCTCGAGCAGGCCCTGCGCGACAGCAGTGAGGAGGACGACGAAACCCCAGAAGATGAGCGCGTGGAGAATGCCCGCGTAGGGCCAGCGGAGCAGCCGGGCCTGGGCCACGACGTACACGAAGAAGGCCTTGATCCGGCTGCCGGCATGATCGGCACGATCATCGGGACGCTGGGCTCGGCGCATGGCCCCGAGGAGACGGCGCCAGCGGAGCGCCGTCACCGTGAACGAGGTGCCGAGGAGGGCGAGAAGAGCGATGGGGCTGAGAACCGCGGTCACGTGGAGTCCCCCTATCCGTGCTGGTGCCGCGATTATGCAGTTGACGTCGGTGTCAACGACTCACTGCTCCGCATTAGCGACCCTTCCAGGTCGCTGCCCGCTTCTCCAGGAAGGCGGTCACTCCCTCCATCGCGTCATCGGTGGTGAAGATGCCGACGAACTCCTCGAGCTCGACGGCGAGCCCGTCGACCAGCGGCCGGTCGAGACCTGCGGCCACAGCCCGCTTCGTCGCTGCCGTGGCGAGCGGGGCCCGAGCGCCGAGCCGCATCGCCAAATTGCCGGCGACGTCCATGAGTTCGGCGGCAGGGACAACACGATTGATCAGACCGATCTCCAGCGCGCGGGCCGCTTCGATGGGATCGCCGCTGAGGAGCATCTCCATGGCGGCGGCGCGACCAACGAGCCGAGGCAGCCGCTGGGTGCCTCCCCAGCCGGGGATGATCCCCAGCTTGATCTCGGGCTGGCCAAAACGGGCATTCTCACTGGCGATGCGAATGTCAGCGGCGAGGGCGAGCTCGCAGCCGCCCCCGAAGGCGATGCCGTTCACCGCAGCAATGATGCCGAGACGCGACGCCTCCATCCGCAGGGTGAGTTCCTGACCGCTGCCGATGCTCTCGCCGCCCGCCTGCTGGAACTCGGTGATGTCGGCACCGGCGGCGAAGAACTTGGGACCGTCACCGGTGATGACGAGGGCGCGGCACTCGGGGTCCGCCTCGGCATCGAGCAGAGCCTTGCTGATGCCCACGATGACCGCCCGGCTGATGGCGTTGGCCGGCGGATGAGCGATGGTCACGATGGCGACGGCGCCGTGGCGCTCGACGCGGATGGGGTCGGCGGGCTGCTCGGTCACGCTGATCTCCTCGGGAAGCGGCGGGGGCTGGCCACGCAGAGCCGGCAATGCTACCGCGATGATGTCGGCATGGCCCTGGACCTTCCCGACCTTCCCGAGGCGCCGTCCGCCCAGGACCTGGAGGGGCTCGACGAGGAGGGACTCGTGGAGCTCTCCACCCAGCTCACCGCTTGGGAACGCGACACCATCACAGCGATGAGCCCATACGACCGCCGGCTCCGTGAACTGCGCGCCCGCGCTGGACAGATCAACACTGAGAGGCGCCGCCGCGAACGCGCCGCCCATGTGGCGGCCCGAGCAGCGATCCGTGACCAGGCCCGGGCGGGGACGCTGCCGACGCTCATCGACGCGCTCGCCGAGGAGCCGTCGCCGTTCGCCGCCGGTAGTCCGCTCGGCGGGCTGCACGCCCACCTGGCCACCGGTGGCGAGGTAGGCTTCGGATATCCCAACCGCCCCGGGCAGATCGCCTTCAGCGACGGACGGCAGATGCGTTCGGCGTCGACCTGGGGCGAGGCCCGTCAGCTGTGGGCGGATGGCTGGGAGCCTGGGTCTCCTGGGGTACCGGGGGTGCGTATCCATCTCGCAGGCAGCCGGGTGGAGCGGGTGGTGGCCGCCGCCGAGATCGTGGTGGCCGCACCAGGCTGAGGGCCCGTTGGCAGCTCTGCCGGCTAGGGTCAGGTCTGGTGCTGGAGGGTGAGCGTGAAGCCGCCGGCGGCGCCGTACGGAGTCACGGTGACGTAGTAGGTTCCGGGGAGCGCATCGGGGGTGAACAGCTGGGGATTCTTCCCGCAGCTGGTCTTGCTCCCCGTCGCGGCGGCTCTCACCTCAATGCACACTTCTGTGCCGGCCGCGACGGAGACGGACAGTGGGCCTGCGGTCCGGCTGGTGAACCCATAGGCGCAACCATCTCCAGGGACGGGAGACCCGCCGGGGCAGCTGGGCGGCGGCCCCGTCGTCCCGGAAAAACGATCGGTGGACGACACCGAGGGAGGCGGTGTGGGCGGTGGGGGCGCAGGTGGCGGGGGAGCCACCCGTGGCGGCGGCGGGGGTGCTCCCTGAGGCGGCCCAAACGGTGCTGCCTTGGGGGCGGGCGGCGCGGACACCACCGGGACGCTGGGAGACGCGGAGGCGGCCACAGGGGTGACCGTGGGCGCCGCCGTGACCGGAGCGAGCGATTCCGGCCGTGGCGACGGAGGATGGATGGCTGCGGCGGGACCGCCGCTGCCGCGCGTGAGAAGCCAGGCGGTGCACACCGCGGCAGCGATGAGCGCAGCGGCGAGCAGGCGGAGGCTCCATGTCCATCTGCGCGGGGGCGGAAGCTTGATGGGGGGCGGCCCGGCCGCCGGCTCACCCATGAGCGGCCGAAGCGCTAAGGGTGTCGCGATGCTTGCCACGCGGCCAACATCGATGGAGGTGGAAACGGCGGCTCCGGGCTCGGCGAGCGGAGCGGGTCCGGGGGGAGGCGGCGGGGGCGGGAGCGGAGACGGGGGCACCGCTGGGGGCGAGAATTCAGGGTCGGGCACGATGGGCGTCTCGCTCGCCGGCGACGGCATCGGCAGGGATCCAACCATGTCACTGGCGACGGAGTTGTGGTGGGTCAGGTCGCCGAAGTCGGGCGCTGAGGTGGGCGCCGCCGCGGAGAAACTGTAGTCACCGTCATCGTGCCGCTTGCTTGGGGTCCGTCGTCGCTCGGCCTTGGCGCTGTGAGGCGGTGCGAACCGCGCGTCTTCATCCCGAGAACGCTGATCAGCAGGGACCGCGGGAGCGTCGAAGAGCAGAAAGGGATCGTCGCTCACACTCCGAACAGTACCGAAACAGGAACGGCTGGTGGCTAGCAGCGAGAGACTTGATCTCAGATCGGGACGTTCAGGGCCCGCGCCACCCATGCGACGAGGGGAGCGATTGCCAGTGCCGGCAGCATGTCGGCAACGGCGACGCGGCGGATCTCCAGGAGTCCAAGACCGATGCCAGTAAGGAGGAAGCCGCCGGCAGCGAGGGACTGAGTGACGAGGAGGCCATCGAGGTTGCCACGGGTGGCGGCAGCCGCGGCGGTGAGGGTGCCCTGGACGAGGAGAACTGTCACCGCGCTGAGCAGGACGCCAGGACCAAGGCTGACGGCGAAGGCGAGGGCAGCCACCCCGTCGAGTCCCGACTTGATGCCGAGGAGGAGGATGTCGCCCTGACCGCCGTCCTGGAAGCTGCCGAGCACCGTGAGCGGGCCGATGCAAAAGAGCAGGCTGGTGGTGACAAAGGCGGTGGCGAGGGAGCGCTCCGATCCCAGCCCGATGCTGCCGCGGCGGCGCCCCAGACGCCGCTCCACGAGGCGGCCGAATGCAGCGATGCCGAGATCGAGGCGGAGCAGCGTTCCCAGAGCGGTGCCGATGATGAGTGCGACCAGCACGTCGGCAAGATCGATGCGGGCACCACCAACCGAGGTGAGCAGCGCGGTGCGAACGCCGTAGACGAGAGTGAAGAGGCCGAGCACAGCCAAGAGGTTATGGCGGAGGCGCTGGGGTATCCGTTCCCCCGCAATGGTTCCGACACCGCCACCGACGAGGATGGTGATGCAGTTCAGCGCAGTACCAGTACCGGGTGGGATCAACGAACTAGAGCTTCTCGAAGTGATCGACGTTGACGACGAACACGGTGGCACCACCGATCTCTACTTCGAGCGGCGGCGGCATCATGACACCCACCGGCGCCGGAACCGGGAGAGCGGCCTCGAGGATCTCGTTGCGTCGCTTCGCCCGGCTGCGAAGGATCTCGATGACGGGTGCAACGTGAGGATCGTCAACCCCGATCATCAGGGTCGCGTTGTCCTTGTCGAGGAACCCGCCATAGCTGCTGAAGCGAGTGCAGACGTGTCCCGCGTCGGTGAGCGCGCTCGTGCAGGCGTCGGCATCCTTGCTGTGGACGATGGCGATGACGAGCTTCACGTCACCGGCACCGTGGGGCGCTGGGCGCCAAGGCGCGCCAGGGCTATGTCGCAGATCTCGGTGGAGACAGCCACCGCCGGGCGTTCAGCGTCGACGGGGACGATGCGCGGCGTCTCCGTGCGGCCCAGTTCGTCGAACGTGGCTGCCACCGCGGCATGAAAGCTCTCGCTCTCTGCCTCCATGCGGTCGACGGGCAGCTGCTCGGAGTGCCGCCGGTTAGCGGCCACCGCGTGGGGCAGTGCGAGGTAGAGGGTGAGATCGGGCCAGACATCGCCACAGGCCTGCGCGTGGAGGCGGAGCAGAGCGTCCTGGGGGAGGCCGCGGCCGCCACCCTGGTAGGCAATCGTGGAATCGGCGAACCGATCGCATACGACGACCCTGCCCTGATCGAGTGCGGGGAGGATCACGTCGCGGAGCAGTTGCACCCGCCCTGCGGTGAAGAGGAGAGCCTCGACCCAGGGGTCGAGAGGATTGTGCTGGTGCTGGAGCACAAACCCACGCACGACCCCGCCGAGCTCGGTGTCGTGGGGGTCGCGGACGCTGAGAACCTCGTGGCCAGCATGACGCAGGGCGAGCGCCAGTGCGGTCGCCTGGGTACTCTTGCCGGCGCCGTCGAGACCCTCGAGAGAGATGAAGTATCCAGGCCAGTCGCCCATAGGCTACTGAGTATGGCTTCACTTGCAGGGCCCTCGCGCACGGCCCTCGCGTTGGTGTGGCCAGCTACTGCTCGTCCTGGAGACGAAGGATCACCAGGCGCCGGTTGGGATCGTCGCCACGACTCCGCGCTCCGAGTTCATGACGCTCGACGAGCTTGTGCTGCAGCCGACGCACGTAGGCATTCTGGGGGGCCAGCTCAACCTCGCCGCCTGATTGCTGTGCCCGGGTGATGCCCTCCATCGCCTCTTGCAGGGCAACCTCAGTGGTGTCGGGCGCCGATACACCGTACATGCGCGCCAGCGCACCCTTGATCTGGGTGACGGTGTTGCTGCGCAGCACCTCGATGGGGATGCCCGAGCTCTCGGCGGTGCGCACCGGCGAGTCCTTGCGCCGGTAGTAATTCTTCAACGTCATGACCATGTCGGAGTCCTCGACGTGGTGCTGAATGCGCACCGGCAGCTTCAATTCGCGCACCGACTGCTCGAGGTATTGGCGGGACACGCCGTAGGGAAAGATTGCCAGCGACTGACCAGCGCGCGGTTGGGACGGCGGTTCACCCCAGGTTTCCCGGCGCTCGCGCTGCTGGTTGGAGAGGTATTGATCGACGTCGAACCCACGGGTTCGGCGGTCACGGTCACGGTCACGGTCGCGACGACGACGCTCGCCGGGGGCGAACGGCGCCGGTTCGAAGACTCCGGCATGCTCGCGGGGTGCAGTCTCGATGCGGCTGATGATCTGTCCGGCATCCCCGCGCATGCGCACCTGCGGCGGCTTCACCCGTCCGCGCAGGGCCTCGTCGACGACATCATCGACCGGCATATGGACGACGACGCGATCGCGCTCCTGGAGTTCGACGAGCACGTCGAAGGTGGGCGGCGACTTGCGCTCCAAGACCGACTTCTGGGTATCGCGGCGCCGCGCCTCCTCGTCGGAGAGCGTCACCGTGTGAATGCCTCCGAGCAGGTCGTTGAGCGTCGGGTTGACGAGAAGATTCTCCAGCGTCGATCCGTGAGCGGTGCCGATGAGCTGCACGCCACGTTCGGCGATGGTGCGGGCCGCCGCAGCCTCCAGTTCGGTCCCGATCTCATCGATGACGATGACCTGGGGCATGTGATTCTCCACCGCCTCGATCATCACCGCGTGTTGTGCCACCGGTGTGCTCACCTGCATGCGTCGCGAGCGTCCAATACCGGGATGGGGGATATCCCCGTCGCCGCCGATCTCATTGCTGGTGTCAACGATCACCACCCGCTTACGCTCCTCGTCGGCGAGAACGCGCGCGCACTCGCGGAGCATGGTCGTCTTGCCGATACCCGGAGCGCCCAGCAGGAGGATGGAGCGGCCCTTGATGACGATGTCCTTGACGATGTCAATGGTTCCGGTCACCGCCCGACCCACCCGGCAGGTGAGGCCGACGATGGTTCCCGCGCGATTGCGAATGGCACTGATGCGGTGCAGGGTGCGCTCGATGCCGGCCCGGTTGTCACCACCAAAGTCGGCCACGCGTTCAACGACATAGTCGATGTCAGCGTGGGTAATGGGCAACTGGTCGAGGAGCACCTCACCATCGGTGAAGCGCGCCTCGGGTTCGCGGCCGAGATCGAGAACGATCTCGAGCAGATCACCGCGCTGGAGGGCGGCGCGATCGGCGGCGGCAGCGATACGCGGGGGGAGTGCCGAGAAGAGGAGACCGAGCTCCTCTTCCCAGAAGGAACCGTAAGGACTCATGTTGGCGACGATCTCTCTGACCTCCTGGTGGTGAGGACGCGTAGACGGCTGGGTGCCGGGACGCTCTGAGCGAGCCCGGCGGGAACGAGGACCGGCTTCTTCCGAGAGGTTGCTGTTGTGAGCCGCACCTTGGCGGTGAGGTCGCGAACGAGCAGCAGCTGGGTGCCATAGATGTCAAAGCCACGATGCTGTAGCGAGCGGATCAGCTCGGAGTCGTAGTGGCGGAGCACACACGAGACCGGCCCGGGGGGCATCTCGCTCAGCGCCGAGTCGATGACCGATTCGCGCAACTGCGCGTCGTGGCCCTCGCTCATCAGCGAGAGCACCGACGGCCGCGCCCCGGCAGCGGGGCGCACCGCCGCCCAGCCGATGGCACCGGGGGCCTCGGCGATGAGGTGGCGCACGTCGTCACGGCCAAGGCGGGTCATGGCGCCGTTGGCAAATGCCGCCTGCCACTGTTTGAGCGAGGGGCCCTCGAGACCGGCAACGTGCGACGGTGTGGTGCGCAGGTAGAGCAGGTAGATGGCACCGACATCGTCGCGCCGGGCGGGACGCAGAACCGACTCGACATCGCCAATCTCGGGCACGTCATCGCGATAGAGGATCTGTTCGGTGGCATACTGGCCAAAGCCCTGTTCCAGGAACACCGATACCAGCGGGTGGTCGAGGGGAAGCCGCACCAGGAAGCGCGCCACGCCGAACTGTTCGGAGCCGCGATTGCAGAGATGCGTCAGCAACTGTTCGCGGGCGAAATGACCAGTTGCCGACGCCGCAGTGCAGAGGTTGAGGATTTGCCACGCCTTGGGCCGCCCTGCCACACCCTGGGCCTGGGCGAATCCCACGATGCCCTCCCGCGGCGACTCAGCCACGAAGAGCACGTCACCGGTCTCACTGAGCGGCACCAGCGACGACACCGTTTTGCTCACGGCGTACCAGAGTCGCAGCAGGGTGGCTTGGGGAACCGGGTGTTCGGCGCTCATCTGTGCGGCTGTGCTCTCGCCACTCTCGGCCTCGTGGAAGAGTTCCTCGATCCGGGCGAGGTCGCGGAAGGAGGCAGGGCGGATGTTCAAGCCGCAGCCTCGCGGCGAGCCCGCACCGTCTGTGCGAAGAGTCGGTGAATGCGCGCATCTCCAGTGAGCTCGGGATGAAACGTGAGGAGGAGATGATCACCATGGCGGACCATCACCGGGCTTCCGCCATAGCTGGCCAAAACATCGACGTCGTCGCCGACTGCGGAGATGATCGGTGCTCGAATGAAGACGGCCGGGAAGGTCGGAGCGCCGATGGTGGCGATGGCGAGTTGGGTCTCGAACGAGTTGATCTGGCGGCCGTAAGCGTTGCGACGGGTGGTGATGTCGAGAGCGCCGAAGGGCCTCTGGTCGAGACGCCCATCGAGAATCTCACGACCGAGGAGAATGGCCCCCGCACACGTGGAGAGAGTCGGCATACCGCCATCGAGTCGCTCGCGCAGCGGATCCTCGAGGTTGAAGATGCGGAGGAGTCGGCTCATCGTCGTGGATTCGCCGCCGGGAAGGACGAGCCCATCGACCGCACCGACTTCGTCCGCCGTGCGCACCGGGACCGCCTCGACCTCTATGGAGTCGAGCGCAGCAAGATGCTCACGGACATCGCCCTGGAGGGCGAGAACTCCTATCCGAACGATGAGAGATCCTTCCCACGGACGCGCCGACCAACCCGGGGGGGCGGTTCCTGCGTCGTCACGATCACTGCCGACAGTGTAGCCGGTGTTCAGGGCAGCGCAACCCCGCTCACCAGCCGCGGGTGGCCAGCTGCTCCTCGCGCGGCATGGTGGCGATGTCGAGACCCGGCATCGCCGTGGCCAGGCCGGTGCTGACGTCGGCGATGACCTCGGGTTTGTCGAAGTATGTGGTGGCGGCGACGATCGCTTTGGCATACCCCAGGGGGTCGCTCGATTTGAAGATGCCGCTGCCCACAAAGTTGCCGTCGGCGCCGAGTTGCATCATCAGAGCCGCATCGGCGGGTGTGGCGATCCCCCCGGCTGAGAAGTTGACGACGGGCAGCCGCCCGGTCTCGGCGATCTCCAGCACGAGCACGGCGGGAGCCTGGAGACGCTTGGCCTCGGCCATGACCTCATCGGGTCGCATCGACTGGAGTCGACGCACCCCGCCCAAGACCGCGCGCATGTGACGCACCGCCTCGACCACATTTCCCGTCCCCGCCTCGCCCTTGGTGCGGATCATCGCCGCCCCCTCGCCGATGCGGCGCAGCGCCTCGCCGAGGTCTCGAGCGCCGCACACGAAGGGAACCGTGAAGGGCCGCTTGTCGATGTGGTTCTCCTCATCCGCGGGTGTCAGCACTTCTGACTCGTCGACGTAGTCGACACCCAGGGACTCGAGAACCTGGGCCTCCACGAAGTGGCCGATGCGGGCCTTGGCCATGACCGGAATGGTCACGGCCTCCATGATCTCCTTGATGAGCTGGGCGTCGCTCATCCGGGCCACGCCGCCGTCGCGCCTGATGTCAGAGGGCACGCGCTCCAGCGCCATGACCGCGACAGCGCCGGCGTCCTCGGCGATCCGGGCCTGCTCGGCGTTGACGACGTCCATGATGACGCCGCCCTTGAGCATCTCCGCCAGACCGCGCTTGACGCGCTCTGACGCGGGCTTGCGGCCGTTGGTGGAGTTGCCGTCCAGGGTCACCGCCCCATTCTACGTCCTCGCTCTCAACGCTTCCTCGTCGACTTCCTTGCGGGCGCCTTGGCAGCGGACGTCTTGGTAGCTGCTTTGCCCGCCGGCTTCTGGGTCGCCGACTTCTTGGCCGGCAACTTCTCGGCGATCCCCTTCAGCGCCTCCACGGAGTGCTCAATGTTGCCCTTGACGAAGGGGTCGACAGCGCGCGCCAGCATCCTCCCGGCGATACCGCCGCCCAGGTCGTAGTCCATCTCGAACGTCGCCGCAGTGCCGTCGCCCTTCTTGGCGAAGGCCCACTTGCCGGTCTGCTGGAAACCGGCGATCGACTTCCAGGCAATGGTCTTGTTCTCGGTCCAGGCGGTGATATGCACCACGGAGTTGAGTGTCTTGGGCCCCGCCTTCATGGCCACCTCGAACTCGGCGTCCTTGCCGTGGGTGACATCGGTCGTCGGCGCCCACCTGGTCAGGCCCTTCATGTACTTGGTGGTGTTCTTGTGATCATCGACGTAGGCAAAGACGGTCTCGATTGCTGCGTCGATCTGCCGGGTAATGATGATCTTGCCCATGGGGCTGCGCTCCTCCTGAACTGAGGGCGCGAGTATGCCGCGCCCGGGGGAGGCTCAGCCGAGAATTGGCAGTCGCCGCTCTGCGGCCAGGCGGTCGAGGATGGCCTGCATCCGCCTCTCCACGAGGTGGTAGCAGGCCCAGATGACCTCGGGATCGCGGGGATCGAGGTCGCCGAACTGGGCGTGGAAGTCGATGAGTTCGCCCACCTCGACGGTGATCTTTGCCGGCAGGGGAATGTGCGAGAGCATGTCTCCAGGCGACACGCCCCAGGGCGGAGCAATGACGAGAGGCAGCGACTTCATCCGGAACCGGTTCGCGCCGAGAAGACGGGCGACGCGCCGGCCATTGCCGAGAACCATGACCGTCTCGTGGCCACCAACCGACACCACCGGAGCAATCGGAACGCGCTCCTGAAGCGCGAGCCGGATGAACCCGGTACGCCGCGCGAGTTGGATGCGATTGCGGTCGCGCCAAGAGCGGAACACGTCCTCGTCGCCTCCCGGGTACACGAGCACTGCGGCTCCAGAGCGCAGCGCGCGCCGAGCGCTCTCGGGTTCTGCGGGGAGTGTCCCGAGCTTGCGCAGCACACCACCAACTGCGGGAGCGCCGAGAACGAGATTGTGAGCCAGGGCATAGCTGCGACGGCGAAGTCCGAATTGACGGTAGAAGCCGACGAGGAAGACCCAGGTGTCGGGGGTGAGCAGGCCACCCGAGTGATTGCCCACAGCCAACACCGGTCCGCGCGCAGGGATCCGCCCGATGTCGCGAACCTCGCCGCGGAAGTACACGTCGCTGAGCGGCCCCAGCCAGCACATTGCCTCCTCGAGAAACCCCGGATCGCGGTCGCCGAGCGATCCGACGCGACCACGCGACACCATGCTCTGCACCGTCCCGTCGATGGTGTCGATGACGTCGCGCACCGCCCGGACGGTCGTCGGCCGACCCTGCTCACGGCGGCGCTGGCGGCGCGGCGCCGCGGCCAGCGCGATGATCTCGTCGGCCGCGGTGCTCTTGCGACGTCGGGTGGAGTCCACCTCTTCTCCCCGCCTGTATTCTCCAGCGTCGTCATTGTAGGCCGACCCCGACCGGCGGCCAGGCTCCGCCACGCTGGTATCATCCCCGCTTCTCGGGAAGTAGCTCAGCCAGGTTAGAGTGCACGGTTCGGGACCGTGAGGTCGGGAGTTCGAATCTCCCCTTCCCGACCATTGTGGCGATATCCTTTGCGGTGCCGATCTGATTCAGCCGGGTGGCGACAACGCCGACGACAGTAGGGGGCCCCGGCTTGAAGCCAGTCGCGAACAGAGGTGCACTCATCGGAAGAAGCCCGATAATCGGCGTCGTACGCCGTCAGCTCTTAGGCGTGACGTTGCGGGCACTGAACAAATTAAGCCGATCAACAGAGATAGTCGCGGTGCCCCGAGGCGCAGGTTCACCCGCGTCCTTGGCCCCACCGGATCCACTGGCCCAGCCCGAATGTCAACCCGAAGCTTCTGAGTCAGTTCCGGCTACTCCGACTATCGACGTTCTGCCCGAGCACTTCTTTGCGGACGGAATGTTTTCGATCCACACACACCGATTTCTGTCTGATCCCAAATTTCAAGCCGCCTACCAGCGCGCCGAAAAGGCTGCAGGCTGGGACTACCAAATGCCGTGGCGAACCCACGTGGCGCTCTGGGCAGCCGCAACTTGCGCGTCCATTCCCGGGGATTTTGTTGAACTTGGAACCGGCAGAGGCTGGGTATTTTCCGCGGTTCTCGAGGCTTTGCCATGGAACAGCATAGATAAACATCTCTGGCTCTTCGATAGGTTCTTGCCGTTCAGGGTCGACCGAAAAGATGGAAGCGTTGATCCAGAATTGGTCGCAGAGCCGGTGTATGCGGACTCTTTAGATGGCACACAAGCCAACTTCGCAGAATGGTCACGGGTCAAATTGGTCGAAGGATCATTACCCGAGTCCCTGGAAAAGCTAGAAGCGCCCCAAATCGCGTTTCTTCACATTGACTTGAACGCCGCGGAGCCCGAGGTGGCGTCGTTGAAGATGCTGTGGCCGAAGATAGTGAGTGGCGCGGCAATTCTCCTCGATGACTACGCTTACAGAGGGTATGAACTGCAGCACGAGGCCATGAATTCCCTTGGTAAAGAGTTGGGGTTCGACATCTTGAGCTTGCCTACGGGCCAAGGGTTGATTTTGAAGCGAACACCGCGAATCTTCAGCAGCCCTACGTCCTCTAGGAGACCTGCCCCTCAGCCGATGTGCGCAGGCTCTGGGACGCTGGGTGCAAGCTGCGGCATCTGCGGCCGCACCCGCATCTGCGCCTGGGCCCCCAGGGTCGCGGTCAGAGCGGCGACGTTCTGTCCCCACCAGGGCCGCGGCGGCTGCCCCGCCGCCTCGTCGGTTGCCTGTTGCGCCTTGAGCGCCGCTGCCCAGAGCCCGAGGCGCTGCGGCTGAGCGCGCACCGTTTCGAGCTGGGCATCGCTGAGCCTGAAGGCGACCGTGTCCCCGGTGCTCTCGTCGAGCGGTGGGCGTTCTGCATGAATCTGCTCGATGATCGCGTCCTTGTACCGGCTCACCGGCGATTGAGACTCCGCGGAGGGTTGAGCATCTGCCTTCACGAGGTTCTCGAGTATCTTGATGCGGGCCAGCCGGGCCCGGAGGTATGCCGTGAGGGCCTCTCGCTTCAAGAGGTCCGCACGATCATGGTCGAGAATCCAGTTCTGCTCGCGGGCGGTGAGGGCTCCGTAGGGGGAATCGAGGCGCTTGAGGTCACCGAACGGCGGCTTCCTCAATTCCGCGAGCTCGGCGGCCGGGCTCGTGCCCACCGCACGGCCGCGCTGGGCGAGGTCGACCGCCCAGGAAAAGGCCTGCGCCCGCACCTCCGGGTCGCCCATGCGACCAAGCCGGGCCAACAGCGCTGGGTCGGTGAGATCGAGGCGGGGGACGGTACTTTCAGCCATGACCGCAGGCTAGGGTCCGTTCAGGGACATAGCACGGACAAAGCGACTCGGGTTGTGGGAGTCCAGGGAAAACTTCCGCCCTCAACTGTTCAGGGAAAACTTCCGCCTCATGAGAGAGGGAGCCATCACCTTGAGCCCACGAGACCAACGTCGGATCCACATCCTCCTGGCCCTTGAGC
>JBPCLW010000029.1:0-110687 GCA_051002895.1 Candidatus Dormibacteria bacterium | reverse complement strand
CACGCAGGAGGAGCCAAGAGCAGCTACCATCGTGATCAACTGACGGGGCACCGGGTGGCTCCATCAGGTGGCGCTGACTGGCTCCATTGCATGGCGCTGGGTGGCTCCATTACACGGCGTTCGACAGTGACCCATCCTTCAAGCCCGGACCTAACACCCAGCCAACGAGGTCTCCTTGAACACCAATGGCAGCTAGTCTGGAGCGAACGGGCTCGCGGGAGGCCGATGGCGCGGACCTTCGACGGCAATCGTGGTATTCCTTCAGGGGCCTAGTTAGCGAACGCGGACCCGGCGCCCCCTATTCTCCCCGCAGAGCGCGTCGCGAAGATCCATGTCGGTGAGCTGTGTATCGCGCGTTACCGACCCGGCAAGGGGACCGGTGAGCAACTCCCCGGCACCGCCCGGGCGATCTCGTCGGCGATCTCCTCGACGCTGCGACCCTCGACGTCAACAATCTGGTCGGCGACACCAGCATAGAGGGGTGCCCGGACCCGGCTCATGTCGGAGACCGTCTGGAGCAGATCCCCACCAAGGAACGGCCGCGGCCCGGGGGTGGCGTGTAGTCTCGCTACGATGGTCGGAACGGCCGCGCGCAGCCAGACCACTCGCGCCGGTTCCAGAGCCACGGCGGCGCCCCCTTCCTCGATGACCGCGGCGGCAGCGCTGATCACTCTCGGCTCCGCTGCCGCCACGACGTCGCGGAGCAGCGCCATCTCCCGGCCGTGCAACGCCTTCATCCCCTCGCGCTCCACCACCTGCGCGGCACTCATCCCGGTGGCCTCATCCAGCGCTCTGTCGTTGTCCCAGTAGGCAACACCGAGCCGGGTCGCCAGCGCCCGCCCCACCGTGCTCTTTCCCGTTCCCATGAGACCGATCAGCACCAGAGGGCGTGACAGGAGGCAATTCATCATCGCCTGATACTGGCCGTCGGGAGACTGATAGCGCGACCGGCGGCGTCTCCGCGCGATATGGTGGACGGACATGACAGAGCAACCCCCCCCTGACGAGGCCGGACCACCCCCCCAGTCACCCTGGGACGAGGCACCACCACCACAGGCTCCCCCTGGTGTCCCGGGACACGGCAGGCCGACGCCGATCACCGCTCGTCCCTGGGCTCCGCAGCAGCCGCAGCAGCCGCGGCAACCGCAGCAGCCTTCGCCTCAGGCGCCCCCAATGAAGACCTTTGGCATTCCCGCCTTCGAGAGGGCTGAGACCCTGCCACCGCCGCCCCCCAGCGTTCACGACTTTGCCCCAGAGCGTGTTCTTCGCCGCGAGCAACCCGCGTCGGAGCGGGGCTGGCGCCGCATCGTCCACCGCGTGAGCGGAGGAAAGATCGCGCCGCAACCGTCTCAAGCCGAGTTGGAACATCGCGAACTCCTCGCCGCCGTTCGGACTCCCATCGCCGGCTGCCGGCGCATAGCGGTTCTCTCTCGCAAGGGGGGCATCGGCAAGACGACGACAACGCTGATGCTCGGCCACACCTTCGCCTCCAATCGCGGTGACCGAGTGGTGGCGCTGGATGCCAACCCCGACGCGGGATCGCTCGCCTATCGCGTCCGTCGCACCACCGACGCAACAGTGACCCAATTGCTCGAGGCGAGTGAAAGCATTCAGCGATACAGTGATATCCGCGCATTCGCCAGCCAAGCCCCGTCACGCCTGGAGGTGATCGGGTCCGACAACGACGCCACCATCTCCGTCGCCGTCGGCGAGCAGGAGTATCGGCGCGTCGTCCACACCCTGGAGCATCACTACAACCTCATCCTCATGGACACCGGCACCGGCATCCTCGACTCCGCGACCCAGGGTGTCCTGCGCATGTGTGACCAGATCGTGGTCTGCGCGGCAACGGGACTCGACGCATCGCGAGCATCGAGCTTCACCCTCGACTGGCTCGACGAACATGGCTACGACTCGCTGGTGCGCGACGCCGTCGTGGTGGTCAACCAGGTGCGCCGCCAAGGCCACGTGTCGGTCGAGGCGATCAGCGAACACTTCGCCAAACGCTGTCGCGCTGTTGTCGAGGTGCCCTGGGATCCGCGCCTCGCCGATGGCGGGGAGACCACCCTCGAGGAACTCCGCCCCGCCACCCGGGCGGCGTATCTCCAGGCGGCAGCAGCGCTCGCGAAGTGGTTCGTCTTCCCCAGCCGCCAGCCCTGAACGCGACGGCTGATCTGCGGGGATGAGTTCCCCTCGGGGTGAGGGCCAGTACTTCACTGAGCGCCCTGAGGTCACCTCCAAGCCGCGCATGATCTCGGTCCGCCTCGCCGACCTCGACCTCGATCTGGTCACCGACCGGGGAGTCTTTGCGGTGAACGCGGTCGATCCCGGTACCCGGTTCCTCCTCGAGGAGGCCCCCAGCCCGCCGGCGACCGGCACCATCGTCGACCTCGGCTGCGGCTACGGCGCCATCGCCGTTGCCCTCGCCAAGCGCAGCCCGGCAGCCGACGTCGTCGCGATCGATGTCAACCGCCGTGCCCTGGCACTGTGCGCGGCGAACGCTGAACGCAACGGGGTGCAGGTGCGCGTCGCCCATGCCGATGACGTCGGTCCCGATCTCGAGATCACCGCCCTGTACTCCAACCCGCCCGTGCGGATCGGCAAGCAGGCCCTGCACGATCTCCTGCTCCGCTGGCTGGGCCGGCTCGACCCCGGCAGCAGTGCCTACCTGGTGGTGCTGCGTCATCTCGGAGCCGACACCCTCACTACCTGGCTCAGCGACAGCGGCTTCCCCACGGAGCGCCTGCGCAGTCGCCGTGGCTACCGGATCCTCCAGGTGCAGCCGGCCCAGCCGAGCCCGCATGATCGCTAGCGTGCTCGCCTTCATCACCGTCAACCTCGACCCCGTCGCGCTGCATATCGGCAGCGGCGTTCACTGGTACGGCGTCATGTACGTGGTTGCCTTTGTCGCCGGGTATCGCTGGGGCGTGCTGCCCCACATGCGGGGGCGCGGCGCCACCAAGGAACAGTGTGAGGCGGCGGTGGCATGGACCATCGCCGCCGGGTTGGTCGGGGGCCGCCTCTACTACGTGGTGCAGAACGACCCGCTGACCTACCTCCAGCAGCCCCTGCGCATCCTTGCCGTGTGGGAGGGCGGCATGGCGTTCTTTGGCGCCATCCTCACCGGCCTCGGCACGGTGGCGTTCCTGGCGAGGCGGTGGGGGGTGCCACTGTGGTCGAGCCTGGATGCGGCCGCCTTCTTCGCCGTCGTCGGGCAGCCCATCGGACGCATCGGCAACGTGATCAACGGCGATATCCTCGGCTCCCCGAGCAACCTTCCCTGGGCCACCGCCTATGCGAACCCCAACGCGGTGCTGCAGAAGGGATTCGACCTCTGCACAACGTCGCATTGCGTGGCCTACCAGCCGGCTGGGGTGTACGAGGCCATCGGCACCATCCTCATCGGCCTCCTCCTAGTGTGGCTGCGACGACGCTCCGTCCGTCCCGGCGTCATCGTCATCAGCTACGTCGCCCTCTATGCGGTGTCACAGTTCGTCATCTTCTTCTGGCGCGCCTCGGAGCCACCGGTCTGGCTGGGACTCAAGCAAGCGCAGGTGACGGGCATCGTCGTCCTGCTGGTCGCGGTTCCCCTCCTCATTCTGCTGTGGCGGCGCTTCCCGCCCGCAGAACCCGGCGCGGGGCCGGCGCCGACACGGCGGCGCTCCGCGGCGGCAGCAGTTCGCTGACAGGGCTTCCGCAGCTCGCCCAAACGGTCGACATGTGGCTACCGCCACCCCTCTGCACCGAATGTCGGCCGACCCTGCGAGACTGGGTCCATGTCCCGCCTCTACTTCTCCAACCCGGGATCCGGGGAGCGCTGGTTCCGGGTGGGGACCGTCGATGTGACGACGACAATTCTCATCACCGCCCTGGCCTCGCTGTCGATCTTTGTCTATGCGGCCGATCCCGCCCTGCTCTCGTACGCAGCGCTCTACTCGCCGCTGGTGAGTGGAGGGCAGCTGTGGCGGCTCGTGACCTGGCCCCTCGTGAATCCGCCCGCAGTCACGGTCGTGGTGCAAATCGTCATCTTCTGGTACTTCGGGGCCAACCTCGAACGGGTGCTGGGTCGCATCCGATTCCTCTGGATGGTGGGAATCGTGACCCTCATCCCCGCCCTCGGCGGCACGCTCTTCGCCGTTCTCACCGGGCAACCGCTCGCTGTTCTTGGCATCGGGTTTCTCGCTGACGCGATCATCGTTGCTTTTGTCGCGGCCAATCCCATGGCTCGATCGTTCTTCGACATCCCGTTCTGGGTCCTTTGTGCCGTCTTCTTGGGGCTCGATGTTCTTCAGTACACGGGCGTCCGAGCCTGGGGCAACCTGTTGTTCCTCCTCCTCGTCATCGCAATCTCACTGCTGGTGGCGCGGTCCTTCGGCATCAGCCCGCTCACCTGGATTCCCCGGATTTCCCTCCCCGCAGTCGTGGGCGGCGACCACTCCGGGCGGCAGACCCGGAAGCGGGCCCGCGCGGCGAAGCTCAGCGTGGTCCGCTCCAACGACATCGACAGCCTTCTCGACAAGATCGCCGAACACGGCATCGGTAGCCTGACCGCCGACGAACGTCGCCGGCTCGACGACCACGGCGGAGCGCGCCGCCCACCGTCCAGCGGCTGGAACTGACCGTCGCTTTCCTTAGCGTCGGGGCCGGGCATTCTCCCGCTGCGGGGCACGCTGGCGCTGCACCTCCACCCGGTAGGCGGCCTCGCCGAGCACGGCCTCGATGGCACGCTCCAGAGCCGGACCCGGATCCACGCTCCACTGCGAACCGAGTTCGATCTCGTCGACAGAGCGCCGACCCTCCACGAGGAGGGTCACGGGCGCCTCGCCGGAATGCTGCTGGAGGGTGCGACGGAGGACGGCGAGGTGGCCCTCCTGACCGAATCGGAGCCGCACCCGGACCCGGCTGTTCCGCCGCCACGCGGCCAGTCGGGGGTCGTCATAAGCGTACACGGCCTCGGCGATAATCTTCACCGGTTCGCTCTCGCGGGGCTCGTCGGCATCGGCACCGGCGGCACCGTTGCTTGCGCCGGTCTGGGCGCCATTGAAGCCGCCGCGCGATGCTTCGACCTTGCCGCGCACCACGATGATGGCGTCGGGCTTGAGCAGAGCAGCGGACTCCTCGAACGTCCGCGCGAAGACGACACACTCGACCGCCCCGGACAGATCCTCGATCTCAACGAAGGCCATCCGCTGCCCAGTGGTGCTGCGCCGGGGTACGAACGCCCGCAGGTCACGGATGCTCCCCCCAACCTGCACGTACAACCCGTCGAGATGAGCGCCGAGTTCGCCCACCGCGGTGTCGACACGCTCGCCCAGTTCCGCCGCAAGGCTACGCAACGGGTGATCACTCAGATACATGCCCAGGTGCTCTCGCTCCCAGCGCAACTTCTCATCCGCAGGAACAGCAGCCATCTCCATGGTGGCACCAAACTCGTCGATCGGGGTTGTGGCCATGGCCGTCTCGATCTCGGGCGCGTCACCAAAGAGGGAACCCTGGCCGGCCTCGCGCTCGCGCCGGATCGACGCGGCGCGATCCATGGCTCGATCAACCAAGGCGAGGAGCAAGCCGCGTTCACCGAGTGCATCGCAGGCACCGCTGCGAATCAGCGCCTCGAGGACACGACGGTTGAGATCCCGGGTCTGGGGACGGAGGCAGAGATCGAGCAGGCTGGTGTACGGGCCCTCCTCGTTGCGAGCGGCAACGATTGCGTCAGTGGCCTTCTCACCCACGTTCTTGATGTGGCAGAGCCCGTACAGAATCTCTCCCTGCTGAGGATCGCCGACGAAGAAGCCCTGCGCCGAGCGATTGACGTCGGGAGGCCGGACCACCAAGCCTCGGGCGTGGCAGTCGTTGATGGTCAGTTTCAGCTTGTCGAAGTCGCCGGCGCGGCTGTTGAGCAGCGCCGCCATGAACTCCAGCGGGTAGTTGGCCTTCAGGTACGCCGTCTGGTATCCGATGAGTCCGTAGCAGACCGCGTGCGCCTTGTTGAAGCCGTACCCTGCGAAGAAGGCAATGAGGTCGAAGAGCTCAACCGCGGACTTCTCGGCGACACCGCGGGCGGCGGCACCGGCGAGGAACTTCACCTTCTGCTGGGCCATCTTGGCCTTGTCCTTCTTGCCCATCGCTCCCCGGAGTAAGTCGGCCTGGCCGAGGGTGAAGCCGGCAACCGCCGAGGCGATCTTCATCACCTGGTCCTGGTAGATCATGGTTCCGAAGGTTTCCGACAGGACCGGCTCCATCTCGGGAAGCGGGTAGGTCACCGCCTCCTCACCGCGCTTGCGGCGGATATAGAGATCAACAACCCCGCCCTCGATCGGACCAGGTCGGTTGAGCGCGTTGGCGGCGGCGAGGTCGTCGAGGCACGACGGCTGCATGTCGATAAGGATCCGCTTGGCGAACGTTGCTTCGAGTTGGAAGACACCGTGGGTGTCAGCCCGCCCCAGCAGTTCGTACGTCTTGCTGTCGTCGAGAGGGATGGCGTCAATGTCCACTCTCTCACCGCGGACGCGCTCGATGTTGGCGATGGCATCCTCGATGACAGTGAGGTTGGAGAGACCGAGGAAGTCGATCTTGAGAAGTCCGATCCTGCCGACGCCGGTCATGTCGAACTGGGTGACCGCGCCCTCGCCCGTAGTGTTCCGAGTCAGAGGCACGAGCCGTTGCAGTGGCTCGGCACCGATGACCACTCCGGCGGCGTGGGTCGAGGCGTTGCGGCTGATGCCCTCTAAGCGACGGGCGATGTTGATGATGTTGCTCGCCCACGGCTCCGAGCCATAGAGGTCGCGCAGGTCCCTGTTCTCGGCGAACGCCCGCTCTAGGGTGATGCCGACCGACTGAGGAATCAGCTTGGCGAGACGGTCGACATCAGGGAGGGGAACGTCGAGGACGCGTCCAACATCGCGGATCGCGGCGCGGGCCGCCATGGTCCCGAAGGTGATGATCTGAGCAACGCGATCGCTACCGTACTTCCCGGTGACGTACTGGATAACACGGTCACGACGCTTGTCGTCGAAATCGATGTCGATGTCGGGCATCTCCACCCGCTCGATGTTGAGAAAGCGCTCAAAGATTAATCCGTATTTCAGCGGGCAGACGTTGGTGATGCGCAGCACGTACGCCACCAGCGACCCTGCGGAGCTACCGCGACCAGGGCCGACGCTGACCCCCTGACACCTGGCGGCGCGGATGAAGTCCCAGACAATCAGGAAGTACGCGGCAAACCCGGTGTCGCGGATGACATCGAGCTCCATGGCGAGTCTCTCCTGGGCCTCCTGGGTGGGTTCGCCGTAGCGTTCGCGCAGGCCCTTGGCGCAGAGCTCGCGGAGGTAGGTGTCGGCGTCGAGACCCGCGGGAATCGGCGAGTAGGCAGGCAGGTGATGGGCCCCCAACTCGAGCTTCCAACTGCAGCGTTCCGCGATGGCCACGCTGTTACTCGCCGCCTCTCCGTAGGCAGCGAAGCGCTGGCGCATCTCGTCACCGTCGGCGACGTAGAAGTGGGGCCCGTGGAACTTGAAGCGCTTCTGGTCCTCGCGGCGGGCGCCCGTCTGCAGGCAGAGGAGGATGTCGTGAGCCTCGGCATCCGCCGCGTCGATGTAGTGAGAGTCGTTCGTGCATACCAGCGGGAGGCCGGTGCGGCGGGCGATCTCCAGGAGGCCCTCTCGGATTGGCGTCTCCTCGGGAATGCCATGGTCCTGGACCTCCAGAAAGTAGTTGTCTGGGCCCAGGATCTCCATGTGCTGACGAGCGACACGCTCCGCAGCACCCATATCACCGGAGAGGATGGCCTGGGGAAGTTCGCCACCGATGCAGGCGGAGAGACCGATGATCCCCTCGGCATGTTCGGCGAGGAGTTCCTTGTCGATGCGCGGCTTGTAGTAGTAGCCCTCGAGGTGCGCCGTGGTGCTCAGGGCGATGAGGTTGCGGTAGCCGACCTCGTTGCGCGCCAGGAGAACGAGATGATTGGGATCGCGGTCGGCGCGACCCTCCTTGTCGTTGCGGGAACGCGGAGCCATGTAGACCTCACAGCCGATGATCGGCTTGATCCCCGCCGCGGTTGCCGCCGAGTAGAACTCCACGGCGCCATAGAGCACGCCGTGATCGGTGACGGCGACAGCCGGCTGGCCCATGGCCTTCACCCGACCAACGAGTTCGTTGATGCGCGCGGCACCGTCGAGCAGCGAGTACTCAGTGTGGGTATGGAGATGGACAAAAGGGTCCCGCGGCGTCTCGACCGCCGTCACCTCGTCCGCCATCCGCCCGACCTCCCCAGCGCCACGAACATTCGTACGGCACCATCATGCTCTGTCCGCGCCCCACAGCCGCTTGATCCCGAGTCTGCGCGCCCGGCGCCAGGCCATGCAGGGTGGGCGTGTCGCCTATCCTGACGAGACGTGACCTTCCTCACCGGCTTGCACGGCAGCCTCGCCACCATCCTCATCTGTGTCCTTCTCATCGTCGACGAGGCGGGGGTTCCCATGTGGATCGCGCCCAATGAGGTGCTCCTCCTCATTGCCGGCTTCCTCATCGCCTCCGGCGCCGAGAGCCCGGTCATCTTCATTCCCGCAGCCATCCTCGCGCAGATCGGCGGATCCTGGACGGGCTACAGTTGGGCCAAGGCGGCGGGCTCGACCCAGCTCCAGAGCATCGCCGACCGGCTCAAGGCAGGGCGAGCGTACCAGCGCGCCGTGCGCCGTATCGGTGCCGCCTCGACCCGCCAGATCTTCGTCAGCCGGCTCATTCCCGGCATTCGGCCATACGCCACCCTGGCAGCCGGCGCCGCTGAGGTCGACTTCAAACGCTTCATGGCCGCCAATGTCCCGGCTATCGTCGTCTGGGTGTTCCTCCTGACCGGGGTCGGGTATCTCGTCGGCGTTCCCGCTGTGCACCTTGTCAGTGACGTCGAGAAGCTCGCGATCAGTGGCGCTCTCTTCGTCATCCTCGGGATCCTCGCCTACCGGGTGCTGCGCCGCGCCCCACACATCCGAGACATGCCCAACCCCGGACCGTTCCATGGCATCGCTCGCCGCGACCGTTACGGTCTCGCCCTTGCCTGCGACGCAGGTGCGGTCGCCGTTATCGCTGCAGGCTTCGACCGGATCACCCGCTCCATTCTTGGCGTCAGGCTGCCGCTGCTCGCCAACAACACCATCTTCGAGCCGCTGACCATTCTTGCGGTGGTGGCCCTGACCTACCTCGTCATCAGTCGGCGCACCAGAACGGGGGAAACTGCGGGCGAGCGTCTCTTCGACGTCAGCTACGTGCACCCCAGGCTGGCTTCGAGCCACCGGGGAGGGCCGGAGGCCGCCGACCGCCCCGAGGATGGAGCAGAGTCAGCCGGCGCGACCGGGCAGATCCAGTCGGAGGCCGCTGATGGTGAGCGCGGAGGGCAGGTTGTCAGGACGCCACACGGGTGAATCATCCTGAGTGAGTTCGAGCTTGAGCTGATGTCCAGCGCCGACCCGCCAGGCATTCGGCCAGAGTTCGAATGCTATCGGCTGAGTTCCCCCGAGAAGCCCGGCGACGATGCGATACACGGATCGGGTGACGAGGGTCTGTTTTCCCGTGGTGGGGTCAACGTCCCAGAGCCGAGCGGCCAACTCCGCGTTCGGACCCAGGGCAGTCACCGAGGCGTGGACCACCGGTGCACCGGTCAGGGTGAATGTGCTCGGCTGGGTAAAGGCGTAGGCCGCGACGCCGGGATCCGTCCTGGTCGCAATACTCCGACAACCGGAGTTGACGATGGGATCGGTCTGGACTCCCTCGGGGAGTGGGACGGCGGCACTCACTGTGAGCTTGGTCGACGGGTCACTGAGGTGGAGGACCGTCTGAGCGATGCGGTCGTACCGGCTGGAGGTGAAGGTGGTGAGCGACTGACCAGGGACGCACTGGGTGGTGGTCAACGTCTCCCGTGGCCGGGTGGGAACGCTGCCTGCGAGCACCGTCGTCAACCAATTGTTGGCGCCGTCGTTGAACTGGTGCCAGACCGCGGGTTCATTCTGGGCGTAGCTGTGACCAATGTCGCCGTAGAAGGACCACACCGGGTAACTGGGATCCGCGGCCCGCAAGCGGTTCATCTGCTCCTGGCCCTGGTAGGCGGGAAAGAGCGGATCGGTGTTGCCTTGGATGAAGTACACCGGAGCCCGATTCCCTCCCGTGGGGATGGGCATGGCCAAGGGCGAGCGCAACTCTGAGCCAACCTCAGCAAGCGCTGCCTGAGCGGGCGGATTGATCTCGTACGGCTCCCCAATTCCGATGCTTGCGAACCACGTGGTGAGGTCGGCGGTGGGATCGACACCGGGGAGCGCGTACTGCGCCGAGGCTTCACCGAGGGCGAAGAGCCCGAGGTCGTACGTCTGCTTCATGACGCCGAACGGCGTGTTTGAAGGGCCCGGCGGGGGCGCCCCGTGGAAGCCGTCGCTGGCCCTCCCATTGGGGACGAGAGCCGAGGCAAGGTCGGTCCAAGGGTACTCGGGAAGGGCCGCGGCCAGGTGCAGCGGGGTGCCACGGGGTGATCTCCACGGTTGCGATGTCACGGCTCCGGCCCGGCTCCCGGGGTCGACGACACGATCCTGGGAGAGCGCCATCAGCCACGCCTGGCCGCCACCGTAGGATCCGCCACTCACGCTCACTTTGGGCGTGGCGACTCCCTCATCGACGAGCAGTCCAGCGAGGTACTGGGTGTCGTGAACCTCCCAGCGCCGATCGGAGAGATGAGTCCAGCTGGCCCGACCAAGACAGGCGGGGTCAGCGACATACACGTAGAGGCTCGCGGGGTCCTTGCCGCAGGACCCCTTGAAGCCACGCGCGGAGTAGTTGAGCACGGTGTAGCCCTGGGACGCGAACCACGCGTTGTTCCAGTGCCAGCGATTGGGATCGTTACCCTCCAGCGTTGTCGACTCCCACTCCGTCTTGCTGTTGCCCCAGCCGTGGAGAAGGACCATGAGTGGCCGTGGCCCAGTCGCCGACGAGGGGATGGAGACGTCGACATCGAGCGGGGTGCCGTCGAAACTGGGCACCTTCCCTGAACAGAGCTGGAAGGGCTTGCCACCGGGAGGGCTCACCGTCGTCGCCAGGTGGAGCGGCGCCGGGCAGGAGACGGTGCCGGCAGCGCTGGTGCTCGGCGGCGGCAGAGAGAGAGGCGCCGCGAGGGCCACGGCCGCGGCGGCAGCGAGACGGACGACGCGATGAGCGGACATTGAGACTCCCACACGATGAGGCTCACTACTCGATGCGCTGGTGATTATACGGTGATTCCCTCGCAGACACTAACCACGGTCCAGCGACACGACCGACTCGACGTGATACGTCTGGGGAAACATGTCGACGAGATCGTAGGAGCGGATCTGGTAGGGCCCCGACGCCACCAGGAGGTGCAGGTCGCGGGCCAAGGTCGCAGGGTCGCAGGACACGTAGACGATTCGTGGCGGCCCCGCCAACGCCAGGAAGCCGGTCACCTCGGAGGCGCAGCCGGCGCGGGGTGGGTCGAGGATGAGCGCGTCAATCGGCCCCTCACCGGCGACGCGGGGAAGGGCCTCCTCAACGTTCAGAGCCACGTAGCGCATCCGGTCGCTGACCCCATTGATACGCGCGTTGAGATGACCCATGTGCGCGGCGCCGCGGTTGTTCTCGATGCACACCACCTCGCCCGCGCTCGCGGCGAGAACCGTGCTCAGGACTCCGATGCCGGCGTAGCCGTCGACCACCCGCATCCCCGCAACGTCACCGAGGGCATCGAGCACCGCGCCGTATAGAGAGTCGAGATGGTTCCAGTTCACTTGGATGAACGATTCCGGGGTCACTCGGAACGTGTGCCCGCGCCAGTGCAGAGTGGTCGCGTCTCCGGTCCAGCGCACGGTTGTGCTCGTCACCGCGTCCTTGCGAAGCGCCGCCTGGGGTCGACCGCGAATGAGTAGCTCGTGGCCGTTCTCGCCGACGGTCAGGTGGAGGGTGCTGAGGCCGGCCGTTGCTCCCTCGCGGATGAGCGCGCGCAGGGCGTCGAGCTGGCCGGTGATCGTGGGGTGATGGATGAGGCAATCGTCGACGGCAATGGGTCGCCAGCTGCGGGCACGGTTGAATCCTAAGCCGGCATCGCTGAGGCCGGCTTCCCCTGGCACGACATGGAATTCGCCGCGCCAGCGGTAGCGCCAGGGATCATCCATCGCCCCCACTCGAATCTCCGGGAGGTCGACGCCGGCGCGACGCATGGCATCCAGCACAATCTCGCGTTTGAGGTCGAGCTGGCGGGCGTAACCAACGTGCTGCAGTTGGCAGCCACCGCAGTCCGTCACGTACGGGCAGGGCGCATCGACCCGGTCGACCGAGGGTTCCAGCGCCCTGTCGACAGTCGCAAACCACACTCTCCGCTTGCGATGTCCCAATCGGGCTTCGACGAGTTCGCCGGGAATACCGCCGTCCACCATCACCGTCACGTCGTCGATATGGGCAATGCAGAGGCCACCGTGGACCATCCGCTCGCAGCGCAGAGTCACCAGCGCTCCGCGTTGGAGCCCGGTCCCCGTCTCAGGTGGAGAGGCGTTCACGGAGGAGCTGGGTCACCAGCTTGGCATCGGCGCGGCCCCGCGTGGCCTTCATCACCTGGCCCACCAGCGACTGTAACGCAGCCTCCTTACCACCCTGGAAATCGGCCACCGGTTTGGGATTCTCAGCGATGGCGCGCTCGATGATCGCGGCCAACTCACGGCTGTCATTGACCTGGCCGAGCCCCCGCTGTGCGACAAGTGCGGCGGGGTTGCCCCCGCTCGTGTACAGCTCTTCGAGCAGATCCTTGGCGGTGGAGCCGTTGATGGTTCCCGCCTCGACCAGCCGCAGCAACGCTGCCAGCCCAGCGACCCCCAAACCGCTGGATCGTAGCGGCGTGCGCAACTCGCGGGCGAGCCGGGTGACCTCACCCATGAGCCAGTTCGCAGCGGTCTTGGCAGGAACACCGGCATCCACGAGGTTGATGAAGTCCTGCGCGTCAGTCCGCTCAGCGGTCAGCACCTCGGCGTCGTAGTGGGAGAGCCCATGATCTCGGCGCAGCCGCTCGACCAGCTGATGGGGCAGCTCGGGAAGGGCGGCTCGGATGCTCTCGACGAAGGCCGGCCCGATCCGCAACGGAGGGAGATCCGGTTCCGGGAAGTAGCGGTAGTCATGCGCCTGCTCTTTGCTGCGCTGACCGATGGTCTTGCCCCTGGCCTCGACCCAGCCGCGCGTCTCCTGGCTGATCGCCGTGCCCCGATCGAGCAGGGCGCCCTGCCGGAGGATCTCGAACTCGAGGGCGCGCTGCACGGCGCGGAAGGAGTTCATATTCTTCACCTCGACCTTGGCACCCAACTCGGTTGCTCCCCGTGGTCGCAACGAGACGTTGGCGTCACAGCGGAAGGATCCCTGTTCGAGGTTGCCGTCATTGACGCCGAGGTAGACGAGGATCTGGCGCAGACGCACGAGGTACTCGCGCGCCTGTTCCGGTGACCGCAGATCGGGCTCGCCGACGATCTCCATGAGGGGTACCCCGGCACGGTTGAGGTCGACAAGTGAACTCTTGGCGGTCTGGAGGATGTCACCGGCGTGTTGGAGTGTGCCGGTGTCTTCCTCGAGATGAACGCGGGTGATCCCTGCACGCACCACTTCACCACCGACGCTGACATCGAGATGTCCATCGCGCGAGAGCGGCTCGTCGTACTGGGAGATCTGGTATCCCTTGGGCAGGTCGGGGTAGAAGTAGTTCTTGCGGTCGAACTTGGTGTGTTCCGGGATGTCGCACTGGAGAGCGAGAGCGGTGCGCACCGTGAACTCCACGGCCTGGCGGTTGATGACCGGCAGCACTCCAGGGAGCCCGAGGCACACCGGGCAGGTGTTGCTGTTCGGCGCCCGTTCGATGTACTCGGCGCTGCAGGAGCAGAACATCTTGCTGCGGGTGAGCAACTGAGCGTGCACCTCGAGACCGATGACAATCTCGTAGCTCTGGAAAACGGAATCGGCTGGGTTCAGGGCGGCGGTCTGGGTCACGCGCGGGCTCGGGCCACCACAGGTGCGCGATGCGTCAACCAGCCGGCTGCCTGCTCATAGGCATGCGCCACGCCAAGCACCCGGGCATCCTGGAAACGCGGGCCGACAATTTGTAGTCCCACCGGCAGGCCGCTGCTGAGCCCGCAGGGCACACTCACTCCCGGAAGACCAGCGAGATTCGCGGGAATGGTGAGCACGTCGCAGAGATACATGGCCAGTGGATCGTCGCGCGCTCCCCGCGGGAAGGCGACGGTGGGCGAGGTCGGGCTGACAATCGCGTCCACGTCCGCGAATGCGCTGCGGAACTCCTCTGCGAGGAGAGTGCGAACTTTCTGCGCCTTGCGGTAGTACGCGTCGTAGTAGCCGCTGGAGAGCGCATAGGTGCCGAGCATGATGCGGCGCTTCACCTCAGCACCGAATCCCTGGGCGCGCGTCACCATGTAGGTGTCGGTCAACGACGGAAGGTCGACGTGGAGGCCAAAGCGCACGCCATCCATGCGTGCGAGGTTCGACGAGCATTCCGCAGGAGCGATGATGTAGTACGTCCGCAGGCCGTCCTCGGTGGCCGGCAGCGAGATATCCTTGATGTGGGCACCCAGACCGCGGAGTTGCTCGATGGCCCGCTCGACGAGTGCCCGCACCTCGGGATCGAGACCCTCGATGAAGTACTCACGCGGGACCCCGATGCGCATGCCCTCGACACCGCGATTCAGGTGCTCGCGCACCGGCTCCACCGCCGCCCGTGAGGAGGTGCTGTCGCGAGGATCGTGTCCAGCCATGGCCTCGAAGACGATTGCCGCGTCCTCCACGGTGTGAGCGAAGGGCCCGATCTGATCGAGGGAGCTGGCAAAGGCGATGAGACCGTAGCGGGAGACGCGACCATAGGTGGGCTTGAACCCCACCAGGCCGGAGAGCGCCGCCGGCTGGCGGATGGAGCCACCGGTGTCGGAACCCAGGGAATATGGGACGGTCCCGGCCGCAACTGCGGTGGCGCTGCCCCCCGACGAGCCCCCCGGAACACGGCTCGCGTCCCAGGCGTTTCCCACCGGGCCATAGGCGCTGTTCTCGTTCGACGAGCCCATGGCGAACTCATCGCAGTTGGTCTTGCCGACGGGAACCGCACCGGCATCGAGCAGCCGCTGCACCGCGGTGGCGGTGTAGGGAGGACGAAAGCCCTCGAGAATCCGCGACCCCGCGGTGGTGGTCACGCCATCGACACAGAGAACGTCCTTGATGGCGAAGGGAACGCCGCAGAGCGGCGAGGCGGTCTCGGGCTGTTCCTCGAGGATCCGCGCGGCCCGCTCCGCCTGCACGTCAGCGAGCTCGTCGGTCGGGGTCAGGTACGCATTGAGGGATGCCGTCGCCTCCACGTGGCTACGGCTCTGCGCGAGGAGTGTCTGCGGAGTGGCCTCGCCACCACGGAGGGCGGCGGCGAGATCGGCAACGCTGCGGCCGGGTGTGCTCATTCCTGGATCGCACCAACCTTGAACGCGTCGCCCTGGCGGCGCGGTGCATTGGCCAGAGCGTTCGCGGCGGGGAGCGACTCGGCAACCACGTCCTCGCGCCAGACGTTGACCAGTTCGCCGACCTGAGCGGTCGCGGGCATCGTTGACGTGTCCACCTGGGCAATCCGGTCGATGTGCTCGAGGATGGCGTCGAGCTGCGTGCGCAGGCGCCCGCGCTCCTCCTCGGCAATACCGAGACGGGCGAGCATGGCGACGTGGCGGACCTGTTCGTCAGCGAGGGGCATCAGGGACTCCGAATGGCGGATCGCCATTATTGGTGATCGACCGGTCATCACCGTCGGGGAGCGGCAACCAGGTGAGCACCACCTGCTCGGTGGGGCGGAACCCCTGCGCCTCATACACTCGGAGCGCGGCGACATTGCCGGGGTGGGTCCACACCGAGGCAAGACTGACTCCGCGCTCCACGAACAGCCCCTTGGCCCAGGCCACCAGCGCGGCAGCGACCCCCTGCCGGCGCGCGGCCCGCGTCACGAAGAGCTCGGCCACCTCGCCCTCCAGACCGGTCCCAGGATCGAAGAGCACGCACCAGCAGAGACCAATGGCACGACCCGCCTGATCGCGGGCGACCTGCACCAGGTTCTCGCCCATAAATCGCGGCGTGATCGGCCCGGTGCGGGAGGCGATCGCCTCCGCCGACTCCTGAGGGTGGTCGTAGTTGGTCTGTTCCTCGATCCCCAGCTCGACGAGCAGACGATGGACGCCGGCGTCGTGGGGAGCAGTGAGGAGGTCGAAGGTGATGGCGCCCATGGCTGGATGACACCACACCGCGGCCACCGCCCGAGTGGTCAGCCGCCGGGGGTGAAGCAGGGGGAGGGTCGGGGAACCGCGGTGGCGGCGGGGGGCGGAGCCTGCTCGGGGCCCCCGGTCGCCGAGGGCAACAGCGCTCCTTTGCTGCCCGCCCCGGGCTGCGTGTCAGCCTTCCCCGGGGTCACTGCGGGGAGGCCCACCGGGCACTTTCCCGGTGGAGGCGGCAGACCGGGGGGTACAACCGCGGGCGCGCCCGTGACATTGCTCGGGGACCTGCTCGGTTGTGGCGTCGGGGTCGTACCGCCGCGCTGGGTCCAATTCGTGCCGTCCCAGGTCCAGGTGTCGTTGAGGAGCGTCGGTCCCGTGGCCACGCCCTGTGCCGGGCTGGGCTTCTCCTCGAAGCCGCCCCCGACAAGGACGACCATGTGGTGGATATCGTCAGAGGCCATGGCGGCGCCCAACCGCGAGGTGGGCGACGAAGCAGGATGCGCCCGCTTCCAGGTCACCGCGTCGCCGCTCCAGGTGGCGGCCGCACTCTCGTCGAATCCGACAACATCGTTGCGGGCGGCGTCCGGCGCGGCCAAGGCTCGGAATGGCGACGCAGTATCGACCCCGGCGGGGAGGGGGAGCTCCGTCCACTGACCATTGGCATAGCTCCAGGCGCGGTGACCGCCGCGAATCGGCGGGCAGACGGAGTTCTGCTTGCACATGTAGGCCGGTGCCGAGCCACTCCCGGAGACACCGGTATCTACTGCCGGCGCCGCGATCGCCGAGACGGGTTGGTTGACACTGAGCACCAACGCGTGCCGGGTGGGGCTCCAGACCAGGGTGGCGCCGCCCGCCGCAACGGGCGCCGGGGCCTTCTGCTTCTGCCAGGCGGAGCCGTCGAACACCCAGGTGATCGGCTCCACGACCTGGGGACGACGACAGATGCTCGGATCACAGGCGGGCGTGCAGGACGCCGACGGGGCGGGCGGCACGGCGCTGCACGGCGTGATCGTGACGCACGAGACAGGGGCCGGGGGACTCGGGCACGCGAGCGTCGTCGGAGGGGAGGGCGGCAAGCAGCGGATGCCCTCCGGACAGCCGCCCGCCACGCCGGGGGTGACAAGCCCGGCGCTCGGGTTGCCCGATGCGGGAGCTCCGGGGCCCACGACCGTCCCGCCACCACCTGCCGACACCGGCTCGCCGGAGGTGATGGCAACGATTCGTGACGACGTCGTGTCGGTGGCCATCAGTGGCCGGCCGTAGGTGGCGAACTCCCGGGACTGAATCTGGCCCCAATCGTGGCCGTCCCACGCCCAGGTGTCGGCGAGTTTGGGAGTCGGCGACACTGTCCCGAAGCAGAGTCCGGCACCGACGCACGCATCGGTCGCGCCACCGACGAGGATGAGGCGGTGGGACACCGGATCCCACGCCATCGCGGCCCCGGCTCGCCCGGGCGGCGAATGGGCTGGGGAGAGCGCCGTCCAAACGGACCCGTTCCAGCTCCAGGTGTCCCCGGAGACCGTGGTCCGGCCGGAGACCGCCGTGGCGCCGCCGAAAAGAATGACCTGCTGCCGGTCGGGGTCAGTGGCGAGGGCCGCGCCGGCACGGGCGCTGGGCTGCCCACCGGTTCCCGCCGCCCCGTGGCCGGACCCGCGAAGCCCGAAATACGTTCCCGCGGCCGCTCCGAGGAGGGCCACGACGGCCACGCCCACCAGCGCGCTCCGGCCAGCGGGGCGCCGCCGTCCGGCGACGCGCTCCGAGCGAGCGCTCGCGGTCGCGGAGGTGTGGTCAGCACGTGGGGAGGGAGACTCCGTGTCAGCGGGACCTGTCCGGTCACTCATCCACATGCTCCTCTGGTTGACCGGGCCATCATCTCCCACTGCCCCCAGAAGAGAGACGCGGCGGCGTTACGAAAGGTTCCCAGCGTCCGTAGACTCCCCCGCCATGGCTGACACCCGCGACCCCAATCCCCAGCGCCTCGAGCTCGAACAGCTCACCCAGCTGCAACCGGGATTCGCCCGGCTGATGCCGGAGATTGCCACCCGCTTCTGGAAGTGCGCCCACGCAGGGCGCGCGCGAAACTGGACACTGGCGCGCTGGCAGCTCAAGGAGATGACCAAGCTCTTCCGGCTCGGCAGCGTCACCCGGCCCAAATATGCCGACGACGTCGACGAGTACCTGCACGACGACATCGCCCCGATCATGGCGGCCATCGATGACGGCAACTCCGACCGCTTCGAGCAGGCGCTGACTGAGGCGGTCGACGCCGCCAACGAGTACCACCGGCGCTGGAAGAAGGAATTCATCGTCTGGAAGCTCCCCGACCAGCCTCCCCTCGATCTCGATCTGCGCCCGCTGTAGTTGCCTGAGCGGGCATTGGGGTAGGCTGGGCCGCATGATCGTCACCACCACCGAGAACATCCCCGGCGCCCGCGTCGTCCAGGTCCTGGGTCAGACCTTCGGCCTCACCGTCCGCAGCCGCTCGATCGGCGGCAACATTGCTGCGGGGTTCCGCGGCATCGTCGGTGGGGAGGTGAAGTCCTACGTGAAATTGCTCGAGGATGCGCGGCGCCAGGCCCTCGACCGGCTCGTGGAGAGCGCCACTGCCATGGGCGCCAACGGCGTGGTGATGATGCGATTCGACAGTTCGGAGATCGGTCAGACAATGAGTGAGATCGTCGCCTACGGGACAGCGGTTGTCATACAGCCCATCTGAGATGGCCACGGCGTTGGGAGGCTTGGAGTTGTTCATCCTCCTCCTCGTCGTCGGGTTCATCGTGGCCGCGGCGATCATCGGCTGGGAGCGCTACCAGCGCACCCCCTCCCCTGCCACTCGACCAACCGCAGAGGTGTTCATCGATCCTGAGTCAGGGCGGCGCACGCGGGTCTGGGAGGACCCGGCGACGGGCATCCGGGACTACCGCGCCGACTGACCGGTGCGAATGAGCGAGCGCGACGTCATGCTCCGCCGGCTGCGCAGTGCCGGCATCCGCGACCAGCGCGTGCTCGCGGCGATGACCACGGTGCCCCGCGAAGCATTTGTTGAGCCCGGCGATACCGAACTCGCGTACGCGGACCGCGCTCTGCCGATCGGCGAGGGCCAGACCATCTCCCAGCCGCTCATGGTCGCGCTGGTCGTGGAGGCGCTGGAGTTGCAGGGCGGTGAGGACGTGCTCGATGTGGGAACCGGCAGCGGTTACCAGGCCGCGGTCATCGCCGCATGCGGAGCGAGAGTACACGGCATCGAGCGGCGCCCGGCCCTGGCGCTCCGGGCCGCGCAGCGGCTGCGAGACCTGGGATTCGACGCCCATGTCCACATTGGCGACGGCAGCCTCGGGCGACCCGAGGAGGCGCCCTTCGACGCCATCGCCGTCGCCGCCGCCGCCCCCCACCTCCCAGTGGCACTCGCCCGTCAGCTTCGCCCGGGAGGCCGTCTGGTGGTTCCGCTCAGCGGAGGTGGCGCTGATGCGGAACTCACCCGAGTCCGTTCCCGTGGCGGCCTCTGGCGCACCGAGAACCTGGGGCCCTGCCGATTCGTCCCCCTCATCGGCCGCGATGGATATGCCGAACCCACCGGCGACGACGGTTAGGGAGTCGGGCCACCGCCCAACAGGCTGAGGTCGACGGCATTGCTGGGTACGCTGATGGCCACCGCAGCGTTGAAATGAGAGAGGGCAACAGTCCCCTTGGTCACGCTGCTGCCGGCGAGGGAACACGGGGGAGCCGACGGGCCTCCCGACCTGGTGCCACCCGTCTGCTGAATCCGCACCGGGAACGGGGTGCTCACGGCGCTGATCGACACCGAGGAGGGGGCGCTTCCCGGGGTGTCGCCAGCATCATTGACCGTGAGCGCGGTGACGCCGCCGACATTTCCCAAACCACCCACCCGCAGCGTCCCGTGAGCGGGGGCGAGGACGCAGTCGGGGAAGTTGATGCGGTCGACCAGGGCAAGGAGGCCGGTGGCGAGAGGTGAACTCGGCGGTGGGAGCACCCAACGCCCACTGAAGAGCTGACCGAGGCTGTCCTGACCGATCGCCTTGAAGAAGGTGCCATCACCATTGAGGTAGACCCTGGCGCCGCTGACGATGGTCTCGAAGTGACCGCCGCGCTCGGTGCCGAGAAGATGGGCGACGCGGTGATCGAGATCGACATCGGCGGCGAAGTTGATCGCCCCCTTGTCGTCGGTGAAATCGGCGTCAAGATGCACCGATTTCACCGATGTCAGCGCATCCCGCGACGCCTTCAGCGCCTGCTGCGGGAGCTTGTTCTGAATCCCGTTGAGAGACGGGGTCGTGCTGGCAGTCGTCGAGCCGCCGCCACAGGCGCCGAGTGCCACAGCGAGGAGAGGAACGAGGAGACGGCGACTCACGGCGCCGCCAGTCTACCCGCGGACCGCCGGAGGTCAGCCCGAGGCGGGAACCCGAAACAAGCGCACCAGGGGACCGCCCGATCGCTCCGCCGCCGCAGCGGCAACGCCCCCGAACGTGGCGTGCAGCACCTGGGTGACCTCTACCTCACCCGGGGCATGGTCAAGAGCGAGTCGCGAGAGCGTCACCGCATAGAGGTCAGCGCCATCGGGCCGGTTGGGATAGCGGGCTCGGGTGACGCTGACGCGCAGCCCCATCTCCGGTAGATCGAGCTGATGTCGCCCCGCCTGATGGACCCCGATGCCGTCGAGAAAATCCTCGTCGGCGCGGGCCCGCAGCGCCTCCAGTCGGTCCCCCACCGCATCCGGGTTCGTCGCCATGGCGTCACCCTAGCAAGCCGCAGCAGACGAGAGGCCGAGGCTGCCGCCGAGGGCTCCTCGGTGGCGAGGGTCCACACGTTTAGCATTGACCCGGCTCGCGGTACACCCAGCACCGAGGCCGCCGGCAGCTTCCGGCACGCCGCGGTACCCACAATTCGGATTCCCGGAGGGACCCCACCCATGGCCAAGACCGTCGGTATCGATCTCGGAACCACGAACTCCGTGGTTGCAGTGATGGAGGGCGGCGAGCCCGTCGTCATCGCCAACGCCGAGGGCGGTCGGACCACCCCGTCCGTAGTCGCGTTCACCCGCAGCGGTGAGCGTCTGGTTGGCACCCTGGCACGGCGCCAGGCGGCCGTCAACCCACAGAACACCGTGTTCTCCATCAAGCGCTTCATGGGCCGCCTCCTCAGTGAGGTCACCACAGAGGCCAAACAAGTTCCCTACAAGGTCATCGCCGGCAAGGACGGTCGCTGCGAGGTCGAGGTGAGCGGTGAGCACTTCACCCCCGAGCAGGTCTCCGCGATGGTGCTGCAGAAGTTGAAGACCGACGCCGAAGCGTATCTCGGCGAGAAGGTGACCGACGCTGTCATCACCGTGCCCGCGTACTTCAACGATGCCCAGCGGCAGGCGACAAAGAACGCCGGCACCATCGCCGGACTCAACGTGTTGCGCATCATCAACGAGCCCACCGCTGCCTCGCTGGCCTACGGTCTCGACAAGAAGGCCAATGAGAAAGTCCTCGTCTTCGACTTGGGCGGTGGAACCTTTGACGTCTCCGTCCTCGAAGTCGGCGAGGGGGTGTTCGAGGTCAAGTCGACCAACGGCGACACCCACCTCGGTGGGGACGACTACGACCGCCGCATCGTGGAGTGGCTTGCTGACGAGTTCAAGAAGGATCAGGGGATCGACCTGCGGAGCGACCCCCAGGCCCTCCAGCGTCTCACCGAGGCGGCGGAGAAAGCGAAGATCGAACTCTCCCAGCGGCCGGAGACTCAGGTCAACCTCCCCTTCGTCACTGCAGACGCGTCGGGGCCGAAGCACCTCGACATGAACCTCTCGCGACCGAAGTTCGAGCAGCTCACAGCAGATCTCACCGAGCGCTGCCGTAAGCCCTTCCAGGACGCCCTCAAGGATGCCGGCCTCTCCGCGTCGGAGCTCGACGAGGTTATCCTCGTGGGTGGCTCCACCCGCATGCCCATCATCCAGCAGGTCGTCACCGACCTCACCGGCAAGGAGCCGCACCGCGGCGTCAACCCCGATGAGGTCGTCGCCGTGGGCGCCGCCATCCAGGCGGGCGTCCTCAAGGGCGAGGTGAAGGATGTGCTTCTCCTCGACGTCACTCCCCTCTCGCTGGGGATCATGACCGAGGGTGAGGTGAACACCAAACTCATCGAGCGCAACACCACGATTCCCACTGCCAAGTCGCAGACATTCTCGACTGCGTCCGACAGTCAGCCATCGGTGGAGATCGTCGTCCTCCAGGGCGAGCGGCCACTGGCCCGCGACAACCGCATCCTGGGAACTTTCAGTCTCGACGGCATTCCCCCGGCACCGCGAGGCCTGCCCAAGATCGAGGTGACCTTCGACATCGACGCCAACGGCATCCTCAACGTCCATGCCAAGGATCAGGGCTCCGGCAAGGAGAACAAGGTGACCATCAGCGGATCGACCACCCTCCAGAAGGAGGAGGTCGAGCGCATGGTCAAGGAGGCCGAGGCCAACGCCGAGGAGGACCGCAAGCGGGCCGACGCCGTCGAGACCAAGAACCGTGCCGAACACCTCGCCTACCAGGCCGAGAAGGCGCTGGCCGACGCCGGTGACAAAGTGCCGGCAGATGTGAAGTCAGAGATCGACACCAAGGTTGCCGCTCTGCGCAGCGCCATCGCCAACAATGACGCGGCGCAGATGAAGACGGCCACCGACGACCTCCAGGGTTCCATCCAGAAGATCGGCGAGGCCGTCTACGCCCAGGCCAACGCCGCTCCCCCAGGGGAGGGCCCTGGCCCCAACGGCTCGGCTCACCCTGACGGCGAGAGCGGGCACCCCACCGGTTCCGCTGCCGGCGGGGAGGACGTCGTCGACGCCGAGTTCAAGGAAGTCTGAGCAGCGCCCGTCCCGGTCGTCTGGGCCGGGACGGGTCGACCGGCTGAAGTTAGACCTGGCTGATGCGGTCGAGGACCCAGTCGTACTCGCCGCCCATGATCTGAGAGTGGCAGTAGCTGCAAACACCCGCGAGATCGACGTCGAGCGGAGCGCCGCAGTTGGGGCACTTGTCGTTCATGACGCCGCCGTCTGGCCGCGTCGTCGCCTTCGATGAGCGTTGGAATTGCCAGTCCTCCGCCCACGTTCGGACCGCCCGGTTCCCTCGAATGATCTTGCCAGTGGTGACATCAACGTCGTAGTCGGAACAGGCTGCGGTGATCCGCACGGTGATGGTGTCGAAGGTCCCGTCGCTGGTCGCGCCCACCGGAATCTCATTGCCGACGGCCAGCTCATCCATGCGGTTCTGAGCGTGGCGCTGCACGTACCCGGCGATCTGCATGCGGTGTTGCTCCCAGAGGGTATCGGCCATTACGCGTCGCGAGATCTCTGGCTTGCATTCCATCCAGGCCTGCTGGATGAGGAAGAAGGAGCGCTGGACGCGAGCGAGAAAGTTGTTGAGGTCGAACGCGGGATCGTGAGCGCGGATCGCCGCGATCCCCCCCTGTGGGTCGCCCGCCGTCGGCGCGGTCATCGGCGGCGGAGCGTAACTCGTCCTCATCGGAGGCGACCCTGCGCGACTGCGCATCGCGTACGACACCGCATAGAGGAGCAGCATGAGCACGAGGAAGCCCGGGCCACCGAAGAGGGCGCCGAGAAAAAGTCCGCTGCCGCCTCCCCCACCGAGGCTGTAGCCGCCGCCACCTCCACCTCCGGAATAGCCGCCCCCACCGCCCCCGAAGCTGTGGCCGCCGCCCGCGCGGAGAAAGACTTCCAGGGTCTGATGCGCAGGGCTCACGGACGCCTGCTCACGTGGGGGTCGGCGAAGGGCGTTGGCGCAGGCGGTATCGGCGGCACTCCGAGGAGTGCCCCACCCACCGGACGCGCCACGGCGCTGGCGGCGCTCCCGCTGTTGAAGAAGCGCTGCAGCACAATGGGCACGAGGATGGCGAGAACCCCGGTGAGGAAGGTCGTCGCGTTGGGCAGGTCTCTCTCGTTGCTCAGGCCGAGGTAGCAGAACACTGCGGTGACCGCCGAGATGACGATGATGAGGGCCATCCCCACGATGAGAACGATGTCCTGATTGGAGTCGTGGACCAGGGCATGGCCGCCGTGGCGCTCCTTGAATCGCCGGTACCCGCGGAGGCCGGTCCAGCTGTTCAGCATCATCGCGCTGACGAAGGCGAGGGCGGTGATGAGAACGCGGAACTCCGCCAGGTGATGGACGATGAACGCCGCCAGGTTCACTGCGATCAGTGCGATTGGGGTCACGGCCCCGATGGTGGGGATGATCCACTGGCGAACATGGCGTGTCCGACCGGTGGCGGCGTCACGCGAGCGGCGTCTCCGAAGCATGGTGTAAGGGTACGAGCAATCCCCTCGCTCTGGCGCCGGCGCAGCCACCAAGCGGTACAGGTTCATCGGGGCGCCGCCGGGGCCTGGACCTGATCCTCACCGCGGTCGATCTCGCCAGGCTCAGGTACCACGACCCGCGAGTTGTTGTTGGCCCGTGGTAGAGATATGATGACCTCACATTGGCAACGTGCTTCGAGCGCGACTGTGGTCCCGGACAATGGGGGCGTATGGTTTCGACGGGGTCGTGGTTTGTGTGATGGCGAGCCGAGCCCCGGGCTCGTAAAACCGGGAAAACAAATAAGTGCGAGCGATAAGCCCGTGCTCGCGATGGCTGCCTAAGCCAGAGCGACAAATGCTCAGGCCTTGCGCCTGACGTCGACCCGTTCCTCGACCGCGGGGCCGGGACCCGACGCTAATACCAGTGGCCTTGCCGGTCGGTGGCGCCACGGCGCCGACCGGGACACACACCGTGGCTGGTCGACGGAGAGCCTGGTCCCAGGGCGCTTCGGCGGTGAGATCAATACCGGGACTACGCTCGTAGATGTCATGCAGGACGCGGCTTCGGACGCGGGTTCGATACCCGCCGCCTCCACCACCCGTTGCACAATCCGAACCGGGTGCAGGGGGACGCCGGAAGGTCGGGGAGATTTCGTCCCGGCTGCGGACACGGACCTCCTCGATCAGGAGCTTAACGACGCCTTTGCAGCTGGGTGCTTCGTCCTCCTCGCCGGCCAGCAGGCGGCCAGGCTGGCTCGAATCCGCTCACGATCGACTGTGCCATCCGGTTCGGCACGGTCGTACTCCATCTCTGCCAGAAGGTCCGCCCGCCGACTACGCCCATTGCCGCTGTGCATCCGCACGACGGAGGTCTCGTCGCCAAGGGTGTCGGAGTAGGTGGTAGGGCCGCCGAGCCTCGGCCCAATACGCGGCTAGTCGCTCGCTGTGTTCGGAGTGGAAACCGTGGCTGAACGCGTGGCTGACTATGTCGTCGGCCATGACCCAGCCGTGCCACGCACATGCGACTACATCCGTCCAGCTCCTGGTGCTCCCGCTCGGACGAGCCGCTGGCACCTATCCGCCCGCCAGCGGCGGTCGCAGGAGGCATATCTGTGGGTCTCTACCGGATTCGTTGTCTACGTCGGCGCACCATCGAGCCGGGCCTAGCCGTCGGCGAGCTGCGTGTGCCCCTGACCAGCTCCCGGCTCGCTCGGCACCTCGGCTCAGCCGAAGCGTGTTGGGCGAGCGATAGAAGCCAGGCCCCTGTCAGAAGGCGCGCCCTGGTTCAAACCTTGTAGGTGTAGATGACGCCCGGATCCATGTCGCTTGGTTGCAGCTTGCGGTACAGCGCGTGCGCCGCCTCGTTGCCGTCATCGGCACCAAGCCAGGCTTCGCTGGCGCCCGCATCCCGACCGATCTCCATGACCGCCCCCATCAATCGTGTCGCCACACCTCTACGGCGGAAGACTTCATCCGTATCCACTTCGTCGATGTAGACGTATGTAGGGCCGCTCGGATGCTGATAGCAAATGGCGTGAAGCGTGCCGGCGAGTTGACCGCCGACGTGGGCGACGAGATAAATATTGCGGGCGTCGGCTACAAAGCCGCTCAAGGACTCGGCCGTGAAGGGCTCGCCGATCTCCATGTTGGCTGAATTGATTTGAGCGACCATCGCCGCCAAGTCGGCGTCAGCCGCCGCTACGCGGCGGACGTCCACGCCCTCCCCCGTGGATAGAGGGTCGCGCTCGGAATCAGAACTCACAGTTGTGAAGTTTATGCGCCCGCGGATAACGCTCTGCAGACTTTGTCGCTTAAAGGCAGCGCCGTTGCAAAGACCGGAACGAGCCGGCCGTGGAATCGGTCTACTAAGGCGTCAGCCGGCGGCGCCACCATTCGACGAGTGGGACGCCAATGAGGGTCGGTAGCACCCAGGGAACGACCTGGGCCGTCCCGCCGACGGGACCGCCCACTGTCAGCGCGACTACCAGCAGGGCGGTTACCAGCGAGATGTAGGAGCCGCCCTGCCCGTGAACATAGGCGTGCGTCCAGCCGGCGAAGCGTCGTGTCGCGGCGACCCGGGCGAGCACGACAAGGAAGGCGGAAAAGACGGCCACGGTGATGAGCCAGGCGAGATCGGGCCGTCCCTGAACGACCAGGACGACGGCGGACAGGCACACCATCAGCACCGCGCCGATGTACGCGTCGCTCATCGGAGTGAGCCCCCGCCGACCGGCCTGCAGCTGCCGGGTGCCTAGCCACATCACCACGGGACCGAGCACGAGGCCCAGCGATCCTGCGGCGATGTGGACGGTGAGCACCAGAGTCTGCAAATTCTTCTTCCTATGTTGTCGTTGACAAGATGGTCGCAGGCAGGGAACCATCTTGTCAATGCCAAGTTGCCCAGCCTAAGCTGCACCCATGCCAATCCGATCCACTGCGGTGCGGGCCTCATACCATCACGGTGACCTTCGCCGAGCCCTGGTTGACGAGGCAGCGGCAATGATCGAGCAGACGGGGCCATCGGGGGTTAGTCTCCGCGAGTTGGCGCGGCGCCTTGGGGTTTCCCACGCAGCGCCACGCCATCACTTCGCCGACAAGGCCGCCCTCCTCACCGCGGTAGCCATCGACGGTTACCGGCTTCTCGGCGATGCGCTCGAGGAAGCCTGGACGCGCACCGGCGAGTACCTTGAGGTGGGTGTCGCCTACGTGCGCTTCGCGGTGGGACACCGCGCCCACTTCGAAGTCATGTTCAGGCCCGAACTCTACCGTGCTGATGACCCCGACTTGCGGGCGGCGCGGACCATCGCCGGTGAGCTTCTCTACGGCCCTGCAGCCGAGCGTGACGCGGAGTCGCCGCTGGCGGCAGCAATCGCCGCGTGGTCGCTGATGCACGGGGTCGCCTTGCTTTGGCTCAACGGCAGCCTACCCAGAGACGCGGGCGACAACCCCGAGCTCATCGCCCGGGCCGCGGGCCGATTCCTGTTCGCGAAATAGAGGACCGCGACCGCGGTCGCAAGCAAGCTGCCCAATACCTGGACGTCACCGTCCGCAGCGCCCCGCCGGAAGATCACCCACTAGTCAGTCACCCTTCTATAGCGCCGACTCAGCCATGAGGTCATCCAGGGAGACCGACTCTGATGATCGCGATGACGGGGACCGGCCAAGATCGATAAGGGTCGGGACGTTGGGCATGTCAAGCGAGCGTCTCCCTCGACAGGCATGTCCAGGGGCTCGGCCACGACCCGCGCTGGAACTCGCGAACCTCATCGCCCACGGCCACCCACTCAGAGGTGGATCAGGTAGGCGATCGGGAGCCCTGTCATGACCACAAGTGCGGTGCCCACCAGCACGTTGGAGAGCCAACGGCTCCGCCACCGGCCGATGACTGTGCGCCTGTTGCCGAGGATGAGCATGAACAGAATCAGTGCAGGGGCCGCCAGACCGTTCAGGATGGCCGAATAGACCAGGGCCTTGATTGGGTTGATGCCGAGAAAGTTGAGGGCGACGCCAATCAACATCGATCCCGCGATGATCATGTAGAAGGCGCGTCCCCGCCGGAGCGTGAGTGACAGCCCTTCATGCCATCCGAATGTCTCGGCCAGAGCGTACCCGGTTGACGCCGCCAGAACCGGGATCGCCAGTGCGCCCGTGCCGATAATGCCAAGGGCAAACAGCAGTCCGGCAAGATCGCCGGCGAACGGTCGGAGCGCCTGAGCTGCTTCATCGGCCGTGCCCACGTCGGTGATTCCGTTCAGGTTCAGCGTGGTGGCAGTGGAGACCATGATGGAAAACATGACGATGACAGCGGCGGTCATGCCCGCTGCCACGTCGATGCGCATTCCGCGCACGGCGCCACGCGTCTCCTGACGGGCAACGTGATTCTTGTCGAGTGCCTCCTCGACCTCTTCAGATGCCTGCCAATACATCAAGTAGGGTGAGATGGTCGTGCCAAAAACTGCGATCAGCGCCGCCAGGTAGGCAGGCTCCCACCGCAACTGGGGGATCAGATTGCGAACCACCGCTCCCCACGAGACGTGGACCACAGCGAGCACTGCGATGTACGACAAGAGGACGAGAGTCGTGTATCGGAGAATCCGTGCGTAGCGATGATAGGAGAGGAAAACCTCGGCGGCCAAGAGCAGACCGGACACAGTGATCAGCAACGCCACAACCGGCAATGGCACAACAAGGTGAAGCGCTGCGGCCATCGAGCCAAGATCGGCCCCAATGTTGAAGATGTTCGCCGCAGCGACGAGAGTGGCTGAGATGTAGAGAGCGGGGGCCGGCAGGTTCTGCTTGATGAGCGCGGCCAGTCCCTTTCGCCCGCAGAGACCAAGCCGCCCAGCCAACTCCTCGACTGCGGCGGCCAGCGGGAGTGACACCACTGTCGTCCACAGCATCCCCAGCCCAAACTGGGCCCCAATCTGTGAGTAGGTACCGATGCCGGATGGGTCGTCATCGGCTGCACCCGTGATCAGGCCGGGCCCGAGATGGGCGAGAAACCAGAGCCGACGACGGCTAGCCGCGGGGCCGCTCGTCGTTGGAGAGGATGTCGGCGCAGTCATCCCTGGTCGATCCGCTGCAACGACGCGCAGCCATGGCGACAGCAGCCTTGGTGCACCAGCCCGATTCCCATCTCGATATTGTGGTCGGACGACGCCCGAGCCAGGGACGTGCCACCGCCAGATCCACTCCCCTCCTGAGACGACGGTCGAGCGCGACACCGTACCCTTGGAGCATGGCCAAACGTGACCACCCGTCGGGCGCGGATCCCGGCATCGGCCGGCGTCTTCACGATGTCCTCGTGGTCGGTGTCTTCAGCGGGGCCGCAGAGCGAGAACGCGCTGACCTCGAGCTCGATGAGCTCGAGGAGTTGGCGCGCACCTTGGGCACTACCGTCATCGAGCGCAGCGTCGTTTCAGTGCGGGAACCTCATCCCGCCACCTTCTTCCGATCCGGAGCCGTCGAGGCACTCCGGGCGCGGCTCGCTGGACTCGGCAACCCCTCGGTCCTCTGCAACGACGCGCTGACGCCCCGGCAGCAGCGCAACCTCGAGGAGGTGTGGGATGTTCCCGTCCTCGACCGCACCGAGGTCATCCTCTCCATCTTCGCCAGGCGCGCCACCACCGCCGAGGGCAAGATCCAGGTGGAGATGGCCCAGCTGGGACACCAACTTCCCCGCCTCGCTGGAGGCTGGTCACATCTCGAGCGCCAGCGCGGCGGCGTCGGGCTGCGCGGCGGCGCCGGTGAGAAGCAGATCGAGGTCGACCGACGCCTTATCCGCCAGAAGATCTCGCGGCTGAAGAAGCGTCTGACCCAAATCGAGCGCCAGCGCCGCACCCGCCGCCAGGCGCGCAGCGACGTGCCGCTGATGAGCGTCGCGCTGGTGGGATACACCAATGCTGGGAAGTCCACTCTGCTCAACCGCCTCACCAACAGCGAAGTCCTTGCTGACGACCTGCTGTTCGCCACCCTCGACCCCACCTCTCGGCTGCTTTCTTTGCAGAGCGGTCGACGGATCATCCTCACCGACACCGTCGGCTTCATCCAGGCGCTACCCACCGAGCTCGTCGAGGCATTCGCGGCGACTCTCGAGGAGGTGCGACAGGCGCACATGCTGGCGCTGATCGTCGACACCGCTCATCCCGACGTGGAATCACAGCTGCGTACTGTGCTCAGGACACTGCAGGAGATGGACTGCGACCAGCCCGCGCTGCTGGTGCTGAACAAGATCGACCGGCTCGACCCGGCCGAGGTCGAGGAGGTGGCGCAGCGGCTCGAGGCCATCGCCGGCAGCCGCTCACTGCTGGTATCGGCCCGCAACGGTCGCGGCCTCAAGGAGCTGCGTTTCGCCATCGATGACCTCGGCGCCCGTCTGGTTCCCGAGACGCGGGCAAACCGGCCGATCAGCGCCGCCCATGTCGATTCTGAGGCCGGCGGAAGGGTGACCAACGAGGACCACGCTGCCGCCAGCTGAGCGGCGTCTCCTAACGGCGCTATCCGGCGCGCCGGCTCCGCGCCATCTCCCGCTCGGCGTCGCGGCGAGAATCCCGCTCGGCAATCGTCTGCCGCTTGTCCCAAAGCTTCTTGCCGCGCACCAGGGCGATCTCCGCCTTGATGCGATTCGCCTTGAGGTAGAGACGCAGCGGGACCATGGTGAGGCCGCCCTGGCGCATCTCCAGGTCGAGGTAGGTGATCTCCCGGCGGTGGAGGAGCAGGCGACGGCGCCGCTCGGCAACGTGGTTCTGACGATTGCCCATCTCGTACTCACCGATGTGGGCTTGGATGAGCCAGGCCTCTCCCCTTTCGACCCGCGCGAACGCCTCAGTGATCTGGCCTCGTCCAGCCCGCAATGCCTTGACCTCGGTTCCCGACAACTCCAGGCCGGCCTCGAACCGCTCGAGAACGTGGTACTCGTGGAGGGCCCGCCGATTGCGGGCAAGGTCGGGGTCGTGGGGATCCTTCTTTGGCGTCATTCCGCCCAGCGTTGTAGCGTTTCTCTATCCTGTCCTGCCGGCGCCGCCTTCCCCGTCGAGGAGAACCCCATGCAGCCCCTGGAAGTCGTCATTGCCCTGAAGGGCGACAAACCGGACGCGGTGAAGTCCGTGAAGGACCAGTTTGCCAAAACCAATGTGTACTGCCTGGGCCAGCCCGCCGGTGACCTCTCCGTCCCCGGTCAGGGCACCGAGTCCGACCTACTCCACTTCACGATCGATGATGCCCAGGGCGTGGAACGGGTGATGCTGCCAGCGTTCACCCGGCCCGACATCATGCGCGAGGCGCTGCTGCGCAATCCCGACTGGCAGACGCTCTCGGTGCTCGAGGTGGATGGCAAGGCGCTCCTGGCAAACGTCGACGCCGACGTCATCGTCGTCATCAACCCCTGGTCGCGCCTCGAGTTTCAGATCCCACCCACGGACGGGCTCTAGCGGCCCGCCCCCAAGCCTCCCGAGTACCTGGTCCCACGCGAGTTGCAGTCAGCTTGCGACGCGACCGTGACAGAGGTGGATCCCAGCTGCCCAGCGACGGTCGCCTTCATGGGGACGAAGCGCGGCGACCCCGGAAAAATTCGGCGGCGAGCATGGGGCGCCGGGCCGGAGGCCGGACCTCGGCAACCTGGAACACCCCATTTGCGGTGGCAATGTTGGCTCCGTCATCACTCACCCCGAGGACATTGCCCGGGCTTCTCTCAGTGCTCGTGCCCTCGACGACCCGGCCACGCAGGAGGGCCACGTCGGTGGTGCCGGCAATGGGTGCCCGCGCTCCGGGCCACGGCGACAGCGCGCGAATCATCCGGTCGATCTCGGCGGCACTGTGCTCCTCCCAGCGGACCAACCCCATTTCGCGGGTGAGCCGGGGCGCCATGGTGACACCGCCTTCGGACTGAGGAGTCGCCACCGCGGTGCCCCCGGTCAGTGCGGCCAGCACACCGACCAGTTCCTCCGCTCCCGTCACCGCCAGTTCCTCGGTGATCGCCGCCGTGGTGTCGTCCCGCCCGATGGACATGCGGCGGGTGGCGTACACGGGACCCGTGTCCAACCCGCTGTCCATGCGGATGATGGCCACGCCGGTCTCGGTGTCACCGGCGAGGATGGCGTGGGCGACGGGGCTGGCGCCGCGCCAGCGCGGCAGCAACGATGCGTGGACGTTGACGCCACCATATCGGTGGCCGTCAAGGAGAGCGGCCGGAATGATCTGGCCATAGGCGGCCACAACTAGGGCATCCGCGCCAAGGTCGAGAATGGCGCTGACGACCGCTGGGTGACGGATGCGCTCCGGTTGCAGGACACGGATATCCAGCGCCTCCGCGGTGTCGCCCACCGGGCGCGAAGCTGGCCGGCCGCGGTGGCCGGGCCGGTCGGGCTGAGTGATGACCGCCAGCACCTCGTGCCGAGCGTTGGTCGCTCGCAAGGCGGGGACGGCGAAGGCCGCCGTGCCGGCGAAGACGATGCGCATCACTCCGTTCTCAGGACTCAGTGCGACCCGCTGGTGACCGGCGGCTCGTCCTCCGCGGTGACCTCCTCGGTCTCATCACGCCGGATCTCCCGAAGCGTGTCCATGTCCGAGAGGCGATCCAGGTAGAGCATCCCGTCGAGATGATCCATTTCGTGCTGGATGCACTGGGCGAGAAGTCCGTCACCCTTGAGCCGGATCTCCTTGCCGCTGCGGTTGACGCCTTTGATATGGACCCATTGGCAGCGCCGTGTCTCGCCGATCCAGCCGGGCACAGACAGGCAGCCCTCGTCGTGGGTCACCTCGCCGCGCGACTTGATCACCTCAGGGTTGGCAAGGTGGTAAATGCTGTTGTCGATCTTCATGACGAAGACGCGGAGGTGCACGTCGATCTGGGTCGCCGCCAGTCCCACGCCGGGAGCCGCGATCATGGTCTCGACCATGTCATCCATCAGCCGGCGAACAGAGTCGTCCACCACCGGGACGCGCTTCGCCTTGGTGCGGATGTTGGGGTTGTCCCGAGTGATGATATTGCGGAGACTCATTCGCTCACAGCGCGGGGTCGACATCGATGCTCCATCCCCGCCCGCCCGGGAGATGAGGGAATGCCCTCTCGATGGCCTCACCGCGAATCGTGAACTGCCATCGGTGCTGGCCGCGCAGGCGATGCAGGAAGGCGGGAGTCGGACCGAGGACATCGAGCCCGACTTCGGCGCCGAGGATAGCAGAGAGATCGGTGACGGCCTGGCGGCAGGCCCCCTCGGCGGCGCCGTCGCGTGCATGGGCCACCGTGCAGGTCACCAGACGCGCGTACGGGGGAAAGCGGAGGTCACGCCGGACCCGGATCTCCTCGCGCGCGAACCCCAGGTAGTCGTGGGAGGTCGCATGGCGCACGGCGTAGTGCTCCGGGCTGTAGGTCTGGAGGATGACTCGGGCAGGCTCGTCGCCACGGCCAGCTCGACCAGCGACCTGAGTGAGCAGAGAAAACGTCACCTCGCCACTGCGATAGTCGGGGAAGTGCAGCGACGTATCGGCGTTGACGATGCCGACGAGCTGCACGTTGCCGAGGTCCCACCCCTTGGCGATCATCTGCGTGCCGATGAGACAGTCGGCATCGCCTCGGCGGAAGCTCTCGTAGATGTCGAAGTAGGCGTCCCGCGTCTGGGTGGTGTCGCGGTCCATGCGCAGCAGTCGTAGCGATGGGAAGCGTTGCGCCACCTCGAGTTGCAAGCGCTCGGTGCCCATTCCCAGCGCGCGAATGCTCGATGAACCACAGTGCGGGCAGACGTCTGGAAGCGATCGCGAGCTCCCGCAGTAGTGACAGTCACAGCGACCTCGGGATGCGTGATACACGAGTGACACGCTGCAGTTCGGGCATCCCAACGCCTCGCCACAACCGCGGCAGAGCACCACCGACGCTGACCCGCGGCGATTGAGGTAGAGGATGGACTGGCCGCCAGCGACCTGGCACGCCAGCACCGCCCTCTCCAGGACCTGCGACAGGGGGCTCCGGTTTCCCGCCCGCAGCTCCTCGCGAAGATCAACCACCTCGATTGGTGGCAACTCCCGGCCGGTAATCCGAGCCGCCAGGGTCGCGAGTTCGAGGTCGCCGGTGTGGGCGCGGTAGAACGTCTCCACCCGCGGAGTGGCGCTACCGAGGACGACGGGAACATCGAGTCTCCGGGCCAGCTCGAGGGCAACCTCGACCGCGTGATACCGCGGGACACGATCCTGCTTGTAGGCGCTCGCGTCCTCCTCATCGACCACGATGATGCCGAGATCCGGGAGCGGCGCGAAGACCGAGCTCCGCGAGCCGACCACCACATCGACGAGACCATCGCGGGCGCGCTGCCACTCGCGGGCACGTTCAGCGTCGGTGAGCGCTGAGTGGATCACCGCGAGGCGGCGAGGGAACCGTGCAGCGAAGCGGCTAATCATTTGCGGTGTGAGCGCGATCTCGGGAACCATGACGATGGCCTGCCGCTGCTGGTCTCGCACCGCGGCGATGGCGCGCAGGTACACCTCGGTCTTGCCACTCCCGGTGACGCCGTGGAGAAGCACCCGGCGGTGGCGATGTGCTGCCACTGCCTCGAGCAGCGGAGCCACCGCCGCCCGCTGGTTGGCGGTCAGCTCCGGCGCGGAGTCGGGCTCGGCATCACGAGCCACCCGCAACGCATGGGACTCCGTCCGGGGCCCCCGGCGTGACGCCGTCACGGCCCGTGCGCCGCGGATGCCCTTCGGCAGCATCGCCTTGACCACCTCACCGATAGGAGAGCAGTAACGCTCGGAGATCCATTGGGCGAGGCCGAGGCGATGGCTATCGAGCAATGGCGCCTTGTCGAGAACCGCGCCGATGGGGCGGGTTTCGTGATCACTTCTCTCGACCCGCGCAGCCACCAGGCCCGTGAGCCGGCGCTTGCCAAAGGGAACCTCGACCCGCATGCCCGGGACCACGAGGTCCCGCATCTCCAGGGGAATCGAATACGTGTAGCTCGGTCTCGGGAGGAGGGCGCGAGTGTCCGGAATCACCTCGACGAAGGCCCCCTCGGTGCTCATCGCCCCACAGTACGGTGCATCCGGGCGGGGCAGCACGCCTCCTCATTCCACCCTCGCCTCGCTGACAGAGATTCGGATAGTGGGGCTGTCAGGTCGCTTTGACTTCGCGAGTCGCGCTTTGCTAGCGTCCCGCCAGGTCCACGGCCACGACTGACCGTCGCGACACCAGTGAGATGCCCGGTGGGCATCCGGGAGGGGACTCCGATCTGCGGTAGCCGACATCGACTCTTGCGCCACGCGTGGGTGATCCTCGCAGCACTTCTGCTGCCGATCGTGGTCCCTCGGTCCCCGGCCGCAGCCGTCGCGGTCGCCGCGCCCCCGCCGGTCAACGCGGTGGTGCTCAGCGCCACCATCGAGCGGCCCTCGTTCTCCGCCGAGCCGATAACGCGCCCTGCGCAGACGATCGTGGCGGCCGCTCACGTCACCGCGAATGCGCTGGCCGCTCAGTACCATGTCGACGCCGGGGCCCTGCGCTGGGCCAACAACCTCAGATGGAACGCCGAGACTGAACCCGGTGCGCCGCTGCTGCTGCCTCCCAGCGGCGGAGGTCTGGTCCGTGTAGTTCCCGGTGAGCGCCCCAGTCAGTTCGCCGGTCGCCTCGGTTTGGATCCACGCATTCTCCTTGACTTCAACCGTCTCACCAGCGACGCCCCCCTTGCCGCGGGTCGCTACCTCCAGGTCCCCGCAGGAATGGCCCCCAAGGGGTCGCTCAACGCCGACGTTTTCGCTCCCGGTGAGACGGGGGTTCCGGAGGTTCTCCCCCAGCCGAGCACCGGCGCAGACGGATTCGACTTTGGTCAGTGCACCTGGTACTTGGCAAGCAAGCGCGACCTCAGCCACTGGCGCGGCAACGCCCGCGACTGGTGGGCCCCCGCGGCCAAGTTCCGCCCCGAGGGCCGGGTCCCAGTGGCAGGATCCATCCTGGTGATGGACATCGGCCCCTGGGGCCACGTCGCCTATGTTGAGCGCGTCAGCCCCGACGGTTCGTCGTTCGAGATCTCGGAGATGAACTGGGGCGGCAACGGTGGCGGCTGGGGCCGGGTCGATCACCGCATGATGCCCACCAACGAGCCGGGCATCATGGGCTTCATTTACTAGCTCGCTCGGTCGCTCTCGCTGGTCGCACGCGCACGAGGCGCCTCATACCCGTGCCGTCGCCCCTACCCGCTGAAGCGGTATCCAATCCCCGGGACAGAGTGGATATAGGTCGGCTTCTCCGCATCGGGCTCGATCTTGCGGCGCAGCCGGTAGACATGGGCATCAACGGTCCGCGTCTCGATCTCGACCTCGTAGCCCCAGACCCGCCGGAGGAGCTCACCGCGACTCATCACCTGTCCGGGACGTGAGGCCAGCAAGGTCAGGAGATTGAACTCAGTCAGGGTGAGGTTGATCTCCTCGCTGTCGCGGAAGACCTGCCGCCGGCCGAGATCGATAATGAGACCAGGGAACTCGAAGCGATCGCGCGGCTGCTCCTGCGAGGTGATGTCGCTGCGACGTAGATGGGCACCGATGCGAGCCATGAGCTCGCGGACCTCGAACGGCTTGGTGACATAGTCGTCAGCACCAAGCTCCAACCCCACCACAACGTCAATGGTGTCGGCCTTGGCGGTGAGCATGATGATCGGCACCCGCGATCCCTCGGAGCGCACGCGCCGGCAGACATCGAGTCCGCTCATGCCCGGCAGGTTGACGTCGAGGATGATGAGATCGGGCGCATTCTCGCGAGCCATGGTGAGCCCGTCGAGCCCGGTCGCTGCCTCGAGCAGCGTGTGATTCTGGGTACTGCACGCCAGGCGAACGATCTCCCGGGAGGGGGGATCGTCCTCGACGATCAGGATCGTCTTGCCAGCGGCACTCATCAGGCCTTGGGCTCCAGAAACGTGGCGATGCGTTGCACGAAGTTGGCCACCTCGATTGGCTTGGTGATGTATCCAGAGCAGCCGGCGGCAAGTGCCTCCTGCTCATCCCCCTTCATGGCGTTCGCAGTCATGGCTACGATCGGGACTGCCGCCGTCTTGGGATCGGACTTTAGCATCCGAGTGACGGTGAGACCGTCCATCCCCGGGAGTTCAATGTCCATGAGGACGAGGTCGTAGACGGTCGCCCGAGCCAACTTCAGGCCCTCGCTGCCGTCTGAGGCGAGGTCGACGTCGAAGCCGCTCCCACTGAGGACCATCCTGGCGAGTTGCCGGCTCGCCGGGTTGTCCTCGACTAGGAGGATCCGGTTGTGGAGATTCCCATTCTGCGAGTCGATGCCCAGCAGGGGGATGGCGAAGGTGAAGACTGAACCCTTGCCGAGCTCCGATTCCACCCCGATGCGGCCCCCGTGGAGTTCCACCAAACGGCGGGTCAGGGAGAGACCGAGCCCGGTCCCCTCGACCTGGCGGTGAGGAGCTGAATCGAGCTGGTAAAATTCGTTGAAGATGCGTTCGTGGTGTTCCCGGGGAATGCCCAAACCGGTGTCGCCGACCTCGATCCGTAGCATGCCCTCCGCCGTCCAGCCCTTCACCCAGACACGGCCACCCTGGGTGGTGAACTTGATGGCGTTGGACAGCAAGTTGTAGAGGATCTGCTTGTACTTGCTCTTGTCGGCCCTGACCTCGAGATCCTCGGGCTCGATGCTGAAGCTGAGATCGATGTCGCCCCGCTCACTGAGAGAGCGGATGACGTTGTGGACCTCGCGGATAGCGCCCATCGCCGAGAAGCGGTCGTAGGAAAGTTCCATCCGCCCGGCCTCGATCTTGGAGAGGTCGAGTACGTCGTTGACGAGTTCGAGGAGATGCTTGCCACTGGCGTGGATATTTTCCAGGCACTCATGGCGCTGCTCCTCTGTCAATTGCACCAGGTTATCCTTGAGTATCTCGCTGAAACCGAGGATAGCGTTGAGCGGGGTGCGCAACTCATGACTCATGTTGGCGAGGAAATCGCTCTTCAGCCGGGAGATCTCGCCAATCTCCGCGTTAGCGATCTCCAGTTCCCGGGTGCGGTCGGCAATCTCCTTGAATTGGGCTACCTGTGTGGAGTACAAACGCGCGTTGTCGATGGAAATGGCGGCCTGGTTAGCGATGATCTGCATCACCGCCTGCTCGATCGACGTGAATGGCTTCACCTCGCGGCGCGTCAGGGTCAGTGCGCCCACGAGTCGGCGTGGCGACTCGAGTGGCATGATGAGCACCGAGCGGGGCGTGTAACTCATGTTCAGCGACTTGAAGCGACGGTCCTGGGTGGCATCGACCACAGAGACCACCTTTCGCTTCTGCGCCGCCCAGCCGACGATGCCCTCGCCAAGACGAAAGCGGGCCACCTGGGCCACAGCGTCCGCGAAGGGGAAGGTGGCGATGGCCTGGAGAGCCCCACTGTCGTCGTCATCGGTGAGAAAGACCGTGGCAGCGTCGCAGCTCACCAGATCGCTGGCGGCCTTGAGCATGAAGTCGATGGTCTCCTTCAGTTCGAGGCTGGAGGTGAAGAGATTTCCCACCTGCCCGAGGAGATCGACGATGACGTTGTCGTCCATACCCGACGCGAGTATACGGCGCGGGCTCAGATCGCACGGGATTGCACCGGTTCTGCCCGGTCGGCCGGCGTTCTTGGCTCAGGGCTCAGCCCCGACGGATCTTCAACTCCTCGATCAGCTGTGGCAGGACCTTCAGGCTATCGCCGACGACGCCAAGGTCAGCGAGCTTGAAGATCGGCGCCTCGGGGTCCTTGTTGATGGCGACGATGTTCTTGGCGCCCTTCATCCCCACTGTGTGCTGCATGGCGCCGCTGATACCGCACGCGATGTACACGGTCGGCTTCACCGTCTTGCCGGTCTGGCCAACCTGCATGGCGTAGGGCACCCACCCGGCATCGACGACGGCTCGGCTGGCGCCGACAGCACCGTGCACCAAAACCGCGACCTGTTCCAGCAGCTCAAAGTTCTTGGCGTCGCCGAGACCGCGACCGCCCGAAAGAACGACCGGCGCCTCCTCGAGCTTGGGCCCAGCAGCAACATCCTCAACGCGGTTGACGACGCGGGCGCTGCGGTGCTTGTCACTGATGACAGCATCGACCCGGACCACCTCGGCGGTCCCCCCGGTGGGCTCGGCGGCGAATGACTTGGGGCGGAAGAGCCCGAGTGCGGGAGGCTTGGCCTCGAACTCGGTGCGCACCACCTGGGTGGCACCGAATATCGACGTGGTGATGGTGATGGCATCCCCGGCGCTGACGTCCAGTCCGTTGGCAATCACCGGGACGGCGAGCTTGGCAGCGAGCCGCCCAGCGACATCGCGGCTGTTGTAGGAAGCGGCAAAGAGGATCAACTCCGGCGTGTGCTGCTCGATGAGAGCATGGAGCGTGTCGGCACCGGGGCCACCGAGAAGTAGGTCCGAGAATGCCGCGTCGGTGGCGGCGTAGACAGTGGTGGCACCGTGGGCGCCGAGCTCAGGGGCAGCCTGCTCAGCGTCGGGATGAAAGGCAACGGCCTCCACGGTTCCGTCGCCCAGGGACCGGGCCTTGGTGAGCAACTCCAGAGCGGCCGGGTTGGCCTTGCCCCCGGCAACCTCGGCAAACACCCACGTCTTGGAGAGAGTCATCTCAGATCACCTTGAGAGCGGCGAGGAAGTCGGCGATGCGCTTGCCACCGTCACCCTCGTCCTTGACGATCTCGCCGGCCTTGCGCTCCTCTGCCGGGTCGACTGCGACAATCCTCTGCCCGGCGGTCGCGCCACCGAGTCCAGAGACGCCGAGGTCTGCGGGAGTGACCCGTTCGAGCGGCTTCGACTTCGCCCCCATGATCCCTTTCAGTGACGGGTAGCGCGGCTCGTTGACACCGGCGGTCACCGAGAGCACCGCGGGGAGCTCGGCCTCAACAAGGTCATAGCCGGTCTCTGTCTGGCGCTTCACCTTGACCGTGGCACCATCGATCTCCACCTCCTTGGCGAAGGTGATCGCCGTGACCCCGAGCAACTCAGCGACCATCTGGGGGACGACACCGCTGTAGCCGTCGGTCGATTCCGTCGCGGTAATGACGAGGTCGAATGGCTCCTTGCCGATCGCCGCCGCCAGAACTCTGGCGGTGGTGAGGGCGTCTGAGCCACGCAGACCATCGTCGGAGATAAGAATGCCCTTGGTCGCGCCCATGGCGAGCGCCTTGCGGATGGCGTCCACACCCCGCTCTGCACCCATGCTGACGACACGCACCTCGCCGCCCGCCTTCTCGGCAAGTTGCAGGCCCGCCTCGATGCCGAATTCATCGCCGGGGTCGAGGACAACCTCGACGCCGTCACGCTTGAGGAAGTGCGTGGACGCGTCGAGCTGACCCGTGGTGTTGGGGTCGGGCACCTGCTTGACGCAGACGACGACATTCATTCAGCGCTCCGGCAATTCGTGGGTGGTCGGCGCACCACTCTATCAATGGCGGCTCCGCGCCGTGAGGTGGATGGTCTCAGCGATGAACGTACCTCTCAGGCGCATCTCAGCATTCCCTCAACCTGACCTCAGGTGCCGAGGCGGTGCATCCTGGAGACTGAATCCATCACCGAACCGACCTGGAAAGGATTCATCACATGATCACCACCCTCCGCGTCCTCGGCCGCCGCATCCGCGGAGCGGCCGGTGCCCACGCTGTCGCCACCGGGCTCGTCGCCGCTCTCCTCACTGGCCTGGGGGGCGTCATTGTCGGGGCAACCCTCATCAGTCGCACGGCCAGCGTGTCCGCGGCACCGGCGCCCTCCTCGACACCGATGCCGGCGAAACCGGGCGGCTCCCCGGGCGCCGCTCCAGCCAAGAAGCAGAAGGGCTCCGAGCTTGTTACCGCCCTCGTCAAGTCCACCGCGACGCAGACCGGTCAGACCTCCGAGCAGGTGCTGGCCGCACTCCGTGGAGGCAAGACCCTCAACGACATCGCTGGAGACAAGTCGGCCGCTGTGAGTTCGGCAACTCTGGCCACGGTGAAGACAAAGCTGGACGCGTCGGTCACCGCTGGCAAGACCACCGCCGCACAAGCGACCACCAAGCTCGCCGCCTCACAGACTGAGATCACCAAGGACATGGCCCTACCGGGCCCCCAGGTTGCAGCCATGGTTGGCGGTAAGCCGGCCAAGGCCAAAACGTCGCCCGCGCCGTCGCCCACCCCGTGAACTGACCCCGCTCGCAATTCAGGCGATGAACTGATTGTGGGTGAAGGTCACCAGCGACGCTGCGGCAAGCAGTGCCGAGAGTCCGACCGCGACACGATGCAGTCGCGGCCGGCTCTCGGTGAGCAGAGCGATCGCCACCCCGAGCGGGAACACGACAAGCGCGAAGCGCGGAGCGCTAGCCCAGGGGTTACCAAAGCCCTCCTCGCGGAGAACGATGGGAAGAAGGCTGACGGCGGCGTATGCGATGTAGCTGGCAGGCACGCGTTGGCGGTAGCGCACCAACACGCCGAGGAGACACATCCAGCCGAGGACCGCCGCGCTGTTGATGAGCGGCCCCGGGTAGATGGCGGTGTTGCTCAGCCCATGGACCAGCCCATCCCAGGGCCAGGCCAGATGGCCACCCCATCCCCGCTCCTCCGCCGCAAACGGAGTCAATCCGGCCATCCGTGCGGCGACGGCAACCCAGGCGACGAGCACCACCACCGGGAGGGTGCCGAGAAGGAGATGCCCGACACCGATCGGCGGCCGGTGGCGCTGGCGCAGCGCGGCCAGCAAGGGCGGTGCCACCTCCACAGCAGCAGGCAGGAGGAGGAGGATGCCCTGGGGCCGGGTGAGCGTCGCTGCGGCGATCAGAAGACCGGCCACGGCCAGCCGGCGCGAGCGCAGCGCCAAGAACGCCGCCACCGAGAGCGCCAGGAAGAGCGCCTCGGTGTAGGGCGCGATGAGGAAGAGCGCCATTGGGGCCAAGCCCACGTAGAGCAGAGTTCGGTCGGCCATGGCATCGCCAAGGTCGGTGCACAGCAGACGGTGCAGCATCCACAAGCCAAAGACAGCCGCCACCGTGCTGACGAACAACGCCGCCACCGGAATTGCGCCGAGCGCGGGGATGCTGGTGATCCTGATCAGCAGGGGGTAGCGGGAAGAAGGCGACCTCTAGGGAGCCCTGGGGATATCCCTGCGTCGCAACACTCTGGTAGTGCCAGCTGTCCCACCGCTGCCAGGGGTTCACCAGCGAGTCGATGAGCGGGTTGGCGGGCGCTGGAAGCGGACGCCCAGCCATTCCTGCGGGACCGGCGATGACGAGGGAAAGCCAGGCGAGAAACCCCAGGCCGACCCGGAGGCTGAGGACGAGGAGGAGCGCGCGCCGCAGTCCCCGGTCTGTGGCAGGACTCAGCTGCGCGCCTTCCTGCTCGACGGCGAGCGGCGTGCCGGCTTCTTCTTCGCGGGACCAGGAGCCTCCAGATTCCCGGCGACAACCGCCGCGTCGAGTCCCAGCTGCCTGCGCATCTCCGCAAGCCGGACATCGACGGAGTCGTTCACCGTCCGAGCGGTGACGTCGGCCTCGAGCATGTCCGTGTTCCCGGCACTGAGACGGGCCAGCATCCCCGTCTCCATGAGCTCGCCCACGGCCTCGGCGCGGGCCTGGGTGCGGACCATCTTCTCGCGGGCCCGGTCGAGCATCCCCTCGACTTCATCCATGTCCTTGCCGATCCCGGTGACGGTCTCTCCGGCGCTCGCCGTCGCTTTCGCCGACCGGTACTGCGCTTTCAGCGTTTCCTTCTGGGTGCGCATGCTGGCCACCCGCGCCTGAACCTTCTCCCCGGCCGACTCCAGCGCTTCGCGCTGCCCAGCCATGAGCTTGATCTGCTGCTCGATCCCCCCGAGTTGGCCCTCGATCAACTGCGACTGAGTGAGCGCGCTGGCGGCCACCTCGTCGCGGCCCTGTTGGAGGGCGCGCCGCGCCAGGTCATCGAGCTTGGCCCGGTTCGCCCCCATGCTGCGCTGCTGGATCTCCAGTTGCTTCTGGGCGGTGACGACGTCGGCGATGGAGCGCCGCACCTTCTGGAGTGCTCCCAGCTGTCGATTGTAGGCGAGGTCGAGAGCATCCTCAGGGTCCTCCAACCGATCGACGGCGCGATTCGCCTTGGCCGAGAAGATGAGGCGGAGTCGCTGCCACAAGGCCATCGTGTCTCCTTTCAGCCCTTGCCGGTGGGCGGGTTGCCGTCGCGGCGGGATTCCTTGGACACGCTGAGGCTATCCGAACTTGGGCCGTGCTGTGGCGACGCTGCGGGTCCCTGGCCATTGCTACTGCTCTGCGGAGCGAGGGCCCCCCGGAGCTGCTGCACGGCGGCGAAGCCCTGGGCGAGAGACTGCATCACCGCCTGCTGCACGCCCTCAGTGCCGTTGAGGACAACGAGGTTGTCGATGTCGCCGATCGGCTTGGCGGCGGCGGCGACGATGTCAGCGGCATGCTCGGCGAGCTGCTGGTTGATGACCGCCTCCTGGTTCTGGGCGAGGGCATCGGCGCGAGCCTTGATCGCTTGGGCCTCGGCCAGCCCGCCGGCCTTGACCGCCTCCGCCTGCCCCAGACCGCGCGCCTTGGCGGCCCCACCGTCGGCCTCACCGATCATCCGTGTCGACTGCGCCTGGGCCTCGGCGGTGACCTTGGTCCTCTCGGCGTCGGCCACGGCAGCGAGCTTGATCTCCTGGGCATGGGCCTCGGCGCCGGCGATGCGCGCGTCGCGCTCGCCCTGAGCCACGGTGCGCTGCCGGTAGGCCTCGGCATCAGCCGGCCGGCGGATCTGGGCCTGGAGCGCCTGCTCGGTACGCTGGGCCTCGTATTCCGCGACCTTGGTCTGCTCCTGGACGACCATCTGCATGGCCTTCTGCTGCGCCAGAGGGCCAGCCTGCTCGGCCTCCTTCTGGGCCCGGTCGATCTCCGCCTGGTACTGGGCCTTCTTGATCTCCGCCTCGCGCACTGCGGCGGCCTTGAGGGCGACCGACTCCTGCTCGCGCTGAGTGGCCTCCCGATCCGCCTGAGACTGGGCGATGCGGGCCAACTTCTTCATCTCGGCGTCGGGTGGTGCGCTGAGATTCGCGATGTACCCGGTGGTGTCCTCGATCTCCTTGATCTGCAGGGAATCGATGACGAGACCGAGCTTCTGCATGTCCTCGCCGGAGTGTTGCCGGGCCCTTTCGGTGAGCGTCTCGCGATCGCGCACCATCTGCTCGATGGTGACGCTGCCGACGATGGATCGGAGATGGCCCTCGAAGACGTGCTTGATCTTGCCCTCCAGTTCCTGGGGGGCCTTGTCGAGGAAGCGCCGAGCGGCGTTGGAGATCGATGCGAAGTCGTCGCCGACCTTGTAGATGACAACCGCCTTGACGTTGACGCGAATGCCCTGGGTGGTGACGCAGGTGATGAAGAGCTCGGTCTCACTGGCGTCCAGGGAGAGCTTGCGCACCCGGCTGATGATGGGGAGAACGAAGGTGCCGCGACCGGTGACGATGCGGAAGCCCATGCTCTCGCTCACGCCCTGCACCGGCTGGTGATGCCAGCCCGAGATGATGAGCGCCTCGTTGGGCTCAGCGACCCGCCACAGCGACTTCACCAGGACGGAGAAGAGGACGAACCCAACGATGACGATAACGATCGGCCATACCCAGACCGGGATGGTGCTGAGATCCATGACAGAAATCCCTTCTCCGGTCAGGCCGGACTGACGTACACGGTGCGCGGAGGGTGATACTCGATGATCACGACGCGTTCGTTGGCTGAGATGGTTTCCCCGTCCACGGGGTAGGCGAGAAACGCCTCGGTGCCACCGCGGACGCTGACCATGACCTCGCCGGTGCGGCCAGGGGCGACGATTCCCGTCACCCTGCCAACCTTGCCGACCATGACCTGGTCGTCGGAGTCGTGTGCTGCGTCTCCCATGGGGCTCCGGATGCCTCCCGATGGCTCGACCGATTCTCTGGCCGTGGCGCTCATCGCGTCCGAAGAGTACCCGTCCCACCAGGGGGTCAATCGGTCCTGGCGCAGATGTCAACCATCTGTGACCGCCGGAGCCGTCAGGACTGCGGCGGCGGCTCCGCTAGACTGCCGCGATGCCCAAGAAGTATTCCGGTCCCGACCAGGTCATCGACCCCAGCAAGCGCTACAGCGCCACGATTGCCACCGACAAGGGGGACATCGAGCTCGCCCTGGACGCGGCCAAGGCCCCCCAAACGGTGAACAACTTCGTCTTCCTCGCCCGCGAAGGCTTTTACGACGGCCTCACCTTCCACCGCGTGGTCGATGGTTTCGTCATCCAGGGGGGATGTCCCGAGGGCACCGGGCGTGGCGACCCCGGCTACAAGTTCCCCGACGAACCGGTCCAGGGAGAGTACACCGAGGGCTCGGTGGCGATGGCCAACTCCGGGCCCAACAGCAACGGTTCGCAGTTCTTCATCTGCACTGCTGACAACCGCCGCGGTCTCGCCAAGTCGTACAACCTCTTCGGCCAGGTCACCAAGGGTCTCGACGTCGTCAACCAGATCCGCGTGGGTGACGGGATGCGATCGGTGTCCATCGCCGAGGAGTAGCCGGTGTCTGATCTCCGCCTCCTCACCATTCACGCTCACCCCGACGATGAGACGATCACCATGGGTGGGCTCCTCGCACTCTGCGCCGACCGCGGGATCGCCACGTCGGTGATCTGCTGCACGGACGGCAAAGTGGCGACCATCTTTGATCCCGAGATGGCCGCCAACGAGGTGGAGACGAGGCCGCAGCTGAAGGCGATCCGCGTCGAGGAGCTCACCCAAGCCTGCCGGGTTCTCGGCGTCGACGAGGTCCACTTCCTGGAGTACGGGGACTCCGGCATGGCCGGCGCCGAGACCAATCATCTCCCCGACGCCTTCTGGACTGCCAACCTCGATGAGGTCGTTGCGCGGCTGGTGACCCACATCCGCCGCTTCCGCCCCCAGGTTGTAGTCACCTATGACGGCAATGGTGCCTACGGTCATCCCGACCACATCCAGGCTCACCGGGTGACGCTGCTCGCCGTCGAGGCCGCGTACACCAACATCTATCCGGAGCTCGGCGAACCGTGGCGGGTCGACAAGCTCTACTACACCGCTTTCCCCGTGTCGGCGGCGCAGCACGCCACCGAGATGGCGAAGAACGCGGGCATGGACCCGCCCTTTGGCGAGGGCGACCCGGCCACACTCCCCTTCCTCACCCCCGACGCCTGGGTGACCACCACGGTGAACTACCGTGATCAGGTCGAGCGCAAGCAGAACGCCTTGCGGGCTCACCGCAGCCAACTTACCGAGGACTTCCCTCTCCTGAAGATCCCCACCGACGTGATCAAGGAGAACTTCGCTCAGGAGCACTACCAGTTGGTGATCAGTCGCGTGCCCACCACCCTGCCGGAGAGCGACGTGTTCGCTGGTCTCAAGGACACGGCCGTCGCCGATGCCTGAGTGTGGCGAGGCGCCAACTTCGCGGCGGGAGAGATGCGACTACTTGCTCGTGTTCAGGCCGTCTGGTTCTCAGGTGGGCGGTAGAAAGCACAGGACGGCTATCACGTCGCGAATCTTCGGGCCCGGCGAGAGCCTACCTATGCTCGGTCGGTGTTGCCGGGAGATCAGTCCGATACGAATCCACCGTTTTGTGTATAAACTGCCATGGCATCGTCTCCCCTGCTCAACCAACTGGCGAAGAAATATGGGGTCGTCGGAAGTCGGCTACTGCTCCTTCGACCGCCGATAGGTGATGACTTGGACCCGCTCGGTGGTCACCATTCCCTCCTCGATCATCTCGTCAAGCTGCGGCAGCACACGGTCGATGTTCTCCACCGTATCGACCATTTCCACCACAATCGGAAGGTCTTCGCTCAGCCGCAAGATGCGGGCGGTGTGGAGGTGTGATTTCGCCCCAAAGCCCTCAAGACCTCGGAGCACCGTAGCTCCCGCGAGGCCCTCTCGACGCACGAGGGCGACGATCTCCTCGTAGAGCGGCTTGCCATGCCAGCGGTCACTCTCGCCGATGAAGATGCGCAGCAGCTTTCCCTCGCCCTCGAGCCTCATCAGATCAACCTCCCTAGAGCGATTCCACCGAAGACGGCGACCATGCCGCACGCGAGACTGCCGAGCGAATTCGCCAGTGCCGCCACATACGATCCCTGCTCGATCAGTCGGCTGGTTTCTAGCGTCAATGTGGAAAACGTGGTGTAGGCGCCGAGGAATCCCGTCGTCACCGATGACCGCACCCACGGCTCGACATTGAGGCGCTCGCTAAACACCGTGAACAGTAGGCCCAGCAGGAAGGCTCCCGAGATGTTGATGACGAACGTGCCCCACGGAAAGATTCCCCCGCGGGCACTGATGAATCCATCGATTTGATAGCGAACCGCCGCGCCGGCGGCGCCAGCAATGGTGACCCCGAGAAGGATGGGCATACGACTACTCCAATGAGTAGGAGCCATCAGCCTCTCGGCGGATTGGGCGGGCCCCATCGCCCTGCGTCCGCATTGCACGCGGTTACCCGACTCTAACCCGCCATTGGCATCTCGATGGCGCGCAGTGAGATCTCGTTATGCGCCGACGACCGGTAAGTGCTTTTCCGCTCTCCCGTAGCCGCCGAAGAGGCTCGTACATATTGCTGCTCCTTGGACCGGACCGCCTCGGTCGTTACCCAGGCAAGCAGGAGCCGGGGGATGGAGCCGTAAGGAATTCCTACGGCTGAGGGGGCCAACACCGAAAGCGTTAGCAGGCCGTTGTGTCGGACGTACTCGGGACCAGCCACGCGCGAGTGGGGGAGGGTGACTTGGGCGAATACCCGAGCCATGTGTAGCCCAGTTCTCCGGCCTTCCGAGCCTCCTTGAATTCGAGGCCCAACGCCTCGGCTGCGATCTCGCCAGCCGCCGTTCTGTTGAGATGGGGTGGAACCAACGAGGCGCGGCTAGTGAACCGGTCACCCCCGAATACAAGACACACATGCTCCAGCCGAACACAGTCGAAACGGGAGACGAGACAGGTGCCGCCTATGTCCAGGAGGACGTTGCGCTCTGGACCGCTGCGTTCCCTGACCTCCCACTGGACCGTCGACGAAATGGTCGCGCCAGGAAGTTCAGCTTGCGCACGCTTGCTATGGACGAGGACCCATCGAGGAGAGTTCCTCGGCCTGGCTCCCGACGGAGCTGAGATCCGAGTGCATGCCACCTACGTGGCTCATATCAAGGGCGGTCGTATCACGGAAGGTTGGCTGCTGTGGGACCGGCTGGATTCCTTCAGCAGCTCGCCGTTCTGCCCGAGACGTCGGCACGAGTGCGGGGCGCCAAGGAGGGGGGTCTATGAGCAAGGGAGCCAAGCTCACCGACCTAGTCGCCGACGCCAGCCAACCGGGCCATGGCATCCAATGCCAGGGCCGCGGTCCAGGACAACCCCGACGCACCGAGTCCCTCGCCAGTATCGGGATGGACGTACTCCCGGCAGCCGGGGACAGCGGCATGACGGATGACGCGGGAGCGTAGCTCTGCAGCGGCGGCACCGCGGCCATGACGCTCGAGTCCGAGCGCACACAGCCAGGTCACGTTGGACCAGACCGGCCCCCGCCAGTAGTTTCTTGGATCGAACCCCGGAGCGCTCGTCGCCGCCGAGCGAACGCCGTACTCGGAGGCGAGCTCGCCTCCCAGAATGAGCTGCTGCAGCCGGTCCACGGCAGCCACGGGCAGTTCCGGACGGAGAAGCTGCAGCGGCAGAGCGGCGGTGATGCCGATGGCGTCGGTGCCAGCAACAAGGTCGTGCGCAGATGCCATGCCGTCCACGTTGGCACGCGCGCGAAGAGCGCTTTCGACACTCGCTGCGTGCACCGACGCTCGGGCCGCGATACCGTCGGCACCGAGCTGCTGGGCGACGGCCGCGAGGTCGGCCGCAGCGGCAGCGCTCAACGCCGAGAACGCCGGATCAAGCACGCGAAAGGGCGATTCCGCGGCCATCCGTCGCGCATCCCAACCCGAATGGGCATATGTCTCGATCAGACCGTAGTAGCGCGCGTAGTCTCGTGCCGGAGGTCGTTGAACTGCCTCGACGAAGGCGTGGTCGCGGCGCACAGGCACCCGCGTCGATGGTGTCACCGCCTGCAACGGAGCGTCCCACTCAACGCCGTTGTCACGCCCGGATTCCCAGGGATGGATCAGAACCGGCTCACCGCCCCCGCCACGAAGGTCGATGAGGAACTCATGCCAGCGCTGCAACGGCTCCAACAGGGGGCGGGCGCGCTCGGCATCGTCTCCTGCGGATATGAGAATGCGAATCACCGTCGCGGCCAGCGGCGGCTGGGTGATGTCGCTGATGCAACGACCGTCGGCACCGCGCCGTCCGCTCCACCACTCAGGTCCCGGGTTGTACGACGTGGCCGCCTCGTCGAACGCGATGTGGGCCACCAGCCCGTCGCCCGGATCCTGCGCAGCGAGCAGCGATTCCAACTCACACCAGGCGCGATCACGGTCGAACGTCGCCCAACCGAGGGCGGTGAGCGGAGAGTCCCAGTTCCACTGGTGGGGGTACAGGGCCGCCGCCGGCACGGTGTGATGGCCGGCCACGTCATTGCCGCGCAGAACCCCTTCCAGCGTGCCGCCCAACCTCGTCGTCACCCAGGGGTCAGGCTCGGTCGAGGACCATGGCGATCCCCTGACCGCCGCCGATGCAGAGAGCAGCGATGCCGAGGCGCACGTCGCGACGCTGCATTTCGTGGAGCAGGGTGACGAGGATGCGAGTGCCACTGGCACCGATGGGATGACCGAGAGCGATGGCACCCCCGTTGACGTTGAGGCGCTCGTGGGGAATGGCCAACTCGCGCTCCACCGCGACCGACTGGGCCGCGAACGCTTCGTTGACCTCGAAGAGATCGATGTCGCGCACCGAGAGCCCCGTCTTCTCCAGGGCCGCTCGAATGGCCGGTACCGGGCCCATCCCCATCACCCGCGGCGCAACGCCGGCTGACGCGTAGCTGCGGATGCGCGCCAGCGGCGCATGACCGCCGGATGCCGCTCGGGACGCCGACATGACGACGACGCAGGCGGCGCCGTCATTGATGCCACTGGCGTTTCCCGCGGTGACGCTGCCTGACTGGTCGAATGCCGGACGCAGTTTGCCCAGGCTCAGGGCGGTGGTTCCCGCGCGAGGATGCTCGTCCGTATCGATGTCGATGGTTTCCTTCTTGCGCTGCACCGCAACGGGCACGATCTCCTCGGCGAAGCGACCGTCCTCGATGGCCGCCGCCGCCTTGCGCTGCGACTCCGCAGCAAAGGCATCCTGATCCTCGCGGGAGACCTCGTTTTCAGTAGCGACGTTCTCCGCTGTCGTGCCCATGTGACAGTCGCCAAAGGCGCACCAGAGACCATCGCGAATCATCTCGTCGACAACTTCACCATTGCCGAGTCGGTACCCAAACCGCGCGTTCTCCAGGAGGAAGGGCGCCCGCGACATGTTCTCCATGCCGCCGGCGGCCACGACATGTGCGTCACCAGCGCGAATCGCCTGGGCAGCCAGCACTACCGTCTTCAGGCCCGAGCCGCAGACCTTGTTCACCGTCGTCGCCGGAACCATGTCTGCGAGGCCGGCGCCGATGGACGCCTGCCGCGCCGGGTTCTGGCCCAGGCCCGCGGAGAGGACATTGCCCATGATCACCTCGTCGACGGTGTCGACGCCGCTGCGGCGCAGAGCTTCCCGGACGGCGATGGCCCCCAGGCGGGTGGCGGGAGCCTCGGAGAGAGCGCCTCCCATGGTCCCCACAGGAGTGCGTACCGCACTGACGATGAGCGCTCCTTCCATATCCATGACTCTACGAAAGCGTCCGATCAGACGTGGGCGAGCTCGGCTCCGAAGGCCTGCGCGTAGCGCTCCTCGAACTCGCCGGCAGCGAAGCGATGGGCCTGCGTTCCCTGCGCCTCGACGGCGTAGGTCGCGGCGAGGGCGCCCATGCGCCCGGCCTGAGCCGGGTCAAGACCGCGACGCAGACCGGTGAGCAGACCGGCAATGTAGGCGTCGCCGGCCCCGGTGGGATCGACGACCAGGGTCGCGGAGGCGGCGGGAATCTCGACGCCCTCAGCGCCGCAACGAATCTCGCTCCCCGACCCGCCGCGTGTCAGCGCAACCAGGCTCCGAGCCGCCAGTGCGTCGAGGTCGCGGCCGGTGCGATCGCGGATGAGTTCCAACTCGTAGTCATTGCCGACGATCAGCCAGGCAGCGTCGAGCCCGGCGATGAGCGTCTCATCAGGAAGTGAGGGAATCTGTTGGGCCGGGGCGAAGACGAGCTTGGCTCCTAGCGCTGTCGCCTGACCGATGTGCGCAGCCATCGCAGTGGGGTCGTCGGGGGCGACGACGACGTGCTCGACATCGCCGAGGGGGCAGAGATCGATGGCAGCGGCTCGCGCCATGGCGCCGGGAAAGAACGCAGTGATCTGATTGTTAGCGAGGTCGGTGGTGATGAAGCAACTCGCGGTGGCAACGTCATCGCACCCCAGCGCTGCCGATGTGTCGACGCCAGAGCGTGCGAGATCGGCTCCGTACTCGCTGAAGTCGTTGCCAACAGCGGCGCACAGGAGCGGATGCTCGCCGAGCAGGGACATCGTGTAGGCGATATTCGCCGCGGTGCCGCCACGCCGCTTCTCCAGGGATGTGACGAGAAAGGAGAGGTTGAGCATGTGCGCCTTGTCAGCGAGGATGTGGTCGCTGAACTGCCCGGGGAAGACCATGATGGTGTCGTAGGCGACCGAGCCGGTCACCGCGATGCGTCCCATGGCGGCGGAGCATAGCCGCCGGAGCGCCTCCGACCGCGGCATGATGGAGGCAATGCCACTCCAAACATTGCGTTCGACACCGCCCGGCGAGGTTGCCCAGGGTCAGCCATCTCTCACCAGCGGCGAGGCCGCCGTGGCCGAGGCCGTCGAGGTCTACCACCGCACCTACACGACGCTGCTGCGCTCCAGTGGCGACACCAAGCTGAAGGTCCTGGAGGCCTCCCACAAGGCCACCGGATCCAGCCTCCACGCCTACGCCGCGTCGCACCAGCCGGACCTCGGAGCCTTCCTCTACGCCATCCGGCGGCTGCCCGACTCGATACGCCATGCCGAGCGGGTGGTCATGGGCCAGTCCGCGGAGGTCTTCGCCCGGGCGGGGTACGCTGACCTCACCGCCTGGACGGAATTGTCCGCTCCCGGCCGGCGCCGCCGCTGGTATGACGACGGTCAGGGCACGCTCGCCGTGCTCATCGCGTCGCCGTCCGACGTCGACGACCTCGTGCCCACCCTTGTCGCCTTTCAGATCGAGTGGAACAAGCTCGGGGAGGCCCTGCGCGCCGCCGCCTTCGCCACTGCCGCGGTGCCACCGCCGTCTCTTCTCGCCGAGCGCTGTGGCGGCAGTGAGGACGATTGGTTGCAGTTGCAGGAGATGTGGGGCGAGCAGAGCGCCTCACGCCTCCAGGAGATCGTGGACTCTCACATGTCGCTGCGCATCCGTATGCTCGGCGGCACCCAGATCGGGTACGCCCGGGCGACGCGTCGCTGGTGGCAGCAGGTTACCGGGATGATGCGCAGCGAGGCGCTTGTCGACCGTCCCGTCTACTTCGTCAGCAGCAACTCACACTCGCTCGCCAACCTGGTGACCGGCATGTCGCGCCACCACGAGAAGACGCTCGTGGCCATGGTGGAGAGTCACGGTCCGGGGTATCTCGCCGAGGAATTGACCCGCTTCCGCGATGGTCACGGCGAGGGGGACTGGCACAACTTCCTCTACTACATCACCCGCCTGTACACCGGCAGCATCGCCACCGACGAGCGGAGTCAATTGCGCCGCGAGGAGCGTGAGCGCGGCGTTCTCGGGGTAGCCAGCCGCACCGCGCTCGATGTCGCCGCCCAGGTGATCCCGCTTGACCGCCTCGACGCTGAAAACTTCGATCCCCGCCTGGGAAGCATCGACCCCGCCGCCCTGCACCGCAGTGGTGCCGTCATCGTCAATATCGACTATCCGCTCGGCCTGGCCGCGTACAACATCCTCCGTGAGGTCGCCGAGACCGCCGCCGAACTGCGTGGTGTCTACGTGCTCGGCAAGGCGGCGACCCTCAACGCAGACGTCGGCGACGTGATGATCTCCAGCGTCATCCACGACGAGCACTCGGCCTGCACGTACTGGCTCGACAACGCGTTCACGGTGTCGGACATCGCGCCTTATTTGCGCTTCGGCTCGGGGCTCGACAACCAACGAGCGGTCAGCGTCAAGGGCACGTTCCTGCAGAACCGCGGCTACCTCGACTTCTACTACCGGGAAGCGTTCACCGTCGTGGAGATGGAGGCCGGTCCCTACTGCAGCGCGGTGTATGAGATGACCCAGCCGGGGCGCCATCCCAGCGGGGAGCCGGTGAGCTTCTCCAAGCTCCCCATCGACTTCGGCGTCATCCATTACGCCTCGGACACCCCATTCACCCAGGCACGCACCCTCGGCGCTCGTAGCCTGAGCTATTTCGGCATGGACTCGACGTATGCATCATCGGTGGCGATCCTGCGGCGCATCCTCACCAGAGAAGGCGCGCTCCGCGCCCCCGCCGAGGACGTCGCGAGCGCCGACGAGGGCGCTGCCTGACGGAGACGCAGGCCAGTGCTGCTGCCTACACTCCGGACGTGGACACCGATCGGCCGCTCGACGCCATCGCCAGCGCGCCCACGGCAGGAGGGCGACTCCGCCTCGCGGGAACGCTTCTCGAGGGGCCCGACATCCAGCGCCGGATCGCGGAGCTCGCCGGCGAGATCGACGCGGTCTATCGTGACGCCGCCCAACCACTGGTGCTCTTGTGCGTGCTCAAGGGCTCGGTGCTCTTCACCGCCGACCTCTCCCGCAGGCTCTCCGTGCCCGTCGAGTACGAGTTCATCGCCGTGCGCAGTTATGGCGATGAGGTGCGTTCATCTGGGCAGGTGGAGATGGTCAAGGACGTCGGCATGTCGCTTCGTGACCGCGACGTGCTCATGGTCGAGGACATCATCGACACCGGATTGACCACGCACTTTCTCTACGAGCACTTGCAGCGCCACCAGCCGCGATCGCTGCGACTGGTGGCGCTGCTGAACAAGCACACGTCACGACAGCGCGAGGTACGCATCGATTTCTCCGGCTTCGACATTCCCGATCGTTTCGTGGTGGGGTACGGCCTCGATCTCGCCGAGGCGTACCGCAACCTCCCCGACATCCGGCTCATCGAAGGAGCGTGAGCGGGGAGGCATCGAGCCGCCTGGCACGCCTCAACTCGAATGTGCGGATGGCGGCAGATTCTCGGGCGGCGGATCGGAGCGGTCGGCGCGCCACCAAGGCGGCGACACTGAGCGGTCAAGGAGATGCCTGCGGCGGGCATTGAGCCATGACGGGCTCGAACCCGCTTGGATGTCGACTCGGCCCCGAACCCAGTTGACGCGACGAGGCTGCCAGCTCTCAGCAGCGAATTCCCCAGGTGTCCACTGCCACTCGTTGCCGTCCCACCACTGACTGCCGTCCGCGCTGCGCTCGGCCCCGGCGGGGGCAAACGTCTGGGTGGAGACCCACTCGCGCCCGCTCCACCAGCTCCTCCCATTGGCCCCGAGCACAGGCGTCAACCAGGGTGCGGCTGGCGGGAGAGGCGCAGCCACGAGAGGCCCTGAGGCGACTTGGGGCAGCGGATCATCACCGTCACCAGGAGCATCGCTTTCATCCTCATCGAGTGGCCGCGCGGTCTCGCGCATGTACTCGTAGTGCTCCTCATGGGCCTTCTCACGCATCGCCCAGAGTAGGGAGATGGCCCACCCCCCGGTGGTGCCCGCCCCACCCGCCGAATACGGCGCCGGACCGTGGAGCCGGGCGCGGCGGACGACCGAACGCAGGAATGGCGCCACCACACGGAGGACGACGATGGCGACGAGCGCGACCACGAGGACGAGAAGCACTGATCGCGTCGACATGCCGAGATCCTACTCAGTACAGACCCACTGCGTCAGAGCGGCGCGCCCGTCAGGAAGAAGAGCAGATGGGCGGGGATGACCCCCATGGCAACGCTGATGATGAGGACGTAGAGCATTGCCGTCGCCGGCTGGTTGGCGCGGATGCGCGCGAAGTGATAGGTCAGACCATTGACGAGAGCAGTGAAGACAACCCCGGAACCGACAACGAGCAGCCAGAAAGGCGCACCGTAGTGGCCGGTGAGCGTGTTCCGCGTGTTATTGTCGCTGGTGACAATAACGCCGAGGACGGTGGCGAGCTCCACCGCCACGGCGATGAAGACGAGGCCCACCGACTGGCGCAGCGGCTTGAACGACAGCGTTGGCGCGACGAGGTACCAGTGGCCGAGCAGCATCCCGGAGAGAGCGCTGCCAAAGAGGAGCGCCCCGGTGAGGAATGCCAGGGACGCGGCCCCGGCGCCACCGAGGGCGGGTCCGATGGCCATCGCCAACTCGACCAGGCCGACCATGCCAGCCAGGCAGGTCACGGCCCCGACCACCCGGCGGGCGATGTCGGTGCCGACAGCGCAGAAGAGAGCAGCACCGATCAGCAGGAGCGTGAAGGCCACCGCCCAGTGCGCGGCGGCGGCGCGTGCACCGCCGTCGACGGGAGCGCCCAGCAAGAGCGCGGGATCGGGCAGCGCTGCAGTGAGGAGGAGGTCGATTCCCATGAGCAGAGCGCAGATGAGCGCCGTGGTGCCAACGAAGCCGCGTCCTACCCGCCCGGCGACATCAACGCCATGGCTCACCGCCGCCGTACCCACCGCCAGTTCGAGCAGAACCACCTGTCCGACCAGCGGGGCCAGTTCAGGGAGTTGGGCCGCGCTACGCACGGAGAGCGATGGTAATGAGGAACCGCATCGACGCTCCCTACGCTACCGTGACCGGCCCATGGCGGAGAAACGCAATCGCCCGCTGAGCCCGCAGGATGAGTTGACGGTCACCACTTCGCCCCCCCCGGCTGGTCGGCCCTGGAGTCCCGAGGCGGCGATGGAACCGGTGGCCCCGCTGGCGCCCCCACCGGCGCCGCCGAGCGCCCACCGCCTGCAGCAGGTTGCGGTCACACCCCCACCAGCGGACCTCTCCGACTCCACCTCGTGGGCCGGACTCGCCATCAGCCTGGTTGTGGGGCTCGCACTGATCGCGATTGTCGTGTTCCTCCTCGTCACCCGCCATTGAGGGGGGCATGTCTCCCGCACAAGAAGGGACGGCGCATCGAGGACACCCCCCCTATACTCGCCCGCTATGAGCACCCCGGCCGAGGCCACGCCGCAGGATGCCTTTGCCGCCGTGAGCAAGGGCGACGGAGTTCTCCTTGACGTCCGCGAGCCCTGGGAGTACGAGCAAGTGCACATCCCCGGGGCCGTGCTCATTCCCCTCGCCGAGATCCCCGACCGGCTTACGGAGGTGCCATCCGACCAGGACGTCTATGTGCACTGCCGTCTCGGCGGTCGCAGTGGCCGCGCCGTGGAGTACCTCCGAGAACAGGGCCGACCGCGCACCATCAATGTCCTCGGCGGCATCGAGGCCTGGCAGGACGCCGGCCTCCCGACGTCCTGAACGGAGTATTTGCGAACCACTGCCGGGGCATCTCAACAGGGTGCTAGGCTCGCCGCCGTGAGCGTGGCCGAAACGTCCGCCAACGTCGAGTCGCCCTGGGTCAACGCACAGCGGCAGTTCGACCGCGCCGCCACCATCCTCGACTTGCCGCAGTCCCTACGTGGGGTACTTCGCGAGGTGCGCCGCGAGTTGCTCGTCCGCTTCCCCGTGAAGATGGATGACGGCGGCCTCCGGATGTTCGAGGGCTACCGGGTGCAGCACAACCTCACGCGAGGGCCTGCCAAGGGCGGCATCCGTTTCCATCCCGAGACCAACCTCGAGGAGGTCAAGGCCCTCGCCATGTGGATGACGTGGAAATGCGCCCTCGTCAACATTCCTTACGGCGGAGCCAAGGGAGGTGTCGCCGTGGATCCCAGCGCACTCTCGCGCCGCGAGTTGGAACGTCTGAGCCGGCGATTCGCCAGCGAGATCGCGATTCTCATCGGCCCTGACTCCGACATCCCAGCGCCCGACGTCAACACCTCCGGCCAGGTAATGGCCTGGATCATGGACACCATCTCCATGGAACACGGCTACTCCATTCCCGCGGTGGTGACCGGAAAGCCGATTGACATTGGCGGCAGCGAGGGCCGCCTGAGCGCCACCGGCCGCGGCGTGGCGATCACCGCAGTGGAGGCGTGCCGCCGGCTCAACCTGGACCCAGCGCAGACCACAGTCGGGGTGCAGGGCTTCGGCAACGTCGGCTCAGTGACCGCCCAGATCCTCGCCGAGCGGGAATTCCGCGTCGTTGCGGTTTCTGACGTCCGTGGCGGAATCTACGATCCGACAGGTCTGGATATCCCGGCGATTATCGCCCACCGAAAGGGGGCCGGAGAACTTGCCGGGGTGAGCGGGACGCGGGCGGTGACCAACGCGGAACTCCTCGAGTTGCCCGTGGATATCCTCGTGCCCGCGGCGATGGAGAACCAGATCACCTCGCGGAACGCCGCGAGCATTCGGGCCAAGGTCGTCATCGAGGGCGCCAATGGCCCAACCACACCCGACGCCGACGACATCCTTGACGCACGCGGCGTGGTGCTGGTGCCCGACATTCTTGCCAACGCCGGCGGTGTCACCGTGTCGTACTTTGAATGGGTGCAGGATCTCCAGTCCTTCTTCTGGGAGGAGGGCGAGATCAATCTCAAGCTGGAACGGATCATGCAACGCGCCTTCGCTCAGATGTGCGACCACGCCGACGAGCGACGGGTCTCCCTACGCCTCGGTGCCTACCTCGTCGCGGTGAAGCGGGTTGCCGATGCCACCGCCGTGCGCGGCATCTACCCCTGACGTGAACGGTCGATGACGAGCCCACCGCCGCGGACCGGCCCTCAGAGTGGCCTCGCGGAGTACGTGATCGGGGCGGTGATGGCCGACGGCCTGGTGGGACCGCGTTTCGCCGGTCGGTACCGTAAGACCGGTCATCCCGTCGCCCTCGAGGAGATGCCCAGCGAGCTCGTCAACCGGCCTGACTTCGTCGCCCTGCTCGCCGAGGCCGGGGAACACGTGACCGCGCTCGATCACCCCAACTGCGTCGCGGTATATGACCTGGTCCGCGGCGATGACCGCATGTACCTCGTCACCGAGCTTGTCCGGGGACGAAGTCTGGAAGCGTTCCGAGCCGGGGAACTGCTGCCGCCGGCGACTGCGCTCGTCATCATCGACTCCGTACTCGCCGCCCTGGAGGGGGCGCACGCGGTGCAGATCGACCACGGTGATGTCTGCGCCGAGAACGTCGTCATCACCAGTGGCGGCGAGGTGAAGCTCGACGAGTTTGCGCTCGCTTGGGCGCTCGCCGCCGATCCCCGCACGGTAGGCTGGCCCCAGGTCATGCCGCCCGAGGGACTGAGCGACGGGCCGACGCCCGCAGCGGACGTCTATGCCACCGCAGCGCTGGCCCGTCTGCTCCTCACCGGCTTCTCGCATGTCGCCGCCGAAGCCACCCCCAAGGCGGTGGGTGCGATCGACGAGGTGCTCGCGCGCGCCCTCGATGAGGAACCCTCGCGGCGGATTGCCTCGGCGAGTTCACTCCGCGGAAGCCTGGCGGTGGCCGGCGAGACCGCCCTGGGTCCTACCTGGCGAGCGGACGCCGACCTCGCCACGCGCATGGGCCGGCCGCTCACCGCCCCGGCACCGAGACGCGGGCGAGCCGTGCGCCGCAGCGTCAGCCCGACGGTGGCATCCGCCGACGCTGCCCGACCGCTGTCGATTCCGCGGCGCACCCGAGCCAAGCCCACCGCGGCCCGGCCACGGCGGGGAGGACGTCTGGTCGCGGTGCTGGTCCTCCTAGCGCTCGTCGCTGGCGCCGCCGCAGCCGTGATCACCCTCAATCCGTTCCGAGGGGCCCCGGCCAACACCGGGCCACTGGTGGTGGCACCTGACGCCAGGCTCAGCGTCAGCCCCAGCAGCGGGGGCTGCGACACCACGTTCTCCTTCTCCGCCAAGGCCGGGATCTCGGGGACGGGAACGCTCGTGTACCGCTGGGAGCGCAGTGACGGGGTCAACGGACCGGACACCAGTCTGCAGATCGGTTCGGACATCGCATCGTTCGACCTCACCCAGAGTTGGCGGATCCAGGGCAGCCAGAAAGTCTCCGGAACCATGGTCTTCCACCTCCTTCAGCCGACCGAACGCAAACTCAGTCAGTCGTTCACGTACGCATGCTGAGTGGACTGCGCGCCCGCAATCCCTTACCGGAGGGCACACCCGCCATCGCCATCGGACTGGGCGTGGCCGGGCTTGCTCAGTACGCGTTTCTGGCCATCGGGTATCGCGCTCTCGGCAGGGACGCCTATGCGGCCCTGGCGACCTTCTGGTCGATGCTCTTCATTCTCGGTCCGGGCTTCTTCCTCCCCCTCGAGCAAGAGGTGGGCCGGGCACTTGCGGAGCGGCGGACACGCGACCAGGGGGGCGGCCCGGTGGTGCGCCGTGCCCTCGCTGCGGGAGGTCTCCTCTGCGCCGGCCTCCTGGTGATCATGGCGGCACTCTCGGGCATCCTTGCCAACCACTTCTTTCACGGCGAGGCCCTTTTCGTGGCCGCCCTGGGCACCGGACTGGTCGCCTACACCTGTGTCCACACCACCCGGGGCACTCTCTCCGGCAACGGCCGCTTCTCGAGTTACGGACTCCTCCTGGGCAGCGAGGGCATCCTCCGCTGTGCCGGATGCGGTCTTTGCGCGGTCATCGGCAGCAGAGTCGCCGGCCTCTTTGGCTTCGCTCTGGTTCTGGCCAGTTTCGTAGCAATCCCGCTGGCTCTGAGCCGAGAGCATGGACTGCTGCGCCCCGGACCGGTGGCATCATGGCGAGTCCTCGGTAACGCACTGGGCTTCCTCTTGCTGGCGTCGGTGGCGACATACTTCCTGCTCTCCGCCGGCCCGGTGGTGATCCCGCTCCTGGAACGCTCCGATCAGACCGCCGCCGCCGGGCAGTTCCTCAATGCCCGGGTCGTCGCATACATACCCTTCTTCCTCTTTCAAGCCGTACAAGCAGCCTTGCTGCCCAAGCTGGCGGCGCTGGCGGCCAGCGGCAGCATCGGCGATTTCCGGCAGGTCCTCTCCCGGCTGCTGGTGGCCACTGCCGCGCTGGGCATCGTCACCATCGCTGGCGCCTTCGTGCTGGGACCGCTGGCGGTGCGCATTCTCTTCGGTGCCGACAGCACATTGGGGGGCGGCGACCTGGCCCTGCTGTCGCTCTCGTGCGCGGGGTTCATGCTCGCCACCGCCCTTGGCCAGGCACTGGTCTCGCTCGGTCGCTACTCCAGCGTCGCGCTCGGTTGGGTCGCTGGTGCGCTGGGCTTCGGAGTGGTCACCGCGCTGGGCAGCGATCTCTTCCTACGCGTCGAACTCGGGCTCGTCGCCGGCGCAACTGGGCCCGCGGTCATCCTCGGCGTCCGCTTGCTACGGGCTCTTCCCGCAATGCAACCGATCGGCTCGATCGACGAGGTCGTGGCAATCGTGCTCCCCGAGATCGCTGACTCGGTCCGGTGAGCGCTGCCTGTCCCCAGGCTCAGGCCTTCTTCCGCTTGTCGCGGGTGGCCTCTAGCAGCTCCACACCCTGGTCGCTGGGGCCGACCAAGGCGATGCGCACGTCGTCGATTCCGCCGGCAATGCGTTCGGCGACCGCCTGCACCTCAGCAGCGGTGACCTTGCGGATGGCCTCGGCGCGGTCGTCGGGTGTCTCCATGGGGAGGTTGGCCCGCCAGCGTCCGCCGAAGAAGCGGGCGCTCGCCATAGCCGTCTCAGTGCTCCGCAGGAGACGACCAATCATCGCCGACTTGGCGGCGTCCAGCTCGTCGCTGGGAACTCGCTTCTCGGCCATCCGGCGAAGCTCGCGGAAGGAGAGTTGTACCGCCTTCTTGGCGTCCTTCGGCCGGGTGCCCGTGGAAATGGCGAAGAGACCGCTGTCGTCGTAGCCCTCATGGTGAGCAAAGATCGAGTAGCAGAGACCGTTGCGCTCCCGGACGGTGTGGAACAGCCGCGATGACATCCCTCCACCGAGGATGAAGGTCATAACCGAGAGGGGTGCACGGTCCTCGTCGAGCGCCCTGACCCCGGGCATGGCGAGGGCCATCTTCACCTGAGGTTCCTCGTCCGCAGTGAAGGGGCGGACATTTGCGGTGTACAGCTCACCCTGGCCCCACTTCGCGGCAACACGTGGTTTCGGCTTGCCGTGGGGAATGTCCGCGAGAAGTTCCTCAGCCTGCTCGGGCTCAAGCGTGGCCCCGCCGGCGATAACGAGGCACATCGATTCCGGTGAATAAAACGACTTGTGATAGTCGAGAAGCTGCCCACGGGTCGCCTTCTCGATGACCGCGGGGAAACCCGCAGCCGACCAGCTCATCGGTTGGCTCCCACCAAACGCGACAGTGCCAAGGCGATCCCAGATCCAGCCGTCGGGGTCGGCGAGCCGGGCAGACAGCTCCTGGAGAACGACATTGCGTTCCCGGTCTATCTCCTCAGAATTGAACAGAGGCCGGCTCAGCATGTCGGTGATGATGTCGGCGAGCTGGTGCATCGCCGTGGCCGGCCCCTCGGTGAAGTAGGCGACCTCCTCAGTGTCGGTGTAGGCGTTCGTCGAGGCGCCCAGCCGGTCGATCTCGCGGGTGATCTGCTTGGTCGTCGGACGCCGTTCCGTGCCCTTGAAGAACATGTGCTCGAGGTAATGGGCCAGGCCGCTCGTCTGCTGGGTCTCATCCCGCGAACCGGCGCGCACGATGAGGAAGACCCCGACGTTGCGGCTAGCCGAGGGCGCGTTGAGTAGCGTCACCCCATTGCGGAGCGAGGCCAGTGTCGGCGGGTAGGGGCGCAGTGCAGGTGTGGCGGGGGAATTCGACATCGAGGTCGAAGCCTACTCCGCCGGGTGCCTCGACGCGGTGACCCGCCGGGTCACTGTGATGCGTTTGGCGCTTTGTCCGTTCAGTGTCCGCCCTCGTGCGCGATCATGGCGGCATGAAAACAGCTACTCGCATCATCAGTTGGGGCCGCGGACACGCGCGGACGAATCGGACCACCGCGGCCATCGCGGCAGCCACTCTCATCCTCGGTGCGGGTGCCGTCACGCTTGCCCTGGCAAGCGGCCACCAGCAAACCGCCCAGCCCGTGGGCGGCGTCCTCGGCATCAGCGCCGCCGCCACGCCCTCGCCTTCGCCCTCAGGTGGCCAGCCACCGATATTTCAGCCCCCCGCCCCGGTGAGCGCGCTCCCCGTCCCCGCCCCGGGATCGTCAACACCCGCCCCGAGCAGGAGCAGCAGCAGCGCTCACCCGGCCGCCTTGGCGAAAGCCTGCCCTGGCCTGACGTCAACCATCCAGACACTGGAGGTTTCCAGCGACCGCCAGAGCCCCGGCGACACCGTGTTCATCACTGCCACCATCACCAACACTGGGGCCGCCTGCCCGGGCGCTCCAGCCATGGCCACGCTCACGGTCTCCGGACCCCATCCCGCGACCCGAACGGGCGCGACCTCTGCCCAGGTGTGGACTCATAACCAGACGATCACCGACACCGTCTCGTTCGCCGGCACTGCGGGTCAGTACTCCATTGTTGCGTCCTGGCCGGGCTTCAGCGCCCGGATCACCCGCACCCTGGTGTTGAGTGGCGGAGCACGCCCGGGGAGGTTCCACTCGCCCTGACCGGGTGACGCTCCAGCCTCAGCTGGTGCCGCTCTCCCATGAGGCAAGGTAGGTTCTCTGCTCCTCGGTGAGAACGTCGATGGTCACGCCCATGCTCGCCAGCTTGAGGCGAGCGATCTCGCGATCGATGTCCTCGGGGACGTCGTAGACGAGCGCATCCAGCCGGGTGTGGTTGGCGGCGACGTGCTCGGCACAGAGGGCCTGATTGGCGAAGCTCATGTCCATCACCGCCGCCGGGTGGCCCTCTGCGGCGGCGAGGTTCACCAGTCGACCTTCGGCGAGCACGTTGATGGTGCGACCGTCGGCCATCCGGTAGGCATCGACGGACTGCCGCGGCTGGCTGACACCCGTGCTCAGCTCATCCAGAGCGGCAAGATTGATCTCGTCGTTGAAATGGCCGCTGTTGGCGACGATGACACCATCCTTCATCGCGGCAAAATGCCTGCGATCGACAACATTGAGGTCGCCGGTGACGGTGACGATGAAGTCGGCGAGCGGTGCCACCTCCTCGAGGGTGCTGACCCGGTAGCCGTCCATGACCGCCTCGAGCGCGCGCACCGGGTCGATCTCGGTGACGACGACGTGCGCGCCCATGCCATGGGCGCGCGATGCCAACCCCCGACCACACCAGCCGTACCCGCAGACGACAAACGTCTTGCCGGCAAGGAGAACGTTGGTGGCGCGGATGATGCCATCGAGCGTGCTCTGCCCGGTACCGTAGCGGTTGTCGAACATGTGCTTGGTCATCGCCTCATTGACGGCAACGATGGGGAACTTCAGTGCACCGTCCTTGGCCATGGCGCGCAGGCGGATGACCCCGGTGGTGGTCTCTTCAGTGCCCGCGAGGACATCGCCGAGCAGCTCGGTGCGGGTCTTGTGGAGCACGGCCACGAGATCGGCACCGTCGTCCATTGTGAGGTTTGGCCTGGTGTCAAGAACCGTGTTGATATGGCCGAAGTAACGCGCAGAATCCTCACCCTTCACGGCGTACGTGGCAATGCCATGGCGAGCCACCAACGCAGCGGCGACGGCATCGTTGGTAGAGAGCGGGTTGCTCGCACAAAGCGCGACCTCAGCCCCACCAGCGGCCAGCGTGATGGCCAGGTTAGCGGTCTCGCTGGTGACGTGAAGACAGGCCCCGAGGCGCAGTCCACGCAGCGGCTGCTCCTTCTCGAAGCGCTCACGGATGAGCCGCAAGACCGGCATCTCCTTCTCCGCCCACGTGATGAGGCGCTCACCCTCGCTGGCGAGTGCGAGATCGGCAACGTCGTTCTGGGTGGTCGTGGCAGTGGTCACGGATTGGTTCCCCTAGAAACGGATGAGCGAGACGTGGGCTCGGTCGCCGAGAGCGCGGGCACCCTCGAGAGCGGCGAGTTCGACGAGAAAGGCAACACTGACGACGACGCCGCCCAGCCTCTCGACGAGGTCGACAGTGGCCCGGGCGGTGCCACCGGTGGCGAGGAGATCGTCGACCACCAGCACCCTCTGGCCAGGGAGCAGGGCATCCTCGTGGATCTCCAGGACCGCCTCGCCGTACTCCAGGGCATAGGCAGCAGAAAGGGTGCTCCGCGGGAGCCGACCTCGCTTGCGCACCGGCACGAAACCGGCGCCGAGTTGATGCGCCAGCGCGCCGCCGAGAACGAATCCGCGCGCCTCGACGCCAACGACGACGTCCACCCCGGCATCGGCGTGGGCGGCCACAAGGATGTCAATAGCGGCACGAAAAGCCGCCGCGTTGCTGAGAAGGGCCGTGATGTCCTTGAAGACGATCCCCTCGCGGGGGAAGTTGGGGACATCGCGGATCAGCTCGCGCAGGCCCGCGGCAGCGGCGCGATCGGGGTCCGAGGCGTCCGCGGCGGGGCCCGTGCTGCCAGTCTCGGCGAGAGGTGCACCCGGCTCCATGCCCCACATCTCAGTCATCGCCCCCGATCCTAGCGAAGCCATCAGGCTGGCTGAGCCCAGGACCGGCGCCTACGGCGGCCAGCAGTGGGGCGGCTGGTAAACTCGCCTCATGACGCAGCCCAAGCGCGGCGTCGCGACGCCAGTCTGTCGGCACCGCTGCCTCGGATGACAGCGAGCGTCGAGGCGGCCCCGACTCCGCTGACCGAATCCCCTCGCCTGAACCGTGGTCTGGCGCGTCGGTACACCAACTTGACGCGCGAACTCGCGATTTCGCAGTTCAAGCTCCGTTACACGGGATCGGCGTTGGGCTACCTCTGGTCGCTCTTCAAGCCGGCCATGCTCTTCGCGCTCATGTACTTCGTCTTCGTCGACCTCTTCCACGTCGGCGACCATACGGAGTTCTTCGCCATTCAACTTCTCCTCGGCATCGTCATCTGGACATTCTTCGCCGAGTGCACGGCGGCGGCCATGCAGTCGGTGGCCGGGACCGGCCATCTCATTCGCAAGGCATATTTTCCTCGGGCGATCATGGTCATTGCCGCATCCTTCACCTCGTTGCTAACGCTGGCCATCAACCTCGTCCTCGTCCTCGTCATCGCCGCCGCCCTGCACCAGATCTCCCTGGGGCCGCGCATCGTGGCAGCGTTCCCGCTCCTGATCGAGCTCTATCTCCTCGTCCTCGGCGTGGCTCTGTTCCTCTCCGCCCTCTTCGTGTCCTACCGCGACGTGGGTCACCTGTGGGAGGTGAGCAGTCAGGCCCTCTTCTTCGGCTCTGCGGTGCAGTATCCCTTCACGTTCCTACTCAACCACCATTGGCTCACCGGAGTTGCTGAGTGCAACCCGGTGGCGCAGATCATCGAAGACATGCGCCACGCGATCGTCACCAAGTCCGTGGGCTGGCATCACGACATCGTTGGGATGCCGTTCGGGCTGGTGCCATTCCTCATTGTCGGCTTCATCTTCGTGGGAGGTGCCCTCACATTTCGACGCCTCTCGCCAGGATTCGCCGAGAAGCTATGACCGGAAACGCCATCGAGGTCACCAATCTCAGCAAGCGGTTCCGCATCCCCCTCGACCGGAGCAGTTCGCTGAAGTACCGGCTGACACACCCGCGAAGCACGTCCCGGTACCGCGCCCTAGAAGCGCTGCGCGACGTCTCGTTCAACGTTCCTGCCGGCCAGTTCCTCGGAATTATCGGTCACAACGGATCGGGGAAAAGCACGCTGCTGAAGGTCCTATCGCGTATCTATGAGCCCGACCGCGGTGGCCGGGTACAGATCAACGGCGACATCTCTCCTTTCCTGGAACTTGGGGTCGGGTTCAACCCCGACCTAACCGTGCGCGAGAACATCGGTCTCAACGGGGCCATCCTCGGCATCAGCCGGCGGGAGATCCAGCGACGCATGAAGGCCATCATGGACTTTGCCTCGAAAGGGATCGAACCGATCGCGCCCGAGCAGCGGTTGAAGAACCTCTCATCGGGGCAGCAGGTGCGTGTTGCCTTTGCCGTAGCCATCCAGGCCGACGCGCCCATCCTCCTCATGGACGAGGTGCTCGCCGTCGGCGACGCCGCATTTCAACAGGAGTGTTTTGACACCTTTGCCGCCTACAAGCGCGAAGGGCGTACCGTCATCCTCGTTACCCATGAACTTGGGTCGGTGAATCTCTACTGCGACCGCGCTCTGCTCCTCGATCATGGTTCTCTCATCGCCGACGGGCCCGCCGGCGAGGTCACTGCTCTCTACCAGCGCCGCGTGGGTGCTGCCACCCTGGACATCACCGGGGAGGCTCTGGCGGACGTCGAACGCTGGGGCTCTGCCGAGGTTTCCGTGACCACCGTTCGTCTCCTCGACGCGGCCGGCAAGGAACACACAGTGGTGAAGAGCGGCGACGCCATCGCCATCGAGGTCGACTACATCATCAACCACGAGGCCGTCACCGACTTCACCTGCACCCTGCAACTCTCACGGAGCGACGGCATGACCCTGGCTCAGCCGTCCACGGCGCTGAGTCAGTACGCTGCGCCGGGACTGGGGCAGCGCGGCGCTCGTGGCACCATTCGCTATGCCATCGAGAGCCTGCCTCTCCTCGCCGCCGCCTACACGATTAGTGTCGATCTGTCGGAGCGCCGCGGCTCAAATGCCTACGACCACCTCGAGCGTGTCATCAACGTCACGGTTATCGATGAACTCTCTCGAGACGGCCTTCTCGATCTCAGTGGCATTTGGTCGGTGGACAAGCACGCAGCCCAACCTCAACGCGAGCGCGCAACGCCGGCTCCGTAAGCGCCGACTGTCACAAGCTGGACTCGGAGGATAGAGGCTGGGTGGCCGCCCGTATTATTGGGCGACCATGACAATCCAGGTGCAGCCTCAACACCTGGCCGAGACGGCGACGGCAGCTGCGACGTCCGCCTCTGACATTCTGAGTCTCGTGGGGAGTCTGGACGCCGAGATCGCCCAAACGATAGCTGTGCTGACCGATCCCAAGGCGGCCGAAGCCTTGGACAACTTTCGCCAGCGATACCGCGATAACCTTGCCGAGCTGGTCTCGCGGACCCAGCAACTGAGCGAGTCTCTGGCCGAAGCGGCGACGAGCTATCAGCAGGCCGAGGGCGACGCCACAAGCACCGTTCAGGGCGAAGCGTCATGAGCGCCCCCCACATTCACCAAGGCGCGACGCGGATCGCCGCTATCGAAGCTGAACTTCGAACCAAGGCCACGAGTCTGAAGGCTCTGCGTAACCAGGTCGGCTCCTGGGACGGTCAGGCCACCCAGCAGTTCCTGGCTCACCTCCACAAGCTCCACGCCGATGTCTCAGCGCACTCTGCGGGGCTGCTGCAAGCATCCTCCATACTCCACATGCTGGCCGACGATTTGCAGGTCGCAGGCCAGGACCCGGTACTTCGTGAGCAGGCGTACAGGCACGCGGCAGTGAGGCTCGACCACCTGACCGGCGCGGCCAGAATGACAGGAACGGGGAGCGCTGCTCAGGGACGAGCTGGCCACAGGCCCGCGCCTGCAGCGACCAATGGCAAGAAGTCACATCACTACTTCACCACCACCACTCTGGCTCCCGGCACCGTGGTCCTTCAGAACCTCCCTGGCCATGGGCGTGCCCACTACCTGCGCAAATGGCTCGGGGAAGTTCAACCCGGAAAATCGGGCCTTCACCACGTCAGCGTCCGGTACGTCGTTCACGTTCGGGGTCAGGGTGATTGGGCAATGGTGCTCGACAACCCGAACAGCCATCAGCGTTTGCACTGGGGATTCGTCCCCACCCACGCCCTTGCCGACGGCGGCGTCGTGCACGATTCCAACGGGAACGTGGTGACGCAAACGCAGCACGCTGTGGGTGGCGATGGAAATGTCAAGTTCGTACCGATGCAAGCGGCCCATGCGAAAGCTGAAGCGCTCCACCGGGTGCACATCACCTCCGCGGGAACTTTGCGCGACTATCCCAAGGCCTTCGCCATCGGCACAGTCAATCCCGGCGATGTTTTCGAGGCTGCCCACACCGCACCTCGACACGGCTGGGTCCTCGGACTCGACAAGACCACCCACACCTGGGGCTGGGTCGCTCAGAGCCACATCGGGAAACACGGGTAGCCCCACCGGCGAGGGCGACCGGGCGAGAGACTGAGCTAGTCTCGCCGCATGTCCAGCACCGAGGAGCCCAGCGGCGTCGACACGGCGGCGCTTGTCGCTGAGATCGAGGCGGACGTGCGACGGCGCCAGGATGCCGGGGAGTATCCGGCCGCGCTCCTGGCACAGCTCCACGAGGAGTTCCGAGTCCGTCCGGATGATGATCCCCCCGAGGTGCTCGCCGTCGTCGACTTCTGGCGACCCCTCCACTCCAATCACGCTCTGGGTCCGGCAATCGTCTTCACCAAACGCGTCGTGCGCCGGCTCATCGCCTGGTACGTACAGCCGGTCGCTGTTGATCAGACCCGATTCAACACCGCCATGGTCCGCGAGTTGCGTGGGATCGAACGCCGTCTGGCACGCGTAGAAACGCCAGAAACGCGCGGACTCGGAGTGCCTCCCATCGACGCAGGCGCTGACGCCCGCGTGACCGGCCTCGGCGAGGGCCGGACCACGGCTGCTCTCCGCGCCCTCCGGGATGCGCCCAGCGGACGGGTGCTCGTGGCCGGCTCGCCGGCGGTGGCGGCAGCCATCACCCGCCAGCGCCCGGTAGCGACGGCAACCGCGCGTGTCATTCCTGACCTGGAACATACCGCCGGAGACTCCCTAGCCGCCGTCGCACTTCTCGGGCTTCTCCCCCGATTCAGCGCTGCGGAACTCCTGCGCATCGGCACCCTGGCCACATCCGCACTGCAAGACGGCGGCCTGCTCATCGCCGATGCCCCGGACCCAGGCTATCCGGCCACACCGTCCAACCCTGCCGACCTCGACGTCGATATGGTCCGCCACGTGGGTCGGGAGACCGCCCAGCTGATCTGGGAGGCTGCCGGTCTAACCGACGTGACTATCGCGCCGATCGGAGGTGGTTCCGGTAGTGGCGAGATCGGCCCCTGGTACCAGATCCGGGGCGTCGCCGCGAACTGATGCGCGCTGTCCTGGTTATCGCCCGCTACGGCGGGGAAATCGTCGGCGGTGCCGAGTCCCACGTTCGGGAGTTCGCTCAACGTCTGGCCGAGGCCGGCCATCAAGTGTCGGTTCTGACCACATGTGTTCGTGACCACTTCAGCTGGGAGAACGCGTATCCGCCCGGCGTCACGGTGGAGCGTGGCGTCAGGGTGGAACGCTTCCTTGTCTCTCCGCGCGATCACGCAATTATGCGCCGACTTCAACCAGCCATTGATGCGGGGCTGACGCTGCCCGATCATCTCCAGCGCGAATGGGTCAGAAATGGCGGATACAGCCAAGCACTTCTGGCGCGCATCGATGAGATCGCCGACTCCGTCGATGTATTCCTCTTCACCCAGTATCTGTACGGCCCAACAGTATTTGGTGCGCTGCTCCATCCCGGGCGCAGTCTGGTCATGCCGCTCCTGCACGATGAGCCCACCGCCCGTTTCGCCTGCGTCGGGGAGGTCCTCTCGAGTGTCGCTGGCCTGGTCTTCAACACCGCTGCTGAACGCGACCTCGCCGCTCGCCTCTGGGGACCGCTGCCGCCCAATCGAGTGGTCGGTGCAGGGTTTGACATCCCACCTCCCCCCAATGTTGCTGCCTTCCGTCGCCGCCATCGGCTGCAGGGTGAACTCGTCGCCTATGCAGGACGCCGCGAGATGGCCAAGAACTTTCCGCTGGTCGCCGAATCCGTCACCGCCTACAACCTGGCTCTCTCCGCCGATGGTCGGGTCACCCTGCTTGCGCTGGGCGGCGGCAACATCGATCTGCCACGTCGCGCCCGCGAGCACGTCGTCGACCTCGGCTTCCTATCCCAGGAGGAGAAGCTCGCTGCGCTTGCCTCCTCGCTGGTCGTCGCCAACCTATCGCGATTCGAGAGCCTCAGCTTTGTGATCATGGAGGCCTGGAGCGTCGGGGTTCCGGTCATTGTCCACGCTGATTGCGCGGTTACCCGACGCGCCTGCGAGGAGTCCGGGGGAGGGCTCTGGATCCGCTCAGTCGAGGAATTCGCCGGCGCACTCGATCGCTTGCGAGCGGATCGTGACCTGCGTGATCGCATGGGCCAGGCGGGTCGCCGCTTCGTCGCCGAGCGTTACTCGTGGAGCGCAGTCATCAAACGGCTCGAGGAGGCACTGCGGGATTTGCCCGCCACGGCATGAGTCGGATCCATCAACTCCTACCCGTGCTCTCACCCGGTGACGCAGTGGGGCAGAGCGTGCTCCGCATCCAGGAAGGGCTGCATCGCCTGCGGGTTGGAGGCGGTATCTACGCTGAACTGGTGGATGAGAGTCTGCAGCACCTGGCCCAGCCCGCGAACCTACTGCTCGGGGACATGGACGACGGCGATGTCGTCCTCTACCACCTGTCCATCGGTGCGCGCTGCGCCGACCTCGTGGCGCTACTCCCGCGCCACGCTCTCCTGTACCACAACATCACGCCGCGTCGGTTCTATGAGGACGTCAATCCCCGGGTGGCCTACTGGGTGGAGCGTGGCCGCGACGACCTTGCCCGTCTGGCACCGCTTGCCGAGCTCGGGCTTGCCGCTTCGCAGTTCAACGAGAATGAACTGCGAAGCGCCGGCTGCCGGAAGACCATGGTCGTGCCGCCTCCCGTTGACCTGCAACGCCTGCGGCCGCGTCCGGCGGTCCCGGCGACGCCGCCCCGGCTCCTCTTCGTTTCCAGGCTGGCGCCCAACAAGCGACACGACGACCTCCTCCGCGTCCTCGCCGCCCTACGCGCCGGACCCCAACCGCAGGCACGCCTCGTCATCCCCGGAGGGAGCGACGACACCATCCCGTACGTTGCTGCCCTGCGCGAGCTAGCGACACGCCTCGGTGTCGCCGGGGTGGTGGAGATGCCTGCCCGGCGTCTCTGCGACCGGGAGATCGGAGATCTCTACGCAACGGCAAGCGTGGTCGTCTGCATGAGTGAGCACGAAGGCTTCGGCATGCCCCTGGTCGAAGCCATGGCCTTCTCGGTCCCCGTGGTCGCTCAGGACGCCGGGGCCGTTGCCGAGACCGTTGGGGGCGCGGGGATCGTCCTCGGTCACCGCGATCCCCTGGTGTGGGCAGAGGTCATCGATCGTGTCATCCGTGACCAGAACCTGCGTCGTGAGCTCATCGGTCGCGGGCGTCGTCGCCTGGCTGAGTTTTCTGATGATCGCGTCGACAAGAGGCTCGGCGAGGCGGTGAGCCTCCTGGGCATGCCGGAGTGAGCACGAGGTGTCTGCGTATCGTCGTTCCCCGGTACGGGGCCAACGTCAGTGGCGGCAGCGAGGCACTGGTCCGGCGCCTTGCCCTGGCACTGCACCAGCGTCATTGGAGTATCGAGGTGTTCACCACCACAGCAATCGACGAGGCCACCTGGGCGGAGGGTTTCGCGCCGGGCGTCAGCGTCGATGAGGGAGTGCGGGTGCATCGCTATCCGGTCCGGAGCGGCCGCCATCCCGCCGCCTTCCATCAACTCTCGCGAGCCGTCTTCCGTCTTCCCCCGAGGCTGCGTCCCGAGAGGTTCTGGCTCCGCGCCCAGGGTCCCTATGCGCCGAGCCTGGTGCGGGCGCTGAGCGAGACAGCGGGTCATCCGACGCTCTTCACTCCGTATCTCTATCACCCCACCGTGTCTGGGCTTCCCGCGGCGCCCCATCCCCGAGTGCTGCTTCCCGCGGCCCACGACGAGCCCGCACTGCGGTTGCGCCGCGTCGGCCGCATGATCACGTCGAGCGACGGCCTGTGGTTCAACACCGAAGAGGAACGGGAACTCCTGCTTCGCTGCCATCCGCAATCCGCCCGCGTCCCTCACGCTATCGGGACCGTTGGTGTCGATGCGCCGAACGACATCGATGTCGACGGATTCCGGCGTCGGCGGCAGCTTGACGACTATCTGCTGTACGGCGGTCGAGTGACCAGCGGCAAGGGAGTGACCGACCTGCTCACCGGTTTCGCGGAACTACGTACACGGCGACCCCGGGCCCGCCTCGTCCTCATGGGTGACGACTCCACCGGCCAAGCGGTCCCACCCGGAGTCCTGCGGATCGGCCGGGTGCCGGATGCCGAGCGCTGGGCAGCGGTTGCCGGGGCGCGCGCGGTCGTCGTACCCAGCAGCATGGAGTCGCTCTCCCTGATCACCCTGGAGGCCTGGGCCACGGGACGGCCGTGCATCGTCAACGGCGCCGGAGCGGTGCTCCGGGGACAGGCCGCCCGTTCCGCTGCTGCCATCGTCTACCAGACGAGCGGAGAATTCGCCGACGCTGCGGAGCAGCTCCTGACGTCGCCATCTGCTGCGGATGCCATGGGCGAGCGCGGCCGTCGATTCGTCGCCGAGCGTTACCGCTGGGACGACGTTGTCGAGCGACTGGAGAGCCTGCTGCGGGCGGCAATCTCTCGATGAGGCCGCTGCTGATGGACGGACGTCCACTCCAGGGCGGCTCCGCGCCGCGAGGAATCGGGACCTACGTTGCCGGCTTGCTGGACGGACTGGCGAGCCTGGGGATGACGTCACGACTCTCCCTGCTCCTCAGCCGCGACGCTCTGCCGTCGTATCTGGCCACCTCCGGAGCCGGCGTGGGCCCCCGGCTTCCCTGCCTGAACCGGCGCATCCAGCCGCTCGCCGATTCCCTGCTGGTCGCCGGTGCCCTGCGGCGTCACCGTCCCCGGCTGTATCACGCCACCGAATATGGACAGCCGGCCGCAGCGAGTATTCCCGTCGTCGTCACGGTCCACGACCTCATCCCCTTCGTTCTGCCGGGATATCCCTGGAAGAGTCGAGAGCGTCTGCGCCTTGCGGTTCACCAGCTGCGCCGCGCCGATCGGCTCATCGTCCCCAGTCGATCGACGCGGGACGACTGCGTGCGGGTGGCGCACTGCGATCTCCAGCGCATCCGCGTCGTCGCCCATGGGGTGGCGCCCCACTTCCACCCCGCGGGAGCGGCCGAGATCGAGGCGACACGCCTCCGTCTCGGGCTGGAGCGCCCCTACCTCCTGGCCGCAGGCACGTTCGAGCCCCATAAGCGGCCTGGGCTGCTGAGTGAAGTGGTCGCACGCGTCCGCGCCGAACACGACATCGACATCGTGATCACCGGCGACCAGGGCATCTTTCAGAGGCGACTCGAGGATGCCCTCGATCGCCCGGAGTTGCAGGGCCATGTCCGCATCCTTGGACACGTCTCCCGCAGCGACCTCGTCGCTCTCATGAGCGGGGCCGCCGCCGTGGTGGTGACGAGTGCGTACGAGGGCTTCGGCCTACCCGTGCTCGAGGCCATGGCCTGCGGTGCCCCGGTGGCGGCCTTCGCCAACAGCTCGATTCCCGAGGTGGGCGGTGAGGCGGCCCTGATCGCACCGGACGGCGATGCCGCCGCTCTCGCCTCCTTGCTCAGCGCTCTCCTCGCGGATCCCCACGTTTGCCGCGACCGCGCGGCCCTCGGCATCGAGCGCGCGGCCCCCTTCACCTGGGCCTGCGCGGCCACGGAGACGGTGGCCGTCTACCGCGAACTGATCGGCGATCTACGCCCGTGAGGTCAGCGCAGGCCGACGGCCCGATACACCCGTTGCAGCGTGGCCTCAGCGACAGCGTTGACCCGCTCCGCCGAGCGAGTGAGGAGACGGTCCAGTTCTCCGGGATCGTCGCGCAACTGGTGGAAGCGCGACTGGATCGGACCAAGCGTGTCCACAACCGCATCCGCGACGGCTCCCTTGAGGTTGCCGTACGTCGTGCCAGAAAACTCGCGGAGCGCATCCGCCGCGGGAACACGGTGCACCGCAGCGTAGATGTCGAGGAGATTGGCGACACCGGGGCCGAGCGGCTCGGCAACGGCGGGATTCGAGTCGGTCGCGGCACGCATGATCTTCTTCCGCGCCCGGTCCGGTGAGTCGAGAAGGAAGACGGCGTGCGCCGGCCGCTCGCCACCCGCGGACTTGCTCATCTTCACGGTGGGATCGTCGAGGCCCATCACCCGTGCGCCCTCCCGGCGGATGAGCGGCTGGGGGATCTTGAGAACGTCGCCGCGCATGGTGTTGATGCGCTGCGCCACATCGCGGCAGTACTCGACATGCTGACGTTGGTCGTCGCCGACGGGAACGAAGTCGGCGTCGTAGAGGACGATGTCGGCGGCCATCAGTGATGGATAGGTGAAGAGACCGACACCAACCCGCTCGCGACCCGCGCCCTTGCTCTTCTGCTTGAACTGGGTCATACGTTCCAGCCAGCCCATCGGAGAGAAGCACTCCATGATCCACCCAAGTTCAGCATGTGCGGGAACGTGCGACTGCACAAAGATCTCGCAGCGCTCGGGGTCGAGGCCGCAGGCCACATAGAGAGCGGCCAGGTCGAGGGTGCGCCGACGCAAATCTCCAGCGTCGGGCAGCACGGTGAGCGCATGAAGGTCGACGATGCAGAAGTAGTTTTCGTAGGTGTCCTGATCCGCGACCCAGTTGCGCAGCGCGCCAAGGTAGTTGCCGATGTGCAGCTCGCCGCTGGGTTGGATACCGCTGAGGACGCGGGGCCGGGACATGGGTGCTCTACTCCTTCTCAGTGACCTTGTACTCGAGGTACGCCCCGAACATGAGACGCGTCTGTGCCTCCAGTGCGGGAATGACCGAGAGAGCCAGACCGGCGATGGGGTAGAGAAAGAGTTGTGAGTCTGCCCATCGGCGGCGCCACCATTTCCATTCCGTGGGCTTTGGGCACATCCGCCGGTCGATCCGGATGAGGGCGAGGGTGTTGAGCAGCGTCACCGTGAGAATTCCGGCGGTGGCCCAGCCGATGTACGTGGAAGCGGTACTCAGACTGTAGTCGAGGTCGATCATCGCCGGCAGGGCGCCCCCAAAGAAGAGCAGCAGCGGGAGGGTTGCCCAGGTGAGATGGTTGAAGATGAGGTGCATGAAGCGGCGGGCACGGAGCCGCCAGGGAATCTCCCGGTGGCGAAGCATCCGCACGCACACATAGGGAATGTCGGTGGCGCCCCACGCCCAGCGCTTGATTTGGTTGTATTGAGACACATGAGTAGACGCGTAGTCGCGGGCTCGAGGCGCGTCGCCGAAAACCGGCAGAAACGCAGGGCGCACATGGAGTTTCTCACCGTAGCGAAAGAAGCTCTTCCAGAAGAATCGGGAGTCCTCGGGGATGACGTCGTCATCCCAGTATCCCACCGCGGTGAGCAACGGCATCGGCATGGTGTACGAGGAGAACATCACCAGTCGGTGGGGGTTCTGGTGCAAGAACATCTGCCACTGGGTCGACGCTGTGGCCATGACCCGGACCGCAGCGGGGACGCGCCAAAGATTGTTGAGGAACACCGGGACCGGCTGCCAGATCGAGGTCAGTTGGTCATCGACAGCGCAGAACTGGGCGGTGACATACGCCCAGTACTGAGGATGCAGTCGAAAGTCGGAGTCGAGATCAGTGACCAGGGTACGGGTGGGATCGAGCCCCATCTCGTCACAGTGTCGCCGTAGCTCGGGCCCCCCGTAGGCCATGGCCGCCGACTTGCCGACGACGATCCCCGGCAGCAGCGGATCCTTGATGTGGAGGAAGGCACGAAAGCGATGGCCGAACTCCTCCTGCAGGCGGGCAACGTTTTCCCAGCCACCGGTGTCGGTGACCCGAGTGATGATGGCGCACACCCTCAGGTGATCCGGGTAGTTCTGCTCGACGAGCGCTTCGAGCGTCCCGCGCAAGACCTCATACTTCTCCGTGTATGTGGGGATGAGCGCGCAGTGGACGATCTCCCCGGGGGCGGCCCCACCATCGGGAACCTCCACCGCCTGGCAACGGGCCCACCAGTCAACGGCCTCGGTCGCCTGGATCTGAACCAGGGAGCGGCCCACCGCGCGCACCGTGACCGTGGTCCGGAACAACCAGTAGAGATCGAGGCCGATGGCGGCAACGCCGAGCATCCAGAGGTCAGCGGGGTTGTTCAGGCGCACCGCAAAGGCGAGGACAAGCGGGGTGAGGAGCACTATCCAGGTGAGCGCACCGGGAAGGATTTCCAGGGCCCGCTGCTGGGCACGGGGGCTGAGAGCGGTCCAGCTACGAGCGGCCATTACCGGGCATTCTAAGAGGGCCATGGCGATGAACTCGGTCCGCCTCGATGATCACCGCCTCGCCATCGGGGGAAGAGACGATATCCTCCAGCTTCGCTCACCCACCACGCTCGCCCGGGGAACCATGGCCAAGACCACACCTGACACGCCCGCCGACAACGACAACGGGGCAGTTCCGGCCGCCCCCGCCGAGACGGATGACCCTGCGGAGGAGATCGATGCTGTCGTCGACCCCGAATTGGTCACCGATGAGGACGATGACGAGGACGAGGAGGACAAGGAGGAAGCGACGATCGTTGCCGCCCCCCCCGTGGCACCACGGCCCCCGGTACGACCCCAGCCGGGACGGCCACCAAGCGCCAAGGACGAGCCCCCGCCGCCGTTCGACATCGGCGAGAAGATCATCCTCACGCAGCACACGCGGCCGCGCACCGGCACCCCCATCGGTCCTTACCCGATCGGTGCCACTGGGCGGGTCGAGACCGTGCTCAGCCAGACCGCCATCGTCCGCTTTGATAGTGCGCCAGAGACCAAGGAGGTGGTCGCCTTCACCTGCCTGAAGAGCGCTGAGCCTGAACGCGAGAAAGCCCGCGAGAAGGCAGCGAAAGAGCGCGACAGGGCGGCCAAGGAAGCTGAGGCGGAGGCGGAGGCGGCCAAGCAGACGTCGGGCTGAGCGCGTCGAATGGCCTCCAGACGCTATTGGGAGCCGCTCACCGCGGCCGCGTAGAAGCCGCGATATTCGTCGGGCAGCATGGTGGCGATGGCGGCACCAATCTCGTCAGCGATCTCTACATCGCTCTTTCCCTGTGGCCTGAACGGCTCGCCGTAGCGCACCGTGATCCAACCCCGCCGTGGAAATGGCCTGAGCCGCAACGCCGCCTCGGTGCCGGAGATGGCGACGGGGAGGACGCGGGCCTGGCCGCGACGCACCAGAAAGCCTGCGCCGGGTTCGGCTCGCCGCATGCCCGGTTGATGAGAGCGAGTGCCCTCCACGAAGAGCAGCAGCCGGCGCTTCGATTTCATGAGATCGAGGGCGATACGGAGCGCACGTCGGTCCTTTCCATTACGCTCCACCGGGAAGCAGTTGCATCCGGCAAGGATCCATGCCGTGACCCGCGAACCGTAGATCTCCCGCTTCGCCATGGCGTGGAGTGTTCCCGGAAAGTAGCCGCCGAAGATCAGTGGGTCCCAGTTCGCCAGATGGTTCGAGGCCACCAGCAGGGGCCCCGCACTGGGTATGTTCCCGGCTCCGCGGAATCGCAGACGGGGCCCGAAGAGGGCGCCGAGAACGAGGCGACAGAGGGCGGAGACCAGCCGGTAGCGGCGCGATCGTCGCCCGTCGGCGCGGACCGGGAAATGCTCGGGAAACCCGGGAATCGTCTCAGCCATCAGCGGAATGGTGGGCGATCAGGCGACGCTGTGTCATCGCCCGTGTGCCCCTGGCAGGAATCGAACCCGCATCAACCGGTTAAAAGCCGGCTGCTCTGCCGTTGAGCTACAGGGGCGTCGGCGGTTCGGGTTCGGAGGAGTGCGGCCGAGGTACTCGCAGAACATGGCCCTCCGGACAGCGCGGGATCGATCCAACGATCATCGTCCGCGGATAGCGCACCTCACAGCGGGAGCAGTCGACAAGCGCCCGATGATCCCCGGCCCTCCAGGTGGTGGACGAATACCGCTCCGCACCTGCGAGCAGCGCAAGCAGCACGACAAGTCCAATGGCCCAGAGCAGCATCAGCCGATTCTCGCATGCGGTCCAAGCCGCTGCCCAGCCCGTCGTCCTGACGTCCCCACGGTCGAACAAGAACCTACCGGCCGCTAGCATGGCTCTCCATGCTCTATCCGCGGCTCATGCGGCCGGTTCTCTTCGCGCTCTCGCGTCGTGACCCCGAGATCGCCCACGAGCTGGTCGTGGCTCAGCTCGTGCGAGCATCGGGACGCCCGATTCTCCTGCGCTTCATCGAGCGTTGGAGCGGGGCCTCTGACCTGCACGGCCACCGCGAGTTTTGGGGGCTCAAGTTCCGCAGCCCGGTGGGGCTTGCCGCGGGGTTCGACAAGAACGGTCTCGCCACCGGTGCATTGGCCGCCTTCGGCTTTGGATTCATCGAAGCGGGAACCGTCACCTGGCATTCTCAGCCGGGCCATCCGCGTCCCCGGATTTGGCGATTCCCCCCGCAGCGGTCCATCGTCAACGCCATGGGCTTTCCCAACCGGGGTGCCAGCGCTGCTGCCGCCCACGCCGCGGCGTCACCGGCCGCTAACGTGCCCGTGGGCTGGAACATCTCCAAGTCCAGGGTGACGCCGTTGGCGGACACGCTCGCCGACTGCAGAGCATCACTGCGCGTCATCCATCCCCACGCCGACTACGTCGCCGTCAACGTCAGCTCCCCGAACACGCCGGGTCTACGCTCGCTCGAGCAGGCCCGGGAGCTCAGCTTCCTGGTGCGCGGCATGCGCGAAACGCTGCGCCACCTCGACAGCACCACCCACACCACCCCGCTTCTCGTCAAGCTCTCCCCGGACGCCGGGCGCGTCAGCGAACTGGTCGACGCCTGCGTCGACGCAGGAGCCGCGGGGATCATCGCAACCAACACGAGCGTCGCCCGCCGGGAGCTGCTTGGTGACGACATCCTCGGGCGCGGCGGGGTCAGCGGCAGCGCATTGCAATTCCGCTCGTTGCGGACCATCGAAGTAGTTTCAGCGGCACTGCGGGGACGGTTACCGCTCATCGGCGTCGGCGGGATCGCCACGCCCGAGGACGCGCGCCGGACCCTGGCCGCCGGTGCCGACCTAATGCAGCTCTACACCGCCTTCATCTACGAAGGTCCCGCCGTGGTGCGACACCTCAACCGCGCTCTACTCGGCGACTGGCTGGGTGTGCTCGACTGACCGGAACCGCGCCCTCCCGGTACGCCTTCACCGGAGCGACACTCACCTCAACCGCTCCGTGCTGACGCGCCATCTGTCGGTGCTGTCGCACCATGGCATCGACGAGCGCTCTCGCGGTGTCCATCGATGTGCAGCAGGGAATGCGACGGCGCTCGGCGGCGAGGCGAATACGGTAGCCATCCTTCACCGTGCGCCCGGCTGCAGCGATGAGGCCACCATGCTCGTCGAAGTGCAACTCATCAGTTTCGAAATGCGACACTGTGTTGACGACGATCGAGACCCGGCCCTCCTCGATGATGTCGATGACGTTGGGGCGGCCGTGCCCGATGCGACCAACCGGGATCGCACTGATGCCGGCCACGCCCAGCGCCTGGGCGGTTCCCGCCGTGGCGTAGATGTCGAAGCCGAGTTCGGCGAGTTGAGCGAGGACCGGCAGGGCGTCCGCTTTGTCAGGGTCGGCAACGCTACAGAGCACGGCGCCACTCGTCGGCATGACCCCGAGAGCCGCGAGGAACGCCTTCTCAATGGCAGCGCCAAGGTCGGTGTCGATCCCCATCACCTCGCCGGTGGACTTCATCTCGGGGCCCAGCACGCTGTCCACCAGGGTGAGCTTCCCCGTGGAGAACACAGGGGCTTTGACGGCGACAAGGGGACGGTCGGGGACCAGTCCCGTTTCCCAGCCGAGATCGGCGAGCATCGCGCCACGCATGACCTGCGTCGCCAAACCCACCATGGGCACCCCCGTCACCTTGCTGAGGAAGGGCACCGTCCGAGAAGCGCGGGGATTCACTTCGATGACATGGGCACGGCCGCGCCAGACCACGAACTGGATGTTGCAAAGCCCGCGAATCTTCATGGCCCGAGCAATGCTCACCGTCGCATCAACGATCTCGGCGCGCAGTCCGCCACTGAGGTTAGGCGCCGGGTATGCTGCCATGGAATCGCCGCTATGCACTCCGGCGCGCTCGACATGCTCCATGAGGCCAGGAATGACAACGGTGTCGGCATCGCTGATGCAATCGACGTCAACCTCGGTGCCCAGGAGGTACTGATCAATGAGCACGTTGCCGCGGCGACCATCACCGTCCTCGGGCAGCGCCGCCATGGCCAGCTCGAGAAAACGGCGCAGTTGGCCGCGGCTGTTCACCACTTCCATGGCGCGACCGCCGAGCACGAACGACGGCCGCACCAGCACCGGATATCCGATGCGATCAGCGATTTCGGTGGCCTCGTCGAGGTCGAGCGTTGCCGCGCCCCGCGGCTGGGGGATCTGGAGAGCACGCATCTGAGCCTCGAACAGCCGGCGGTCCTCCGCCGCCTCGATGGTTGCAACGCTGCTGCCGAGAATGTTCACACCGGCATCGGCAAGGGGTCGGGCCAGGTTGATGGCGGTCTGGCCGCCGAATTGGACGACAGCACCGGTCGCTCTCTCGGCCTCGATAACGGCGAGAACGGACTCAGCGTCAAGCGGTTCGAAGTAGAGGCGGGTGCTGCAGTCGAAGTCAGTGGAGACGGTCTCAGGATTGCTGTTCACCATGACCGCAGCCACGCCCTGCTGGCGCAGCGACTGGGCCGCCTGCACTGAGCAGTAATCGAACTCGATCCCCTGGCCGATGCGAATGGGTCCGCTGCCGAGGACAACGACAGTGTCATCCCCAGCGCCGACACGCTCGTCCTCGGTCTCGAAGGTGGAGTAATAGTACGGAGTGGCGGCGACGAATTCTGCGGCACACGTATCGACACACTTGAAGGTGGGCGACAGACCGATGCGCTGACGTTGCTCGGTAATCGCAGCGGCCGGCGTGTCGGCGAGCCGAGCAATGCGGCGATCAGCGAGACCGGCACGCTTTGCAGTCCGCAGCGTCGCGTCATCGACACCATGCCGGCGGAGCCGCTCCTCAATGGCGACAAGGCGGGCGATGTGCTCAGTGAACCAGACACCGATCCCACTGGCGCGGCTGACGTCCTCGGGCGTCCGGCCCGAGCGCAACCCTTCCATGACCGCAAAGATGCGGCGGTCATTGGGGTTCTGGACGAGCACGGGGTCCTGGACCTCCGCCGCAGTGGGCGGCGCCTGTTCCAGGGAGCGGAGAGCCTTGCTGAGGGCTGCTGGGAAACTCCGCTCGATGGCCATGACCTCTCCGGTCGACTTCATCTGCGTGCCCAGCCGACGATCGGCGTCGGGGAACTTGTCGAATGGCCAGCGGGGAATCTTCACCACGCAGTAGTCAAGCGCCGGCTCGAAGGCGAGGCACGTCTTGCCGGTCACCGCGTTGCTGATCTCATCGAGACGCTTGCCACAGGCGATCTTCGCGGCGGCCCGGGCAATGGGGTATCCCGTTGCCTTGCTCGCCAGCGCTGAACTTCGTGATACCCGCGGGTTGACCTCGATGACGTGGTACTCGTGCGAGTCTGGAGCCATGGCGAACTGCACATTGCAGCCACCGGCGATCTCCAGGGCACTGATGATGCGCAGAGCGGCGCTGCGCAACTGCTGATGCTCGCGGTCGGTCAGTGTCTGGGCCGGCGCCACCACGATGGAATCCCCCGTGTGCACGCCCATGGGGTCGAGGTTCTCCATGTTGCAGACGGTGATGCACGTCCCAGACGCGTCACGCATTACCTCGTACTCGAGTTCGCGCCACCCCGTCAGAGAACGCTCGACGAGTACCTGGCTGATCGGCGACGCCGCCAACCCCGCCGCCACGGTGTCGACGAACTGCTCCTCGGTGTCGCAGAGACCTCCGCCGGTGCCTCCCAAAGTGAAGGCGGGGCGGACCACGAGCGGCAGGCCAATCTCGGCGAGAAAGATGCGAGCCTCAGCCGGCGAACTGACGGTCCGCGAATCGGGCACGGGCTCACCGATGGAGCGCAGCAGCTTCTTGAACTTCTCGCGATCCTCGGCAGTGCGAATCGCCTCCAGTGAGCTCCCGAGAACGCGAACGCCATGACGGCGCAACGCTCCGGCGTCGTCGAGCGCCACCGCAAGATTGAGCCCGGTCTGGCCACCGAGAGTGGCGAGAAGACCGTCGGGTTTCTCCATCTCGATGATGCGCTCCACCACCGCAACCGTGAGCGGCTCGACGTAGACTGCATCGGCCGAATCGTCGTCGGTCATGATCGTGGCCGGGTTGCTGTTGACGAGGACCACTCGGACGCCCTCCTCGCGGAGCGCTCGGCAGGCCTGGGTACCGGCGTAATCGAATTCCGCAGCCTGGCCGATGACCACCGGCCCGGAGCCGATGACGAGTACGCAGTGCGGCTTCTCCCCCACTGCCGTGGGCGGCGCCACCAGCCCGCGGTGGGGCATGGCGTCGCCGATTGGCGATCGCAGATGCACGGCGCCGGGGCGGTGTTCCCCGGCCATCTCCAGGAAGCGGTCGAAGACGCCGGCACGATCCTGTGGTCCGGGAGCGCCCTCGGGATGGTACTGCACACTGAAAGCGGGCAACTCATCGTGGGCCAACCCCTCGACACTCCCGTCGTTGAGATTGCGCTCGCTCACCCGCCACCCCTGGCCAAGTGTATCGGCGATCACCTGGAACTCGTGATTCTGCGAGGTCACATAGACAGCGCCGCTGGTCTCGTCACGCACCGGATGGTTGCCACCGTGATGTCCAAAGGGCAGCCGCGAGGTCGATGCCTCGGCGGACCGACCGAGCACCTGATGGCCGAGACAGATACCGAGCAGCGGGACCCGTTTCTCCAGCAGTTTCCGGCAGAGCTCAACCTGGCAGATGAGGTTGGCGGGGTCTCCGGGACCGTTACTGAGGAGGACGCCCTGGGGCCGGTGGCGCAAAACATCCTCGAGAGACGCGTCGTGGCGGACCACAGTGATGTCGGCTCCTCGACTGCGGAGCGCGCGCAGCTGGTTGCGCTTGATGCCGAGATCAACCGCAACGACACGAATGCCGGCAAAACGGTCGAGACCGCCGGCCGCCCGAACTCCAACCTCGAGTTCCTCGGGCAGTCGCTCGGTCCACTCCAGGGACGCCTCAGTCTGGGAGGTCTCGGCCACCAGATCGAGATCGGGAACCCAGGGCGCGGATCGGGCGGCCTCGACCTGTTCGGCCACCCCCAAGCGCGTTGCCGGGGAAAGGATTCCCCGCAGGGTTCCCCGGTCTCGGAGATGCCGGGTGAGAGCGCGAGTGTCGACGCCGCTGATCCCCGGCACGTTATGGCGGCTCAGTTCCTCATCGAGGCTGCGATCGGCGCGGCCGTGGCCGACACACGGCGAGAGCTCGCGGATGACCAGCGCCCTCGCGTGCAGTCGCGGTGACTCTGCGAAAGCGTCGCGAATGCCGTAGTTCCCCATCAGCGGATGGGTCATCACCACCATCTGCCCGGCGTACGAGGGATCGCTGCAGACCTCCTGATATCCCGTCATGCAGGTGTTGAAGACGACCTCGCCGCTTCGCGATTCGAGAAGCGGCGCGCCAAAGAGGATGCCCTCGAAGATGGCACCGGACTCCAGGGCGAGGCGCCCCCGCTCAGGCACGCATGGGCTCCGTGGGGGTTGGCAGCGGCCAGGGCAAGCGTCGCCGGTCGTGATGCACGAGAGCACCCTCGACGAGGGTCATGAGCACCCTCCCCCGCAGGGTGATGCCCAGCAGCGGTGTGTTGTGCGAGTTGCTGCGCAGGTCCTCGCTCCCCACCGTCCACTCTGCGCCGGGGTCGAAGAGGACGCACGTCGCCGCCTCGCCGATGACCAGGCGCGGCTCGCTGAGCAGGGAGGTCGCTCCGCCGAGCACGCGGTACGGACCCGCAGTGAGCCGCTCCACCAGGGTGGGGATCCAGTCTCCACCCATGCCACCCATGGTGAGACAGACGGCCAGCGCAAGCTCGAGGCCAAGCATCCCCGGCGCCGCCTCAGCGTACGGCAATGCCTTCTCCTCGGCGCGATGCGGCGCATGGTCGGTGGCAACGGCGTCGACGACGCCGTCGCGAAGGGCCTGAATGAGCGCGGCACGGTCCCGCTGGCCGCGGAGCGGGGGATTCACCTTCAGCAACGCCGCCGACTCCGGCTCCTCCGCCACCGGCAGCCACATCGCCAGGTGGTGTGGAGTCACTTCCGCGGTGACCTCGACTCCGTCGGCGCGCGCCTCGCGGATGAGGTCGATACTGGGCGCGGAGCTGATGTGCTGGAGATGGAGTCGACCCGTGCCCGCATCATGCAGGGCGCGCAGGGCGAGCGCCACTGCTCTGGTCTCCGCCTCCACGGGCCGCACGGGACACCGCGCGGTGAGGCCATGAGCGCCGTTGATGCGGCCGATGTACTCCTCATCCTCGGGATGGACGAGGATGGGTCTGTGCAATCGCGCGGCGCGGCGAATCGCCTCGCTGAGCAACCGTTGCGACACCGCGTTGCGGCCATCGTCGGTGAAGGCGACCGCGCCGGCCTCGGCGCAGGCCTCGAGGTCGACGAGTTCGTCGCCCTCGAGGCCACGCGTGAGTGCCGCCGCCACCCGCACCCGGATGCTCGCCGCCACCGAGCGAACGCACGCCTTCGTCACCCCATCGACATCGTCGATCGGGGGATCCGTGTTGGCCATCGCCACCACCTGGGCGAAACCGCCGGCGGCAGCGGCGCGCGATCCACTGGCGAGGGTCTCTGCTCCCTCGTCGCCGGGTTCTCGCAGATGTGTGTGCAGGTCGATGAAGCCGGGGCACAGGATGGTTGGCGTGCCCCCGGGCGGCGGCGTGAGATCGATCACCGGCACGGTGCTGTCACCCATGTACTTGAAGATGGCGATGATCCGGCCCTCGGTCAGCCACACGTCCTGGTTGATGTCATCGCGCCCCGCCAACGGGTCGATGACGCGTACCCCGCGGAGGATGCAGTTCATGTCCGCTTCACCAGGAAGACGCCGGGGGCCTCGGCCGCGGTGCCGACATCGAGCATCACCTGCACCCAGTCGTCTGCAGCCGCGGGAATATTCTTGCCGACGAAGCTCGGCCGGATGGGGAGTTCGCGCTGCCCGCGGTCGATGAGGACGCACGGCTCCACTGTCGCCGGACGTCCCCATGCGGAGAGGCAGTCGAGTGCGGCGCGCAGGGTTCGCCCGGTCTGAACGACGTCATCGACGAGGATGACAGCGGCGCCGCCAATGAGGGGTGCCGCTGCACCGTCACCGTCGAGCCCGGTGAGGGCGTTGCCGTCAGGCTGGGTCGGACGGGGAATGTCATCGCGGTAGTCGCGCACATCGAGCAGCGCGCAACGGAGCGCCGGATGCCCGAGCCGCGCGAGTGCGTCGGCTAGAGCGCGGGCGATGGGCACGCCGCCACCACGCACTGCCACCAGAACGAGGTCATCCGTCTGGGGATGGCGCTCCACGATCTCGTGGGCGAGACGACGAAGCGTCCGAGCCGCGGTCTCACCGTCCATCACCAGGGTGGTGGGGACACCACCCTGCACTGTCATCGGGGAACCACCATATCGAGCAGGGCCATGCGGACCGCGACGCCGTTGGCGGCCTGGCGGAAGTACGCCGCACGTCGATCGGCGTCGACCTCCGGGGAGATCTCGTCAACGCGGGGCAAGGGATGCATGACGATGGCGTGCGCGGGAAGGAGTTGCATCATCGCCGGGTCGATGCGGGTGCTGTGACGGGCTGCCTCAAACTCCGCTGTGTCGGTGAAGCGCTCTTTCTGGATACGCGTCTGGTACACGACATCGACACCCGCCACGACATCGTCGAGCCGGTCGGTGAGCATGTGAGGAATGCCGGCCCGATCGAGACGCTCGCGGATGTCAGTGCCTATCTGCGCCACCTGCGGCGCGACGAACGTTACCCGCACGTCGTGGTAGCGAGTGAGCAGAATAGCCAAGGAGCGTGCGGTGCGGCCGAATCGCAGATCGCCGCAGAGGGCAACATGGAGCCCGTCAATGCGGCCCAGCTCTGCTTGCAGCGTGTAGAGGTCGAGCAGCGCCTGGGTGGGATGCTCACCAGGGCCGTCTCCGCCATTCAGCACCGGAACAGAGGACACTGCGGCGGCCCGCGCCGCTGCTCCGGCCTGGTCGTGGCGGAGCACGATGACGTCGGCGTACGAGGAAACCATACGAATGGTGTCTTCAAGGGTTTCGCCTTTGATGGCACTGGAGAACTCGTGTGCGGCCTCCGTACCCATGACGGCGCCCCCCAAGCGGAGCATGGCGCTTTCGAAGGAAAGGCGCGTCCGCGTCGAGGGTTCGTAGAAGAGCGCCGCCATGATCCGACCGGCCAAGCGTGTGTCGCGAACATCGGCGAGTTCGGCGGCCCGACGCAGGATGCCGTCCAGGGCATCGCGGTCGAACTGCTCGCTGGAGAGGACATGCTCCATCGGCCGATGGCCCGTCAGCGCCGCCATGCACCTCCTTCGGTTCCCAGCCGTCAGGGGCCACGCGGATGCGCGATCCCCTTGCGGCCTCACAGAACCTGCTTGAAGTGGATCCTTCGAGGCCCAACTCTACCAGCGTGGACGAGGCAGTCGTCTCCGCGCGCCATTGTCCGGGTGGCTGTCCGTCGAGGAATGACTTGCTGGGTCGGTGGACCATTGGCGTCCGGTACCGCAGCATGATCTGGGGCCTGGCCCACGGCCCAACGCCGCCAAGGGGTCAACACGGTGATTCCTTCCCACGGCGGTTGAGAATCCACGCCGCCCGCGCCACAGGAGTCAAAAGGCTGGCGTCTCCCGGTGAACACCAAATACGTCGCGCAGAGCACCGATGATCTCACCCTCGGTGGCCCGCGCCCGGACACCGTCGAGGATGGCAGGGATGATGTTGTCGCTGCCGGCGGCCACAACGCGCAACTCGTCGAGGCGCGTTGCCACCGAACCGTTGTCGCGGCGCTCACGCACATCCTTGAGGCGTAGGGCTTGCTGGTGCTCCACCTGCGGATCGATGACGAGAATCTCCGGAGCCGCTCCCTCGGCAATCTCGGAGAAGGCATTGATACCAACGATGACGCGCTCACCGGAGTCGAGCTGCGTCTGGTAGCGGAAGGCGGCGTCGGCGATCTCACGCTGAGGAAAGCCGTCGGCGATGGCGGCGAGCATCCCGCCCCTCTGCTCGATCTCGGTGAAGTAGTCCTCGGCGGCCTGCTCCATGCGATCGGTGAGGTCTTCGACGAAGTAGCTGCCCGCCAGGGGGTCGACGACGCTCGGCGTGCCCGTTTCGTAGGCGAGAATCTGCTGGGTCCGTAGCGCGATCTGTGCCGCCTTCTCGGTGGGCAGCGCGAGCACCTCGTCCATGGAGTTCGTATGCAACGACTGGGTACCGCCAAGCACCGCCGCCATCGCCTCGAACGCGGTGCGAGCGATGTTGTTTTCGATCTGGTGGGCGGTGAGTGAGCAGCCCGCGGTCTGGGTGTGAAACTTGAGCTTGAGAGACCGTTCGCTCGTGGCCCCGTACTTCTCGCGCATCCGTCGCGCCCAGATGCGGCGGGCGGCACGGTACTTGGCGATCTCCTCAAAGAAGTCGATGTGGCTATTGAAGAAGAACGAGAGCCGCGGTGCGAAGTCATCAACGTCGAGCCCGGCACGAATTCCGGCCTCGACGTAGGCGAATCCGTCGGCGAGGGTGAAGGCCAGCTCCTGCGCCGCGGTTGAGCCCGCCTCGCGGATGTGATATCCGCTGACCGAGATAGGATGCCAGCGGGGCACGTGTTGCGCGCAGAAGACGACGACATCGCTGACCAGACGCATCGATGGTTCGATGGGAAAGATGAACTCCTTCTGAGCGACGTATTCCTTGAGGATGTCGTTCTGGAGAGTGCCACCGAGACGGGAGAAATCGACCCCCTGCTCCTCCGCGACTGCGAGGTATTGGGCAAACACGATGGCAGCCGGAGAGTTGATGGTCATCGAGGTGGTGACCACGCCGAGATCGATACCCGCGAAAAGCGTGCTCATGTCCTCGACGGTGTCGATGGCGACGCCGCAGCGACCAACTTCGCCGAGCGAGTGGGGCGCGTCGGAGTCATGACCCATCAGGGTGGGCATGTCGAACGCGACGGAGAGGCCGGTCTGACCCTGAGCAAGGAGGAATCGGTAGCGCTGATTCGTGTCCTCGGCGCTGCCGAAACCGGCGAACTGGCGCATCGTCCACACCTTGTCGCGGTACATGGTCTCGTGGATGCCGCGGGTGTACGGGTACTCGCCGGGAGCTCCGACCCTGGCGGGTTCCCGCTGGGCGCTGTCCTCGGGGCCATAGGTGGGCTTCAGTGGAAGGCCACCAAGCGTGTCCTCGGGGATTCGCGGAGCGCTCCGCTTGGTGGGTCGGGGTGCGGTCTGGGACATCGGAAGCCATTGTCCCCCCAGCGACGGCTGGGGCGAGGGGAGGGATCCTTGACATATCGATGTCCAGGCATGATGCTTTGATGCGTGAGGACAACCGTTCGGCTTGATGACGCGCTCCTTGCCGAGGCCAAGGCTACAGCCGGTAGGACTGGCCGAACGCTCACGCAGGTCATGGAAGATGCGCTGCGCGAGTCATTGGGCCGCCGCAATGAACCCCGCAACCCGCTGAGTGAGGCCGACATTCCAACGTTCGCCGGTTCGGGCTTGCAGCCGGGGGTCGATCTCGACAATACGGCTTCCCTGCTGGAATTGATGAACGAACGTGCAACTCGTTGACGTCAATGTCCTGGTCTACGCATACCGCGAGGACGCCCATGAGCACGCTCGCTACCATCGCTGGCTCCAGTCAATGCTGGGCTCCGAGACGGCCTACGGGCTCGCAGATCTCGTTCTCAGTGGCTTCCTCAGAGTCGTCACCCATCCCCGCGTGTTTGATCCGCCGAGCCCTTTGGACCATGCCCTCGGATTCGTGGAGGCCATTCGCGCCCAGCCCAACGCCGTGCCCGTCAGCCCGGGTTCCCGCCACTGGGACATCTTCACCCGGCTATGTCGAACGGTCGGCACGAAAGGGAATCTCGTGCCCGATGCCTACCTGGCGGCGCTCGCCATCGAGTCCGGTAGCGAGTGGATGACGACCGACCACGACTACAGCCGGTTCCCGGGCCTGAGGTGGCGTCATCCGCTCCAGACAGTGGAGCGCGGTGGCTGAGTCACGCAACGGAATCTATGCCGATGCCTCACTGAGGATGCGCTCGGCAAGCAGGTAGGGGTCAGCCTTGGCGAGGTCGGTGTCGTCATCGACCCCCAGTTCGCCGCTTCCCAGGGCCCGGCGCGCGCGCTGCGCCGCGCGCTCCACCACGATCGCCTCAACCTCAGCGCGCAGGCGCCTCACTCGCCGCCGCTGCAGTTCCCCTGTCGCCGCGATCGTCCGCTGATGGGCGTCGATTGCCTCGATGAGTTCCTCAACAGCCTTCCCCGTCGACGCCTCGGTCTGGATCACCGGCGGCTGCCAGTCATCATGAGCCTTGGTCTGGCGCACGAGATCGCGCAGTTCGCGGTAGACCCTGGCCGCGCCGGGCAGATCGGCCTTGTTGACGACAAAGATGTCAGCAATCTCCAGGATCCCGGCCTTGATGATCTGCACCGCGTCGCCCGACGATGGAGTTGTGACCACGATGGTGGTGTCGGCGGTCTGCATCACCTCCAGTTCGGACTGACCCACGCCGACGGTTTCCAGCAAGCAGTGGTCCCGACCGCTGGCGGCGACGAGGCGAATCGCCTCGCGAGCCGCGGAAGCAAGGCCGCCGAGGTGCCCGCGTGCCGCCATGCTGCGGATGTACACCCCATCGTCTCCAGTGTGCCGTTGCATGCGCACCCGGTCGCCGAGAATGGCTCCGCCGGTAAAGGGACTGGAGGGATCGACGGCGATAACTCCCACACGGTGGCCTGCGGCACGCCAGTGGCCGATGAGTTGATCGCAGAGCGTGGACTTACCACTGCCCGGCGCCCCCGTGAGACCGGTGATCATCGCCGTCTCGGCGCCGCCGCGCACCTCACGGAGCAGCCGCGGGACCGCAGGATCACGATCCTCAACCATGCGGATCGCCCGCGCCAGGGCACGCACCTCGCCGCTGCGCAGCCGGTTTGCCAGCGTCTCCTCAGCCATTGGAGGCGAGTGTACTGGCCCCTCCCCTCGCCTCAGCCCACCGCGAGGAGCGCCGCTGTGCCCGCCGCAGTGGCCTCATGATCGAGCAGCCAGCGCTTGGCGGGGAGTCCGCCACCAAACCCACCCAGGCCGCCATCCGAGCGAATCACCCGATGGCACGGGACGATGAGCGCGATGGGATTGCGAGCACACGCGGTCGCGGCCACCCGGGCCATCCGCGGTGACTCACCGAACCCGGAGTAACTGACTGTCGTTCCTGCCGGCACGCGGCGGAGGCGTGCCCACAGATTTTGCATGATGGCGCTTCCGCGACCGCGGACAGCGATGGCGTCGATGGCGGTCGCGTCTCCATTCAGGTAGCCGGCGATGCGGTCCGAGATCTCGCCAAGTTCGGCGGTAACGTCGATGGCCGCGCCGGGATCGTCCAGATGGCGGCGCAGCCTGTCGATGCCGTGACCAAAGCCACTGGCGACAACGGTATCTCCCTCCGCGATGAGGGTCATAGGTCCAAACGGGGCCTCGATGACAGTGCTGCGAAGAATTGTGGATCCAATCATGGGTTCGCCTCCAGGGTCAGGGAGTTCCAGAGATGCAGGGCGGCGTAAGCACGCCAAGGCCGCCAGGCCTGGCTGCGCTCCTCGAGAGCGCGCACAGATGCGTGGACGCCGGCGCGCTCCAAGGCGCGGCGTAGCCCGAGGTCGCCGGCAGGAAACGCGTCGGGATCTCCGAGCGCCCGCATGGCGATGTAGCTGCGGGTCCAGGGGCCGAACCCGGGCAGGCGCTGCAACCCGGCGTCGATGACCGCGGCAGGACCGCCGACGTCGAGCTTTCCCTCGGTCACCGCAGCCGCCAGCGCATGGAGGGAATCGATACGGCGACCGGTGAGTCCGAGACCGGAGAGCTCGGCGCCATCGAGGGTTTGGGCATCGGGGAAGACGTGCGTAATTCCCCCGTGCGGCTCGGCCAGCGCAGTTCCGTGGCGGGCGACGATGCGGCCGGCGAGCGTCCGCGCTCCCGCGACGGTCACCTGCTGACCGAGTACCGCGCGCACCATGATCTCGAAGGCGTCCGCAGCGCCGGGAAGCCGCAGACCTGGCGCCGCCGCGACCGATGGCCCCAGCAGAGGATCGACACCCAGGCGCTCGGCGATGACGCCGGGATCGGCATCAGCGTCGATGATATGACGGCTGCGCTGCACGACCTCCCCGAGGTCGCCGACATTGTCGACGCGGGCCCGAAGTTGGACGGCTTCACCGCCCCCTTGAAGTTCGATGACGGCGCTGCCGCCGCGCGTCCGCAGTACGCGGCGGTAGATGCTGCCGTCCCAGGTCTCGATGCCAACGATGGCGCGAGTGCCCAGGAAGGAGAGCAGCCGGGCGGTATCGTGCGGCGGACGCACGCGCAGTCGTACATGGAACCACCCGCCTGGTCCGGGCGCGGTACCGGCGCTTCGGATTGCTGACGGCGCACAGTGAAACTCGGAGCGGAGGGTGTCATTGAACTGCCGAACCGAGCGGAAGCCCGACGAGAATGCGACCTCGGTGATCGGCAGGACCGTCGTCTCCAACAGGGCGCGGGCTGTCTGCACCCGGCGACTCTGTGCCAGTCGCAACGGCGACACACCGACAGCCCTGGCGACGCGGCGATGCAACTGGCGCTCGCCGATATGGAGTCTCCGCGCAACTGCTCCGACGCCGCCATCGGCGGACCCATCTGCGATGAGCGCCAGGGCGGGCTCACCACCGGCACCCCCGATTGCGACGGCAGGCTCGGGGACGCACCGCTTGCAGGCGCGGAAACCCGCGCTCCGCGCGGCCTGCGCCGTGGCATAGAAGCGGACGTTCTCCCGTCGCGGTGTCCGCGATGGGCAGACTGGGCGGCAGAATACCCCCGTCGACGTCACCGCGGTGACGAACGATCCATCGAAGCGCGCGTCCCGGCTGAGCACCGCCTGGTAGCGGCGTTCGAACTCCTCGTCCATGCCGCTATCCTGCGCCCCGCACACGGTCTGGCGCTGGCGGTTTTCGGACATGGCGGCGCCCCATGGCCGTCTGGCTCTACCTCAGTAGAAGACCCTGGCCAACTCGTACAGATCCGTTGGAACCCGGCGCTGCTCGGCGACGACAGCGGCGATCGGAGCCGTCTCCACGGTGCCATTGCGCACCACGGGCATGAGGCCCCACGAGCCGGCGCACACGAGGTCGTACGCAGCAAGCCCCACCCGCGTGGCCCAGATTCGGTCGAAGGCCGACGGGGTGCCGCCGCGCTGGGTGTGTCCAAGCACGGTGGTGCGCGTCTCGTGTCCAGTACGCTCCTCGATGCTTTCGGCGAGGGTGTCGGCGACGCCACGCTGGCTCAGTTGCACGTGACCGAAGGCGTCGCGTTTGCCGGCCCCGTTGTCCTGCTCGGAGCTGTTCTCTGTCTCGAAGCCCTCGGCCACGACGATGATGCTGAAATCACTGCCCCCGCGCCGGCGGCGGTCGACATGCTCGACGATATCGTCGAGCGAGACGGGAACCTCGGGGATGAGGATCATGTCGGCTCCCCCGGCGAGCCCACCCAGCAGCGCTACCCATCCGGTATCGCGTCCCATCACCTCCACGACCATGACGCGGTGATGCGCCGCCGCGGTGGTGTGGAGACGGTCGAGCGCCTCGGCGACTCGCCCGACCGCGGTGTCGAAACCGATGCAGTACTCGGTGACCGAGAGGTCGTTGTCCATGGTCTTGGGCACACCAACGACGGGAGCTCCGTGGTCCGCGAGCCACGCCGCAACCGAGAGAGTGTCGTCACCACCGATGGCGACGAGCGCGTCGAGCTTCGCTCTTTCGAGGTTGTTGCGCACCTCCTCGAGCCCGCCCTCGCGCTTGATCGGGTTGGTTCGCGAACTTCCCAGGATGGTGCCTCCTAGTTGGAGGATGCCGCTGAACATGCGACGGTCGAGGTCGCGGTAGTCGCCATTGCCGATCAGGCCGGCCCAGCCGTTCTGGATGCCAACCACTGTGTGCGAGGCGGCGAGGGCTCGACGGCCAACAGCGCGGATGGCTGCGTTGAGGCCGGGGGCATCCCCGCCACCGGTGAGGAGACCGATGCGCATCGCGGGATTGTCGCTCAGTGGCCCCATCCGGGGGCATTGTTGAAGGCATGCTCCTCGTCCGCGCCGAGAATGATGGTCACCGTTGGTGAGATCCCGGATCCGGGAGTCGCTTTCCCAGACGCGGATGCCGGTGCTGCGCTTGGGGCAGTAACGGGGACTCCGAAGTAGTCAGCAAACCACTTCGCCACGCCGGGCGCCGCACCAGCGCTGCCATCGATAACCTTCGTGGTTGTCGTGCGACGGACCGGTCCCTGGTCATCGAGGTGCCAGCCTAGCTGGCCAAAGATGGCGGTCCAGCGGGTCGAAGCGCCGTTACCGGTTCCGCTGCCGTCCTTGATCGCAATGTGCACACCATTTCCGGTCAGCGACGAATCCACAAAGATCGACTCATCGAAGTGCTTCAATTCCTGGTACGTGGAGTCGTGCGCGTAGATGACTGCGGAATCGCAGTTGCCCGGGTATCCGCATTCGTAGAGGAAATTCTGATCGTCGAGACTGATGTGGACGACGCTCGCCGGGTCGATGTTCTTCACCAGGGCGTAGACCGCCTCAGCGTCGTTGATTGTGAGGTCTGTCTTGACATGGTCCCCAAGGGCGTTGAGAAGGTCGGGGAGTTGACCGATGCCGCCGACCGAGAGAAGCTTCTGCTTGACCGCAGCGGTGATGAGTTGCTGGCGCTTGCTGCGGGCGAAGTCGCTCCCTTCGCCATCGCTGCCGTGACGGGAGCGCGAGAAGACCAACGCGGTGGCGCCGTCCATATGCTGGATCCCGGAGTCAAAGTGGACCCGGCGGTAGCTACAGTCACCGCCGTTGACACACTCGCCAGCGGGGTACTCGCTGTCAGTGAAGGACGTGGGCACGTTGACGTCGACGCCACCGACCGCATCAACCGCGGACTTGAAGGCCGAGAAGTCGATTCCCACGAAGTAATCGATCTGCAGGCCGAGCATCCGGCTCAGCGTCGGATTGGCGACCGACGCACCGGCCCCAGGCTGATCCGACGGCACTGGACCGCTGCCGTCCATGCCGCTGGAATACGCCTGATTGACGCGATCGAAACCGCGTTTGCCATTACCCAGCTCGATGGGGACGTACCAATCCCGGGGAACCGAGATCTCAGCAACGCGAACGGTTCTGTCTGCCTCCGGCTGGAGGGAGACGACCATGATGGAATCGGTGAGGTAGGGACCATCGTGACCCGGGCCCCCATAGCCATACAGCGCGATGTTGATGCGCTTGAGGTTGGCGACGTCGCCCTGGATTTTGGACCCACCGCCGCCATGGACGAGGTTGACGACGGCACTCACCGGGTCGGTATGGAACACTTTGCCAAGCGCCACGGCCGTGCGCACGCCGTACAGCCCGACGATGAAGAGCACCGCAGTGATCGCCAGGGCAACGGTGCGCTTCAGTGTGAGCCAACGCGGGCGAAAGGAATATCGCGAGCGGCGCCTGCGTGTTCTTGTTGCCATGAAATCCATGTACGGTGGGGCGAACAGACGTCCGCCTGATCGCGCGGCGCGATCATCGGCACCGGCTCCCTGTGTGGAACGTGGAGAGGACGAAAGGGTTTCCGAGCCGCGCCAGGGTACCGCAGGCCGGCCGACTGTGGCGTACATGCCGCCGACTTCGTGGGCGCCTGGCACTGACCGCGTTCTAGGTTTTCACCAGATCGCGGGCGATGACGAGCCGCTGGATCTGATTCGTGCCCTCGTAGATCTGGGTGATCTTGGCGTCCCGCATCATCCGCTCCACCGGGTACTCGCGCACGTAACCATAGCCGCCGAGAACCTGCACGGCATCGGTGGTGACCCGCATTGCTGTGTCGCTGGCGAAGAGCTTGGCGATGGCAGCGAAGTGGGTGACCTCATCGCTCCTGTCATCGATCATCTGCGACGCCTGATACACGATGGCCCGCGCGGCCTGGGTCTGCGCTTCCATGTCCGCGAGCATGAATTGGATGGCCTGGAATTCTCCAATTGCCTTGCCGAACTGGCGGCGCTCCCTGGCGTAGCCCGTGGCGTAGTCGAGAGCACCCTGGGCGATGCCGAGCGCCTGGGCGGCGACGCCGGGACGAGAGCGGTCGAGAACTTGCATGGCGATCCGGAAGCCGTCACCCTCCGCACCGAGGCGGTTGGCAGCGGGAACAACGACCTCGTCGAGGTGCAACTCCGCAGTGTTGCTGCCGCGGATCCCCAACTTGCCATGGATAGTGGTGGGGGTGAAGCCCTTGAGTTCCCGGCAGTTCTCCAGAACGAACGCCGAGATGCCCCGAGACCCTGCGCTGGGATCGGTCTTGGCAAACACCACGATGGTGTCGGCCACTCCCCCATCGGTGATCCAAATCTTGCTACCGGTCAGCACATACTCATCGCCCTGGCATGTTGCTGCCGTCTCCATGCCGCCGGGATCGCTGCCCGCACCGGGCTCTGTCAGCGCATAGGCGGCGAGCTTGGCACCGCTGGCGAGTTCCGGCAGGAGGCGCGCCTTCTGCTCCTCGCTCCCGGCCAGCATGATCGGGTAGCCGCCAAGTGCCTGCACCGCGAGAATCAGCGCCCCACTGGCGTCCGCCTTGGCAATCTCCTCAATGGCGAGGTTGAGGGTGAGTGCGCTGCCGGTGAGCCCACCGTGCTCGGGGGGGAATGGGAGAGCGAAGAGATCGTGCTTACGGAAGAGCTCCACATAATCCCAGGGGAACTCCCCGGTCTCGTCGACCTCACCCGCGCGCGGTGCGATTTTGTCGCGCACGAGGTCGCGCACGGTCTGCCGGATCATCTGCTGCTCATCGTTGAGGCGCACATCCATGGCGCCATTATCGCCAGGGTGCCCGCGCGCCGGATGCATCAGGTCAGCGGAGCAGACCACGGGCAATGACGATGCGTTGGATTTGGTTGGTGCCTTCGTAGATCTGGCACGCCTTGGCGTCGCGGAAGCGGATCGCGGCAGGGTGATCCTCAGCACCGGAGTCCGGGGCGCAGAGGCCGACGGCAGTGTCGGCGACGGCCACGCAGGTGTCGGTGGCTACGAGCTTGGCGCAGGCGGCGATGTGGGTGACCGGCTCGCCCGCGTCAATGGTGGCAGCGGCGTGAGCGGTGAGAGCTCGGGCCACGGCGACGTGCGCCCCCATGTCGGCAAGAGCCGTGTCATCGCTGGATCGCCCAGCGCGACGCGCGTGGGCGACTGCCGCATCGAGTGCGCCCTGGGCAACGCCAACAGCCTGTGCCGAGATGCCGATGCGCCCGGAGTCGAGTGCCGCCATGGCGACGCGGAAACCGATGCCCTCGTCACCGAGCAGGCGTGACGCGGGGACCCGGACGTTGTCCAGGATGAGTTCCGCCGTCCGCGATCCCCGCAGACCCATCTTGCACAGCGGCTCGCCCCCACGGAGTCCCGGGCTGGGCCCGTCGACGATGAAGGCGCTGATGCCATCGGCACCGGGCCCCGTCCGCGCCATCACCGTGTATAGGTCGGCGGCGCCGCCGTTGGTGATGAACGCCTTGGTTCCGTTGAGGATGTAGTCATCACCCTCGCGCGTCGCGCGCGTCTCTAGAGCGGCGGCATCGCTGCCGCTCGCCGGCTCGGTGAGGGCGAACGCCGCGAGTCGACGACCCGACCCCAGCTCCGGAAGCAACTCCTGACATTGGTCATCGCTGCCGAAGACGACGATCGGTTCCGAGCCCACGGAGCCGTGCACGTCCAGCACCACCGCACTGCTCGAACATTCCCGCGCCACGGCCTCGATGAAGCGTGCGAAGGCGCCATGTCCGGCACCTGCGCCCCCGTAGCGCTCGGGGATGAGGAGACCGGCGAGGCCCGGCGCGGCGGCGGCCCGCAGCAATTCGTGGGCATCACCCTCGTCTCGCGCCATCGCCGCCGACCGCGGCCGCACCACGTCGTGGGCGAAGGCCGCGATGGCATCGTCGAGGTCGGTCCGGGCCGCCTCGGTGATCACGGCTCAACGTGGACGAGCGTCGCCTCGCCCTGGGCGAGGCCGCTGCAGATTCCCGCGGCGCCGTAGCCTCCGCCGGCACGGCGCAATTCGTAGAGCAGGGTCATGAGGATGCGGGCCCCGCTGGCGCCAATGGGATGGCCAATGGCGACGGCGCCACCGTTGACATTGACGCGTTGGGGATCGACCTCGAGCATGCGCGTGCTGGTGATCGCCACAGCGGCGAAAGCCTCGTTGATCTCCACGCGGCTGAGGCGGTCGACGCTGACCTCACCGCCGCTGCGTTGCAGGGCTCGTTGGACGGCTATCGCCGGCACCGTGGCCAGCCAGCGATGGTCGGCAGCGGAGTCGGCACTCGTCACCCACCTGCCCAGCGGGGTCAGCCCCGCAGATCGCGCCCGCTCCCCGGACATGATCAGGATCGCGGTGGCTCCATCGTTGATCCCCGGTGCGTTGCCCACCGTGATCGTGCCATCATCGGCAAAAACTGGCGGGAGCCCAGCCAGCCCCACCGCGGTGCTGCCGGCACGCGGCTGCTCGTCTGCGGAGACATCGCCGCGGGGGGTGGTGACGGTGATGAGCTCTTCGGCGAAGAATCCATTGGCGAGCGCCGCCGCGTAGCGCTCCTGGGATCGCAGAGCCCAGGAGTCCTGCTCCTTGCGGCTGACGCCCAGCTCGCGGGCAACCTCGTCGCCGTGAACGCCCATCTGGAGGCCGTCGACGGGACAACAGAGCCCGTCTCGAAGAATGCTGTCGACGGCGGTGCGGTCCCCGAGTCGCGCTCCGAAACGCTGATCGTGGAGCAGGTAGGGAGCGCGCGACATCGACTCCATCCCGCCGGCAACGACGACGTCGGTCTCGCCGGCGCGGATCAGAAGGGCGCCGAGGTTGACCGCCTTCAGCGCCGAGGCGCAGACCTTGTTCACGGTGAAACTTGGAATCTCCGCCGGCAGACCGGCCCGGAGTCCCGCCTGCCGCGACGGCACCTGGCCCTGCCCGGCGGCGAGCACCGTCCCCATGATGAGATGCCCGACATCGCCGGCTGCCGTGCCGGTGCGGGTGAGGACCTCGCGAATCACCGTGGCCCCCAGGTCAACGGCGCTGACCTGACTGAGTCCGCCGCCGAGCTTGCCAAAGGGGGTGCGGGCGGCGGCCACCATGACGACGTCATCGGCCATGGTTGGATCCTATTCCTCGAGGACCTGGAAAGGCCCCAGCAGCGCCCGAGCGATGAGCATGCGCTGTACCTCGCTCGTGCCCTCACCGATCTCATTGACCTTGACGTCACGATAGAAGCGGGCGACCGGCGACTCCTCCATGAAGCCGTACCCGCCGTGGATCTGCACAGCTTGATTGGCACAGGCGGTGGCCACCTCCGAGGCGTGCAGCTTGGCCATCGACGCGTACATTCTGGGAGCACTGCCGTGATCGATCATCGACGCCGCCTTGTGAGTCATGAGCCGGGCCATCTCGATCTGCGTCGCCATGTCCGCGAGCTTGAACTGGGTGGCCTGGAAGTGGGAGATGGGTCGGCCGAACTGGCGGCGCTCGGCACTGAATCGCAGGGAGTGATCGAGGCACGCTTGGGCGACGCCCACACTGAGGGCAGCAATGGCGACCCGCCCGCCCTCGAGTATCTGCAGAAACTGTCGCAAACCAGCACCCTCCCCGCCCACCAGATTGGCGGCGGGAACCCGGCAATCATCGAAGAGCAGTTCTCGGGTGTCCGAGGCATGCCAGCCGAGCTTGCGGTACTTCGCCGCCTGCGTGTATCCGGAGGTGCCCTTCTCCACAGCGATGGCACTGATCTTCTTGTGCCCGCTCTCGGTTGCTGTGACAGCGGTGACGGTGACGCCCGCGGATATGTCGGTTCCGGCATTGGTGATAAAGACCTTGCGCCCGTTGATGATCCAAGCGTCGCCGTCCCGGCGGGCGCTGGTCTGGGTGCCGCCGGCATCACTGCCCGCCTCCGGCTCGGTGAGCCCGAACGCCCAGAGTCTCTCACCGGCAAGCAGTTGCGGCAGCCAGCGCTCACGCTGTTCGGGGGTGCCGAAGTCCACGATGGGGGCGATGCCGAGCGAGACCGCCGCCTCCAGGGTGATGGCGCAGGCCGCATCGGCGCGAGCGATCTCCTCGAGAGCGAGCGCGTAGGAGACGAAGTCACCGCCGGCGCCGCCCACTTCCTCGGGAAAGGGCAGGGCGAAAAGGCCGAGATGGGCCATCCCCGACACCAGGTCATAGGGGAAGTCCCCGCTCTCGTCGTACCCGGCCGCCCGGGGGACGATGACCCCCTGAGCGAAGTCGCGCACGGTGTCGCGGATCTGTCGTTGCTCGCTGCTGAGATCGAAGTCCATGCCCGCAGCCTATCGCCGCGGCCGCTGCTGCTGGCGCTCATCGCGGATCGGCCTCCATCGCCCACAGCGGCGGCCACCCGTCATGATGCTGGCGCGGCGGGCATGGCCTGAACGGTCAGTGACAAGCCTGCGCCAGGGGGACAGAACATGCGCGACCTTCTCATCGACGGGCTCGACGCCTACCTGGAACGACACGCCTCCGCGACCCCGGTCGATCCCGTTCTCGTGGAGATGGAGGAGCGCGCGCAGCGCGATGCCTTCCCCGCCATCGGGCGCCAGGTTGGCCGCGTCCTGGAGATCGCGGCGCGGGCCATCGGCGCCCGCCGGGTGATCGAACTGGGGAGTGGCTTCGGCTACTCAGCAGCATGGTTCGCCCGCGCGGTCGGTGAGGGCGGCAAGGTGGTCTGCACTGAGCAATCACAGGAACTCGCCGACGCCGGCATGGACTTCATGCGCCGCCTCGGCCTGGCGGAGCGAGTCCGCTACCGGATCGGTGAGGCGTCCGAGAGCCTCGCCGAGGAGGAGGGCTCCTTCGACATCATTCTTCTCGACGCCGACAAGCGGCGCTATCCGGAACACTGGCGGAATGCCTCACAACGCATCCGCATCGGTGGCCTCTACATCTGCGACAACGTGCTCTGGAGCGGCCGGGTCGCCGAAGCGGGCCCGACTGATGAGGACACCGCAGCGATTCGCGAGCACAACCAGCTGGTCGCTGCAGACGCTCGCTTCTTGAGCACGATCCTGCCTCTGCGCGACGGCGTGCTCCTGGCCCTGCGCGTCCGCTGATCCTCCACCAGTTCTCCGGCGCCGACGGCCAGCGCTCCGGCCCCGGATCCGGTGTATCCACCGCACGGGCCAGCGTCAGCACCCGGCGGCTGATCTCACAGGTCACCGCCCCTCGATAGCAACGGCGTCGGGTACAGTCCAGCGATGCTCCGCCACCTCCGTCTCTTCGCCATGATCGGGCTGATTGGCGGCTCTGGTGTGCTCCACTTCGTGGCCCCCGAGGGCTATCGGCGCATCGTTCCTCGGGTCATCGGCCATCCGAACGAACTGGTGGCTCTGAGCGGCGGCGCGGAGTTGCTCTGTGCGGCGCTGATGGCCGTCCCTCGGACTCGCCGGGCTGGCGGATTCCTCACCCTTGCCCTGCTCGTCGCCGTCTTTCCCGCCAACGTGCAGATGGCCCTCGACGGTGGCGTGCGTGGCGCTCCCTTCCCGCTGAACTCGGCTCTCGGTGTATGGCTGCGGCTACCCCTGCAGGCTCCGCTCATCTGGGCCGCATGGCTCATCGCTCAGCAGGGACGGGATTCGTCCGCGGCCAAGGTCAACTCCCGGAGGTCGCTCCCAATCTCCCACCAGTGAGAAGGACGACATCCTCGATGGTGTCGGCGATGGCGGAACCGACAGCTGAGAGAGCGTCGATCTTGCTCTGCGCCGAACCCTTGTTGCCGCTGATGATTGCCCCAGCATGGCCCATGCGCTTGCCCGGCGGGGCACTACGACCGCTGATGAAGGCGACGACAGGCTTGTCGAAACCGCTCCGCTGAATCCATTCGGCAGCGTTCTCCTCATCACTGCCCCCGATCTCTCCAACGAGGACCACGGCCTCGGTCGCGGGGTCGGCGGCAAACAGCGGCAGGATGTCGGTGAAGCTGCTGCCAAGAATGGGGTCACCGCCGATCCCGACGGCGGTCGTCTGCCCCAGGCCGGCCTGCGACAAACCCTGAATGACCTCGTAGGTGAGAGTGCCGCTACGAGCCACGATCCCCACCGGCCCAGACCGCCCCACGTGATTGGGAATGAAGCCGATCTTGCATTCACCAGGAGTGAGAAGTCCTGGGCAGTTGGGCCCGATGAGTTGGGTGGCGGTGGCATCCGCTGCCGCCTTGGCTCGGATCATGTCCTGGATGGGAATGCCCTCGGTCACCGCCACGACCAGCGGAACCCCGGCGGCCGCCGCCTCCATGATCGCGTCCCCAGCGAACGGAGGCGGCACGATGATGAAGCTGGCGTCTGCTCCCGTTGCAGCCGCGGCATCAGCCACGGTGTCAAAGATGGGGACACCGAGAGCCTCACCACCGCCCTTGCCGGGCACCACTCCCCCCAAGACCTGGGTGCCATACGCCTGCATCTGCTGGGTGTGGAACCTCCCCTCCCGGCCGGTGATGCCCTGAACGATGACTTTTGTCGACTTCGAGACAAGAACGGCCATTACCTGGCGCCTCGGGCCAATTCGACGATCTTGCGCGCGGCGTCGATGGCGCTTGTGCCCGGGGTGATCCCATTGGCGGTGAGGATGCTCCGCCCTTCTTCCTCGTTGGTGCCGGTCATGCGCACCACCAGCGGCACCGTCATTCCCAACTCGTCGCGCGCCTGCACGATGCCCCGTGCGACTTCGTCACCACGAGTAATGCCGCCAAAGATGTTGATGAAGATGCCGGTGACATCGGGATCAGTGAGGATCATCTCCAGAGAGGCCCGCACCTTCTCGGCGTTGGCGCCGCCGCCGATGTCGAGGAAGTTGTTGGGCTCACCGCCCATCTGTTTCACCAGATCGAGCGTGTTCATGGCCAGGCCGGCGCCGTTGGCGATGCAACCGACGGTACCTCCCGGAAGATGGACGTAGGTCAGTCCGCGCCGCTTGGCCTCGGCCTCGAAGGGATCCTCCCCAGTACGCCCGTCGTCACCGGACATGTCCTTCTCGAGCTCAGCGGCGAGTTCACAGTGGCGATACTCGGCGTTCTCGTCGATCTCCAGCTTGCCATCCCCGGCGATGAGCGCGCCATCGTGGGTGAGGACGAGCGGATTGATCTCACAGGTCACTGCGTCGAGGTTGACGGCGAGGTCGTAGAGCGCCAGCGTCAGCGGCACCAGCGCGGTGGCGAGCTTGCCGCGCTGCGCGGCCAGTTGCGGTGCATGGGCCAGTGCAGCAAAGGCAACCTGGCGAATCTCGAAGGGCCGCGGCCCCATAAACGGGTCCGGCCAGAGCTTGACGATCTTCTCGGGAGCATCGTCGGCGACCTGCTCGATTTCCATACCACCGGCGGCGCTGAGAATGACGGCGAGCCGGCGGCGCTCCCGGTCCAGGGTGATGCCGAGATAGAACTCCTGGGCAATCTCCAGGCCTGTCTCACACCAGACCGAGCGCACCGGGTAGCCCTTGATCTCCATGGCGAGGATGCGGTCGGCCTCGCGTCGCGCATCCTCAGGAGTGTCGACCACGGCGATGCCACCGGCCTTGCCCCGGCCACCGATGGGGACCTGGGCCTTGACCGCCACCCGGCCCAACTCTCGGGCAGCCGCGGCAGCCTCCTCAGGAGTGCGGGCCACCTTCCCGCTGGGAATGGCGATACCGGAGCGCTGGAACAGTTGCTTGGCCTGGTACTCGAGGAGTTTCACGGCCGCGCAGTCTATCCCGCCGACCCCTTGCGGCCACTGTCCGGCCGTTGTCCGTTCGTGAGCGGCGAATGTCCGCAACGTGTCCGTTCGACGTGGGAAGACTGAGCTCATGGACACCACCGCCCGCCCCACCCTCACTCAGGCCAACCACGACGAGGACGACAACGTCGAGCGCTACCTCCGCCACCGCCGCTTCGCGTCCGACCTCACCGACGCGGTCCGCCGCGCCGAGGCGGTCATGCGGCTGGAGCTGGCCCTTGACACCATCGACACCCGCCGTCACGCGGCCTGATTCCTCGGGCATCCCGACGCGCTTGCGTAGACTGGCGAGCCATGTCTGCGGTGGCTCTCATCGGCGGAACCGGCCGATCTGGTCCGGCTTTGGCCCAGCGCCTCAGCCTGGCAGGCACCGCTGTCGTCATCGGCTCCCGTGACGCCGACCGAGCCGCAACCACCGCGGTAGAACTCACCGGACGCCTCGCCGAGCATGGCGGTGGCGCCCCCATCAGCGGTGTCGACAATGCCACGGCGGTGACCCGTTGCGGCATGGCCGTCGTCACCGTCCCCTTCGAGGCACAGGCCGCGGTGCTCCGCGAACTCGAGCCGGCACTGCGGGGCCGCATCGTGGTGAGCACAGCCATCCCCGTCAGCTTTGACCCCCATCTCGGTCCGGTCGCCATTGCGGTCGAGGAGGGTTCCGCCTCTGAGCAGGTGGCATCGCTGCTGCCCGGGAGTCGGGTCGTCGGGGCCCTGCACACGGTGAGCAACGTCCATCTCGCCAGGCTTCAGCGCCACCTCGACGAGGATGTCCTCGTCACCGGCGATGACGGCGACGCCAAGGCAACCGTCATCAGGCTCATCGAGAGCATCGCCGGGCTCCGCGCCATCGATGCCGGACGGCTCGCCAACTCCGCCCACTGTGAGCACCTCACCGTCATCCTGCTCACCGTCAACCGCCACATCAAGCGCTCGGTGGGCATCCGCCTGACCAACCTGACCGCGCCAGCGGCACCCTGACCCCCTGATACCCTCGGCCTCCATGGCGAAGGACACCACGCCGGAGGAGAGCGGCCCGGCTCCCAGGCCTGATCACACTCCGAGCCCTGCGCAGCGACGGCAGGGCGTCCCGGAGACGCCGGAGGAACACGGGCGTCAGCCGGTCAGCGTGCGGACCCTCGTGGTCGCCGCGGTCATCGTCCTGGCCCTGCTTGGCACCATCGCGGTCCTCGCCCAGATCTTCAGCCTGGTGCTGCTCTTTCTCATCGCCATCGTCTTTGCCGAGGGTATCCGGCCGATGGTCGAGCTGCTGCGCCGCCGCGGCATTCACCAGTTGCTCTCCATCGTGATCGTCTATGTCGGACTTCTCGCCGTCCTCTCCTTCACCGTGGCGATTCTCGTGCAACCGCTGGTGGAGCAGGCGACGAGCCTGGCAAAGAACCTGCAAGACCACCAGGACCAGGTGAAGGACGTCATCACTCAGAACGAGAAGCGATTCAATATCACCAACGACACCGTACAGAACTACATCACCAATTTCGTTTCGCAGTCGAGCGGGGTCCTGCTCACCATCAGCGGATACATCGTTAGCATCCTCATCAACCTCATCCTCGTTCTCGTGCTGGGCTTTCTCTGGCTGACGACGAGCGCACGGCTGAAGCCGTTCTTTGTCGACCTCTTTCCGCTGCGCCTGCAATCCCTGGCGAGCAGCATCATCCACGAGGTGGGCTACCGCATGGGTGGATACCTGCGCGCGGTGGCGATCAACATGGTTGCCGTCGGTGTTGTCACGGGAATCGCTTGTGCCCTGCTGGGACTTCCCAGTCCCATCCTGCTCGGTGTCTTTGCCGGAGTCACCGCGGCGGTCCCGCTCGTCGGCCCCTTCCTTGGCGTCGTGCCCCCAGTGCTGCTCGGATTCACCATCGGTCCAACCTATCCGCTCGTCGTCCTCGTCATCCTCCTCCTCGTCCAGCTTGCCGACGCCAACATCGTCATCCCCCGGGTCATGAACGCGGTGGTCGCGCTCCCTGCCCTCGCTGTCATCCTTGGCCTCCTCATCGGCGGCGCCGTTGCCGGCATGGTCGGCGCCCTGCTCGCCGTGCCGGTGGCCTCGGCTCTGCAGGTCATTGTGTTGCGCGTCCTGGTGCCGCTCATCCACAACGCCGAGGGCCGGACCGACACCGCCTATGCCGCCGCCTACCGCCCGGTGTCCCCGGCACTCCTCGACCACGCGCCCACGGGAGGCGGTCGGCGCTCCGAACCCCGGTAGGGTCGGCACCCACTCTCGGCGAACGGGACGGGTCCGGCCGTGGACCGATAGGGTTGACCATCATGGCAACGACATCCTCGCCCAGTCGCCTGCTCGGTGCTGACGCCGTTCGAGCCGTCGCCGCCCTCGGCGTCGTTGCCATCCATGGGGTCCACTGGCCTCCCACGGGACGTCTCGTCGGAAATACATGGGCTCTGATCCAACCGGATGCCTCGTTCTGGGATGGGGCCGACCGGGTCAGCCGCTTCGCCGTGCCAGCCTTCGTGGTGATCAGCGGCGCGCTCCTCCAGCACGGCTACGCGGTGAAGCCACGGGGATCGGCATTCCTTCGCCGCCGCCTGCTCCGCAGCCTGCTGCCCTGGATCGTCTGGTCAGTGGTGTTCTGTGTCATCGGCTCGACACTCACCTCGGACATTGCGCAGAGCCGTGGTTACGCTGCCTGGTGGGCGAACGGTGCGGGCCATCTCTGGTTCCTCCTCGTCATCCCTCAGCTGTATGTGGCTTTCGCGGTGTGGCCGCGTCGGCGCCTCTGGCTCTGGGCGACCGTCGCGCTCGTGGTGCAACTCACCCTCGGGGCCCAGCGGTTGCTCGTCCCCCTCTCCCTCGACTCTCCACTCGCCCAACTCTCTCTCTGGCGCGGCTACCTCCTCTTTCCATACTGGCTCGGCTACTTCGCTCTCGGCATCGCCATGGCCGGCTGGCTCCGCTCCCCGCCGCGCTCGCTCGCGTGGATCGGCGGCGCGACGGTGGCGACGGCGATGAGCGGCGAGGTGCTGCTCTCCCTGCGGTGGTCATTCGCTGCCCACCCGGACTTCGACCAGGGCACGGGGGGGTTCCTCAACCCTCTGCTGGCACCTTTCGTGGTCAGTGTCATCGTGCTTCTCGCCTGCGCGGGGACGCGCTGGCTACCAGCGCACCCACGGCTGGCGCGCGGGACGATCATCATCAGTGGCTGGTCGCTGGCCATTTACATCCTTCATCCCGCCCTCCTTGACACCGTCTTGGGCCCGCTCAGCAACGGTTTCCTGCTTCCCGGGCTCCCCACCTCTGCCGCCGTGGATCTCGTTCTCATCGGGGTGACGACCGCCGCCACCCTCGCCCTTGCCGCGCTCCTTCGAGTGACACCGCTGGCCATCACCCTGGGGCTGTCACAGCAGCACCTGGGCGGACGTCGCACCTCCCCGCCGCCAGCGTAGGCGGCGCTGAGAGCTACAGCGGAATGTTGCCGTGCTTGCGCGGCGGGCGGGTCACCTGTTTGCGAGCGCACATCGCCAGAGCACCGATGAGCACGGCCCTGGTCTGCTTCGGTTCGATGACGTCGTCCACGTAGCCGCGCTCGGCCGCGTAGTAGGGATTGGCGAACTGGTCCCGATACGACGCAATGAGCTCCGCCGAGCGCTTTGTGGGGTTCTCCGCGGCGGCGATCTCTCGCTTGAATATGACGTTGACCGCTCCCTGAGGGCCCATGACAGCAATCTCAGCACTCGGCCAGGCAACGTTGAAGTCGGCGCGAATGTGCTTGCTGCACATGACGTCGTAGGCGCCGCCGTAGGCCTTGCGAGTGATGACGGTGAGCTTGGGCACGGTGGCCTCGCAGTACGCGTAGAGCAACTTGGCGCCATGGCGGATGATGCCGCCGTACTCTTGGTCGGTTCCAGGCAGGAAACCGGGAACGTCGACGAAGGTGATCAGCGGAATATTGAATGCGTCGCAAGAGCGCACGAAGCGTGCCGCCTTCACGCTGGCGTCGATGTCGAGCGCACCGGCAAGAAAACGGGGCTGGTTGCCGACAATGCCCACGGTGCGTCCATCGAGCCGCCCAAACCCGCAGAGAATATTTTGGGCATGCAGCGGCATGACCTCGAGAAAGTCACCATCGTCAACGATGCGCGTCACCACCTCACCCATGTCATAGGGCTGGTTGGCATTGCCGGGAATGATCGTCTGCAGTTCGGGATCAGCTCGAAGGGGATCGTCGAGGGTGGGCTTGTGTGGCGGCGTCTCGCGGTTGTTCGAGGGCAAGAAGGCAAGTAGATGGCGGATCTGCGCGAAGGCCTCGTCCTCTGAATCCGCGCTGAAGTGCGCCACCCCGCTCTTCTGACTATGCACGTCAGCTCCGCCGAGATCCTCGAATGTCACCTTCTCCCCCGTGGTCACCTTGATGACATCGGGCCCGGTGATGAACATGTAGCCCACCTTGCGCACCATGACCACGAAATCCGTCATCGCCGGGGAGTACACGGCACCGCCGGTGCAGGGACCGACGACGAGCGAGATCTGCGGGATCACGCCACTGGATTCGACGTTACGGGCAAAGATCGCCGCATATCCGGCGAGGGAGACGACGCCCTCCTGGATGCGCGCGCCCCCGCTGTCGTTGATGCCGATGCAAGGGCAGCCGGTGCTGGTAGCGAGATCCATGATCTTGCAGACCTTCTCGGCGAAGACCTCGCCGAGGGAGCCGCCAAACACCGACGCGTCGTGGCTGAAGACGAAAACCTGGCGGGCGTCGATCGTGCCCCAGCCGGTAACAACGCCGTCGCCGCGCACCCGCTTCTCCTCCATCCCAAACCCCGTGGTTCGATGGACGGCAAAGAGGTCCATCTCCCTGAAGGAGCCCGGGTCGAGGAGCCGCTGCAAGCGCTCGCGGGCGGTGAGCTTGCCCTTGGCATGCTGCGAGTGCTCAGCGGCGCCGCCCCGGTGGACGGCGTCGTAGCGGCGCTTGCGAAGGACATTGATCTGCCGCTCCGTCTCGCTGCTCCCCGCGGCTTGGCCATTGCCTCCGGCTGCTGCTGGAGGAGCCAGCGGTGCGCCATCAGTGCCCCGGCCGCGCGGAGCCGGGCGCTTATTAGCGTCAGCCATGGCGCGCAGCGTACCCGAGCCGCGCCGCCATCGGATCGTTCTGGCAGTACGGCATCAGAAGGTCGACGAGGGGTGATAGACGCCGAAGACGTCACGCAGAGCGTCGCTCACCTCGCCGACGGTTCCCAGGACACTCAACGCGTCGCGCATCAGGGGCAGGAGGTTGTCATCACCCTCGGCTCCACGCCGGAGGGCATCCAGGCCACGCCGCACCGCTGTGGCGTCGCGCTGACGCCGCACCTGCCGCAGGCGCTTGACCTGAGCGGCCTCGAGCTCAGCACTCATTGGGATGATCTCGACATCGCTCTGGCCCGTCTCGGTGAAGCGGTTGACCCCGACAACGACCCGCTCTCCGGACTCGACCAGTTGCTGGTGTCGGTATGCGGAGTCCTGGATCTCCCGCTGGTAGAAGCCGTCGTCGATAGCGGCCACGGCGCCACCCATCTCGTCGACCCTGGTGATGAGTTCACGGGCGGCACTGGCAACCGCGTCGGTCAACTCCTCGATCACAAAGGCGCCGCCAAGTGGATCAGCAACGCGGGCCACCCCGGACTCGTGGCCGATGAGTTGTTGCGTGCGCAAAGCGATCTCGGCCGCCTGCTGTGACGGCAGGGCCAGCGCCTCGTCATAGGAGTTCGTGTGCAGAGACTGCGTGCCACCACAGACGGCGGCAAGCGCCTGGAGAGCGACGCGCACGGCGTTGTTCAGCGGCTGTTGCGCAGTCAGGCTTGCGCCACTTGTCTGGGCGTGGAAACGCAGCATTTGGGCCCGCGGGTCGGTGGCCCCGAATCGCTCGCGCATGATCTCTGCCCAAAGCGTGCGTGCCGCCCGGAACTTGGCCACCTCTTCGAGAAAGTCGTTGCTCACATTGAAGAAAAATGAGAGGCGGGGTGTGAAACTTTCGAGGGGGAGTCCCGCATCGAGCGCGGCCTGAACGTAGGCAATGCCGTTGGCGAGGGTGAAAGCGACCTCCTGGGGCGCTGTCGCTCCGGCCTCCCGGATGTGATATCCGCTGATGGAGATGGTGTTCCACCGTGGCAGCCGCCGCGCGCAGTAGGCAAAGGTGTCGGTCACCAAGCGCATCGAGGGTCGCGGAGGGAAGATAAAGGTGCCGCGCGCCGCATACTCCTTGAGGATGTCGTTCTGGATGGTGCCACCGAGTGACGCCGCCGCGATTCCCTGGCGCTCGGCTGCCAGCTCGTAGAGAAGCAGCAGGATCGATGCCGGAGCGTTGATCGTCATCGACGTCGTCACCTGGTCCAACGGGATGTCGTGCAGCAATATCTGCATGTCGACCAGGGAGTCGATGGCGACACCGACCTTTCCGACCTCTCCGTGCGCCATCAGCGCGTCGCTGTCGTACCCCATCTGAGTGGGCAAGTCGAAGGCACAGGAGAGCCCGGTCTGGCCACGGTCGAGGAGGTAGCGGAAGCGGCCATTGGTCTCCTCGGCGCTCCCAAACCCGGCGTACTGGCGCATCGTCCAGAGCCGACCGCGATACCCCTCACGGCGCAAGCCGCGGGTGTACGGGTATTCGCCGGGGGCCGGACGGGAGGACGCGGCGGTGTAGAGGTCGCGGAGCGGGAGACCGGAGTCGGTCTCCCCCGACGAGCCCTCAGCGTCCTCCATCATCGACTCGTCGGATCCGGCTGACAGAGCTCGGTGAGCACGCCATCCGCAGCCGAGGGGTGGAGAAATGCGACCAGGCGACCGGCAGCGCCCCGGCGTGGGCAAACGTCGATAAGCCGCATGCCTAGCGCCCTGTAGTGGTCAAGACTGGCCTGAACATCGGCAACGCCGTAGGCGACATGGTGGATGCCGTTGCCGCGTTTGCGCAGGAAGTTGGCAATCTTGGAGTCCTCGCGGGTGGCACCGAGCAACTCAATGCGCGATTCGCCGAGCTCGAACATCACAGCATCGATGCCGTCGCTCTCCACCCGCGAACGATGCGCTGGCTCCCGACCGGCGAGACGCGTGTAGGTCTTCACCGCGGCCTCGAGATCGCTGACGGCGATGCCGACATGATCGATCTTCCCGAGCATCGTTCGCGAGTATAGGGACCATCGTCGGATGCCGCGCTGGGATCGGTGCTGAGCGCGTGGTCGGCCCGGGTCAGGATCCCTCCTTGGCGGGAGCTCCAACGGCGGCGTTGCGCCATTGAATCAGCTCGCCAATGGCCTCGCGGAGGAGGATCGTGTCAGCGTCGTCCTCAGCGGGGAGTGAGCGCACCTCCGCGAGCGCATGGTCGACATCGACGACGCGCGGCAGGGCCCCTCGCTGCGGCCGAATCGCCTCGGTGATCTCGACAACCCGCCGCGCCGAGGCCCCCATCCCCGCTTACAGCCCCACCAGAACCGCAAACCCGCGCAGGGCATCTCCTTCTCTCAGGGGACGGCTGGGCCCGCGGCCGAAGACCTGCTCCAGCAGATCATTGAGTTCCCGCATCGTCATGGAACGGCCGGCTCGCCGCATCGCCGGGGGTTCAGGGGCAGGGCTCTCCTGGGTGCGTATTCCGGACGAATCCGCGCGGGCATTCCGTTTGAATCCGCGCACCCATTCCGGTGAATCCGCGCACCCCGCGGGTGGAGTGATCGGAGCGTTCGCGGCGTGAGGTGAGGAGGGCACGGCA
>JBPCLW010000028.1:0-32362 GCA_051002895.1 Candidatus Dormibacteria bacterium | reverse complement strand
GGCCGGTGGCTTCCGACAGAGCCCAAAGAACGTCGGCGAAGGTGGGCTCTGCCCGCCGAGAGCCGACATCCTCTTTACCGCTGAAAATCCGCGGCGGTCGGGGGTGGGATTTTCAGCGTCCTGCTAGGTCCAAGTCAGTCGCGAGCAGTGCCTGAGGACCGAGGTCTCCGCCCGACGCTTGAAGGCGCGTGACAGCCCGGACCCCTTATTCGCGTCGAGGCAACTCCTGAAGAGCCCACCTGTTGCCATCGGGATCGCTGACGTATACGAATGAGCCCCACGCCAGGACTTCAACGTCACTCACCTCGACCCCGCGGGTGGCAAGTTCGTCATGTGCCTGACGGGCATCCGCCACCACCATCTGGATCATGTCGAGCGAGCCGGGTCTCAGTTTCGTGAGTCCGGTCCCGAGGCAAATCGAGCATGCGGAACCGGGCGGGGTCAGCTGCACGAACCGCAGATGTTCATCCACCTGCTGATCGAAATCAGCTTTGAATCCAAGCTTCTCCGTGTAGAAGGCCTTGGAGCGATCGACGTCCGCGACCGGCACTGCGATGAGTTCAAGCTTCATGTCCACCAGCATCCCCTTGATACGAAACACCAACGATTCTTCTCGGCTCGCGCCGTCAGCGTGACTGCACGGGGGGTAGTAGTCGCCATACCAACTGGGTAACGCCCGCACTCATGCTGCGTCTGGATGAGGCCCTGCGGCTCCACCTCGCCTTGTAGATTTGGTCAGTTCCGTCACACGAATTAGCATCTCCGAAAGGACGGGGCGGTACGCTAGCCTGGCGCCATGGCATACGATGAGGAACTCGCCAACCGCCTCCGCGAACTGCTCGCCAAGGAGGATGGGATCACCGAGAAAAAGATGTTCGGCGGTCTCGCGTTTCTCCTGCACGGCAACATGTCCGTCAGCGCCTCGCGCAACCGCGGCCTGCTGGTCCGCATCGCCCCAGCTGACACCGATGCATCCCTCGCGCGTCCCCATGTGACGCTGATGCGGATGGGCGGGCGAACGATGGAGGGGTGGATCACTGTTGCGCCTGAGGGGTTGCAGAGCAAACGCGAACTCAGCGGGTGGGTCAAGCGGAGCCTCCCGTTCGTGAAGACGCTGCCACCGAAGTAGCTGCGGTAGCCTCTCCAGGCTTTACTCTGTATGCCCCATGGGGGTATAATCCTGGCATGGGTATCCTTGGCCCGATCCTGTCCAGCCTCCGCGAGGGCTTCTTCATGTTCTGGGAGACCCTGTGGGCTCTCATCCTCGGCTTGGGTCTCTCGGGGGTCGTCCAGGCATTCGTCTCGCGAGGCCAGATGGAGCGGACGCTTGGTCCACCTGGGGCCGCGACCCTGACCAAGGCCACCTTTCTGGGGATGGTCTCCTCGTCCTGCTCGTACGCGGCGACGGCGATGGCCAAGTCACTCTTCCAGAAGGGCGCCGACTTCACCGCCTCGCTGGTCTTCATGATCGCGTCGACGAATCTGGTCGTCGAGCTCGGCATCGTGCTCGCGTTGCTCATTGGTTGGCAGTTCACCGCCAGTGAGTTCGTGGGCGGCGTGCTCATGATCGCGCTCTTTGGCGTTGTTGCTCGCTTCGCGTTCCCGTCGCGAGTCGTCGCTGTGGCGCGTGGGCACCTCGAGACGAGCCATGGGGGACATGACCACCAGGCCATGACCGGAGTGACCGAGGCGGAACAGGACGAGATCGAACAGCTTCCGCTCAAGAAACGGATGCGCTCTCTCGCCACATGGTCGGACGCGGCCAGCTATACCATTGCCGACATCACCATGCTGCGCCGCGAGATGGTGATCGGCTTTGGTGTTGCCGGCTTCCTCGCCATCCTGGTTCCCGACGTGGTGTGGAACCATGTCTTCATATCCGGGAACGGGTTCTGGACGTCCCTGGAGAATGCCGTCGTCGGCCCCTTCATTGCCATCATCAGCTTCGTCTGCTCGATCGGCAACGTACCCTTGGCCGCGGCTCTATGGAAGGGTGGCATCAGCTTCGGTGGGGTGACCTCGTTCATCTTTGCCGACCTCATCACCCTGCCGCTGCTGGTTATCTATCGCAAGTACTATGGCGCTGCGGTGACACTGCGCATCCTGGCGTCGTTCTGGCTGGTGATGTCGGCCGGAGGCCTGGCCGTTGAGTACCTGTTCCGGGCGCTCAATATCCTACCCACGGTTCGGCCCACGGAAATTGCACCGACCAGCATCGCTCTCGACTACACGAGCGTTCTCAACGTCATCTTCCTCCTGCTGTTCGGCCTCCTCTACTACCTGCACCGCAACCGCACACGCTTTGGTGGCGGGGCCGGCTACGCAATCGATCCGGTGTGTGGAATGCAGGTCGAGACCGCGACGGCGCCTGCGCGGGTGACGCACGATGAACAGGTGAGCCATTTCTGCTCCGACCATTGTCGGGAGCGATTCGAGCGCGCCCCGGAGCGCTTCGCCCACAGCACGATCGGGAGCCACCGCTGATGGCAAAGCAGCAGATTGCGGCACCGTTGCGCACTCGCGGCGGCTATCAGGCCAGCAAGGAAGACGTGGGCCGCCGCTTCCGGCGACTGAACGGGCAGATCGCCGGGGTGGCGCAGATGGTGGAGGAGGAGCGCTACTGTCCCGAGGTCCTCACTCAACTCAGCGCCGCCATCGCCGCCCTGGAGAAGATCGGCTTCATCCTGCTCCGCGACCACGTCCGCCATTGCGTGGCGGAGGGAATTGCTGCCGGCGAGGGGGATGCTTACCTCGATGAGCTGATCGCCACCATCCAGCGATTTTCGGGTCGCTGACCTCCGGTACGGCCTATTAGCTCTCAGACCAGGAAGCGGACCCGGGGGATGTAGAGGCGAGTGCAGCGAGGCCGGCCCGCAGCGTGCCGACGGCACGAGCAGGGGGACGGCCGGCTCTTCTGCCGGCGCACTGGCGCGGCACTGCTGACCTCGCTCTTCGGAGGTCGGCGCTCGGGGGCGCTCTCGTCAGGCACTGCGAACATCATAACCCGCCCCGTCGCCCGCCGGCCATCGGGTGGGGGCGGGCTGGGCCGGATATACTCGCCTGACATGGCTGACGGTCCCCAGGCGGTCATCCTCGCCGCCGGGCAGGGAACTCGGATGCGGAGCACGCGTCCCAAGGTGCTGCACCCTCTGGCTGGCCGTGCCCTCATCCTTCACGTCGTGGCGACCGCGCGCGCTGCCACCGGCCAGGAGCCCATCGTCGTCGTCAACCCCGCGCACTCGGAGATGGCGGAGGTGCTCGCCGGTCAGGCCACGGCAGTGCCCCAGCGGGAAGCGCGAGGCACCGGCGACGCGCTGCGCAGCGTCCCCGAGAGACTGCGCCACGACGGGCCGGTGGTGGTGCTGGCCGGAGATGTGCCGCTGCTGGGCACCCAGACACTCCGTTCGCTCCTCGATATCCACGAGAGCACGGGTGCCCCCTGCGCTCTCCTCACGGTCGTCCCCGAGGATCCTCGGGGGCTCGGCAGGATCATCCGCGACAGTGACGGTCGAGTGACCGCGATCGTGGAGGAGCGTGATCTGGTCCCCGGGTTGGCACCACCCACCGAGTGCAACGCTGGGGTCTACGTCTTCAGTGGCCGGCTGCTCTGGCCGGCATTGGAGCGGTTGCGACCAGACAACGCCCAGGGTGAGTTCTATCTCACCGATGTCGTGGCGTATCTCGCAGGACGGGTCGAGGGAGTGCTGGCCGCCGACCCTCGCGAAGCGATGGGCATCAACGATCGCCGTCAGCTGGCGGCCGCCGAGGCGGTACTCCGAGCCCGTGTCCTCGACGCGCTCATGGAGGGTGGGGTGACCATCGAGGACCCATCGACAACCTATATCGACGCCCAGGTGCACATCGGTGAGGACAGCGTGCTCCGTCCCATGACGTCCATTCGCGGGCCTTCCAGCCTCGGCAGCGGGTGCGTCATCGGCCCCATGGCGCAACTCCGCGACGTCCGCGCCGGCGACGGTGTGGAGATCGGTTCCTCGGTCATCGAGGAGGCCGAACTCGGTGACGGCGTCACAATCGGGCACTTCAACCGGGTACGTCCCAACAGCACCCTGAGATCCGGGGTATCGTTGGGCACACATGCCGAGGTCAAGAACAGCACGATCGGCGCGGACAGCCGCATCAACCACTTCTCGTCGGTGCTCGATAGCGATCTGGGTCGGGGGGTCAACATCGGCGCTGGCACCGTGACCTGCAATTACGACGGAACCGCCAAGCACCGCATCACCATCGACGACGCGGTGTTCGTGGGCAGCAACAGCACCCTCGTCGCTCCTCTGCACATCGCTCGCGACGCGTACATCGCCGCCGGCTCGGTGGTCACCGGTGACGTTCCCCAGGGCGGACTGGCGGTGGGTCGCGCCCGCCAGCGCAACGTCGAGGGGTGGCGGGCGCGGCGGCGGGCGGCAGCGCAGCGCGAGGCTCCTCCATGAGCGAGCCCAACCCCTACGGGGAGCTGATGCTTCTGTCCGGTACCGGGAATCCCGAGCTCAGTGAGCGGATCTCTCGGGAGATCAATCTGCCGCTGGCGCAGATGGACATCACCTCCTTCGCCGACGGCGAGTACGACGTGAAAATCCACGAGTCGGTGCGCGGCCACGATGTCTTCCTCCTCCAGCCGACCTGTCAGCCGGTGAGCGACAACCTCGTTCAACTCTTCATCATCCTCGACGCCCTGCGCCGTGCCTCGGCAACGCGGATCACCGCAGTGATCCCCTACTACGGCTATCAGCGCAAGGAGAAGAAGACCCAGCCCCGCGATCCTATTTCAGCGAAGCTCATGGCCAACATCATCGAGCTGGCGGGTGCCAATCGAGTCGTCGCTGTCGACCTCCACGCCGAAGCCATCCAGGGGTTCTTCGATATCCCTGTTGACGCTCTGACCGCGACCAAGATTCTCGCCCGCCGGGTACGGGAACGCCATGGCCAGGATGTGGTCATCGTCTCGCCGGACACGGGCGGTGCGCTCCGGGCCCGGCGTCTGGCGCGCCTCCTCGACGCCCCCATCGCCATCATTGACAAGCGGCGACCCCGTGACGATGTCACCGAGGTCGTCCACGTCATTGGTGATGTCGCCAACACTCACTGCGTCATCGTCGACGACCTCATCTCCACCGGCTCCACCCTCGCCAACGCCGCCGTGGCTCTGCGCAGCAAGGGGGCAATCGGGGTGGACGTGGTCAGCACTCACGGCGTCTTCACCGAGGGCGCGCTGGCCCGACTGCACGACGCGCCGATCGACGAGATCTGTATCACGGACACCATTCCTCTCGCCGATGGACGCCGATCCTTCGACGATCACCCCAAGTTGCGGATGCTCTCCGTCGCGCCGCTGATTGCTGAGGCCATCGTGCGCGTCCACGAGGGTCGCAGCGTCAGCGAACTCTTCCGATGAGCAGCTCAACGCCGCAGCGGCGCGCGCATCCCATGCGACGGAACCTGGCATGACCGGGCTCTGGGTACTGCTGACGGCATCGCTCGTTCTCGCCGCGTTCGCCGCGGCCGCGGAGACGGCGCTGACCTCAGTGTCGCGGCTGCGCATGCGCTCCATGGCCGCCGACGGCGACCGCCGGGCGATCCGGGTGGTGCAACTGCACAATGACCCCAACGCCTATCTCTCGACGATTCTCAGCGTCAACACGGTCGCGGTTATCGTCGCCTCCACCGTGTCGGCGCTCATCATCTTGGAGAGGTACCAGCAGATCCCCGAGGTGGTGGGAACAATCGCACTCTCGGTCGTGGTGCTCGTCTTCTGCGAAATCGCACCCAAGTCCCTGGCCCTGCGTTTCAACGAGCGCCTTGCGCTCCCCCTGGCCGCCCCCGTGCAGCTGCTCACCAAGACTCTGCGCCCCCTGGTCGGGGGGCTCACTCTCTTCACCACGCTGCTGCTGCGTATCGCCACCCGGGGAGGCGGCGTGCGCGGGCCATACGTCACCGAGGAGGAACTCAAGCTCCTGCTCTTCATGGGGGAGCAAGAAGGCGTGGTCGAGCAGGAGGAGCGCCAGATGATCCACGGCATACTGGAGATGACTGACAAGTCAGTGCGAGAGATCGTGGTTCCGCGTGTCGACGTCATCGGCATCGATGCCGATGACTCCATCGCCGATCTCATCAACCTCGTCATCGAGTATGGCCACTCACGCATCCCCATCTACGAGGGCAGCATTGACAATGTGGTGGGCGTCATCTATGCCAAGGATCTGCTCCGCCAGGGCATTCGCAGCGATGACACCAGGCCGCTGCGGGCGATCGCCCGAGAGCCCTACTACACCGTGGAGAGCAAGCATGTCGGCGAACTCCTCCATGAGATGCAGGAGAAGAAGGTGCACATCGCCATCGTTCTGGATGAACACGGGGGCACTGGGGGCATCGTGACCTTCGAGGATCTCATCGAGGAGATCGTTGGCCCCATCCGCGACGAGTACGACGCTGCCGAGCAGGAGGACGTGCAGTTCCTGTCCGACACCGAGGTGCTGATGAACGCGCGCTTCCCCCTCGATGACGTGCGCGAGTTGCTCCACCTTGACATGGGCAAGTCGGAGTCGGATTCCATCGGCGGCTTCGTCTACGAACGCTTAGGCGACATTCCCAAGGCGGGTGCCACCATCCGCGTGGGCGGGGTGACGATCACCGTCGACGCCATGCGGCGACAGAGCATCAAGGCGGTGCGGATCGCCAGCCCCACACCGTTCCTCACCGAGCGCGATGGGCGCAATGGCGCTGGCAGCGGCGAGCCGGGGTCAATGGGCCACGGCGGCTGATCGCGGGCGGTCTGGTGAGGAGCTTCACCGACGAGGGCATTGTCTTGCGCCGCATCGACTACGCTGATTGCGACCGGATCCTCACCGTCCTCACCCGTGAGCACGGCAAGGTTGGCGTCATTGCCCGGGGGGTGCGCAAGGCGAACAGCCGACTCGCCGCCTTCACCGATCTTTTCAGCGTCAGCCGCATGCACCTCGCCCGGGGCCGAGGTGAACTCCTCGTACTCACCCAGGCGGAGGTCATCGCCCAGGTCGATGGCCGCAAACCCCAGCGTGCCGCGTGCGCCGCGGTGATCGTCGAACTCACCGACCGGGTACTGGAGTCCCATCATCCCGATCCCGAGATCTTCGACCTCGTTGCCGCTGCGCTCGTGGCAAGCGGCAACCCCGCGCGCGATCCTCGCACCGGGCTCGTGTGGTTCGTGCAGCGCATGATCGATCGGCTTGGATATGCGCCCCAACTTCGGGCCTGCGCCACCTGCGGGGAAGACCTCAATGCGGTCGAGACCGGCTTCAGCGCCGGTGGCGGCGGCCTGCTCTGTCCGCGCTGCCTGCGCGCCGACCTCGGTGCTATCACCTGTTCGGTCCGGGTCATCAAGGTCCTGCGGGTTGCGGCTGCCGCAGATGCAGAGACCTGGGCCCGGCTGCGTCTTGATGCGGCTACCCTGACAACTCTCGAGGTGATCGCCGAGCGCGAGTTGGAGCAGCATCTCGATCGCCGGCTACGCTCCTGGGCGGTGCTCCGTGCCTTGGAGGCACCGCGGGTTTGAATTCACCCGCGAATGGCTCAGTACGCGGGAGGGATTGGGGGGGCGCGCGTGCTGTATGAAAGCCGCTCGCCGAGGATCCTCGACGAACAGCACTGCCGAACAGCGGCAGACCCTGGTCTGCCGGTCCTGTCCCAATAGCGACGCACGAGCCTCGCTGGCGCGGCGGCGTCACTGCGGGGCACAATGTCGGGCTCATGACAACCGCTCGATACGGCTGGATCCGCGATCTCCCTGACCACCGCGACATGCACTACGCACCGCGGCTGGCGACCATGGGCCCGCTGCCCGAGCGTGTCGACCTGCGGCCCCACTGCCCACCCGTGTACGACCAGGGCGACCTTGGCTCCTGTACCGCCAACGCTCTCGCTGGGGTCATCGAGTACGACGAGATCCGCGCCCTGCAGCAGGTCACGTGGACGCCGTCGCGGCTCTTCATCTACTACAACGAGCGCCGGCTGGAGGGGACCGTCGAGAGCGACTCGGGAGCCCAATTGCGAGACGGCATCAAGGTTGTCGCCAAAGTCGGGGTCTGCCCCGAAGCCGACTGGCCCTACGACGTGACCCGGTTCGCGGCCGCCCCCCCCGCAGCAATCTACCGAGAGGCGCTGCGAGATCGAGTCAACAACTACATGCGGCTCGGGCAGGTGCTCACCCAGTTGCGCACCTGCCTGGTGGAGGGCTTTCCCTTCGTCTTCGGCTTCAGCGTGTTCGCCAGCATGGAGAGCGAAGCGGTCCAAAGCAGCGGTCGAGTCCCCCTCCCTCAGCCGGGCGATAGCATGCTCGGTGGCCACGCTGTCGCCTGCGTCGGCTACGATAATCATCAGGCCTCCTTCATCTTCCGCAACAGTTGGGGCTCCGACTGGGGGGACGACGGGTATGGCCACATTCCTTACGCCTATCTCCTCGATCCCGGCCTTGCCGCGGACTTCTGGACGGTGCGCTCGGCGCCCGGAGCCGGCGGCCGCACCGACCGCAAGGGAATCGAGCACTCGGCGAGCGAGCGGGTCGAGGACTGATCAGAGAACCCGCAGAGCCTTCTCGTCGTCACGCTCACGCCGCGCCAGGGCGCGGAGCACGGCGACCTCACCGTGGCGGATCTCCGCGACAGCGACCAGAGTGGCAATTGTCGCCTCCACGCCGGGCAGCGTCGGGGTGGCGTGGCCAACACTGACGCAGAGGTCATCGGTGTGCAGGGTGAGCTCGATGACGCGGGTGGTGAGGTACTCGTCGAGCGGGAGCACGTAGTTGCCATAGACCTCAACGAGGCGATCGTCCGGCTCTGCGCCGAGACGACCCCGGAGATGGGTGAGCGACTTCTCGAAACCCTCGAGGACGGACCGCCCACCGCCAGTCGCTGCCTTGTCGGCTCGCTCGCGGACCGCGACGTTCGCCTCGCTGTCAAGATCGGACCCACCCCGGGAAACGACTGCCGCATAGTAACCGGCCGCAGACATCGGCTCCTCGCCGCTATGACGGACGTTCTTGTCGAGGTAGGTCTCGACGGTGGAGACGGCGCGGGCCAGGTGTGCCGCCAGAGCACCGATGCTCATCCTGGCGAGTGCCGACGGCTCCTCCCAACGCTCGAGCACCTCGGGTAGACCGAGGATGGGACGGGCCGCTCCGGCGGCGGCGAGAAAGGCGAGACGCACCTCATGCATGCGGCAACCCTATCGGATGGGGACCGTCCTCGCGCCGCGGTGTCACTCCCGGACGTAGAGAATGGTTGCAGTGACGGAATCCCAACGCGCTCGGCTCCACCTCGTCGAGGCCGATTCGGACGCGCCCGCGGCCCCTCCCGGGGGCCACGAGTCAGAGGCGCAGCCAGTCCAGCCGGCAGCGCCCACGACGAGCGGTGGAGGCGGCGCCTACCCCTGAGCCTTAGCTCTGCGCGTTGGCCCGCACCGCCGTTCGCCTGCGAAATTCAACGAGTTGCTCGTCCAGGGCGCCCTCGACTCCCTCGATGGGGACCCGGACCTGCGTCATGCCGTCGCGCTCACGAATCGTCACTGCATTGTCGGTGAGCGTGTCGAAGTCGACGGTGATAACCAACGGCGTGCCGATCTCGTCCTGGCGACGATAGCGTCTGCCGATCGCCTGAGTTTCGTCATAGGTTGTCGAGAATCTGCCACGCAGGCGGTGCTCCAGTTGACGGGCAGGCGTGGTGAGCTCCTCTTTCTTGGAGAGGGGAAGCACCGCCACCTGTACGGGCGCGAGGTCGGGATGGAGGCGCAGCACGGTTCGCTGCTCGTCGCGGACCTCCTCCTCGTCGTAGGCGTCGATGAGCAACGTCAGCATGATCCGGTCGACACCGACGGCGGGTTCGATGACGTAGGGAATGAAGCGGCTGCCCGTCGCCTGGTCGAAGTACGTGAGGTCCTTGCCACTGTGGGTCTGGTGAGCCTTGAGGTCGAAATCGGTGCGGTTGGCGATGCCTTCGAGCTCGCCCCACCCGAACGGGTAGTGATATTCCACGTCGCTGGCGCCCTTGGCGTAGTGAGCCAACTCGTCCTTCTCGTGGGGGCGGAGTCGCAATCTGTCGCGCCGGACTCCGAGATCCTCGATGTACCAGCGGAATCGCTCGTTGCGCCAGTACTCATACCAGTCATCGTCGCTGCCCGGTTCGCAGAAGTATTCCATCTCCATCTGCTCGAACTCGCGGGTGCGGAAGATCGAGTTCCCCGGCGAGATCTCGTTGCGGAACGACTTGCCGTTCTGGGCAATGCCAAAGGGGAGCCGACGCCGCGTGCTGCTGAGGACATTCTGGAAATCCACGAACATGCCCTGGGCGGTTTCGGGCCGGAGGTAGACCTGTGCCGAACTCTCCTCGACCGGACCGAGCGAGGTGCGAAACATGAGGTTGAACTGCCGCGGCGCGGTCATTTCTCCGCCACACTCGGGGCACCCTGCGGCATCCTCGGGCTTACCGCGGGTCACCCGCTCCGCAGGGAGATGATCCTCGCGCCAGCGCTTGCGGCACTTCCCGGTGCAGTCGACGAGCGGATCAGTGAATCCGCCGACGTGACCACTCGCCACCCAAACCTGGGGATTCATGATGATCGACGTCTCGATCGGCTCGATGTCGTCGCGCTCGTCGATCATCGTCCGCCACCAGGCGGCGCGGATGTTGCGACGCAGCCGCGTGCCCAGGGGACCGTAGTCGTAGAGGGCGTTGATGCCGCCGTAGATCTCGCTCGACGGGTAAAAGAAGCCGCGCTGCTTACAGAGCGAGAGAAGGCGATCGATGAGGTTGGTTTCGGGTGGGCTGACAGCTGACATCAAGGGCCGAAGTCTAGCGGTGCGGCTGGTCAGACCTATCGCCCGGGGGTCCGCAACCCGCCCGCTGCGAGATCCGCACCGATCCGACCCAATCTGTGGTCGATGTAAACCAGAGGGGCGGCCCGGCGCATGTACTGGTATGAGCCAAGCCTCGGCCCTCAGCCGGTGGGGATGTGGCAGGCTGGCGCGATTCCACGCTTCTCGAAGTACTGCTGGTGATACTCCTCGGCCATCCAGAATTGCCCAGCCGGAGTTATCGCGGTGACGATGGGACGGCGGAAGTGCTTCTCGTCCTCGAGCCGCTGCATCACGCGCTCGGCCACGGCGCGCTGCTCGTCGTCGTGGACGAAGATCTCGCTGCGGTACTGGTCCCCCAGGTCAGGTCCCTGGCGGTTCAACTGGGTGGGGTCGTGGCTGGTGAAGAACGTCGCGATGAGCCTCTCGTAGCTGACGGCGCTCGGGTCGAAGGTGACCTGTACGGCCTCGGCGTGACCGGTCTTGTGACCGCAGACCTGCCGGTAGGAGGGGTTCTCCGTGTAGCCGCCGATGTAACCGACGGCGGTCGCGACCACCCCGGGAACCTCACGGAAGGTCGATTCCACGCCCCAGAAGCAGCCGGCGGCGAACGTGGCGGTGGCTCTGCTGTCTGTCATGGGAGATCCTCGCTGAGAGCGGCGTGATTACCGCTCTCAGCATGACCTACGCGACCAGTTGGGCAACGGATGCGCTCAGGCGGGCGGCGGGGGAGGCGGAGGGGGCGTGGCCGTTGTTGCCGGATGGGCGGGGCCGGTGTCGGCGGTTGCCGCCGGAGGCGAGCCGGCGATCTCACTGCCTCCAGGCTCGTCGTTCTCGTAGCCGCCGTTGCGGCGAAGGATCTCCCTCGCCTCCCCAACGCGGTCGGCGGTGGCCACCGTCACCAGGCTGTGGCCGGCCTCGAACTGCTTCGAGTAGAACTCTGCGTCGTGCTTGGGCACGCCCATGCCGGTGAGGGCCCCAAGGAGTCCGCCCGCGATGGCGCCGGTTGCCAGCCCGGCGAGTGCACCGGCGACGACCGCGAGGCCGATCCCGGGGATGAGGATCGCCGCGGCGGCGCCCACGAGGCCTCCGACCACGGCACCGCTGCCGACGCCCGCGGCCGCTCCCACGGCGTGATTGCGGCCGACGACGTCAGAACCCTTCTTCACGCCCTCCCTGTCCGGAGCGGGCGTGATCAAACCGATCTGCTTGTGGTCGAAGCCGTGCTTCTCAAGATCTTCCACGGCGCGCTGGGCGGTGGGGCGATCGTGGAAGGCCGCGATCGCGACGGTGGCGGGGACGTCAGCCATGACGGTATCTCCTGATTTTTCAGTTCAGGCTGCATCATAAAAAGGTGATAGTGCAACTGTCAAAGGTGGCGGACGGGCTTGCCGGGATTGGCGTGTCGCGGTGCTACCCTCGCGTCGCTCCAACGACCACATCGTGTAACGAGGAAGAGTCCCCGACATGGCAGTGACCACGAGGAAGAAGCCCGCTCAGCGTGCCGCCGGAGCCAAGCGCGGCGCGACGACATCCGCCGCCCAGCGCTCCGCCACCTCCTCCGGTCCGGCGAAACCGGCGATCCGGCGGGGACGTGTCGGCAAGTGGGTGTGGCGCTTCGAGGAGGGTGGTTCTCATCTGCGTGACCTCCTCGGAGGCAAGGGTGCGGGCGTTGCCGAGATGACGCGGGCGGGGCTGCCGGTGCCGCCCGGCTTCACCATTACCACCGAGGCCTGCAATGCGTACTACGGCCGCGGAGAGCGCTTCCCTGACGGCATGTGGGAGCAGGTGCTCACCGCTCTCCGGCATGTTGAGGTCAAGGCCGGCAAGAAGTTCGGAGATCCCCGCAACCCCCTGCTGGTCAGCGTGCGCAGCGGCGCCAAGTTCTCCATGCCGGGAATGATGGATACCGTTCTCAACCTCGGGCTCAACGAGCAGACCCGCGCTGGGATCGCCGCCCTCACCGGCGACGAGCGCTTCGCCCTCGACGCCCATCGCCGTTTCATCCAACTCTTCAGCAAGATTGTCCTCGGGGTGGATGGCGACCTGTTCGAGCACGCGATTGAGGAGGCGAAGACCAAGGATCGGGCGGCGACCGATGCTGATCTGAAGCCCGCCGCGCTGCGTGAACTCATCGACACGTACCACACCATCGTGCGCAAGAACGCGCGGGGACGGGAGTTCCCCGAGGAGCCCGTTGAGCAACTGCGCGCGGCCATCGGGGCCGTGTTCAGTTCCTGGAACAACAAGCGGGCGACGGACTACCGCAACTTCAACAAGATCCCTCACGACCTCGGCACCGCGGTCAACGTGCAGTCGATGGTCTTCGGGAACATGGGTGATGATTCCGGTACCGGGGTCGCCTTCACCCGTGATCCCAACACCGGTCAGAAGCTGCTCTTTGGCGAGTACCTCACCAACGCCCAGGGCGAGGATGTCGTCGCTGGCATCCGCACGCCCAAACCGATCGCCGCGATGGGCAAGGAGATGCCCGCGGTATACCGGCAGTTCGACCAGATCGCCAAGCGTCTGGAAAAGCACTACCGCGATATCCAGGACCTGGAGTTCACCATTGAGCGCGGCAAGCTCTACATGCTGCAGACCCGCAGCGGCAAGCGCACCGCCGAAGCCGCGGTGAAAATCGCTGTGGACATGGTGCGGGAGCGTCTCATCAGCCGCGAGGAGGCGGTCCTGCGGGTGGAGCCGATGCAGGTCGATCAGCTGCTTCACACCCGCATCGATCCCCAGGCCCGTGTCGACGTGTTGGCGACAGGGTTGGCCGCATCTCCGGGCGCGGCGTACGGCAAGGCGGTCTTCAACGCCGACCGCGCCGAGACCCAGGCCAAGGCGGGGGAGAAGGTCATCCTGGTGCGCGTCGAGACCAACCCGGATGACGTCCACGGCATGATCGCCGCGGAGGGCGTGCTCACTTCGCGAGGAGGCAGGACGTCCCACGCGGCCGTGGTCGCGCGCGGCATGGGCAAGCCCTGTGTCGCTGGCGCCGAGTCGCTCAAGGTCGATCTTGCCAAGCGCCAGTTCACCGCCCAGGACCGTGTCGTCAAGGAGGGTGAGGAGTTCACCATCGACGGGTCGACGGGGAACATCATTGCTGGCCGAGTGCCGATGATCCAGCCGGAGATCTCCCGCCAGCTCGAGGAACTGCTGCGTTGGGCCGATGGATTCCGTCGCCTCCAGGTCTGGGGCAACGGCGACTATCCGCGAGACGCTGAATTGGCCCGCAGTTTCGGCGCTCAGGGGATCGGGCTGTGCCGGACGGAGCACATGTTCATGGAGCAGGAGCGCCTGCCCATCGTGCAGCAGATGATCCTCGCCGAGAACGAAGCCGACCGTCGCAAGCATCTCGCCAAATTGCTCCCCGTCCAGCGCAAGGATTTCTACGGAATCCTGAAAGCGATGAAGGGCCTGCCGGTGGTGATCCGGCTCATTGATCCGCCCCTGCACGAGTTCCTGCCCTCACTGGAGGACCTCCTCGTCGAGGTGACGACAGCGCAGGCCAAGGGTGAACCTGAGAAGAACTGGAAGGAGCGTGCCGACCTGCTGGCAGCGGTGCGCAACCTGCACGAGCAGAATCCCATGCTGGGTCTGCGTGGCTGTCGCCTCGGTCTGATGTTCCCCGAGATCATCGAGATGCAGGTGCGCGCGATCCTGGAAGCCGCCGTGCAGCTGAAGAGGGAGAAGGTCGACGCCCGCCCCGAAATCATGATCCCCCTGGTCGGTACTCTTGCCGAACTGCGACGCACCCGAGAGTACCTGCAGCGCACCGCCGACTCCGTCCTCGCGGCATCCCGAGTGAAAGTGAACTACAAGTTCGGCACCATGATCGAGATCCCCCGGGCAGCGCTCACCGCTGGAGAGATCGCCGAGGACGCTGAGTTCTTCTCCTTCGGCACCAATGACCTCACCCAGACGACATTCGGCTACTCGCGGGATGATGCCGAAGGTAAGTTCCTGCTGCGCTATGTCGAGGAGAAGATCCTTCCTCACAACCCCTTCGAGACCATCGACCGGGGCGGCGTCGGACGGCTCATGCGGTTGGCGGTGGAGGAGGGCCGGAAAACAAGGCCCGGGCTCAAGATTGGCATCTGCGGGGAGCATGGTGGCGACCCCGACTCCATCGCTTTCTGCGAAGACCTGGATCTGGACTACGTCTCCTGCTCACCGTATCGGGTGCCGGTGGCGCGCCTCGCCGCGGCCCATGCACGCCTCGTCAGTCGGGAGCGCGACCGCTAAACAGGTGGCTCGGAGGAGAGAGCGCATGTGTCTCGACTGCGGTGAAGGACCTTCACCTAGAATCCAACTCGGCCGCCCGCCGTTGCGGCCTCAGGCAAGGAGAAGCCCATGAGCGTGTTCCGGCGCTTCAGTCAAGTGTTCCAGCAGAGGGCCAATGCTGCGGTCGACAAGCTCGAGGATCCCTCTCAGGCAATAGATCTCTCGTATCAGCAGCTCCTCGAGCAGCAGCAGAAGCTGCGCGTCGCCCTGGTCGAGGCCACCACCGGTCAGAAGCGCCTGGAGAATCAAGCGACCGAACTCGATAGTCGGGTCACCAAGCTGAACGAGGCCGCCAAGCAGGCGATGCAGACGGGCAAGGAGGACCTGGCAACGCAGGCCCTCACCCAGGCTGAGGTTGTCACGCAGCAGCGCAGCGAGCTGGATCCGCAGATCCAGACGGTGCGGAGCCAGGTCGGCAAGCTCCAACAGGCCACCCAGAAGTACGCGGCTAAGGTCCAGGCGTTCGGCTCCCAGCGGGAATCCCTGAAGGCGTCCTACGAGGCCTCCAAGGCCACGGGCTCTGCCGGCGATACCCTCGCGGGCATCGGTGAGCACACCAGTGATGCCGCGATGATGATGCAGCGGGCGCAGGACAAGATTGCCCGGACCCAAGCTCACGCCGATGCTGTCGATTCGCTGCTCGACAGCGGTAGTCTCGACACCCCGCTGATCTCCGGCGGTGGTTCGGCGATGGAGGATCAGATCACCGCGACGGTTGTAGAGACTAACGTCCAGGCCAAGTTGGCGGCGATGAAATCCTCGATGGGTTTGGCTGCAGCCGCGACAGCGCCCCCTCCGCAGCTTGGGGCTGCGGGGATCGTGGTCCGCATTCAGGGTGACGAGCAGTACCGTCTCGAGGCAGGCCTGCGTCACAACTTGGACGACTTTGATCATCGGCTGGTTGCGGCGGTTCGGGCCAACGATGATGCCGCCTACCACGCGGCTCTGAACGATGTTCTGCGCTTCGTCAAGAGCAAGGGACAGGCGCTTCCCCACGGAGATCTGTCGGCCAGCGAGATCATCCTCCCCGGCGACGACATGCCTCTCGCGGACGTCACTGCGATGTTGCAACAGGAGAACTGGTTGGAGCCGGCAACGAGGCCCGCCTAGAACTCAGGCCCGGGATCTAGTGGTGCGGTCACCACTAGGTGACCAGCGAGCGGAGCGCGGTGCTCACTGCGGCGTTGGTTTGGGCGCGTTGGGCAAGGTGCTCGAACAGTCCTCGAAGCCACTCGTCGAAGCTGAGTTCCTTGGAGAACGGCATACCGCCGCCGATCCCGTGGACGATGTGGTTCTGGCGGCACGTCACCGTCCCCTGGTGCATTTCAGCTTCGAAGAGATCATCGCCGGCATGGATAACGATCCGGCGGACCGGGCGATTCCGCCGTCGCTTGAAGATGCCCTTGGTTCGTTCCAGCTCGACGGATTCAGGAATCGCTGCCTGAAGCTTGGCGCTGAGGACCTGAAAAAATACCGTGATGTCGCTGGCATCGGCTCGGAGCGACGCCATGACGGCATCGATCTCCCGGGCGGGCGGGGGCACCTCCATCATGGTCGCACTGAGTATAGGAGCAGGGAGAGAGAGAGAGCCGTTGCCGACGGGTAGCGTGGTGCGGCACGCTATCCTCGGCGGGATGGCCGAACATGTGCGTATTCGCAAGGTGGGAACCCGCGAGGGGCGGCCCGTCATGCTCGATGACGACCATGTCGTCGAAGGTGATGAACTCCTTCCCCCAGCTCCGGGTCAGCCGTACTCCGTGCGCCGCACCGTCGTCGAGCACGAGGATGCGCCCGAGGTCTTCGCAACGTCCCCCGTCAGAGCGGTGATCATGGGTACGGGTGGCTCCCTCACTCTGCTCACCGACAACTCTCGATACAACATCGAGGTGGTTGGCCGCTGATGCGCAGCGAGACCCGAATCCCCTACGCTTGTACGCTGCATGACCGGCCCCCTGACACCTCCGAGTGGCACCGCTGACGCGGATCCCCTGTTGCCCGTCGAGGAGGTCGCTCGCCGGCTCGGTGTTTCGCTTGGGGTGCTGCTCCAGCGGGTCGAGGCCGGCGACGTGGCCGCCCACAGAGAGACCGGTCCCGATGGCGTGCGCTACAGCATCCGGCTGAGTGACCTTGGCGTGGAGAGTGACCTCGAGCCGAGCCCGCTGCCGGATCATGAGGCGAGTGGTACAACCGGCTCCCCGGGGCCCGCCGACGACGGCCCTCCTCTCGCCTCCGACCTCGAGTTCGAGCCTGTCGATCGAGCAGTGCCGCCCCCCACCCCCTCATCCGCCGCACCCACGCTAACGCTCTTCGACGGCTATGGCGACGCCGGCCCTCGCCGAGAGGTGGCGGCAATGAGTCTGGACGCCCGGGAGATCGTTGGTGGTCTCCTCGATCGCTGGGAGCGCACCCTCGAGCAGCGCATCTACGCAGAGCAGAGGCAGCGCTTCGAGGGCGAGCTGCTTGCCCGACAGAATCTCGCCAAGCAGCTGCAGATGGAGTTGCGGGCCGTGCGTATCGAACACGCCGCGGTCCAGGCAGAGCAGGAGCGCCACCTCGCCGAAAAGGGACGCGCCCTGGCGGATCGTGAGCGGGAGCTCGCCGAGAACCAGCGGCAGATCGACCAGTTGCGCACCGCCCTGCCCAAGAAGCGCGGCTGGCTCTTTCGGCGCTGATCGGTGAGCGGCGACGCGGTCGCCGAAATCAAGTCGCGCCTCGACGTCGTCGAGGTTGTCGGCTCCTATGTTTCCCTGCAGCGTGCCGGCCGGGAGCATAAGGGCCTCTGCCCTTTTCACGCCGAGAAATCACCCTCCTTCCACGTCTCCCAGGAGCGCCAGGCCTGGTACTGCTTCGGCTGCCAGGAGGGCGGTGATGTCTTCGACTTCGTCGAGCGAATCGAGCGCACCGACTTCAAACAGGCGCTCGAACTGCTCGCCACCCGGGCGGGCGTGGAACTCGAGCGCAGCACCGGCTCCGCGGATCGGGGCACAGGGCGACGTCGCAAGCGGGCCATGGAGCTCAACCTCGGGGCGGCGCGGTTTTACGAGCACGTTCTCTGGCAACTTCCGGCTGGTGAAGCGGGGCGGGAGCTGCTCGCCCAACGCGGCGTCGATGCTGCGCTGGCCCGGCGCTTCGGTGTCGGCTTCGCCCCCGCCGGCGGTGAGCGCGGCGATGCTCTGGCCAACTATCTGCTCAAGCACGGCGCCACTTCCGGCGAGCTCGTCGACGCCGGTCTCGCCCATGCTGGGGGGGGCGGCCCTCGCGACCGCTTCCGTCATCGGTTCCTCTTTCCAATCCGCGACGAGCGGGGACAGGTGCTGGGCTTCGGTGGCCGGGCTCTCAGCGGCGCGGTGCCGAAATACCTGAACACGCCGGAGACGCCGCTATATCACAAGTCTGCGGCGCTGTTTGGGTTGGATCTGGCCAAGACGAGCGTACACAGTGAGCATTACTGCGTCGTGGTCGAGGGCTACTTCGACGTTGTTGGTGCCCACACCGCGGGAGTCGAGAATGTCGTGGCGTCCAGCGGCACAGCGCTCTCCCGGGAGCAGGTGCGGACTCTCAAGCGGCACGCCGACAGCGTTGTCCTCTGCTTCGACGCCGACCCCGCCGGCCAGCAGGCGGCGTCCCGCGCCGTTGACCTCTGCGCCGCCGAGGGCCTCCCGGCCAGGATCGCGGTGCTTCCCGACGGCATCAAGGACCCTGACGAACTCGTTCGCGGGGATCCCGCCGGATTCGCCGCCGTCATCGCCACCGCGCCCCCGGAGTGGCAGGTGCTCTTGGATCGAGCTGTGGGGCGCCCCGACTCCATTGAGAAGCGACGCTCCGCCGCGGAACGCGCGGTGAGCCTACTCGCACGCATCCCTGAGGCGACCACCCGTGACCTCTACGTCCAAGATGTGGCTCAGCGGCTTCTGCTCACTCCGGCAGCGCTCGCCGCCGACGTGGGCGCTGCCGCCGCCGGCCGCCGCCGCGCCCCAAGCTTCACCGCGCCAGAGCGTCCCGGAGGGCCCGACCCCGCGACCGGCAGCGGTTTGGCGGATCCAGTTGTTGGGCATCCTCCACCGCCGTGGGAGGAGTACATCGGGACGTATGTCGTGCAGCGGCCGCCTCTGGCGCGTGTCCTCGTCGATGAGGTCGGTTTGGGCCTCTCTGAACTTACCCATCCGTCAATTCGCCGGCTGGTCGAGGTTGGCGCAGGGGTGCCCCCGGGCCTGGGTTTTCCCCTCCATTCCCTCACCGGGCCCGAGCGAGCACTGGCGGCCCGTTTGCTCTTCCGCAGAGTCCCCGAATTCGACCCCGCCGCAGCAGAGGAATCGCTCCGTCGCGCCATCAATGATTGTGTCGCGCGGGTGCGCATTGCGGCCGTCCGCAGCGCCGCCGACGATGCCCGCGATGAACTCCGCGCCGCGCGCGCCGCAGGGCGGGAGGAAGAGGTGGCCGTGTGCGCCGCTCGGGTCTCTGAGTTGGCGGCTCAGGAAGGGCGGCTGCGACAGCGGGTCCCGAGTCCTTGATCCCATGAGCGAACCGGCGGGCCTGCGGCGTTGGTACGCTGAGGGGGGAGGGGCGTATGCGGCCGTCCGCCGCATGAACTGGCAGGTGCAGTTCGGACGGTCATGCGATTTCCGGGAGTGAACGACTGATGGCGACAAAGGCGAAGGGGTCGGCACAACGCGCGGTTACGGCGAAGAAACAAGCCGCCAAGAGCGCGGGACGGCCAGCAGTCAAGCCGAAGGCGGCGGCCAAGCCGACGACGAAGATGGCGCCGAAAAGCGCCGCAGGACGCGTCGCCGGGGTGGCCAAGAAGGCGGCCCAGGCGATCGCCGGACGGGGTTCCGCCAAACCCACCAAAGCCAGTGCAAAGGCGCCAGTGAAGCCGGGGGCTAAGAGCGTCGGCGCCCGGGTCGCGAAGTTTGTGGCCAAGAAGCCTGCGGCCAAGGTGAAAGCCACCCCGGGTGGGACCCTGAAAAGCCGCAAGACTGCCAAGGCCGCGCCACCAGCGCAGGCGACCAAGGCCGCCGCCAAGCAGGCCAAAGCGGCGCCCAAGACCGCGAATCGGGCCGCAGGTCAGTCGCCGGTCAAGCCTGCCCTCAAGACGGCGAAGAAGGCTCCTCGTCAGGCCACGCCCCCCCGGGCAGTCGCGCCCAAGGTGGCCCCCAGCCAGCGGGCGCCGCGCACCGGGCCGGCCTCGCGCGTTGCGGCCGCAGCGAAGCCGCCGACCAACGGTTCTCCCCCCGGAAGCGGCGCCGCTGCGCCCAAGGGACCTCTCGCCGCGGTTGCGTCGGCGGCCTCGGCCTCACCCCGGCAGCCCGCCTGGACCGCAGCGTCCAGTCCGGCCCCGGCAAGCGGAACAGGGGCCGCGGTGGCGACGGTGAGCCCTCCGTCCGCCCCATCCCGACCGGCACCTGCCGAGCCGCCCCGACGCACTCCTGGAGATGGGGGGGGCAAGCCTCCGGCGCGGGGAGGCATGGTTGCCAACCAGGCCCCTGATGCCCTCGTGGTCGCCGCCGAGGTGCTCATTGTCAAAGGCAAGGATCACGGCTATCTCACCCCCGACGACATTCTCACGGCGTTCCCTGAAATCGACGCCGAGATCGACCTCCTGGAGCGGATCTTCGCGGTTTTCCGTGACATGGGCATCGAGGTCACTGACGGGGACAAGGACTTTGAGGCGGTCGAGGACGATGACGATGTCATCGCCACCGCCGAGGCCATGGACTCGGTGTCCCTCGACGATCCGGTACGCATGTACCTCAAGGAGATCGGCCGCGTCGCTTTGCTGCGTGCCGAACAGGAGGTGGAGTACGCGAAGCTCATCGAGCAGGGCGACGATGATGCCAAGAACGCGCTGACCGAAGCCAACCTCCGACTTGTGGTCAGCATTGCCAAGAAGTACATCGGCCGCGGCATGTCTTTCCTGGATCTGATCCAGGAAGGGAACATGGGCCTGATCCGCGCTGTTGAGAAGTTCGACTACCAGAAGGGTTTCAAGTTCTCAACGTACGCGACCTGGTGGATTCGTCAGGCGATCACCCGTGCCATCGCTGATCAGGCGCGCACCATTCGCATCCCTGTCCACATGGTCGAGACCATCAACAAGCTCGTCCGCGTGTCGCGCCGGCTCCTCCAGGAGTTGGGCCGCGAACCCACCGACGAGGAGATCGCCGAAGAGATGGGGATCACTCCAGAGAAGGTCCGGGAGATCACCAAGGTCTCGCAGGATCCCGTCTCTCTGGAGACGCCGATCGGCGAGGAGGAGGACTCCCATCTCGGCGACTTCGTGGAAGACAAGGAGGCCACCGCGCCCAGCGAGGCGGCCTCGCTGACCATGCTCCGCACCGAGGTTGAGGACATCCTCGACACCCTGACGCCGCGAGAGCGGCGTGTTCTGCAACTGCGGTTCGGACTCATCGACGGTCATCAGCGCACGCTCGAGGAGGTCGGCAAGCGTTTCGGTGTCACTCGCGAGCGCATCCGTCAGATCGAGGCCAAGGCGCTCCGCAAGCTGCGTCATCCGTCGCGCAGCAAGAAGCTGAAGGACTACCTCGAATAGTCAACGCCGATGAGGTGTCGACGCGTTCGGGTGAAAACGGGAGCGCGCGCGGGCACTCGCCTCTATAATTCGGTCCGTTCGCTTGCCTGAACGCTTAGGCGGGCGCACAATCCGGGTTAGCTTAGTGGTAGAGCAGGCGGCTGTTAACCGCAAGGTCACTGGTTCGAATCCAGTACCCGGAGCCACTCCCCACATCCACCCCACGTCACACCAGGAGGGAGCACATGGATCAGCTCGAGATGCCCCAGGAAAACGAGAGGAACGACACCGCAACCGCCGCGTCGGCGCTGGAACACCCCGAGGATGCCGGGGGCGCCATCGCCGTGGCGCCGCCGCCGCCGCCGACAGCGGCCATCGGCGGTACACCTTCGGGCGCCGATGTCCTCACCGGGGATGAGCCGGCCCTCGAGGTTGTCGGCCACGTGGAGACGGCACCCGAGGTGGAAGCAGGAGACGAGACTGCGCCGATGCCGCGGTGGAGCTATGCACGGCCGAGAACGCCAGCGCACTTCCTCACCGTGCCCTCACTCGGCCCGGTCGGGCGGCGCCGCCATCCGCTCCTGGTCTTCGCACTCTGCGTTATCACTCTCGGTGGCTACGCCGTCGCCTGGCATCGCCGCATCAACCGTGAGGCGTCGGATTTCGACGCCCGGATCGACGTCGCCCCCGGCGCCTCGGCGCTCGCTATCTTCATGCCGTGGTGGGCGGCCTTCGCGGCGACCTTGACCGGCGCCGCGCTCCTCGGGCTCCAGCAGTTCCACCATCCCGTCTCCGGGGTGAGCACGACTGTGGCATGGGCACTCCTTCCCGCCGTGCTCGTCGTCTCAGATCTCATCCTCTTGTTCCCACTCTCGCTGGTGGCGACGGTGATGAGCCTGGAGCGGATTCGCGGCCTCGAGGACCGGGTGGGCATCGAGCATGATCACCAGATTCGCCCGGTTGCTCGCCTTGCCGTACTGGGGATTCCCTTTCTGGGCCTCATCTGGCACGTGATGTCCACGCAGCGCAGGCTGAACGCCATCTGGACCACCGTCGAGCCCCGGGTGGCCGGTCCTCGGCTCTGACCGAAACTGGTGGGGCGCGCCGGCCAGCCCGGCGCCCCCGGCCGGCGGCGATGCGCCCGCCGGACGCCCCTTTACACTGTGCGCCGCCCCTGGGGGAGGGCTGAACCATCGCATCAGGAGCGACGTCGTGGCCGTCTCCATCGCCTGCGTTTCTGGCAAGGGCAGGGGCAACAAGCCCCCCACCTGCTCGGCGCTGGCTCGCGCCATCGCGGAGCGAGGTAAGCGTGTCCTCGCCGTGGACATGGACCCGCAGTCTCACCTAACGTTGAGCCTAGGTCAGGATCCTTCTCGACTCGAGCGTACGGTTGCCGATCTGCTCGTCGATCCAGTGCTGTCCCTGGACCAGGTGAGTCGCGCAACCGAGTGGCCGAATCTCTCGCTGCTGCCTGCCAATTCGGACGTCGCCGCGGCGGAGCAGGGGATGCCAACGACAGTGGACCGCCGGCTTGCACTTCGTGAGACCTTGGCCCGAGGCAGCGGACTGGCAGGGTACGACATCGTAATTCTCGATGCGCCACCCACCTTCGGGTTCCACACCCTGAGTGTCCTCACGGCCACCGACTTCGTCCTCATTCCTGTGCAGATGTCCGGCTCTGCCATCAAGGGGTTGAAGGAAGTGCTACGCACCGTGCACTCGGCGCGTCAGGGGCTGAATCCAGAACTCCGGGTATTGGGCGTGGTTCCGATACTGGTGAACATGCAGATTCACTCGAGTCGGGAGATGCTCGAGGGGATCAGGGAGATCCCCGATCTGCACATCTTTGATGCGATCGTCCAGGGCACTGTGAAGCTCCCCGAGACCGCGCTCGCCGAGATGCCGATCTCGGCCTCCGCATCCTCCTCGGATGCCGCTGCCGCCCACCGTCACCTCGCGGGGGAGATCCTCGAGCATGTGTGACGTGCGCGCTGGGCTCTGACAGGTGGCTCGCACCACTGATGGACGCAAGCGGAGGGCCGTGCCCCCGCCTGTCGAAGACACAGCCTCCTCCGTGCAGCGGGTTGATGAGGTACCGCCTCGCCCCACCCGGAGACGCAAACCCAAAGTCGCGGCACCGCCGCTCGACGATCCGCCCCCGCTGACTGCGCCGGCGGTTGCCGTGCCGGCGCGCATCGCCCGGAGACGCAAACCCAAAGTCGCGGCGCCGCCCATCGAGGATCCGGCTCCGCTGCTTGCGCCAGTGGTTGAGTTGTCCCCTCGCCCCCCCCGGGGCGGTCCGCCGAGGGCGCTCCACACCCATGTGGAGGATCTGGCGTCGTCGGCGACCTCGGTGGTGGAGTTACCCCCTCGGTCGACGCATGATCCCGCGGCTCCGCGGAACATTCGCCGCCGCCGCAGTGTCACCCGGGCCCCCGCGGTGGTTGCGCCCATGGACGTTCCCGAGGATGCGCCAGGCCGCGTCGAGATTCTCGTGGTCCATGCCCTGGCTGATCGCAACGAGGCGCCGTTTGCCGATCCGGCCGCGGTGACCACCGCCGGTCCGACCAGTTACATCGGTGGTGGCTGGATCGCCGTGGCGGTGGTGGCCATGCTCCTCGTGGTGGTCTTCGTTCTCGGTTCGCTTCTCCTCCCCTAGGTACCGGACCGATGTGCTGAGCACACAAGGCGGGCAGCAGTCAGTCCACAGGTGCGCGTAGTTGCGCTAACGAATATACCGACGTATGATGCGCCTGTGCCTCAGCCCTCTCGCGATCACGGACTCCTCCAACTTCTCGATGCCGGGCTCCCCGAGAGGTCGGAGGCGGACCTCATCGCGGCGGTTCTGGCGGGGTCAGATCCTCCCGCCGCGGTGGCTTCTCAGGCGGCCCGTCTGGCCCGGCTTCCGTTCTGGGAGCGGCGGACGCTCGGCGCGGCAGGGTTGGTGCGCCATCATGGGCTGGCCCGTGAGGTCGCCATCCGTCTCGCTGCTCTCTGGGAACTCGCGGAACGCTGGTATCCGGACGACCGCCCGGTGGTTTCCTGTCCCGCTGACGTCCTCCCCCTGCTCCACGGCCTGCGCGCCTCCACGCGGGAGCGCGTCGACGTTGTTCTCCTCGATGCCCGGCATCGTCCCATCACCATGGAGACGGTCGCCGTAGGGTCACTGAACAGCGCCCGGTTGGCCCCACGAGATGTCCTTGGTCCTGCTCTCCGCCATGACGCCGTCGCCCTGGTGCTGGCCCACAACCATCCCTCCGGCGAGGCGACGCCGAGTCGCGCCGACCGGCTGGTGACGCAAACGTTGCGCGAGGCGGGGCGTCTCGTCGGCATCGAGCTTCTCGATCACCTCATCGTCACCGTTCGAGGCCACTACTCCTTCCGCGATGTCGAAGCCTGGGACGACGCCTGGGCCGCGTGAGATGGCGGCGGCTGATCAGGAGAAGGCATTTTCGCCGGTGATCGCCTGGCCGAGGATCAGGGTGTGGACCTCATCGGTGCCCTCGTACGTCAGGACCGACTCGAGGTTGGCCATGTGCCGGGTGACGGGATATTCCAAAGTGATCCCGCTGGCTCCGAGGATGGTGCGAGCGGTCCGGGCGATGTCCAGGGCGATGCGGACATTGGCGCGCTTGGCCAGCGAGACCTGAACGGGGTCGATCTCGGCGAGGTCCTTCAACGTGCCAAGCCGATGGGCGACAAGGCGGCCCTGGACGAGCTGCGTCGCCATGTCGGCGAACTTCGCCTGAGTGAGCTGGAAGCTGGCGACGCTGCGGTTGAAAGCGCGCCGCTCACGGCTGTACTCGAGGGCGGCGAGGTAGCAGGACCTGGCCGCTCCGAGAACTCCCCAGGCAATCCCGTAGCGCGCCTCGCTGAGGCAGGAGAGCGGACCGCGGAGGCCGCGCACCTCGGGAAGCATTGCGGAGGCGGGAACCCGCACGGACTCCAGGGCGAGTTCGCTGGTCACCGAGGCCCGCAGTGAGAGCTTCTGATGGATGTCACGGGCACTGAAACCCATTGCGGACGTCTCCACGATGAATCCGCGGATGCCCTCGTCCGTCTGTGCCCAGATCACAGCGATGTCGGCAATCGAGCCGTTGGTGATCCACATCTTGGTGCCCTGAATAATCCAGTCGTCACCATCACGCCGAGCGACCGTGCGCATCGCCCCGGGGTCCGAACCAGCATCTGGCTCGGTGAGTCCGAAGCAGCCGATGAGCTGCCCACTCGCCATCCCCGGCAGCCACCGCTGTTTCTGCTCTTCGCTGCCAAAACGCCAGATCGGGAACATTGCCAGAGACCCCTGGACGGAGACGAAGGAGCGCAGCCCGCTATCGCCAGCCTCGAGTTCCTCGCAGGCGACACCATAGGCGACAGCTGACGTTCCGGCGCAGCCGTAGCCTTGGAGGTGCATCCCCAGCAGGCCCATCGCGGCGATGTCAGGAACGAGTTCGCGAGGGAACGTCGCTGCCTCGAAGTGCTCTCCGATGACAGGAAGCAGATGCTCGCGAACCAGACAGCGGATGGTGCCCTGGATGAGCCGCTCGTCGTCGTCGAGCAGTGCATCGACGTTGTAGAGGTCGGCGGGGTCGAGCCCCGGCAGAGGGGATGCAGAGCGGGGGGCGGTCGTCACCGGGGGCATTGTCCCAGTCAGACCCGCACGGGCGAGTATCCCCCCTGAGATCGACCGACACCGATATCCTCGGAGCGCATCAGCAACTCAGGGAGATGACAGTGCAGTTGAAGGGAAGCCCGACCGCCGCGGGGCTCCGTTCGGCGTTTACCTCGGAAGCCGAGGCCGCCGTCCGGCTGCTCTACTTCGCCCGCCGCGCCGACATTGAAGGCCGCGCCGATATCTCCAGCGTGCTCCGTGCCGTAGCTGAGGGTGAGATGGGACAGGCGTTTGGCCATCTCGAACTCCTCGAGGAGGCCGAGGACCCCATCAGCGGAGGCGGCGACAGTGTCGGCAATGTCGTCGCCTTTATCGCCAGCGAGCGGGAGACGGCGGAGACGACATATCCGGACCTGGCACGGCAAGCGCGGAGCGATGGCTTCACCGACATCGCGGACTGGTTCGACAGTCTGGCGACTGCGGAGCAATCCCACGCCGGGCAGCTCAACCGCTTCCGCCCCAAGCCGGCATGACCGCTCAGCCGGTTGACCCGCAGCATATTCGCGCGGGAGCGGAATACGAGACGATCCGGGCGGCCGCTCAGGATGTTGTCGCGGAAACCCGTCGCCGCCACCGCATCGACCTTGGTGACCGTCTTTCGCTCGTCTTCGAGACCCCCGACACTCTCGCCGCGGTGCTCGAGGAGACGCTGCGCAACGAGCGCATCACCGACGCCGATCGCGTCGCCGCTGAGGTCGCTGGGGTCAACGCCACGGTCCCGGCAGCGATCGGGATGGCCGCCAGCGTCTACCTCGACATCGCCGACGCCGCGGAACTGGTGGGGGCGGTCGCCGAGATCGAGGGTCTCGCTGAGCACCTCTACCTCGAGGTCGCCGGCAATCGCACCTCCGCCCAGGTGTATGGAGTCGAGGACGAGGAGCCGTCACCGGCCACGCTTGTAGTTTTCCCGTTGAGCGCGGAGCAGCGGCGCGGCTGGCGCCAGCGTGGGGAGGTTCGCCTGGGCGTTGACCATCCGGTGCTCCACGTCGAGACCACCCTCAGCGACGAACAGCGCTCCCTTCTCGCTCCTTCGCTGTGACGGTGTGGGCCCGCCTGGCCCCCCTGCTCTTGCTGCTCGCTGGCTGCAGCGGCTCCTCGACTGCGAGCTCCCCATGGGGCGCCACCCATCCCGACACTACCAGGGTCGAGTTCGTCGACCAGTCGGGAGCAGGTCTCTGCGCGGTGACGGCCCCGTACCCTGAGGAGGCGCCCGCGGTCCTCCGCCTCCTCGGTGCGAACTACGTGCAGAAGGAGCGAGATGCTGTCCCGGAGTCTGCGCATGGGGTCGGTGTCGATCACAGCGGCGACTGGTACGTCTTCCAGCAGAACGACGGGACGGTCCTGCTGACGTCGCCCACACACACCTACCACTACGCCAAAGCAAATTGCTGATCCATCCGGCGCGTCGAGCCGGGTCATCACAATGAGGCGGCATGTCTCGCGGTGACATCCTTCCCTTCAGCGCGCTCGTCGGCCAGGAGCCGATGAAGACGGCGCTTGTCCTCAACGCCGTGAATCCGGCGATCGGTGGCGTCCTCATCCGCGGTCAGCGCGGCACCGCCAAGTCCACCGCGGTTCGTGGGCTGGCACGGCTGCTCCCCGACATCGAGATGGTCGAGGGATGCCGCTTTCACTGCTCTCTAGCGGCGGACGGCCCCCGGTGCTGGGAATGTGTTGTCCGCATCGAGGCCGGGCAAACTCTTCGTGGCGTCGCCCGGCCCATGCGCGTGGTCGAGCTCCCCGTTAACGCGTCGGAGGATCGGGTTGTCGGCACCATCGACCTCGAAGCGGCTGTTACTCGGGGGGTGCGCGCCTTCGAGCCTGGCGTCCTCGCCGACGCGAATCGCAACATCCTGTACGTCGATGAGGTGAACCTCCTCGACGACCACATCGTCGACGTCCTGCTCGACGCGGCGGCGATGGGGCAGAACCGTGTCGAACGCGAGGGGGTCTCGGCGGGCCATCCGTCGCGCTTTATCCTCGTCGGCACCATGAATCCCGAGGAGGGGGAACTGCGCCCCCAGCTGCTCGATCGCTTTGGTCTCTGCGTCGACGTTGCCGGATTGAGCTCGGTCACCGAGCGGGTGATGGTCATGGAGCGCGACGCTGCTCGCCAGTTCTCCGCGTCCACACTGAGAGACGACAATGCTGCTGCCGAGGATCGCCTCCGCGATGTGATCGCCAAGGCCCGGGGACTGCTTCCGCTCATCGAGCTGCCCGCTGCGATACGCTGGTTCGTCGCGCTGGTTTGCGTTGAGGCGGGAGTGCTCGGGCACCGCGCCGACATCGTGGTGTCGCGCGCGGCGCGCACCCTCTGCGCACTCCGCGAAGCTGAGCGCGCCGTGAGCCATGGCCTGCGCGGCCTGGGCCGCGAGCGGCCGGCGGACGCTCTCTCGGTCACCCCCGAGGACGTCATCATCGCCGTCGAACTGGCGCTGCCCCATCGCCGCCGCGAACGCCCTGGTACCGACAGTAGTCGGGCTCCAACGACCGGCGACCTCAACCGCGAACGGCTCGACGACCTGGCGCAGCAGGCGGCCGCGGCGAGCGTGGATGCGGAAACTCAGCCCGAGGAGGCTGAGACATCCACCTCCTCGGAAGCCGATGCTGAGCCCGGTGACCAGAGCTCAGCGCAGCGTGGCGATGAGATCAGCGCCCGCGAGGTCGTCCACCCGGACGCGGAGGAAGTCTTCGTGGGCGATCTCTTCCCAGTGAAGTCGATCAAGCTCCCCCGTGAGCGCAAGTCGCGGAGCACCACGGGGAAACGCTCCAGCTCAGAGTCGCGCGATCGGCGGGGTCGCTACGTCCGCGCGCGGCAGACGGAGCACACCACCGATGTGGCCTTTGATGCCACGCTGCGCGCTGCAGCGCCACACCAGCCGCGGCGGCGCGCAGAGCGGGGCCACCAGGTCGCGGCACCGGCACTACACCTGGAACGCCAGGACCTCCGCCAGAAGGTGCGGCGGCGCCGGACCGGAACCTTCATCGTTTTCGTCGTCGACGCCAGCGCATCAATGGATGCGGAACAACGCATGCAGGCAACCAAGGGCGCGGTGCTCTCGCTCCTCCGCGACGCCTATCTGCGGCGCGACAAAGTCGCCCTTGTCGTGTTCAATGGCCGCGCTGCTCGCGTTGCCCTGCAGCCAACCAACTCGGTGGACCTCGCGGAGTCGCGATTGCAGAGGCTCGCGGTTGGGGGAACCACACCACTGACCCACGGGCTCGTTGCCGGGCTGAAGCTGGTACGCAATGAGCGGCTTCGCGATCCCACGATCCTGCCGCTCATAGTTCTCATCTCCGACGGCCGGGGCAATATCTCCCTATTCGGCGAGGAGCCACTTGTGGAAGCGCAGCGCGTGGCGTCGCAACTTGGCCAGGAAAAGGTGCGCGTGCTCATCATCGATTCGGCGCGGGACTACGGAGGGCTGCCGCTGCCGCAGATCGGAATCCTCGCCGGTCATCCCTTTGGCGGCTACGGGTTCAACGCGTGCATGGACCTTGCGGATCGCAGTAACGGTGAGTACCTGGGCCTCTACGATCTCTCTCAGGGAGCCATCCTCGCCGGCGTCGAGAAGAGCCTCCGGGGCCGATGAGAAGCGCGACGCGGGTCGATCTCAAGGGCCAGTCACGGTGAGCGCCGCTCTTCTCGGTCACGCGTTCGGTCGCCGCTATGATCTGCCGCTGCCACTATCTCTCTTTGTTCTGGGCGGCGGCCTGGTGGTGCTCGTGTCTTTCTTTGTGGTACTGCCGCGATCGGTGGGAGAGAACGGCGAGACCCCGGCCGACGATGTGCAATCCCTGGCTCGCCGCCGTGGCCATGGGGTGGCGATGGTCGTGTCCCTCGCTCTCCTTGCGGCACTCCTCGTCGCCGGATGGGCCGGCTCACCCGAGCCGGCCGAGAACATCGTGACCACCTTCTTCTGGCTTGTCATCTGGATCGCCGTTCCCGTCAGTGTTGGTGTGCTCGGCAATTGGACGTGCTCGCTGAACCCCTTTCGGACGCTCGCGATGCTGGGCGATTCTCAGCGCCTGCGTCAGGCGGTTCTTGGGGCCCAGCAGCCCACCGCCTGGCCGGCCGCGTGGGCGTGGTGGCCCGCCGTCGCCGTCTTCGTCGTCGTCGCCTCAGGGGAGCTCATCTTCAACAGCGTGGCCACGCTGCCAGCGGTGACGGCCACCGGACTAGCCGTCTACGCAGTGATGAGCGCTGCCGCCGGACTGGTTTTTGGCGCCGAGCAATGGCTGGCACGTGGCGAGATGCTCAGCATTCTCTTCGACACGTGGGGTCGCCTCGGCATTTTTCGCTTCGGCAGTCCCGGTCACCGGGGGCCGCTGGGCGGGCTCAATCGTGCCTTCGAGGGGAGCGTGAGTCGGATTACCTTTGTCTTCCTCCTCCTCGTCTCAGTGTCCTTCGATGGTCTTCTTGCCACGCCTGCCTGGAAGTCGGCGCAAGTGCATCTGCCGGTGCCGGTACGGCCCGGGACTGCCCTCTACCCGCTGGGCTTGCTGAGCGGTCTACTCCTGCTCTCCGGTGGCGCCTGGGTTCTCTTCGGCGGATTCGCCAGAGCCGCGCGCTCCGCCGGACGCCTCTCTCTGGGCGGCCTGGAGGCGGTGGCCGGCCTCAGCGTCTCTCTGCTCCCCATCGCGTTTGGCTACCTAGTGGCGCACAACGCCGAGTACATCGCCATCAACGGTCAGCTTCTCATCCCCCTTCTGGGCAATCCACTTGGTGCTCCCGGAGTGCAACTGCTGCCACCCCCATTCCGCGATGACTACGCCGTGAACCCGAACCTGATCCCCAGTGGGGTGATCTGGTACGCACAGGTCGCTCTCATCATCACGGTGCACATTGCGGCAGTCGTGCTTGCCCATCGCTTCCTCAGACGCCACGCCGCGGGCGCTCGATCCGGTCGCCGCAGTGAGGTGCCCTGGATCGTGGTCATGGTCGGGTACACGATGTCCAGTCTCTGGCTGCTCGCGCAACCGCTGGTGCAGGAGAGCGGGAATGTGGCGCTTCGGGTGCTGAGTTCCGGCCAATTGTGATCGAGGTCGGCGTCGGTTGAGGGAAGACGTCCGTCGGATGTCCGTTCAACCGCTGCACCCTTCCCCACACCGATGATGAGGATGGCGACGAAGTAATGGACGCCGCCGACGGCGAGGGGAGGCCGATCTCGGGCGCACTCCGCGCGCGTCTCGACCGCTTGTGGGCCGAGGCAAAGGTCAAGGGAGACGTGGGCGCTTCCGCGCTGATGGAGCTCGGCCACCACTACCAGTCAGACCGAGAAGATGCTGATCGGCACAGAAGAGCACACGAGTGCTACGGAAGGGCCTCCACGTACGCTACGGACCCGTTTGTAAAGGGTCCGGCGCTGGTCATGTATGCCCGGGCGTGCCGCGCCCTCGGCGACGGGCGGATGGCCGAAGCAATTGAGCGCCAAGCCGTTGCGCCTCTCAAGGTCATGGCGCAGCGGATGGGGGAAAACGGGGACAAGGCCGCGTTCGAATTGGGACGGATACTCCGCGGCCAAGACGACAAACTCGATGTGGCGCGGATGTGGCTGGAAGTAGCGTCGAGATCTGACGATGTCGAGACCTCGTTGCGCGGGTACCGGGAACTGGCCAGCCTGCACAAGGGTCAGGTTCCCGACGCGGCCGGAGAGAAGCGCGCGACAGCGGCTATGGCCAAGCTGCGAAACCGAATCGCCGAGACCCGTTTCAATGCGATCCTCAACGAGCCCCTCGACGACTTTCTGAGCCTGATGGTTGCAGCTGCACCGCGCCATTACCAGATCGAACAGTGCTGGGTAACCAAATTCCAGCCCAATGTCAAACTAGGAAACGGCGAGCTGTCGGGGACCCTGGCGCTTTACAGCTACGACACCGGCGTTGTAGACGTCGCCCCTTCATTTCTGGCTCTTCGACCCTTTCCGTGGGTGATCTGAGGGCTGGCTGAACGAGAACACGCCGCTGCCGCCTACCTTTTCCGGTTGTTGAAGCTGGATCAGGAAGGGAGGGCAACGGCGTGCGATATACAAGG
>JBPCLW010000027.1:0-42766 GCA_051002895.1 Candidatus Dormibacteria bacterium | reverse complement strand
CTCAAGGGCCAGGAGGATGTGGATCCGACGTTGGTCTCGTGGGCTCAAGGTGATGGCTCCCTCTCTCATGAGGCGGAAGTTTTCCCTGAACAGTTGAGGGCGGAAGTTTTCCCTGGACTCCCACAGTTGGTCGACCAACGTCCGTTGCGTGTCCGTGACGCTCGCCTATCGTCATCGGAGATGAGCCACCGGGCCGAGGAGATCCGCCGCCGCTACGACCAATTGGCTCCCTGGTCGGGGCGAGGCTCGCCGCCGGACCGAGCCGAGATCAACGCTCTCGTCGACGAGCTGGAGACCACGCTCGCGCCCCTGGACGCTGCCGACCGAGGGGCCCTTGCCGAGGCGGAGGAACTCATCGGCCGCCTCCGCCCCCGCACCCACCGGCCCCGCACCCTCCGCCCGTGATTGAGCAACCGCTGCCGACCGCGGCCACCACCGTCGCGGAGCTCTTCGACGATGCCTGCCCGATCGTGGCGGAGATGTTCGACGCTGTCTGCTACGCCCGCCGTGAAGCCCACGACGGTGAACTCGAGGAGGACTGGCGCAGCGGTCGGCCGCCCGAGGCGGAATTTGATCTCCAGTGCGGAGGTCCCGTTCTCCTGAAGCGTGGGCTCGGGCTGCGCCTTGAACTCCACATCCGCCGCATGCGGCGGCTCGACCAAGGCCCACGCATGACTGATCACCAGGTCATCGATTTCAAGGATGACCTGTTGAGCCTTCTCCATGAACTCATCCATGCTCTCGGGCCGGGGAACGCCACCATCGCCGAGGAGGATTGGTGGACTGCCCATCGGTATCCCCACGCCAAGGTTGCTGCCGAGGGAACGACCGAACTTGCGACCCAACTCTTCATCGACGACTTCATCCGCGCTCTTGGCCTGGATCAGATCGAACCCCGGCTGCTCGACGCACCCCTGCGGGAGCGGCCCTACCCGTCAGAAACGGCGGCGATGCGCCAGCTTCTCAGCCACGTCAGTGCCCGGACACGAGTGGTCCTGCCGGCGGACCGCATCGCTGGTGACGACCTCGATCCCGAGGAGGCTCGGCTCCGTGCCGAGGTCCGCGACATGGTCGGCGCGGGCACCGGGGACCGTCCCATGATGCTCATGATCCACCGCTTCATGGGTGCGGAATCCCTCGACCTGCTCAACCGACCGGGCTATCCGGCTGCCTTTGCCGCGATCAGCCGCAGGATCGACGCCGCGCTCGACACCATTGGTGCGGACCCCCGGTTGCGGAGTTCACCGGACGTTGTTGCCACCATCATGTCCCGAACCCTCAACGAAATCGAGGACACCGTGACGCGCTACCAGAATCTCATCGGGCCTCATCCCGAGCTACGCTCTGGGCCCGACCGCAGCTTCCGGGGGCGGCGCCAGCCGGTTGCACCTCCCGAGCGCGAGGTCGGTTGATCGCCAAGCGGCGCGGCTGAGAAGTCGGTGAGAATCCCGCCTGCGAAGCGGTGGGGTCTCCTCGGCGCCCATATACTCGGCTGATGGTCGCCTCCAGCGGGCGCATCCTCGTTGTCGATGATGAGCCTTCGATCACCGATTTTATTGCGCTCGGCTTGCGTCATGAGGGCTACGAGGTGGCCACGGCGGCCGACGGCCGTGTGGCGTTGCGGATGGTCGATGAATTCAAACCGAACCTCGTCATCCTCGACCTCATGATGCCGCGCATGGACGGCTGGGAACTCTGCCGCGCACTCTCTGGCGACCGCGCCCGGGGGATCATCATCCTCAGCGCTCGCGATGAGACCTCGGACCGCATCCAGGGGCTCGAGCTGGGTGCCGACGATTACCTCGTCAAGCCCTTCGACTTTGCTGAACTCCTCGCCCGCGTTCGCGCTGTGCTGCGGCGCCGTGCTCCGGACCTCTCCCGCGTGGTCCGGGTCGGTGATGTGCGCATCGACATCGCGACTCGCGAGGTCACCGTCGGCGACCGCGTCGTCGATCTGTCTGTCCGCGAGTATGACCTTCTGCTTTTCCTCGCCAGCAATGCTGAGCAGGTCCTGCCCCGTCAGCGCATCCTCGACGAGGTCTGGGGCTACAACTTCTTCGGTGACGAGAACAATGTCGAGGTGTACATCCGCTATCTGCGCCAGAAGCTCGATGACCGGGACCACAGCCGCATCCAGACGGTGCGTGGAGTCGGTTACCGCATCCGTGCCATGTCGGTCAGCGAGGGCGCGGCAACTCCCTCGGGGAGTTGAGGCCGCCGAAGCGTGCGCCGGCGACTTCGCGCCCTGCGCAGCCTGAGATGGCGCCTGACTGCGAGCTATGTTGCGCTGCTCGCCGTGCTGCTCACCGGACTTGGTACGTATCAGTACGTCTCCCTGCGGGAGACGCTCATCACCAGCCGGGTCAAGGATTTCCGCGACGATCTCACCACCGCGAAGGCGGTGCTGAGGAACTCTCCGCGCTCTCTCACCATCACAGTTCTGGCCAATCGCGCCGCCAACGCGGTGACCACAGGCTCGGGCCGCACCGTCTCCGTTGTCATCTACGACAGCGGTGGCAATCGGCTCACCGAGGCACGCTCGGAGGCGCAGAGGAGCGCTCGCGGTCAACTGCCCCAGCTTGACCCGGCCGCCGTGGCAGCGGTGGCGCAGCGGGGCGTGACCGAAACCGCGGTCGTTGACACTGTCACCGGTCCTGAGTTGCTCGCGGGATTCCCGCTCGATCTCCCCGGTCGCAGTTTCCACGTGGTGGCGCAGCTCTCGGCCTCGATGGCCGCCATCACCGACGTGCTCCGCAGCCAACTCCAGCTCTTCGTTCTCGCCAGCCTCCTGGTCCTGCTCCTCGCTCTGGTCATCGGCCTCTTCATCACTAACCGGTCGCTGCGCCCCCTGCGCCGGCTCACCAGCACGGCCGGCGAACTGGCGGGCGGCGACCTGCGGGCCCGCAGCCGGCTGATGCCGCGGCCCGACGAGATCGGGCAGCTCACCGCGGCCTTCGATCACATGGCCGACAGCCTGGAGACGGCCTTCGTCCGCCAGGCACAGTCCGAGAACCAGATGCGTCGTTTCATCGCCGATGCCTCCCATGAGTTGCGCACTCCCGTGACCGCCCTGAAGGGGTACATCGACGTCCTGCGTCGCGGTGCGGGGCGCGACCCCGAGGCGCTGGACGGCGCTCTCCAGGCGATGGGTCGCGAGGCCGAGCGCATGCGCCTCCTCGTTGGGGATCTCCTTGTTCTCGCTCGCATTGACGCGCGGGGCACCCCCAGTGTCGAGGAGTTCGACCTCCGCGAGGCCGTTGGAGTCCTGCTCGATGAGGGCGTCCCCGGGATGCCGCCGCATCTGGAGCGACGCTTTCCCGCCGAGCCCGTCAAGGTCCACTGCGATCGCGTTGCCCTGGCCACCATTGTCCGCAATCTTCTCGGCAACGCCTGCAAGTACGCGCCTGGCGCGGCGCAGACCTGGTCGGTGGGAATCGATGAAGGGCGAGCTCGCATTGACGTCCACGATGAGGGGCCAGGCATTCCCCCAAGTGATCTCCCCCACGTCTTCGAGCGCTTCTACCGCGGGGAGAAGACGCGCAGCCGTGAGGAGGGAGGGAGCGGACTTGGTCTCAGCATTGTCGAGGGGCTGGTCCGGGCGCAGGGCGGCGACGCCCGAGTTGCCAGCGTCGAGGGAGCCGGTACCACCGTCAGCGTGTGGATCCCCCAGTCTGGTCCCATCCTACCAGCGGCCCAGGCCTTGTGACCTCGGCGAGGGCGGCGGCAGATCATCACGCGCCCGTCACGTCGGCGTGATTGGCCCGCTGTAAGGTGGGGGTCGTGAGCGACGATTCCTTTTCCCTGTTCGGTTCGGACCCGAAACCATCTTCCCCGGAGGAATCGTCCCACGCCTCCGCCGAGGCCCCTGACGATCCCTTTGCGCTGTTTGGTTCGGGGCCTCCACGCGTCCGGTCGGGGAGAGCGTCGCAACTCGCGACCGAGAAGCCCGTCGAATCGGTCGCGTCTGCCTCGGGGGCGCCGCGCGAGAAGCCCGTCGAATCGTTCGCGTCTGCCTCGGAGGGGCCGCGCGAGCAGACCGACGGCGAGCTCTACTCGTTCGGCGCGGCCGCTCCCGGGGAGGGCCCACACGAGGTCGACCGCTCGGAATGCGTCTTTTCAGCTCGCGACCTCGTCAATCCCGAGGTGGTGACGGCCTCCGAGCGTGTGGTGCCCATCAGCTTCCAGCCAGTGGCCTTTGTCCCGGAGGTTCTGACCAACCCTACCCCCCTGCGGGAGCGGGAGCCGGAGCCCGAGCGGCCGAAGATGCCGGTGCCGTCCCCAGCCGTCACTTACCAGCGGGAGCCGAACACCGAGCAGCTCATCCCCCCTTCCCCCGGGATGAATGCAGCGTGGAACGGTCGCTGGCGCCTTGCCATCATTGCTGCCATCGTTGCTGTGCTGCTGGGTGCCGGCGTCCTCTTCATCGCCACGCGGGGGAGCGGCGCCGCCGTCGCCCCGGTTCCCAGGCCCGCCCCCGTCGCCCAGACGCCGCAGCCGGATCCCACGCCCGTGGCAACGCCATCTCCCGCTCCGCCGACGGCGCCGGCGAGCGTGGCTCCGACGCCGGCGCCAACCCCGCCGCCCTCGCCGATAACGTTCTCTGCCACGGGCAGAGCCGGTGGTGCCAGTCCCACCTGTCCGACAGGAGTGTCAGTCGCCGGCGGGTGTCGCTACCCCCTCTCCACCGCTGCGAGCGGCTCCGTCGAGGTCAGGGCAGAGGCGCCCGGTGGGGCCAGCATCTGTGCCCAGGTCACCACCCCGGACGGCGGCTTGGTGATCGGTAGCTGCTCGGCGGGCACTGTTTCGGTCACCACCAGCGCCGCCGCTGGGTCGTACTTCGTCGCCATCACGTCGCCGTCACCGGTGACCTTCACGACGTCGATCAAGCACCTCTGAATCGGCAGCTGCTCGCCACCCGATCTGCATTCTCACCTTTCCGGACACGAAAGGCACGCGGTCGTCATGGCCGAATGATCGGCAGTCTGTACAGTTGATCCCGTGGGCGACAATCTATTCGCGCTCTTCGGGTCCGATTCTGAAGTCCCTCCGGGGAGGCCAGAGGGACGCTCCTCGGCGGCGACCGACGCCCCCATGGAGAGGGTGGCGTCTGCCTCGGAGGTGCCTGGCGAGTGCCACGACGGCGAACTCTACTCATTTTCCGCGACCGCTCCCCCCGACGCGGGCGACGAAGGCGGCGTCTCGGGAACCGTCCTGTCAGCCCGCGACCTTGTCGATCCCCAGGTCGTGGCGGCCTCCGAGCGTTTGGTGCCGATCAGCGTCCAGGGGGTGCCCTGGGCACCCCCCGCGCCCACCGACTCCGTTCCCTCCAGCATCGTCGAGCAGGCGAATCAGGCGCCGGCCGACATGCAGCCGAGGGCCGGGGAGCCGGAGTCGACGGCTGGTCGCGGGACGCCCCTCCCTTCACCGAGAACCGGTGGTGGAATGGTCCCGTCGCCGCTGAGGACCCGAAGGCGGTGGGGGTCACATCACCGCTGTCCCTCCCGCCGCCCGAGTTCAAGAGGAGACCGCGCGTCCTCGCAGTCGCCGCCGCGGCGCTTGTGGTCATCCTGGGTTGCGGCCTCTTCATTGCCACCCGCGGCGGCATTACTCATGGGGGCGCTCCCGTCGCCGGGACGGCTCCGGATCCCAGCAGCGATGGGTCGCCGTCGTTCGCGATTCCCGGGGTCGGGGTCTCTCCGTCGGCCACGGCAGCGCAGGCGTCGGACGGGCCGCCGTCGGCAACGGCCACGGATATCCCGGTGGTCGGGCCACCCCCTGCCTCAACAGACGCGCCAGCTCCGTACAACGCGGGTGCGCCCGTGAGCCCGCCTCGGGGGACCGGAGGCCGGCCCGCACCAGCTCCGGTGGGGCCGCCGATCCCAGTTCCCCCGCACTTGCAGCCACCGCCACAGCCACCACCGCCACAGCCGCCACCTCCGCAAACGACGTTCATTGCCACCGGCGCCTCCGGGGCGACCCCGTATTGCCCCGGGGGAGGGCCGTTTTACAACTGGTGCCGCTACTTCATGTCCACCTCCGCTGCTGGCACCTTCGCGGTGCAAGTACGAGCGGGCAGCGGCTTCACGGTCTGCGCCCAAGTCACCACGTCAGGCGGTGCTGTGGTCATCCCCACCGCATGCGGTACGGGCGTCGTCTCGGTCGCTGGCAGCCTTGGCCCGGGGTCGTATGTCGTGTACATGTCGACGTGGCCACAAGCCGTGTCCACCCCTTCAGCTTGTCGGTCACCCACTATTAGCCCCCCTCAAATGTCGAAGGGTGAGCCTGGCGCGAATGTCGAGAGCGTGGTGATCCGGTCGAGGGCGAGCAGAACGCCAAAGATGAGCAGCAGGCAGCCGGCGATGATGTTGATGACGCCGAGGTGGCGGTTGACGGCGCGGATCCATCCCTGCAGGCGGTCAGCGAGCACCGCAACGAGCAAGAAGGGCACGGCAAGTCCCAGGCAGTAGACAAGCATGAGCGGTAACCCCGAGAAACCGCCGTCAACCGCCACCTGGAGGATGCCTCCGAGCACGGGACCCAGGCAGGGGGACCATCCCGCGGCGAAAGTGATGCCGAGCAGGAAAGCGCCTCCGCCGCCCCCCTGCGGCAGGACGTGAAAGCGCCGCTCCCGCATCAGCCAGGGGATCCGCAGCAGACCCATGGTGTGCAGCCCGAGAAGGATGACGATCACCCCGGAAGCCACGTTGACGGCGTGACGATGGGTGGTGACCAGGGAGATCTCCAGGGCCACCAGCACGTAGAAGAAGACGACGAATACCGCAGAGAACCCGAGGACGAAGGCGATGCCGTTGCCCAGGAGCGGCACTCGTCGGGCGGTGCCGCCCGCTGCCGGCATCGGCGAGTTCGCCTGGCCGCCGAGATATGCCGCGTACGCGGGCATGAGTGGGAACACGCAGGGGGAGAGGAACGACAGCAGGCCCGCGAGGAAGGCCAGGGGGAGAGTTGCGGTGACGGCAAGCATGTTCCGATGCTACGGAATCTGTCGCCGGCCTATGGTGGACCCTCGACGTAGGACTTGCGCCTCCAGCGCAGGTACATGACGACGGCGAGGACGATGAGCAGGATCTCGGGGACGATGGGAATGGGGAAGCCAACCACAGCGCCGGCCACGCGGCCCACCGGCCCCGGGGCGGGCGTGGCCGTGGGACCGACCGGCCGTGCCGTGGCCCGGGGCGTTGGAGGTGGCGTCGCCGCCACCGGCGGGATGGTCGCTCCCACCCCGGATTCGGTGATCAGCGCTGGCGGCGCCGGCACCCCGGTGTCGGTCTCCCGGTAGACGGTGCCCCCGCCGTCAAAGGGATTCACCGCGGCGAGCAGCACGGGGGGGTTGGTGGCGGCGACCGCGATGGTCGCAACCTCCTTGCGGGCAGGCTGATTGGGACCCGAGCTGCCGGGCAGGCCATTGTCAGCGACCACGAAGCTGGCCCCGCCGTCGGTGGAGCGGATCAGCCCGCCGCCCGAGGACCCCCCGGCGTCGGCGCCCGCATATACCACGGCGGGATCGAGGGGGCTGAACGTCGACGTGGTGGCGGAGAGGCCCTCGGGAACACCCGTTGACGCCGTCCAAGTGCCGCCGCCATCACCGCTGCGCACGGTTCCCTTGCTGGTGTTGGCGACGATCGGTCGGGTGGTCACCGTGGTCGAGATAGGACCAACGGCGATGGCGTTGACGACAGCACCTCCCGGCAGCCCGTTGCTGAGCACGTCCCAGTGACCGTTGCCGCCGCTGCGCCAGAGGTAGCCGGCGGCCACGTTGCCGCTGTCGACCCCGGCCAGGAACTGCGGCGCCGGTGCGTTGGCGCTGACCGCCAATGCGCTGATGGCGTATGTCTCCAGGCCTCCGGCGTGCCAGCTGTGGCCGTCCGTGCTCAGCGCGACTCCGGTATCGGTGCCGGCGGCGATGCCGCCCAGGCTGAACGCGAAGCAGCGGACGTTGCGGTTGGGCAGCCCGACCGAGGCGTCGCTCCAGGTTGCACCACTGTCAGTACTGAGCCGGACACCGCCGTCCTGCAGGCCGGCGAACATGGTGGTGGGGGTGCGGACATCGAACCCCACGGTCCAGACTCGCCCGCTGCTCAATCTGGTCTGCGTCCAGTTCTGGCCGCTGTCCGTGCTGGTGTAGACGCCATGATCGGTGGCGGCGAAGGCAACGTTGTTGTTCACGGGGGAGAAGATGATCTGCCAGACGTGACCGTTGCCGAGGCCGGGCAGGCCACCCTGCTGGGTCCAGCTCGGGCCGGCCGCCCCAACCTGAGGGGCAGCGCTGGCCAGCCAGGCCACCAGCACAGCGAGGAGCAGGGGGAGCGCCGCAAGCCGGCGTGTCGACGTAGTGGTGGGTCGCTGTTTACTGCGGGGCATGAGCCTCACGTGAAGCGGCGCTCGGCGGAAGCGTGAACTGAGGTGGCGCCGCGCATATCGCGGGCGCAGCCCGCTGGATCGCAGCTCAGGATAGCAGCCAGTCTTGAGTCACGCTCAGACCAGGGCGCGGCGGACCAGCGTGTGCTCGCGATCCGGCCCCACCGATACCACATCGACGCTGGAGCCGGAGACCTCACCGAGCCGCTCGATGTACGCGCGACAGTTACGGGGCAGGTCGTCGAAGCTGCGGCAGTCGCGCGTGGGGGCCGCCCAGCCGGGCATCTCCTCGTACACCGGCTGGCAATGCTTGAGGTGAGAGATGTTCGACATGGGGTGATCCCAGAACCCCTCCTTGCCCAGGTAGCCAGTGCAGATGCGCAGCGTCTCCAGCTCGTCGAGGACGTCGACCTTGGTCAGCACCATGGAGTCAATGCCATTGGTGTTCACTGAGTATCTGGCGACGGCGGCGTCAAACCAGCCCACGCGACGGGCGCGACCGGTGGTGGTACCGAATTCGTTGCCCACCTCGCGGACCTTCTCGCCGAGGGCGTCGAGGAGTTCAGTGGGAAACGGTCCATAGCCCACCCGGGTCGTGTATGCCTTGAACACACCGACGGTCTTGCTTACTCGCGATGGCGGGATGCCGCTGCCGGTCAGGGCACCCGCCGCAGTTGGTGCCGAGGATGTCACATACGGATAGGTGCCCAGGTCGAGATCGAGAAGCACGCCCTGGGCTCCCTCGCAGAGAATCCGACGATCCTCGCGGAGCGCCTGCTGAATCACCGGATACACGTCGCGAACGAATGGTGCGAGCCGCTCGGCATACCCAAGGTATTCATCGAGGATGGTGCGCTCGTCGAGAGGTTCCTGTCCGTACAGCTTGGTCAGCACCTCGTTCTTGAGTCGGAGCACGAAGCGGAGCTTTTTCTCCATGAACACCGGCTTGCTGAGGTCACCGATGCGAAAGCCGATGCGGCGGATCTTGTCCTCGTAGGCGGGCCCGATGCCGCGCCAGGTTGTGCCGAGGCGGTCGTCACCGCGCTGCTGTTCACCGAGCTTGTCGAGTACTGGATGGTAGGGCATGACCATGTGGGCGCGGTCGCTGATCATGAGATTGGCGGTGCTGATGCCCGCGTTGGAGATCCCGTCGAGCTCCTGGAGGAATGCACGGGGGTCGATGACCACTCCGTGGCCGATAACGCACGTCGTGGTCGGCGAGAGGATCCCTGAAGGTACGAGGTGGAACTTGAACTCGCGCCCCTCGGTGACCACCGTATGTCCCGCGTTGTTGCCGCCCTGCGAGCGGACCACCATGTCGACCGAGCCTGCGACAAGGTCGATGACCTTGCCCTTGCCCTCGTCGCCCCATTGGCCGCCGACGAGGATGGTGACGCTCATTGCGCCGGCATGGTACCGACCAAGCGCGTTGTCGCGTCAACCCAGAACGTCGCGAATGATGGTCTCCCAGAGGAGGGTGGAGAGCCGCAGCGACTCCTGGTCCACACGCTCGTCGTTGCCGTGGAACATCGTGGACCACTGCTCCATCGACATGGCATCGCTGAAGAGCCCGAAGCCATACGAGGGGATCCCCATCTCCCGGAAGAAGCGGGCGTCGGTTCCCCCGGTGGTGACGGTGGGAAGGAGGGTGACGTCGGGCACCAGCGAGCGCGCGGCTCGCGCCATGGCCTCGTAGATCGGCGTTTCCACCGGCGATTCGCTGGGGTCATCCGCCTGGATGACGCTCACCTCGACCTCCGCATACAACTCGCCGAGAGCGTCGCGGAGGAGGCGATCGACATCCTCGCCAGTCTGGCCGAGCACGGTGCGGAAATCGACCTCGAGGTCGACGTGGTCGGGGATGACATTGGTCTTGGTGCCACCGTGCATCACCGTCGGTGCGGCGGTGAGGTGGGTGCAGGCGTGTGCGTTGCGAGCCTGGATGAGGGGCAATTCGTCGATCGCTTGCCAGATACGATCGGGGTTGGTGAGTGCGTCACCCATGTCGTCGTCGAACCCCATGAGGGTGACCCAGCGCCTCCACGCGTCGGTGAAGATGGGCCCGGGGCGGTGCTCCGCGATCCGACGCACGATCTCGGCGGCCTTGACCAGGGCGTTGTCGGTGCGCAAGGGTCGCGAGCCGTGCGAGGGGGTACCCCGCACCGTGAGCCGCAGCCAGTTGACCCCCTTCTCGCCAACCGCCGTCCAGACCCGCCGACCACCCGGGGTGTCTACTCCCACGCCGCCGGACTCGGTGATGCACCAGGTGCAGGTGATGTCGTCGCGGGCGGTGTCGCAGAGCCAGCGGGCGCCGTACGTCCCCCCCGCCTCCTCGTCGGCGACGCCGAGGTAGAGCAGGGTTCCCCGTGGGCGGAATCCGCTGCGCATCACGTTGCGCACCGCCACCGCCATGGAAGCGGTGATGTTGAGCATATCGATGGCGCCGCGGCCCCATACCCAGCCGTCGGCGAGTTCACCCCCGAAGGGATCACGCGACCAGCCGTCCTCACTCACGGGGACGACATCGGTGTGACCCATGAGCATGAGAGTCGGTGCCGACGGATCGCTGCCCTCGATGCGGACGAGGAGCGACTCCCGTCCGGGTGCAGATTGGTATCTCTGCATCGGCAATCCGGTGAAATGCTGACCCAGGGTGGCGGCGCTGCGCTCCTCCCCCCCGGACTCGGCGCTGCCGTCGTTGACGCAACCATTGCGGATGAGCTGCTGAAGGAGTTCGGTGACGTCGCCGGTGGGGTCGCTGCTCGATGCCATGGCAGGGGATGCTAGGTGGCGGCCGGAACATTGCGCTTGCGGCGCCGGAGCCGCAGGCAGATTCCCCCTCCGAGAACTGGATTGCCCTCCCAGCGGCGCTCCACGGCCGCCATCCACGGGGCGGGGGTTCGCACGAATGGCGGCACCAGAAAGAGGGTCCGGCGATCCGTGAGTTGCCAGCCGCACTCGGCCGCCTCGCGCAGCGCGGCGCGAGGAATGAAATTCTTCTCACCGGGGGAAAAGCGCTGCTTGAGATGGGTGTAGGGATTGAGAAAATTCGGTTCGATCGCCCACCAGGTGCACTCGTCGGCCGCCACCGCGGCGACGCCGCGAAAGGTAGCCTCCACCGAACTCACGTGATGCAGCACGTCGTTGGAGAGGACCACGTCGCAGGCGGGAAGATTTGTCTGTGCGAGTTGTTCAGCCAATGCCAACACATGCTCCTCGTTGGGACGGCTGTGAGCACGGGCGAAGAGCACATACGTCTCGTCGGGCTCAATGCCGATGAACCGCTGTTCGGGGAAGCGTTCGGCGAGGCGTCGCAGCAGCCATCCCGTTCCCGCACCCACCTCAAGAACCACCGCTCCGGGCCGAAGTCGCGCGGATCGGAACTGGTCGGTGAGAAAGTTCAGCCGCCGGTGGCTCAGCCAGCATTCGCGGAAGGCGTCGTACTGCTCAGGGTGACCGCCCCAGTGCCCACCATTGAGCGCAGATGCACCGGACTCGGCGGTTGCCGTTGGCTCTCGGAGTCTCACGGGGGGCGCCACATCGGCACTGTAGCGGATGCCGCCGCTGCCCTTATGGATCAGCGTGTCCAGAATGCGAGGGGATCCTTTCCGCCCCGGAACCCCGCCATCTCAGCGATGGCGGCGAGGTCTCCAAGGCCCGCGGCGAGATGCTCGGGCTGATGCGCGTCACTCCCAAAGCTCACCGCGCCACCTCCCTCCTCGTACCACCAGCGGACGATCACGGGTCCTGGGTTGGGTCCCCGCGGGGCCGCCAGTGCGCGGCTGCTGTTGATCTCGAGGATGCGTCCAGAGCGGGCCAGGGCACGGAGTACGTCGCGGAGTTGGTCCTCGTGGTCGCGTTCGTCGAAGGGCAGTTCAGCATGCGGCCAATAGCGCTTCGGATAATCGAGATGGGCGAGGATGGCAAAGGGTGCAGCGCTGGTCACGAGGTCGAGCGTTGCCTCCAGGTAGCGGGCGAAGAGCCCCGGCGCGTCGGTGGCGGTGAGCAAGCCATGCGCGCTGAGATCGGTGAGCACACCATCCAGGAGGATGCAGTGCACCGAGCCGAGGACGCGGTCGAGGGGACGATGGCCGAGCATCGCGTCGACGCGGTCGGGGAAGAGATGCGCCTCGCCGAGCTCGACCCCCGACTCGATGTGCAGGTCGGGACAGGCGGCCCGACAGCGGTCGATGGAATCCCAGTACCCGACGATGTCGAGGTCGCCGGTGCGCGCCGAGTTGTCCGGGATGCGGACGCCACGCACGCGCGGTTGGCCGTTCTCCCAGGGGGTGAAGTCGGCATGCTCGGTGAAGGCAACGGCGGGCAGACCGAGGTCGGCCGCCCGTCGGCAGGTGGCGAGCATGTCGCCGTAGCGAGCATCCCACGACCACTGCGAATGCACGTGCCGATCGGGGAGGACGGGCGCCGACATGCGCGCATTGTGGCGACTGCCCCGCGAGGCCGTACCGCAGGCAGCACTACACTGGATTGATGGTCGGCACCAGCGCGACACCGCAGCGCCTCTGGTCGCCCGTGCGGGTGGCCGAGGTGACCGCCGAGAGCAGCCTCGACGAGCTTCCCGAGTTGCCGATGCACCTGCTGGGTGAGCCCGGGACGGTCGCCCTCCAATTGCGCACCATGGTCCGCCGTCTCGCCATGGGTGCCGGCCTGGCCCGGGATGGCGAACTTGTGGAGCGGGTGCGCGCGCTCCCTGGACTCCCCGGTCTCGCCACCAGTCCTGCCGGCGGCACCTTCATTGTCGGTGGCGCGGGCTGGCTGGGGCTGTGCGCTGTCGGGGTTCCGCCCCCCGGGGATGGCCTTCCTCTCGATTGGATGAGCGACTCCCTCAATGCCTGGTTTGCGGCGGCGCTGGCCGGCTACGGTGTGGAGACCGCATGCGGCCGCGTCGACGGCGCCTGGTGTCCCGGTTTCAGTGACATCTCCACCCGAGGACGCAAGCTCATCGGCCTCGGGTATCGCGTGACCCGCGCTTGGGTGGTGATGCGCGGGGTCATGCCCATCCATCCCATCAGCGACGCGGACCAAGCCCTCCTCTGCGCCGCCCATGCGCTCATCAACGTCGACGTGCGGCCTGAGGCGAGCACCTCGCTCGCCGAGGCCGGCGGACGGCCTGACCTCGAGCCCAGCGACGTCATCAGCGAGTGGAGGGTCGTGGAGACGTCCGGCGGCGTTCGCCTCTGATCGCCACAGCATCGGCGCGGTGCCTGGTCGACGGGCTGTTCCGGCGCAGCGGTGCCCGCCGCGCCGCGGTGGTGGCGATGATCGCCGCGGGGAGCGCTCTCGCCGTCGCCCTGCTCGTCCCCAACCTCTACTCCGACCCCAACGGCCTCGACCCCAACGATTTCCGCCTCGCCGCTGTCGGCCTGCTGCTCTGCGCCGTCGCTCACGCCACGCGGCGGCTGCAGGCCAGCCGCGCCGTGCTCCTGGCAGTTCTGGCCATCACTGTCTCGTACAGTGCGCTCTCCGCGCTGCCGCAGTTCCTCGTCGACCGCGGCGTGCGCATCAGTGGTCCCGCGCTCCTCTTCTGGGCGTCGCTGGCGCAGTTCCTCATCACCCTGGCCGCGATGGCCGCCTGTCTGCGTCTGCCGCGGGAGCTAGGGCCGATGTACCGTCTGCGTCACTTCGGGCGAGCCGCTGCGCTCTTCACCCTCGGCGGTGTCCTCCTCGTCACCCTCGGCTGGCTGCTCCTACCGGCGCAGTGGTTCGGTCGCGAGGGTCTGCCCTGGGTGGCTCTGGTGCGCGACATGCCCTGGCTCATCCCCGCCAACATCCTCCAGGCGGCGGCGCAGGAGTTGCAGTTCCGGGGCATGCTCCAGGGCAGCCTGGAACGCGTCCTGCCCCGCCTCGCCGCCAACATCGGGCAGGCGCTCTTCTTCGGCTTTGCTCATCTCGCAGTCCTCTATCAGGGGCCGCTCCTCTCGTTCGTGCCACTCACCATCGGTGTCGGCCTGCTCTTCGGCTGGGTGGCGCAGCGCACCGAGTCTCTCTGGCCTGTGCTCATCGCCCACGCGGTCGCCGATATCGTCATCACCGCAACGGTGCTCTACGGGTTGTACGGCCTATGACCCGCCTCACCCGTTTGCTCGTTGCCACGGTCATCGCGGTGCTGCTCACGCTGGTGGCGTCGCCGGTGCATGCCTCCGCGGAGTGGTGGCAGCGGGTTGGCTTTGCCGGCGACGCCGTCACCTCGCTGCGCGCCGGCGGAGGGACCATCGAGGCCGAGGTGGGGGGGGTCCGTCACGTGTCGCGTCTTGGGGAGCTCTGGCATGTCGAGGCGGGGTCGCTGGCACCGCCGGAGTCGGCGGTGCGGGCGGGCGCCGACGAGTGGTCGATAGTCCGCGGCAGGGTGCTCCGCCGCGCCGGAACCACGGGCCTAACCACTCTCGATCCCCGCTCGCCCGACCTCGGCCCCGGAGCCCGCCTCATCGCCACGCCGGTAGCCAATCCCGGCACCGTCATCGCGGTGAGCGAGGACGGTGTTGTCTGGCGGCGCAAGGATACCGGGGATTGGTCGGTCTCGCTCCTCCTCCTGCCTACCGGCCTCCTCCGCGGCACCCCTGACGTCACGGCAGTCACCGCCTTCAATGACCACGCGGTGAGCGGCGTGGTCTACATCGGCACCCGCGGCTACGGCACTCTCCTCACCAGCGACGGTGGCGACGATTGGACTCGCGCCGATCCCGGGCTTCCCGGCAACGTCAACGCACTCGCCAGCGATGGCAGCATCGACCCTCCCGCGGTGTACGCGGCAACCGATGACGGCCTGTGGGTGCATCGGTTGCGGGCTCTGCCGTCCATTCCCGTCTACGCGCGGGACGATCTGCTCGGCCGCGGGCTGCTCACCGCGGTGGTCGTTCTTCTCGCCAGTTGCGTCGCAGCCGCGCTGTTGCTGAGGTTTGCGCGCAGTGACATCCGTTGAGGGCTGCCTTCCCCCTGACCCGGACGGCCGTTGAGTAGCATGGCCACCGCCCAGCTGCCCCTGGGGCTGTAGGTCATGCGAAACATCATTCCCGTCGTCCTCGTCGCCCTGGCCATGTTCGGCGTGGTCGGTTGCGCGGTCCTCGCCTGGCTGCCCTCCTCCTGGCGCACGGTGATGCTGCCGGCCACGCCACTGCTTGGGGTCATGGCGCTCACGGTGAGTCTGCACTTCACCGGCGGCTTGCTGGGAGTGCGCATCGGCCTACCGATCACTCTCTTCGCTGCGTTGCTTGTCCTGCTGCTGCGCTCACGGACCACCTCCTGGTGGCGGGATCTCCGCGGCTGGAGATGGCTTGGAGTTGGACTTGTGGTCGGTGGTTTGGCGGCATGGATGCTCATGGCTCCCGCGCGGCCGCTCGGCCTGGCGATGGTCGCCCCGGGCGGGAGCGATGACGGCTTCGGCTATGCGACGCAGAGCGCCTGGCTCATCGACCATGCCATCACCGACGCTCCCAGTCGTGACGCCGCCCCCGTCTGGCGATATACCGGCGATGCGCTCAGCATTGGCCTCCGCCTCGGCGAGGAGTTGGATCATGCGGCTGTCGCTTTCGTCACCGGGCACGACCCCGAGGGAACGTGGTACGTCGTCAGCTGTCTCTGGGTGATGCTCCTGCCCGGAGCCCTCATCAGCGCCGCTCTCGCTCTCCGGCTGCCCGCGGGTGTTGGGGCCGTGGCGGGTGCGGCGGCAGCGGGATCGTCGGTCGTGATGTCCCAGATCGTTGACTCATATACGTCGGCGACTTTGGGCCTGGCGATGGCGCCGTTGGCACTCAGCACAGTGTATCGATACTTCGAAGTCGGCCCCACGGACGAGGGTAGCCACCCCACTCTCCCCGTGTGGTTCGTTGCGGTCGCACTCACAGCCTGGGTGAGCACGTATACGGAGTACCTTCCTATCGTTGGGCTCGGCATCGTCGGCTGTGTCCTTCTCCATCGCCACCCGGCCTTCCTGCGAGCCCTCCGTCTCGCAGTGGCAATGGTTGTGATAGGTGCCCTCGCCTGGTTCCGCGCCGTCCATTCACTGACCTTCACCACAGCGACTTTCCAGATTCCCGGGGCTGCATCCCCTTTTCTCGGAGTGCCAGTGCGCACCGCGGCAGCTCATTACGTGGGGACGCTGGGATTCCTTGCGCCAGGCGGCACCGGGTCAAGCTACCTGATCATCGTCGCCGGCCTCGGTGGCTTAGTGCTCTCGGTCTGGCTAAGTCCGGCACGGCGTTTCTTCATCCTCATGCTGGGATCAGCGGCATTCACCATCGCGGTACTGAGCACGGTTCGGTACTACCCGTACGCCCAGGGTCGGGCGCTCTCGGTGACGTTCCCCCTGGTCGCCCTGGCGGTGGCCGCAGGCTACGCGGCGGCGATTCAGCGGTTGATGTTGTTGGGTCCGCTGCGGTCTGTGGGCCAGGCGGGCGCATGTCTGTGTGCCGTATTGACGGCCGCGTTCCTGATCGTCAACGGCAATACCATGGCACCCTACCTGGAGCCGATACCGCATCAATACGGCTCGTCTCTCCATCTCGATCATGGTCCATATGACGCCGCTCGAGATTGGCTCAGGTCCGTTGCGGGAACCGACGGCCACGACGCTACCGTGGTCGAAACCCAAGCGTTTGAACGAGGATGGTTGATGTACACCCTCCGCGACATGCCCAGGATTCGTTACCAGACGTCACTTCCCACGTTCAAGCGGAACGCCGGTGCCACCGACCTCTTTGGAGGGCCGGGCCGCCGCTACGCCGTCGTCGAGCAAGGAGTGGTGAATCGTGTGGCCCCCGGCGTCGTGGTGGGTCGGGCGGGAAGCTTTCTCCTTCTCGACCTCCAGGCCGGTCCATACGTCATGGCTGTGGGCACCACCAACTTCGATGCCGTCTCCACCGACGCCGGGGTTCGGGGTCAATGGATGTCGGATGACGGTGATGTCGTCATCACCCATGACCCGACGACAACTGAGGTTGTCCTCGGTCTCCGATCCGTGCCCGAGGCGCCACCGCAGACCGTGGATATCACCGTTGGGCGTGAGTCCTTGCCGCCGGCATTGGTTGGGGCCCAGCAGGTGGACGTGACCATGCGGGTTCCCCAGGATCAGACGGTGACGATTCACATTCACAATCGCCGAGACGCCTCCGTGATTGCGCCAGACCCGCGGCCGCGCTCGGTTGAAATCCTTGAGGTGCGAGGCGTCGTTGCGGCTGCCCGAGCTTGACCCGCAAGCGGTCATCACAACTCCGTCACGTTGCCATGACATCGGGGGATCTGAGCGCGCGTTGACACACCATGCCGTCAATGCGACGAATCTGCCTGGCCGTACTGATGTGCGCGCTGACCTCGACCATGGGATCGGTAGCGGCTGCGTCATCCAGTGGGCCTCCTGGGACACGGACCGAATCCGGCGTCCCCGCTACCGACCCGCGGGCGCATGTGCTCTTCGACGACACGCATCAGGCCCCACACGCCAACCTCCCCGCTGGCACCAAAGCGAGCCCGATGATCCATCCCAAGCTCGCCGTCACTCACCCTGCGACCTCCGGCGCGATGAGCCCCCAGGCACAGAGTTCCGCGGCCAAGCCGGATCCCGAAGTCTTCGGATTCGCCCAGGCCGGTGAGGTGGCCGGCGGCAGTTGGCGGTCGGACCTACGATTCGACCTGCTCACAACTCTTGCGTACTTTGGGATCAACACGTACTCCGACGGGACCCTGGTCACCAACGACTACGGCTATCAGGGGTTTTGGAGCAGTCAGAACACCGACCTCATCAACCAGGCGCACGCGGCAGGCGTCCGCGAGGTACTGGTGATCAAGGCGATGGACAACACGACGATCGCCAACGTCACTGGCAGTGAAGGGAACCGTCAGCGGCTCATCGCCAACACCATCAATCAGGTCAGCAGCCGCGGCGTCGACGGGGTCAACCTCGACTTCGAGGGCTTCGACGGATCGGTGGCGCCGTACTTCACCCTCTTCGTCCAGGAGCTCCGCCAAGCACTGAACGCGCAGATCCCAGCGTCGAGTTATCTCAGCGTCGACACCTACGGCGCATCAGCCGCCGGGGGGTCGATGATGGATATCTCTGCGCTCAGTCCCAACATTGACAGCTTCATGGTCATGGCCTACGACATGAACACCGAGTCCAACGCCAGCCCCACCGCGCCGTTGAACGGGTACTCGTACAACGACAATCGGGTGGTCAACGAATACCTCAACCGCATACCCCCGTCGCAGCTCATCCTGGGGGTGCCCTACTACGGCTACAAGTGGTCGGTGTCGAACAGCGGACCCAACGCCCCCACCACGAGCGGTGCCGCGGCCGATACCTATGCGGGCGTCCTCGATGACTCACGTTGCGCTCTGCAATGGAATCAGCAGTGGGACGCAACCGGCGCTGGGCCCTGGGCTTCCTGGTGGAGTCCGGCGAGCGGTGATCCCTGTGGCGGCAACCGCGGATCCACTCGCGAGGTGTATTTCGACAACGCCGCTTCACTTGGGTACAAGTATGACTTGGTGAACAATCGTCAATTACGCGGAATCGGTATCTGGTCCCTTGGGTATGACAGTGGCACCAACGATCTCTGGAACGAGATCAACATCAAATTCTCGGTCACCCACGGTCCCCTGGCCACCGTGAACGCGCTTCCCGCCTCCGAATCCAGCACCGACTTTCAGGTCTGCTGGACGGTGAACGGACCCTCGACACATACGATTCTCTGGGTCAGCGATAACGGCGGTCCGTGGACGCAGTGGAACGACACCGGGGCAGTGTGCAGCGGCTTTAGCGGAGCTCCCGGGCACACGTACACTTTTTGGGCGCAGCCGTTCAGCGCTCAGGGTCAGGGACCGGGCGGCTTCGCGGCCCAGGGCACCGCGAGCACCTCGGTGAGCGCCTCCGCCTCTCGGGGGGTCCCTTTCCGTGCAATGTATTCCATGGATGGGTATGGGCTGCTCCACGCGTCCTCCTCGCCGCCGATCGTCGACACCGCACGGTGGCCCGGATGGAACATCGCGCGTTCGCTCGCTCTCGACAGTGATGGGCTGGGGGGACAGGTCCTCGACGGCTTCGGCGCTCTCCACGAGATCGGCAACGCGCCTCACATCAACTCAGGTCTCTCCTGGCCCAACTGGGATATCGCCCGCGACGTGGTGTTGCGTGGCGATGGCCGCAGCGGGTACGTTCTCGACGGCTTCGGCGGCGTTCACCCGTTCGGTGGAGCGCCCGACGTCCACGCCACCGGGTCCTGGCCGGGCTGGGACATCACCAAGCGACTGGTTCTCCGCCCCGACGGGCTCAGCGGCTATGTCCTCGACGCCTTCGGTGGCCTGCACCCCTTCGCTGCATCAGGGGTTGCCATGCCCGCGATACCAACAACCGCCTACTGGGGGGGGTGGGACATTGCCCGTTCCGTGGTCCTGCTCGCCGGCGGAGTTGGTGGCTACACGCTGGACGGCTTCGGGGGGATCCACCCCTTTGGTGGTGCCCCGGCGGTGAGCTGCGGTTGCTACTGGCCCAACTGGGACATCGCTCGGAGCCTCAGCCTCATCAACGGGACCAGCGCTGGGTACCTCGTTGATGGTTATGGGGGTGTGCACCCATTTGGTGGCGCTCCGGGGCTGAATTCGCCCTTTGTTGCAGCGGGGGCAAACGTCCGGGAGTCCGCCCTCACCTGAGAGCGCGCGGCGCGGCGTGACTCCGGCCGGGACTCGCGGCGGCGGGAATGGGGTAGGGTCCCCTTCCCTGTAGTCATTCGGGCCAAGTGACGGAAGAATAGACTTCGATGTTCGTTGTCCTTCGCATCGTTTGCATCGCGCTGCTTCTCTGGTGCCTGACCGGACTGGCGGTTTGGGTGTGGCTGCCATCGCGCTGGCGACCCACCTTCTTGCCGGCACTGCCCATCCTCGGGGTTATGGCGATTGCGGTTGGCCTGCATCTCAGCGGGCTGGCCTTGGGGGTCGGAACCGGCATCTGGGTGCTGATCAGTATCAGCGTTGCGGCAATCGCATGGCGCACCCGGATGACCGACTGGTGGCATGACCTGGCGGACTGGCGTTGGCTGCTGGCCGGCACGTTCGCCGGGCTCGCGGTGGCGCTCTTGCTGCTGTCGCCCACCGCGGCAATCGGTGCTCAAATGATCGAGCCAGGAGGAAGTAGCGACGGATACGCATATGCCACCTCCGCGCAGTGGCTCGAGGAGCACAGCTTGCTCGACCCTCCTGCCGAGAACGCAGCCCCGGCGTGGGCCTATCCACGGGACGTGTATGCCATCGGCCTTCGGCTAGGGCAGGATGTCAACCAAGCTGCGGTCGCCAAGCTGTCTGACGTTGATACCAAGGACAGTTGGTACATCGTCATGTCGCTCTGGCTCGTCCTTGTGCCGGGCGCTCTGGTGGTGGCAGCCCGGCTTCTGCGTCTCGCGTCCGTGATCGGGTTCGTTGCCGGCGCCGCAACCTGCGTCTCCGGTGTGGTCCTGGGGCAGGCCCTCTTCTCTTTCGCTGCCTGTCTCCTTGGCATCGCCATGACTCCGCTCAGTCTCGCCCTGGTCGCGCGCCATCTGCAAGACGGCAGACGTCACTCGGATGCACCCATGCCGGTGTGGTTGCCAGCTCTGGGGGCGGCAGCCTTGGTTTGCACGTACACAGAGGCACTCTGGATCTTTCTTCCCGGCATTGCCGGATATGCACTACACCTGGCACGAGGCCAGGTCGTCGCCGTGCTGCGGGGCGCCGTGCAACTGGCGGTTGCAGTTGTTGTCGTGGTCCCTCTGGGGACGTACCGGGCTGCTCGGTCGCTCGCCACCGCGTTGGGAGGGTTGAGTCCCGGTGATGCGCTGGCGCCATTTCTGGGTGTGCCCACGCGGGTGATCGCATCACACCTGACCGGAACCCGGAGCATCCTCGACCCCTCGGGGACCCGCTGGGCATACCTGGGACTGGGGTTTCTGGCGATTGGCCTCCTGGCCGCCGTGGTGTTGTCGAGCGCTCGGCACTTCTTCGCATGGCACCTGGGATCCATCGCTGTGGTCGTCGGCCTGCTCAGTACGGTGAGATACGCGCCTTACGGTCAGGGGCGCGCCGTGAGCGTTGCCATGTCGACGCTGCTCCTTGGAGTCGTGAGCGGATGGGCCGCTCTGTGGGGCGACATCGCGCAGAGGTTCAGCACGCCGTGGCCCAAGCGGGCACTGCGCACCGTCGCGGTGGGGGCACTGATGGCTTTCGTCGGTGTCAACGTTCAGTCGACGCTGCCGTACCTGGCGACGGGGCCAGGGCACTACCGAAACCAACTCCTCTACACGCCAGAGTTCGACTCGGCTGGCACCTGGCTGCAGCGCGTCGCCGGACCCGATGGTGGCTCGGCGATGGTCGTCGAAACCCGTTTCCACGAACAGCTATGGCTGCGGTACCGGCTCCGAGATCTTCCTGCGGTGCAGTACCCCTATCTCCCTCAGATCTACTCGGACAGGACAGCCGATGTGGCGACGTCAACGAACGCTCGATATGTTGTGGCCCAGCGACAGGCCTGGCTGGTGGCTGACCCGTCCGTCCTGGTGTCACAGGACGCTCAGTTCCGCCATCTCGACCTCGGTGCAGGATCGGTGATGCTCGCGGCGGGGGGCGGGGGATTCCACCCCATTGACGACGACGGCTCGGGCCACCCGGTGCAGTGGATGGGAGATGACGGGGATCTGCTCATCGTGCACAGCCCCACGATCCGCCAGATCTCTGTGCGATTCAACCTTCCCCCGGGACAGCAACCGCTATCCCTCAACGTCGTCGCCACCGGCCTGCCCGACCAGCGTGTCGTGGCGTCTGCCGGCAGCACGGTGACACTCTCCCTGCCCACGGACCGGGTGGCGTTTCTGCGCTTCCACAACGAACGACCGGCGGCGATGGTCCCTCAACTGCCCTGGCCAGCATCGCTTGCCATCATGGACGTGAGCTAGGAGACGGTGGCGCGAACTACGTCAAGGAGGCGCGCGGCAACCGTGGCATCGCTGATCCCGGCAAGTGGCACCACGGTGAGAGGGGGGCATCGAATGTCAGCCCCCTGGTCAAGACGAAGCAACTGCTCCTCCTTGGGACTGGAGACGATGGCGTGGCGTGCGCGTTGCACTAACTCAGGCGTGAGATAGAGGCGAAAGCGGTCGACAAACTCCGCACCCCAGTGCTCCGAGGCCCCCTCGGGCGCCCGCGTCCTGTAGAAGCGATTGAGTTGACCCTGGATCGCATGGCGATGATCAATTCGGAACTGTTCAGCGTGATGGCGGTGTAGATCCGGGATCCGGACGTCGTGGAACCAGACAATGCCGGGGAACCTCACCAGGGCCTCGTAGGTGGCCGCATGCACGCGGCCGTTGCCAATCGCATAGATCAGGGCGTCATACGCGAAGGGGTTGAGGTAACGCCCTAGCCCGCTGATCGCAAGGCAGCTCACCCCGGGCCAGGGGTTCATGGGCCGGACATCTTGATCGGGATGAAGGATGTCGAGATCGGCGCGCTCGGCCAGGTGGGGGATGATTCGTGCGCATGCGGAGGCGACCGGGTCGGAATGCGGAGGCACAGGGGTGACCAGTCCCAGGCGCAGCCGCCGATGACGGAGTCCTGCGCCCGATGACGAAGGTGGTTGGATGACCGCATCAAGGGCGTCGAGGGTGCGAGCGGCCACCGCATCCCAGCGAAACAGGGGGGCCCGTCGCGCCCCAGCGTCGCGCAACTCGTCGCGGAAAGCGTCGTCGCACAATCCGCGTTCCATGACGTTGGAGATCTCCTGAACATCTCGGGGATCGAAGGTGGCTGCGGGAAGATCGATGATCTCCGGCAGCGAGGTCGTCCCCGAGGTGACCGCCGGTGCACCGCAGGCGATGGCCTCGGCCAGCGGCAGACCAAAGCCCTCGTACAGCGATGGGAAGACGAACAACGCGGTGCCTTGGTAGAGGCGCGCAACATCGGCATCGTCGAGGCGTCCAGTGAGAACCACGTCGTCGTCGGCGCAGCCCGCCCGACGGGCGTGGCTAAGCCAGTGTTGTCGCCATCCTTCGGGCAATTGACATGTGATCACCAACTGATGGCGGCGGCGCACCGCCACTGGAAGGGCGGCGTATGCGTCGATCAGGCCCTCGGTATTCTTCCGCCAATCCGCAGCACTGACCGTAAAGATGTAGGGCCCGCGGATGGAGGGAACGTGGTGGCGCGCCAGAGCCAACGTATCGGTTCCGGGCGGTGCGAGCGTGAAGTGATCGTCAGCACCCTCGCGGACGGTGACGATGCGCTCCGGCGGGACCCCCAGTTCGCGGATGGCATCGGCACGGGTTGCATCCGAAATGGCCAGTATCAAATCGGCGCTGCGGATCAACTCCGCCCGCTGCAGGTACCGCTTCAGCCACGCCGGATCCGGCAGGTACCGATCGGGCATCAGATAGGGAATGAGATCGTGCAGCGTGACCACGAGTGGGATGTCACGAGACATCAGGTGCGGTGGGAGCAGCGCCGTCGTAGGATCGTGCATCTCGAAGGGAGACATCAGATGGTAGGCAAGTGCCTCGCCAGCATCGAACTGCTGACACGCGCTTGCCGTATTCCAATGCAAGAGCGGTGAGGTCGCGAGTTCAGCAGGGAGATCACCGGGAAACGGCGCGAACGGACTGAGCAGAAGCCCGCGCACTCGGTCGGAGCAGCGCATCATCGCCGCGGCGTGCCCCCGGACGTACCTGGCGATTCCCCGCTCACCGTGGCTTCTGCTCTGGGCCCCCTGCATGTCGATGAGAAGGCCATGGTGCGGGGTGCTCATCGATGCTCCCCTGAGCCGTTGGCGGCGCCAACGGTCGCGCGCACGACAGCGGTGATCTGTCGCGCCACCTGTTCCCCCGTCACCGACTGGCTGTAGGCCCACCCACCAGCGGAGAGTCGGGCCCAGGCGGCGCCGTCGCTGCACACCGTATCAATGTGGGCGGCGAGTGCAGCCGAGGTGAGCAGCGGTGGCAGGGTAACGAGCGATCCCTCAGGGAACTCCTCGGCCGCACCCAGCATGTTGGTGATGACCGGCACGCCGGAACCGAGGGCGTCGCGGATACTTGCCGAGCTCTCGCCGTTGGTCGCGGCCCGAAGTTGCACCACGCAGGTGAGGGAAGCGATGTTCTCATGCCAGGCGATGTCGTCGACCCAACCGGTAACGCTCACCGCGCCGTCGCCCAGGCCGATGTCGCGGGCGTGCCCGAGCAACCAATCACGCTTCCAGTCCTCGGCGGGTCCAACAAATATGAGGTGCGGGCGGCGTTCAGCCGGGATGAGCGCGATTGCGTCGATGAGAAGGGTGGGTGACTTGCGCTCATCGAGGACCCCCAGCGCCCCCACGACCGGTGGCGATACTCGTGATACAGGGCCTTCACTGCCGATCGACGCCGCGGCCAGGGGCACCAGGGTGACCGGCGGGCAGCGGACATCGGGGCCCTGGTCGAGGCGCAGCATTCTCTCCGCCAGCGGGTTGTGGACGATGACGTGGCGCGCGCGTTGACTCAACTCCGTGGTGAGATTGAGACCGAATCGGTCAGCGTAGGTCACGCTCCATTGTGCGGCGGCGTCGTCCGCGGCCCGGCCCCGGTAGTATCGATTCAATTGGTTGCGAATCGCCTGGCGTGGGTCGATGCCGTAGCGCTGCGCGTGGTGCCAGTACAGGTGGGGCAGCCGCACATCATGGAACCACACGATGCCCGGAAAGCTCTGCATAGCCTCATACGTCGCCGCATGCACCGGATGGTTGCCGATGGCGAAGATCACAGCGTCGTACGAGTACGGATTAACATATCGGCCGAGCCCAGCGATGGGCAGACAGTTGACGCCGGGGCAGCGGAAATCCGGTTGGACCCCCTGCTCGGGATAGAGCACATCCAGATCCATCTGCTCTGCAAGGTGCGGGATCAGCCGGGCGCTGTAGCTGGCCACGCCATTGGGCTCCGGCGGGAGCGGCGTCGCAAGTGCAACGCGCAGTCGCGGTCGATGAGAGTGGTGCGCCGATGGCGGGGAAGTCTCATCAATGACCAGGGCGATGCCCTCGAGGGAGCGGTCCGCGACCACATCCCAATGGAAGAGCGGGGCGCGTCGCCGTGCCACGCCGCGCAGCTCGGATCCGAACTCCTCGTCCTCCAGCCCCCGCTGGAGCAAGCCTGCCATCCCTTCGACATCCTCCGGGTGAAACGTCGCCGCGGGATGCTCGAGGATCTCCGGCAGCGATGAGACCGACGACGTGATCGCCGGCGCACCGCAGGCGATCGCCTCAGCAACGGGCAGACCGAAGCCCTCGTAGAGCGAGGGAAAGATGAATAACGAGGTGCCCTGATAGAGACGCAGCAGTGTGGAATCTTCAACGCGCCCGGTGATCACAACCTGGCCGTCATCACAGCCGGCAGCTGCCGCATGGGTGAGCCAGGTACGGCGCCACTCGTCGGGTAGGGCGCAGGTGATCACCAACTGGTACCGCGAGCGCAATCCAGCGGGCAGCGAGCCATAGGCCTCGATGAGCCGCTCGGTGTTCTTCCGCCACTCCGCCCCGCCGACTGTGAAAACGTAGGGTCCACGAATCGCCGGGATCAGCGCTCGCACTGCGGCCAGAGTGTCGACACCCACTGCTGCCGGACCGAACAGTTCGCTGATGCCACCGCTGATGTTCACGACTCTGTCGGGCGACATGTCCAAGGCGGAGATGGCATCCTGCCGAGTGGCCTCGGAAATGGCCAAGACCAGATCCGCGCCCCGTACCAGTTCCAGACGCTGTAGGTAGCGCTTCGCTATCGCTTGGTCGCGCAGATAACGCTCGCGCATCAGGTACGGGATGAGGTCGTAGAGCGTGACGATCAACGGCATCTCCGGTCTGAGAAGGTGCGTTGATGCGACCGCGGTCGAGGGGTCGGGCAACTCGAACGGTGACATCATGTGGAAGGCCAGCGGCCCGTCGGCCTGGAGCTGCCCAAGCCCGGTCGCCGAGCTCCACTGGAGAAGTGGCGAATCGAGGAGCTGAGCGGGAAGATGGCCGGGAAAGTGGTGGAACGGGTTGAGGAGCAGGCCGCGCACGCGATCTGAGCGCCGCATCAGGCTTGCCGCGTGGTCGATGACATACCGCGCGATTCCGCGTTCAGCGTGGGCGCGGCTCTGAGAGGCCTGGAGATCCAGAAGGAGTCGGTGCGCGGTCACTTCTCCGGCGTGGCGGTCAGGAGGACAGCACCGCCCGCGCCGCCGTCAGAAGCGGCATCGACAGGTGGCGTCGATGTCGACGTCCAATAGCCGTCCTCGCCCCGCACCGCGAAGCGCCGATGGGTGATACGGAATCCGCGGAGCAGCGCGTCGAGGTGCTCTTCGTCGTACACCCGCTGGAAACCGTCGACGTGCCAGCGGCCAAACGGGGCGGTGAAGACGAGGAGGCCGCCAGGCCGGAGCCAGTTGTGGAACCGCGCCATGGTCCGGCGGTCTAGGTCGCTCGCCCGCGTCTCCTGCCCATACGCTTCCAGCCCCATGTGTTCGAGAGCGGAGAGCGAGATGACTGCGTCGAAGGGTTGGGCGGGATCGGGCCAGTCCTGGATGGGACTGACCGCAACCTCGATGTTGGGATGGGTGAACGGATAGGGGTGAAGGTCGAGCGCCGTTACCCGGTGCCCAAGTGAGGCCAGGGACAGAGGCACGAGGCTCTCCAACGACCCGAGGTCGAAGATCCGAGCGGGCACCGCCACGCCGCCGAGCGCCTGCAGGACGAACGGGATTTCGATGGTGCGCTCGTTGACCCCGGCGACGCCGATCCCACCAATCCGATGCTCAATGGCGACGCCGTGGTTCAGCCAGTGATGCGCCTGGGCGGCGAATCCCTTGTGGCTATTGATCCAGTTGGCGAAGTCGGCGGTCGGGGGGTCAATCTCCGCGGGAGTGCGGCCTATCAGCCCGGTGAGCGCCGCTTCGGTTGCCTTGAGAGCCGCCTCGGTGACCTTCTGGGGAAGTTCGTCGAGACGTTCCCGCAGTTGGGTGAGAGTCCGCGCGTGTGACGCGGTGAGCTCGATGTTGGCTTCGAGGTCGCCGAGCAGGCGATGCTCCAGGCGATCCATCCGCGACGTCCAGTTGGCCTCGATGCGGGCGATCGTGCTGTTGACGTAACTGCGCAGCGGCGTAGCCGCCACCCGCGCGGCTCGCCGCGCCGCCTGCTTCATCACGGTGCGGGATTCAGACAACGGAGCCATGCTCCAGCTGCCGCTTCTGCTGCGCCAGGTCATTGTCGACCATCATCGCGACCAACTCGTCGAAGCCCACCTCGGGTTTCCAGCCCAGCTTCTCCCGCGCCCTGCTGGCGTCACCGATGAGCACGTCGACCTCGGCAGGGCGAAGGAAACGAGGATCGGTGACGACGTGGTCCTGGTAGTCGAGGCCGACGTGGCCAAACGCCTTCGCACAGAACTCACGCACCGAGTGGGTCTCACCGGTGGCGATAACGAAGTCCTCGGGCTCCGCCTGTTGAAGCATGAGGTGCATGGCTCGGACATAGTCTCCGGCGAACCCCCAGTCGCGCTCGGAGTCGAGGTTGCCGAGGGTCACGGCCTGCTCGAGCCCGAGCTTGATGCGGGCCACACCGCGGGTGACCTTCCGGGTCACGAACTCGACACCGCGGCGCGGCGATTCGTGGTTGAAGAGGATGCCGCTGCACGCGTGGATGCCGTAGCTCTCCCGGTAATTCAGAGTGATGAAGTGCCCGTAGACCTTGGCCACGCCGTACGGCGAGCGGGGGTGGAAGGGCGTCAGCTCCGTCTGCGGGGTCTCGCGCACGCGGCCGAACATCTCGCTGCTGGAAGCCTGGTAGAAGCGGATCTTGGGGTTGACGACGCGAATCGCCTCCAGGATCCGGGTGACGCCGAGGCCGGTGACCTCTCCGGTGTTGATCGCCTGCTTGAAGCTGAGGGCGACAAAGCTGATGGCGCCAAGGTTGTACACCTCATCGGGCTGGCACGTCTCCAGGGCGGCGATGAGGGAGGACTGGTCGTTGAGGTCCCCGTCGATGAACTGGACTCCGGGACAGATCGCCTCGACCGTTGCCAACCTGGGATTGCTCTGTCCGCGGACCAGCCCGTAGACCTGGTAGCCCTGGTGGAGGAGGTGTTCGGCGAGATAGGTTCCGTCCTGCCCGGTGATCCCGGTGATGAGTGCGGTGCCCGCCATGAATCCGTCGCCTCCTCGTCCGGGAATCCGCCAGTTGGATTCCACCATGTCTCAGGTGATGAGGCCGCGCATGATACCGGCCGGGATCGGGCAGATGGTCGGAGCGCAGCCCTTCGGGCGTCTCGCTAGCCGAGGAACTCGCAGGCCCAGACTGAGATCGGACCGCGGTAGCCCTGATAGGTGCCGCCCAGCGTGAAGGTCCCGCAGCCGATGGTTGTGAAGCGCGGATCCATCATGATCGCGTAGTGCTCGGGGCTGGCTAGCCACATCGAGTTGATCCGCCAGACGATGTCGAGAGGATCGCTGTAGCCACCCAGCCAGCCGATGTTCTCCCCGGACGCGTGGTACCACCAGCCTCGCTCGTAGGTGCTGAACACGTACTGGGTTTGCGCGCATCCGAGGATGGGATGCGCGAAGTAGTTGCGAAAGTACATGTCCTGGGAGCGGTCGAGAATGGTGCCGGCATTGCCCCCGCAGGCTGCGGTGTTGAAGGTGGCCCCGTTCCCGGCAACGGCGGCCAGACTCTCGGCGTGGGCGAGCGAGGTCAGCCCGCGTTGATTGCGGTCGACGCTGTGCAACAGGTCCATGACCGCGCCGTACTGGGCCCGATCGGGAGTCGGGCCCGGGTTGCTGGGCAGGCTGGGATTCATCGGCACCACGTCACGTTCGATGTCCCAGGCACCCCAGGACGGGTAGCCGGCCCAGTTGATCCCGGCGGGCTGCCCGGTCTGTTCGACGATGCCGTTTCGAGCGAGCTCATAGGCGCCCCAGACTGCGACGTGGAGTTGACGAAAGACGTCGAATCCGGGGTAGTAGTGGGAGGTGGCGAGGCTGGGGGCGTTGCCGAAGGCGTGGATCTGGCCGAAGCCGTCCAGCTCCCAGCCGCCGTCGGGGGTGCCCGAGCGGTCCACATGAATGTCGAGTCCACGAGCGATGTCCCAGTTCGGCCAGTAGGGGAAGCCGGAAAGCGGGGGAGCTCCGCCGAGAGGGTGGACACCACCAAAGCCGTCCAGTTCGTAGCCCCGACCGTCGGGAAGCATGGAGAGGGAGCGGGCGATGTCCCAATAGGGCCAGTACGGGTACGCGACGGGACGGGCATTGCCGAAGGCGTGGACGCCGCCAAAGCCATCGAGCTCCCAGCCACCGCCACCGTCGGGCTTCATCGCCAGCGAGCGGGCAATGTCCCATCCTGGCCAGTAGGGAGCCCCGGAACTGTTGAGGCTGGCGCCACCAAACGGGTGAACGCCGCCGTAGCCATCGAGGACGACGCCTCCCGCGGGGCCGGCCGCACGAGCGCTTGTCGCGCTCGACCAGAGGCCGAGACCGCCCCCCACCAGCAGAGCGAGGAGGACCGATGACAATCGGCGCATCGCTTCCTCCTGTGCCTGTTCGTTGTTCGGGTGGGGGCCTGGTCAGGCTAGGGAGCGCATGGAAACGAACGGTGATGTCCCCGTCCTGAGTTAGTGACGCAGATGTCACGAATCGCCGCTATGGGGTGGACGGGCAACCCGTGTCCACAAGCCCTATCCGATTCGGGGTGGCTTCTGTATGGTGGCCTGTGGTGGACGTTCCGGAGCCACGCAGATAGGGGATGACATGAGGAACCCCCGACGCAGAAGCGCGCGCCTGCGCCTCTTCTGCGGAGCTTTGACCGCCCTGCTGGTGGCTGGCGGATTCCCGGGCTCGACGCGGGCGGCGGGACCGGTTCACGGAGGCGCCTTCCTCGACGGCTACGGTCAGGTCCACCCCTTCGGAGGTCTGAGCCTCGACACCTCCAATGCACCGTCCTGGCCGAATTGGGACATCGCCCGGGCGCTCACCTTGCGCGAGGACGGCCGCGGCGGGTGGGAACTGGACGGCTTCGGGCACATTCACGCCTTTGGCAGTGCGCCCCCCATCGCCACGCCGGGATACTGGCCGGGCTGGGACATCGCCAGGGACATCGTGGTCACCTCTCGCAGCGGCGGTGTCCTCGACGGTGCGTCGGGGTATCTTCTCGACGGCTTTGGCGGTATCCATGCTTGGGGAGGGGCACCAGCACTGGGCGGTGCCCCGTACACGCCGGGGTGGGACAACGCCCGGGGACTCTCTATCCATGTTGATGGGGCCGGTCGGCCTGACGGCGGGTGGATGCTCGAGTCCAACGGGAGCATCGCCAGCTTCGGTGCCGCCGGCGCCCTCGGCCTCACCCTCCCCCGGGATGACGTCCATCTCAAGCTCCACGTCCTCGGCAACGGCACCTCCGGCTTGGCCGTGAGCCACTGGGGTGTGACCACCGGTTTCGGCTCGATCTCCCCGTACTGGAATGGCTATACGGACTGGAATGCCTGGTCGATCACCCGCGACATCCAGTTGCTGGATCCGACCAACCCGACACCGCAGCCGCAGCCGTCCTCGCCAGCGGCCCTCGCCAGCTACCGAGCGACGCTCCAACCTCACGGAGGCGCCTTCCTCGACGGGTTCGGCGGCGTGCATCCCATCAACGGCATGTTTCCCCTGGATACCGGCAATGCGCCCTACTGGCCGAACTGGGATATCGCCCGGTCTCTCTCGGTGCGTACCGACGCGTCTGGCGGCTGGGTCCTCGACGGTTTCGGGGGCATTCACGCCTTCGGCGCGGCACCGCCGGTTGCCACGCCGGGCTACTGGGCCAACTGGGATATCGCTCGCGACATCGTGGTGACGTCGCGCGACGGTCGCGGGATTGCCGATGGCCGCCAGGGTTACCTGCTCGATGGTTTCGGCAACCTCCATGGCTGGGGGGGCGCCCCCACTCTCTCCTTCAGCGGTGCGCTCTGGCCTGGCTTCGACATCGCCAGGGGTCTGGAGATCCATGACGACGCGTCGGGAAACCCTGATGGTGCCTGGATTCTCGACGTGTTCGGCACCGTGCACTCGGTGGGCAACGCGCCCAATCTCGGCACCCTGTCGCCGGTCACCAAACTGCCGCTCTGGCGCCACCTGCACGCCGTGGGCTCCGGGTTCCTCCTTGTGGGCCGCAACGGTGTCACCGACGCCGCCGGCAACACAGGTCAACCCTTCTGGAACAACTATTCGGACTGGGGCGGCTGGGACATCAACCGCGACGTGGTGGTCGTCAATCCCTCGAATCCGTTTGTCCAAGCGCAGCCACGCAGCGGTGGCGCCGACCAGGCATTTCGCAGTGCGCTGACCGCCAACTATCAGAACAGTGTGCCGCTCTATCGCCAGCTTCGCGCCCTCGACTGCGAATCGGCGGCGCTGCAGATGGCCATGGCCAGCCACGGCACCTACGTCTCCCAGGATTGGATTCTCGCGGTAATGGGCGCGGATTGGCGCGGCGCAGTGAAGGACCGCTACGGCAACATCCTGCGCTGGGGGAATCCCTATCAGACGTTTGTTGGCAACGTGGATGGCAGTCAGCCCCTGGGCACGGGTTACGGTGTGTACGCCCCGCCGATCATCGGCGCGGCCGTTCGCGCCGGGCGGCCCGCTCTGGGAGGCGAGGGCTGGTCGGCCAGCGACATCTACGCGGTCGTCGCCGCCGGTTACCCGGCGGCGGTCTGGGTCCCCTTCGACTTCGCGGGGGCCACGACGCGGACCTGGACCGCATGGGACGGGAGCCCGATCCGCTACATTCGCAATGAACACACCGTCACCCTGGTGGGGGTCGACTACGGCCAGGGAACCGTCACCATCAACGACCCTGAGTACGGAGTGAAGACCATGTCGATGAGCTTCTTCCAGGGTCAGTGGGGCTATCTGAACAACATGGCGGTCGCCGTGGCATGAGATCGGTCGGGGTGGCGGGGGCCCTGCTCCTGCTTGCTCTGGCGGCCTGCGGTTCGGCCAAGTCCGACCCTTCCCCAACAGTGACGCCGACAGGCCGGAACCAGCCGACCGTGACGGCCTTGCCGTCGGGAACCGGCTCGCCTGGCGCCGGCGTCCTTCCCGTGGTCCACGTCGATGCCAGCGGGGCGAGCGTTTCCAACGAGGGCATGGTCGGAGTTGCCGTCATCACCAACCCCGCTGCCGATGCTGCGGCGCACTCGATCACGGTCACCTTCACCGTCACCAGTAAGAACGGTCAGGCTCCGGTCACGGGGACGGCCCCGCTCGGCGCCCTCGAGCCCGGCGAGAGCGCGGCGGTCACCGCTGTGCTGCCGGTTCCCGGCAACGACGAGGTTGCCGGGGTCACCGCTACCGCTGCCGCTGCGTCCGCTGCCGCCAAGGGTTCACCGGAGCAGGTCCGCGCCGGTGGCGCCCGATTCTCCACCGATGCGCACAGCGCCGCTGTGGATGCCACTCTCACCAACGCCGCGGCGGTCGTGCCCGTGGTCGCGGTTGCGGTCTGCTACGACTCATCGGGCACCATCATCGGCGGCGGTGAACTGGCCGTCTCCGCAGTGGCCGCGGGCTCCACTCCGGTGCACATCGTGGTCAGCGTCGCCGACACGCCCGCCAGCGTGAAGGTCTTCGTTCATCCTCCGGTCTGACCCGCATGCGCAGCCGACCCCACGTCATCGTCGCCCTCACCTACTACTCGCCGTACGTGAGTGGCCTGACCGAGTACGCGCGGCTGGTCGCCGAGGGACTGGTGCGTCGTGGCTGGCAGGTCACCGTGGTCGCCACCGCCCACCAGAGGGATCTGCCTCAGCACGAGAGGATCGCCGGTGTCGAGGTGGTCCGCACTCCCGTGATCGCCCGCATCGGCAAGGGCGTCGTCAGCCCACTCTTCCCGCTCACCGTTGCTCGCCTGGCGCGGACCGCCGACGTGCTGCATATCCACTTGCCCATGCTCGACGCCGCCGCGGTCGCCGCCCTGGCTCGATCGGTCCCCCTAGTCAGCACCTACCACTGTGACGTCAACCTCCCCAGCGGCGCTCTCAACAGCATGCAGGTTCGTGCCGTCGACGCTTCCTCGCGGATGGCGCTGCGCCGCTCCCAGCGCATCGGTGTCACCACGCTGGACTACGCAGGTTGCTCGCGCGTTGCCGCTGCCATGGGCTCTCGCGTCCGCGAGGTGGGGGCACCCTGCCGCGATCAGTCCGGCGGCGCCGCCAGGTTTCGCCGTGGCCGCGGACTCCACGTTGGCTTTCTCGGCCGCCTCGTCGAGGAGAAGGGGATCGAGTACCTCGTCGACGGCTTCCGGGCACTTCCCGACCGCGACGCGAGGTTGCTCATCGCTGGCGACTACGACAACGTCGCGGGCGGCAGCGTCGTCGATCGGGTGCGCAAGCACATAGCCGGTGATCCTCGCGTGGAACTGCTGGGGTTCCTTGCTGAGGAGCAGCTTGCCGATTTCTACGCTTCCATCGACGTCCTCGCCCTGCCCTCGGTCAACTCACTGGAAGCGTTCGGTATCGTCCAGGTCGAGGCTCTGATGCTGGGGATCGCCGTGATCGTCAGCGACATCCCCGGCGTCCGCATCCCAGCACAACGAGTTGGCGCCGGTCACGTCGTCCCTCCGGGCAGCCCCGCCGCGATCACCGCGGCGCTCCGCCAGGTAGCTGCTCACCCCGTCGATCCCACCACGGTGGCTGGCCGTGCCAGGCAGTTCTACGGCCTGGAGCCGGCCATTGCCGCTCACCAGGCCCTGCTCGACGAGGCGATTCACCTGGCGGCAGCTCTCGGCTCACACCCCCACCGGCCGCCTACACTGGCGCCATGACAGCGTCGCCACGCCTGACCTCAGGACCCTGAAGTGTGCCACCCGCTGAGGAGGCCAGGCGCGCGCCGATGACCGACGCCGGAACATCGCGGCCCGAGCGGCCACGGGTCATCGAGGAGTTGCAGAGCACCTGGGACGCGCACGGGCGCAACGATCCCCTCTGGGCCATCCTTGCCGAGCCAGGCAAGCGCGGGGGGCGGTGGGACATCGGCGAATTCTTTGCCACCGGCCGTGCCGACATCACCGAACTCATGGCTCGCTTCCACGAGCTCGGCGTCGAGCCGAGCGGTCGCGCCCTCGACTTCGGCTGCGGTGTGGGCCGGCTCACCGAGGCGCTCGCCGACCACTACGAGCGAGTGGACGGTGTCGACGTGAGCGAGGCAATGGTGCGGGGAGCACGAGAGCACACGACGCATCCCGGTGCCGCTCACTATCACGCCAATGTTGCTGGGAATCTCCGCCTCTTCGGGGACGGCGTCTTCGACCTCGTGCATTCTCGGATCGTTCTCCAGCACGTCGGTCGAGAGCTCGCCCGTGCCTACCTGCAGGAGTCGGTTCGAGTCCTTCGTCCTGGCGGGATCCTCCATTTCCAGCTGCCGACAAGTCCCCGCTGGAACGCGGCAGGGATCGTGGTGCGCTGCGTTCCCCAACCACTCATGAACCGGGTCCGGACGATGCGCATGGAGGGCATGTCGGAGAGGCGCGTCCGCGGGCTGATCGGTGCCATGGGCCTCGAGTTGCTCGACGTTGGCGCCGACGATGCTGGCGGTCCCCGCTGGAACAGCCGGCATTACACCGCCCGCAAGCGTCCCTGACCTGACCTCGCCGTCATCACAGAGTGATCTGCGGCCCGTAGAGAACAGCCACCGCAACGAAGTCATCGACGCGCATGCGAGCCTCCTCGGCAGACCAATGGCGCTTGCTGCCCGCGGACGGAGCCCCTCCGCCGGACGGCGGTAGGACGCACTCTGTGCCCTCGGCGCTCGCTATCATCTCGCGGGACATGGAGCAGGACAGGCCCCCGAACTCGGCAACACGCTGGAGCAAGTACCGATACTACGCACGCTCGGTCGCGGGCATTCTCGGCGGGTTTCGCGAGCCGGCTGCACCGGTGAAGCTTCTCGTCCAGCAGCATCTGCTGCGCCGCACCACACCACGGAGGGTCATCACCCACCGCTCCACCGGACTGCGCTTTGAGGTCCGCAGTTTCCTGGATGTGTGGTGCCTCAAGGAAACTCTGGTTGATAGGATGTATGAGCGGTATGGCTTTCGTGTGCAGCCCGGTTGGGTGGTCGTCGATGTGGGTGCCGCCGCCGGGGACTACGCCGTTGCCGTTGCCAAGGTTGACCAAGCCGGGCGAGTGCTCGCCTTCGAGCCATCCCCGGAGTCGTACGGCATGCTGGTCCGCAATCTCACGCGCAACGGTGCGCGCAACGTCGAGCCGATCAACCTGGCACTGTCGGACCAGGTTGGCACGCTACTCCTGGATGTCAGCGGTGACCCGGTGAGCATGGGGACGCTGACCTCCGGTCAGCAGCCCCGGGAATCGACGGTCAGGATCGCAGCCACGACTCTCGAGAAGGCGCTACGCGAGCGCGGCATTGAACGTTGCGACCTGCTGAAGCTCGATTGCGAGGGAGGCGAGTACGCCATCCTGGCGAGCCTTGATAACGAGCTTCTGCGCCGCATCGATCACATCGTCATGGAGTATCACGACGTGGGTGGCCGTTCGCATCGAGAGATCGTCGAGCGGCTGGAGGCGGGCGGCTACGATGTTCGGGTTGTCGGCAATCCCGTCCATCGCCATCTCGGCTACCTGGCGGCAACCCGGCGCTGATCTCCCGGGTCAGGCGCCGATGCCGATCTGAGGGCCGTACAGGACAAGCGCGGCGACCGCGATCCACAACAAGGCGGTCAGCTGCATCGGCCGGTCCTGGAGGATGACCTCTTCTGGAGCGCCGCCGTCGCGGCGCGTCTCCATGAGCAGCATGTAACGAAAAACCCCGTAGACCGCAAAGGGGATCGTCACCATCAGACCGCGATGGTTCACGGCGGTGGGCGAGAAGAAGGTATACAGGCAGTAGGAGAACAGAGTGCCCAGCATCGAGGCGTTGAGGAACTGGGTGAGCGTCGACTCGGTATAGCGCTGGAGGACTCGCCGGTGGTCGCCCGCTGTCTCACCCAACAGGATGAGCTCGTGATACCTCTTGCCGAACCCTAGGAAGAGAGCGAGGAAGAGCGTGCACAGCAAGAGCCATTCACTGGGCACTATCGAGATCGCCGTGGCACCGGCCGCCACGCGGAGAACGAACCCGCTGGCCAAGACGATGACGTCGATGATGACGAGCCGTTTGAGCCACGCCGAATAGGCAAGGGTGAGTGCGACGTAGAGGCCGATGATTGCGAGGGTGTCGAGGTTGACCAGCGCAGCGAGTCCTGCACCCCCTGCCATGAGGAGGACGGCGCAGACGATGGCGCCGGGAATGCTCATGCGTCCCGCGGCAATGGGTCGCTGGCGCTTGCGAGCGTGAAGGCGGTCGGCATCGCGGTCGGCGACGTCGTTGATGACGTACAGGCCACTCGACACCAGGCAGAACGCGAGGACCCCAAGTCCGATGCGGAGCAGCTGGGGGGTATGGAGGGCCCCCCCGAAGACAGCGGGTATGACGACGAAACCGTTCTTCACCCACTGCCGCGGGCGGATCGTGCGGAGCAGGTCGGTGATGAAGGTGGGGGAGCGGCCAGCCACCTCGGGGGCAGCTTGGCGACCCAGGACCTCCGCTGACGGCTCCTGTTCCAGCACCGGGCTCCCATCAGTCGTTTGCACGTTCCGAGTGTAGAGGAATGACACGTTTGACACATAAGCCGACCCCGGTACCGATGAGCATCCCGCCGGCGACGTCGCTGCCGTGATGGAGACCGGTCTGAACCCGAGACCAGCAGATCCCTGCGGCGATCAGTCCAAGGGGCGCCCCCCATCCCCGCTGTCCGTCGGCGAGGAGGATGGCGGCGGTTGTGGCTGAGGCGGCGTGGCCGGACGGGAAGGACGAGCTCGGCGGCCGGCGCGCCCCGAAGCGGAGTTCCAACTCGGAGTCGGGCCGCCCGCGCCGGAAGAGCGGTTTCACCAGGCTGTGCACCACAGCGGACTCGGCAGCGACGACGCAGAGCGCGCGGACCGCAGCTCGCGACCCATCGCGGCGATCCACGGCGGCACGCAGAGCAGCAAGGACCATCCAGATCTTCGAACGGTCGGCGGACGAGGCAAGAAGGTGAGCGAGATCGTCGACGCGCCCGTGACGATGCCCGCTGAGCCGGGCGTCAATGGCCAGGTCCCAATCGGCTACCCGCTCACCGACGCCGGCGACTACCATGGCGCATCGCCGGCCTGCCGGTGACTGAACGGCTCCGCGTGACGTTGAGGGCTTTCGTGCTCAGCCTGTTGCCCATCCTTGTCGCCGCTCTGCTGTTGCTGGCGCTGTTGGGCATCTCGGTGGTTGCTTGGCTGCCGGACCGTTGGCGGCCATCGCTCCTGCCCGCGGTGCTCGTACTCGGGGCCATGGTCCTGGTGGTCGGCCTGCATGCGACGTCAATCATAGTCGGGGTTCGGTTCGGCCCTGTGGTCGTGGTGCTGGTGGGGGTGATCGCACTGGCGATCCGAACCCGCCGGGTGCGCTGGTGGGTGGAGCTCGGTGGTCTCCGATGGTGCGGGGCTCGTCCCTGGTCTGTCGCCTACACCCACGTCCACCTCGATGTTGGGTTGCGCATTGGGGAGGAGTTGGATCAAGCGGCGATTGCGCTGGCGGGCCTCCACGACCCAGCGGAGAGTTTCTATACCGTCATGGCGCTGTGCCCATCCCAATCCCGGAGGTCCCAGCAGACTGAGCATCCTTCTAGTAGTGGGTGCTCGCCGAGGGTGAGCAAGGATCTTTCAGCCCCCGGTCGCCTCTCGCAGGCGTCGCCGGGCGGTTCGGACAGCCGCTGACCAGCGCCAGATGCGGCTTCCGTGCACAGCGTCGAGACGTCCCTGCAGGTGGGCCACCTCGTCGTCGAGCCGGGAGACCGCGTGGTGCAGTGCCGCGGAGTCCGCCGCTCGCTGCCGGAGCTCCACTTCGCATGCGCTGGCGCGGGACAACGCCAGCTCCAACTCAGGCTCCAGTTCGCCAAACAGCGAGTCCTTCTGCCGTGCCCGGCTGATCGACACTGAGAGATCGCGGTCGCGCGGGTCGAAAGAGACCGCGATCAGTCCGTCGCCGCTGAAGGATTCACCAACCGAGTGCTCGGCGATGACATGACCACCAAGTCCCTCCACGGTCGCGAGGGTCCGCTGGTGGGTCATGGAACTGCCGGAGATCGAGTGGTGGTGAGTGGAGATGAGCATGAAGCGGATTAGTCCCTGCTCGATGAGACCACGTGCCGATTCGATGAGGATGGTCTCAGCGCCTTGTATGTCGGCGAGGAGAAGGCCCACACGTTCGAGACCCGCCATCGCCATCAGGGTGGCGAGGTCGTATTGGGGAACGCTGTGATCCAAGCCATCACTCTCCGCGCGGAACCGCAGAGTTCCCGAGGGGTCGTCGCCGATGGCTCCGTGGAGGAACGTCGCCGTCCTGCCATTGAGGGCGAAATTCCTTTTTCCCACCTCGAGGAAAGCCTCGTCCGGCTCCACCGCCACCGCCCGTCCCCCGGGCAGCTCGGCGAGAAACCAGAGGCTGTAGAAGGCCCACCAACTGCCCAGCTCGACAATCGACGCGTCCGGCTCAGTGGCGGCGAGGCGACCCACGAGGTGCGAGAAGACGAGCTCCTCTTGGGGCTCGTGATGGCCGCGGAGGCAGCGGATGATCTCCGTCATCCAGGATCCGCAGTAGCAGTCGCGCTCCACGAGGATGCCGTTGTGCATCACCTGGACGGTGCTGCCTTCGACCTGGCGCATCTCCCCGGCCCCCTCCACCTTTGCGAGTGCGTCGGCGTCGCGGCAGGACACGGTGAGAGCGATCCGCCGCGCATGTTCGGGGAACTCCGCGAGGCGTGGGGTGAGCGGCGGCTGGCTTCTGGTCACTACTGCTCCGTCTGGACTGGTCGTCGAGATGGTAGGTCGCGGCGGTAGCCTTGCGGACATGACCAATCGCCTTGCCGAAGAGACCAGCCCCTACCTCCGCCAGCACGCCGACAACCCCGTCGACTGGTATCCGTGGGGTGATGAGGCGCTGACTCGAGCGCGCCAGGAGGATCACCCCATCCTGCTCTCGGTCGGCTACAGCGCCTGTCACTGGTGTCACGTCATGGCCCATGAGTCGTTCGAGAACCCCGCAGTCGCCGCCCTGATGAACGAGAACTTCGTGAACATCAAGGTCGACCGTGAGGAGCGCCCCGACATCGACTCCATCTACATGCAGGCGGTGCAGGCGATGACTGGGCAAGGCGGCTGGCCGATGACGGTGTTCCTCACCCCGGACGGGCGCCCCTTTCTCGGGGGCACGTATTTTCCGCCGGTGGACCGCCACGGGATGAAGGGCTTCCCCACCATCCTCCGGGCCGCCGCCGACGTGTACCGGCAGCGGCGCGGCGAGGTCGATCAGGCGGCCGAGGAGTTGACTCGCGTTCTCGACGTCCCGCGGCTGCGGGCCGATGGTGCTCCCAGCCTCGACCAGGTGCGCTGCGCCGTTGACGCACTCGTCGAGGAAGCCGACCTCGACATGGGTGGATTCAGTAGGTCGCCCAAGTTCCCCCACCCGGCGGCGATCGACCTGTTGCTCCGTCGTTTCCGGCAGGCCGATCACATCGAAGCGTTCCAGGCGGCCAGCATCACCCTCGACGCCATGGCGGGTGGGGGCGTGTACGACCAGATTGGTGGCGGCTTCCACCGCTACAGCGTCGACAACACCTGGACCGTCCCCCACTTCGAGAAGATGCTCTACGACAACGCCCAACTCGTTACTGTCTACCTACACGGATTTCAGGTCAGTGGTCGCGAGCGCTGGCGTCGCATCGTCACCGATACAGTCGACTATCTGCTGCGGGAGATGCGTCTGCCCGGTGGCGCCTTCTCCTCTTCCCAGGACGCCGATTCCGAGGGTGAGGAGGGGCGGTTCTTTGTGTGGACTCCGGCCCAGGTTCGAGCCGTTTGTGACAATAACGACGATGTCGAGTTGGCCCTGCGTCTGTGGGGCATCAGCGACGGCGGCAACTTTGAGCATGGCAGCACCATCCTCACTCTGCCGGTGGGGCTCGAACAGCTGGCTGCCGAACTGGACGTCCCCGTGGAGGAGATGCGTCACCGCGTCGATAGCCTTCGCCTCCGGTTGCGAGAAGCGCGTGAGCGGCGGGTGCATCCAGGCCGCGACGACAAGGTGCTCACCAGTTGGAATGCGCTGACCATTCGTGCCCTCGCCGAGGCGGGAGCGGTGCTCGGGCGCGCCGACTACGTCGATGCAGCGGAGCGGTGTGCGGATTTCCTGCTGGACAACCTCACCGACTTTGGCGTGCTGTTGCGCTCCTGGCGTGACGGGCAGGCCAAGATCACAGGGTTCCTCGAGGATGTCGCCTTTCTCGGCGACGCGCTTCTCGTGCTCTATGAAGCCACCGGCCGCGCCCGATACTTTGAGAAGGCGCTCTTCTTGGCGAACGACATCGTCGCCCGTTTCCACGTGCCCGGGGTGGGATTGTATGACACCGCTTCTGGCACCGAGACGCTTCTCGTCCGGCCGCGCTCCCTGGACGACAACCCCATCCCCGCCGGCCCCTCGATCGCCGCCCAACTCTTCCTCCGGCTGCACGCGTTCACCGGCGACGGTGCCTGGCACGACCGAGCCATGGAGATCCTGGCGCCGCTGGCCGGAGCTATCGGCCGGGTCCCCCTTGCCGTCGCCAATGCCGCCGCGGCGCTGGAACTCGCTCTCTCCGCGCCACGCGAAGTCGCCGTCGTCGGCGATCGGGACGACGAGGCGACCCGGGCCCTCGTCGACGCTGTCTGGCAGCACTACGACCCCCTGCGGGTTCTCGCCTGGGGGGCAGTGGAAACCGTTCCCCTGCTCGCCAACCGTCCCCTCGTCGAGGGTCGCGCCGCGGCGTATGTCTGCGAGCAGTTCGCGTGCCAGGCACCGGTCACCGGGGTGGCCGCCCTGCAGGCTGCGCTGGCGGGGCCGGCCTGAGACACTGACCGCCGTGCCCAGCGAGAGTGGCGATGTCACCCCCACCGAGCAGCGTTGGCCGAGCACGCTCTGGCTGGTGCGCCACGGGGAGAGTGCCGGCAATGTGGCTCGCGACGTGGCTGAAGCCGAGCGCCAGGCGGTCATTGACATCGCCATTCGCGACATGGACGTCGGCCTTTCTCAGCGCGGCGAGGGGCAGGCCGAGGCGCTCGGCGTTCGCCTGCGCTCGCTGTTTGCTGATGGCCGCCCGGTGGCGATCGTGTCCTCGCCCTACGTGCGCGCTCAGCAGACTGCGGAGATCGCCCTCCGCAGCGCCTGCGCCCAGCACGAGATCCGTCTCGACGAGCGCTTGCGCGAGCGCGAGTTCGGCATCCTCGATCGGCTGACCGGGCGGGGTATTCGCGAGCGGTACCCGGAACAGGCCCAAGCTCGAGCCTTTCTGGGCAAGTTCTACCAGCGCCCCCCCGGCGGCGAGAGTTGGTGTGACGTCGCCCTTCGGCTGCGCACTGTGCTCGACACCCTGGCCCGCGACCACCGCGGCGAGCACGTCCTCGTCGTCACCCATGAGGTTGTCGTGCTCATGTTCCGCTACCTCCTCGAGCGCCTGACCGAGGCGGAGATCCTCGCCATCAACCGCGAGAGGGATGTCGCCAACTGCTCCCTGACAACATTCGAGTTCGACCCCGGACGAGGGCGTCACGGCGAGTTGCGGCTCTGCGGGTACAACGATATCTCCCATCTGCAGGAGCTCGGCGCCCCGATCACCAGCACACCGGACGTCCCCCGCGGACCCCACTGAGGCTGCGGACCGCGACCGGAGACGCCCGATCGCTCGGTGCATAAGGGCCAGCGCGGTCGCGTCCTAGTTGTGGGAGGCTCTCGACGGACGCCGGGCGCACTCCTCCTCTGCGGCCGGACGAGACCGTGGGAACCAGTGGGACACTCCCGTTATCTACTACGGACCACCCGTGGTTCTTGCTGATTCGCGGAGAAAGCAGGACCGCTCTCAGTACGAAGCGGAGTTGGGGGCGTCGCTTGCGAAGATAGCCAACGCCGATCAGGCCCGACGTCATGGCAGCACCCCTGCCGCCCGTCCGGATAAGACCGGATTGTCAGGACCCGCCCACTGACACTGGACGGCGTGAGCCGAACTCGCGAGAACGGCGATTCTCGTCACCACGAGGTGCCCAAAGCCCTTGCCGGACCGCAGACTTCATGATTCTGCAACTTTGACCGCACACGCTCCGAATCCTCGCCGTCGTATCGCTCTCTGCGACACGAAACGATGCCGCGGTAGGAACGGCAGAGGTAATTGGCCCCACTTGAGGGCAAAACGGCAGAGGTAACTGGCCCCACCCAGAGCGCGCCACCCGAAGCTTCCCGGCAAGGAACCGAGAAGCACGGGAGAGAGGAGTGCGTA
>JBPCLW010000026.1:0-7542 GCA_051002895.1 Candidatus Dormibacteria bacterium | reverse complement strand
CCTTGTATATCGCACGCCGTTGCCCTCCCTTCCTGATCCAGCTTCAACAACCGGAAAAGGTAGGCGGCAGCGGCGTGTTCTCGTTCAGCCAGCCCTCAGATCACCCACGGAAAGGGTCGAAGAGCCGCAAAAGAGCAGGTTCTCGATCACGTGGTGCTCGAGGAATGGCAAAGAGTCCGCGACCTCAACGATCGGAGAGGAACGAGCCTGTGCATCGTAGGGCCGCCTGGAGTGGGAAAGACCTCATTCGCCACAGCTGTGGCTCGCATCCTGAAACGGCCGCTCATCCGGCTTCCCTTGGGTGGCGCTGATGATGTGAGCCTGATCGGTGCGGATCCGGCATACCACCGCTCTCATCCTGGAGCCATCGTCCGAGGGCTCGCCAGCGCTGGCACGAGAAACGTGGTAATCGTTCTGGACGAGATCGACAAGGCAGCCGACAGGACGAACCACGGGTCGGTCCCCGTTCTCTTGAGTCTGCTCGACCCCGAGCAGCGGCCGGCTTTTCGTGACGCCTACCTCGCCGACGTTCCCATCGACCTCTCCGCGGCGGTGATGATCGCCACCGCCAATGGACTGGAGGCCATCAGGCCGGAGCTGCTGGACCGACTTGATGTGATCCAGCTCCCAGCGTACAGCCTCGCCGAACGGCAGCACATTGCATCTCAATACCAGCTGCCGCGGCTGCGCAGCGAACTTGCCGTGAGCTCCGACGTCGTGGACATTCCCTCCGAAATATTGCTGGCCATCGTCGGGTCGGGCGCCTCGCGGTCCGGCATGCGTCAGATTGACCGGCGGTTGCGCACTGTGATGGCGCGCGCCCTGGCCCTGCATCTTGCAGGGCGCCACCCCGTTACCGTCACTGAGGCGATGGTGACGGGGTGGGTCAATAGTGACGAAACCTTCGAATCCCGGATAGGATTTCGCGTTAGGCCCCTTACCTAGGGTATGACAGGCATTGTCGTTTGCCACTCTTAGGGTGGTGCAGACCTAACTCAATCTCGCCCATCGATATCAGCGCCTGGCCGCACCGACTTCATCGCGGGATCGGAGTTCATCCTCCGTGACAACGCACCCCGTCCAACGCCGGTGCCATCCAGTTCGGCAACGGAAAGCCCGACAGGGACGGAGCCAGATCAATCAGACGAGGAGAGTCTCCAAACGCCGGCGGCTGCGCGCGTGATGGGGGTCTGGGTGTTGCAACATTTTTGCTCGCGTTTCAGCATTTCTGCTGTTTGATCGTGTCAGCATTGATGCTCGCTAACATCAACTGCAGCCACTCGTAGCACCGCAGTTGTGGCACTTGTAGCAAGCGCCATTACGGACCATGAGTGACCCGCACTCGCCGCAACTTGGTGCGTCCTCCTGGTTGCGGAAGGTTGCCGCCGTGGGTTCGACCATGGCGAGTGGCATCACCACCTGGGCAGAGTTCGCCGGGCCCTCCACCACGGGAAGCACCTCCGCTTCCTCGCGACGGATGACACCGAGAGCGTCGCGTGTCTCCACGGGAAGGAACCGCGACGCCAGCCACTTGAAGATGTAATCCATCATCGACTTGGCGATGGGGATCTCGGGGTTGCGGGTGAAGCCCTGGGGCTCGAAGCGCATGTGCGCGAACTTGCTGGCCAGCGCATCGAGCGGCACGCCGTATTGCAGAGCGAGAGACACCGCGGTGGCGAAGGCGTCCATCAGTCCGCTGACCGTGGAGCCCTCCTTGGCCATCTTCAGGAAGATCTCGCCGGGCGAGCCGTCCTCGTAGAGGCCGACGGTGATGTAGCCCTCGTGACCACCCACTTCGAAGCGGTGCGTGAGTGCCTGGCGCTCCTCGGGAAGGCGCCGGCGCAGGGGTCGCTCGACGATCTTGGTGCGCTCGCCGGTGGTCTTGTTGATCGATGTCGCCATCGGCTGGGAGCGCTTGCTGCCATCGCGGTAGATGGCGAGCGCCTTGAGACCGAGCTTCCAGCCATCGATGTATGCCTTCTCGATGTCGTCAACGGATGACTGGTGGGGCATGTTCACCGTCTTGCTGATGGCACCGCTGATGAACGGTTGCACCGCCGCCATCATCCGCACATGGCCCTGCCAAGTGATGGAGCGGCTGCCGTTGTGCGGAGTGAAGGCGCAGTCGAAGACGGGGAGGTCCTCGGCGCGCAGTGACGGTGCGCCCTCGATGGTGTCGTTGCCATCGATGTGGGCGACGACCTCAGCGACGGCAGCCTCACCGTAGCCGAGCTGCTTGAGGGCGCGGGGGACAGTCTGGTTGACGATCTTCAGCATGCCGCCGCCAACCAGCTTCTTGTACTTCACCAGAGCGATGTCGGGCTCAACGCCGGTGGTGTCGCAATCCATCATGAAACCGATGGTTCCCGTGGGAGCGAGGACGGTGGCCTGGCCGTTGCGATAGCCGTGCTTGGCACCGAGCTCGTGGGCCTCGTCCCAGCTCTGTCGCGCCGCGGCGATGAGCTCGGGCTCGATGGTCTCGGTGCTGATCTGGTACGCCGCCTCGCGGTGCTTGCTCATCACCCGCAGCATCGGCTGGCGGTTGGCGGCGAAGCCATTGAAGGGACCGACCTCGCGGGCGATGCGTGCCGACTGGGCGTACGCCTCTCCGGTCATAACCGCGGTGACGCAGGCGGCGAGGTCGCGGCCCGGTGGCGAGTCGTAGGGGGTGCCGCGGGCCATGAGCAGGGCGCCGAGGTTGGCGTAGCCGAGGCCGAGGGGGCGGAAGTCCTCGCTGTTCTTGCCGATCTTCTCCGTGGGGTAGGCGGCGTTACCGACGAGGATCTCCTGCGCGGTGATGGTGATGTCCACGGCATGGCGGTAATCGTCGATGGCGAAGCTGTCATCCTCGTTGAGGAAGTGCATGAGGTTGAGACTGGCCAGATTGCAGGCCGAGTCATCGAGATACATATATTCCGAGCAAGGATTGGACGCGTTGATCCGACCGCTGTTGGAGCTGGTGTGCCAGTCGTTGACGGTGGTGTCGTACTGGATGCCGGGATCACCGCAGTGCCAGGCGGACTCGGCGGCGAGACGGAGCAGCTTGCGGGCCGGCACGCTCTTGACCACGCGATCAGGATCGGTGATGGCGCGGAGCTGCCAGTCGCGATCATCCTCGACGGCGCGCATGAACTCGTTGGTGACGCGGATCGAGTTGTTGGAGTTCTGGAAGAAGACCGAGGCGTAGGCCTCACCGGTGAAGGAGGACTCGTACCCCGCCTCGATAAGGGCCCAAGCCTTCTTCTCCTCGCTCACCTTGCAGGTGACGAAGTCCTCGATGTCGGGATGGTCGACGTTGAGGATCACCATCTTGGCGGCGCGCCGGGTGGTGCCCCCGCTCTTGATGACTCCGGCAAAGGCATCGAAGCCCTTCATGAAGGAGACCGGGCCGCTGGCGGTGCCGCCGCCGGCGAGCTGCTCGAGTGAGGAGCGGATCGGCGACAGGTTGGTGCCGGTGCCGCTGCCCAACTTGAACAGCATGCCCTCGGTCTTTGCGAGATCGAGAATGGAGCCCATGGTGTCCTGCACCGAGTTGATGAAGCACGCCGAGGCCTGCGGCTGGGTTCCGGGGACGCCGATGTTGAACCAGACCGGGCTGTTGAAGCTCATCTTCTGGTGGAGGAGGAGATGGCAGAGTTCGTCGCTGAAGGTGGCGGTATCGGCCTCGGAGGCGAAGTAGCCACCGTTACGGCCCCAGGCGGTGATGGTGTCGACGACCCGGCCGATCATCTGCTTCACCGAGGTCTCTCGCCGCGGCGTGTTCAGGGGGCCGCGGAAGTACTTGGACACGACGACGTTGGTGGCCATCTGCGACCAGAAGGAGGGGATCTCGCAGTCGGTCTGCTCGAAGACGACCTCACCCTTCTCGTTGCCGATCGATGCGGTGCGGCGCTCCCAGCGCACCTCGTCGAAGGGATGGACTCCCTCTCGGGTGAAACGGCGCTCGATCTCCAGCCCCGCGCCACTCATCTCCACCCTCCCCGTGCCCGACCCGGCACCGCTGCGGAAGGGCCGGTCGCTGGGCGCTGTGTTGACGACGTTGTCGGGAGTGTCGGAGGGCGGAAGGGAGGCGGAAGGGTCCACGTTTTTTCCTCTGCTGCGGTGTTGGGAGCGACTGCTGCCGGGACCTGATGGCGTCTGCTACCCGAGCTGGAAGACCCAGCCACACCGAGATCTCTATCCCCCACAGTATCCCACATGTTGGGGTCCGCCAGCCCGGGAGCCCCCATATATTGGTGCGGGGCGGGGAGGACGTCAAGGGCTTGACGGGTCGCCTGGAAGCTTCTAGAGATCTCGGCTGAGAAGCCGACGCCCGACCCGACGGACTCAACTCCTAGAGGCAGTTGAGGGGCCCGCCGGCAGCCCGGGCTGGTGATTCTGGCACGCGGAACTGGCCTCTGTGTGGGGCCTCGGACGCGAGTCCGCCGCCCGATATGAGCCCAAGATCGACCGCGCAGATCCCTGAGAGGCCGTCGCTTCCGTAGGCTCCCCAGCATGGGTCGTCGATTCCCGCTCTGTGCACTGCTGGTCACCCTCGTCGCCGGCTGCGGGAGCAGTTCGTCTCCACCGCAGCCGGTCGCGACCCGCCCTGCCACTACGGTTCCGGCAACTCCGTCTGCAACCCCGGCGCCTCCGCCGCTACCGCTCAACGATGTTGTCGGGCAGCTGTTTGCTGTCGGGGTTGGTGGGACCGAGATAACCGCGGGCCTGCGACACCTCATCGTCGATGATCGGGTGGGCGGCGTCATTCTCTTTCGCAGCAACTTCATCGACGCTGCTGGGCTGGCGCGCTGGAGCGCGCAACTCCAGGCCCTGGGACGCGAGGCGCACCTCCCCGCGCCGTTGCTCATCACCCTCGACGAGGAGGGCGGCGACGTCAACGAGCTGGATCAGGGGATTTCCCTGTTGCCCAGTGCCCGGTCGCTGGGGGCCCGAGGGCCGGCGAGGGTCCGCACCGCGGAGGCGGAGATGGCCCGGGGCCTGCGCCGCACCGGAGTGACCGTGGACCTGGCGCCGGTGGCGGATCTGCGCACCAATGGCGGCGACGCTGTCATCGGTGATCGCTCCTACGGGTCGGATCCCGCGGCGGTGGCGCCGCTGGTGGCCGCCGCCGTGCAGGGACTCCACGACGGCGGTGAGGCGGCGACGCTGAAACACTTTCCCGGACTTGGGGGCGCACCCGGCAATCCCCACAAGGCGATTCCCACTGACCCCGTCGACCACGCCACCTGGCAGCGCACCTCGGCAGCGAGCTTCCGGGCGGGGATTGACGCAGGCGCGGACTGCGTCATGACGACGGCGCTACGCGTGCCCGCCCTGGACCCGACCGGTACTCCGGCGATGTTCTCCCGGCCGGTGGTCACCGGCCTGCTGCGACAGGAACTGGGGTTCCGCGGTGTCATCGTCACCGACTCTCTGGTCATGGGTGGCCTGCGCGATGAGTACCCGGTGCAGCGGGGCGCGCCGGCGGCGGTGAGGGCGGGGAACGACCTCGTGGTCATTGCCGCTGGACCCGATACGGTTCTCCAGGAGAACGCCGTGCTGGCGGTGCGCGCTGCGGTGGCGGCGGGGACGATCCCCGAGGCCCAGGTGCGGGAGTCGGCGGCCCGCGTCATCGCTCTGCGACAGCGCTCCCCGGGCGGCAGCGCCGCGCTGCCACCGTCGTCGCCATGAACGTTGGCGTTGTGGGGGCTGGAGTCTCCGGACTCTCTTCTGCGATCCTGCTTCGTCAGCGCGGACACGATGTCACCGTGTGGGCCAGGGAGTTGCATCCCCACACAACCTCGAACCGTGCCGGAGCGTATTGGAGCCCGCATGCATATCCCAGCGCCATGGATCAGCGCGAGGATGTGGCGCGCTGGGGGGAAGTCAGCCGCCTCCGGTTCGAATCGCTGGCAACAGACAGGGACAGCGCCTGCACAGTGCGCACGATCGTCCGCGTCGAAGATAGCCATGGTCCTGACGCGTGGTGGTCACGGTACATCCCAACTCTGCAGCCGATGTCATCGGAGCAACTCCCTGCCGGTTATGAGAAGGGGTGCCAATTTGACGGTGTCGTCATCGACACCTCGCTGTACATGCCCTACCTCATGAAGACGCTGACCGCGCTCGGCGGAAGCATCGTGCAGCGCACGGTTACCGACCTTGGCGAAGCGCAGGAGATGTTCGACGTCGTGGTCAACTGCGCGGGTCTTGGCGCCCGGGAGTTGGTGGGTGACACGAGCCTCTATCCCACGCGGGGTCAGCTCGTTCGCGTCCCAAAGAATGGCCTCGACCATGTCATTGGTGACAACCTGGGGCGGAATGCCCTGGCCTACATCGTGCCGCGAACCCACGACATGGTCTTGGGGGGAACCTCCCAGCCTCACGATGACGACCTGAGGCCGCGCGACGAGGACACGGCCGGGATTCTGCGCAAGTGCGCCGAGTTGAGCCCGCTGCTGCGTGACGTTGAGATTCTCGAGGTGAGCGTGGGACTCCGGCCCTCCCGCCCCCGTGTCCGTGTGGAGGTGGAGACGCGCAATGGACGGCCCGTCGTCCACAACTACGGTCATGGTGGCGCGGGGTTCATGCTCTCCTGGGGATGCGCCGCTGACGTGGCTGAGCGTATCGCCCAGCTCCTCGGCTGAAGGGAACTGGCTGTGCCGAGGAGTCTCCTTCAGCCCTGCGCCGGCGTTCTGCTGTCTCCCCGGATGAGCGCGGCGTATTCTCGCGGCAGATCCACCCGCATCGACGTGCGACGCTGACCGGCGAGGAGCACGAACGCGCCGCGAGGCGCGCGCTCCACGGAGCGCCGCTGCTCCTCGGTCGTGGCGGCCCCAGAACTATCGTCGATCGGCCTCAATCGGACCGCTGCCAGCGATCTCCGTGGTGCCCTTGTGCGCCCTGGTAGGCTCACCTGCTCACACGGAGTCCGGACACGGGGTTTCAGTGATTGTTGACAGAGAGGCGATAGTCGCCCGACGCGCTCACCGTGCCCAGCAGTGGGAACAGCGGTTCGAGATCCCCACGCTGATCGCCGCTCTGCTCGTCCTCCCGACGCTCGTCATTGAGGAAACTGAACTTGCCGGCATTTGGCCGGTAATCGCCACGGCATTCAACTGGCTGATCTGGCTGGTCTTCTTCACCGAGGCCGCTCTAGTGCTTGCTCTCACTCCCAACCGGTGGAACTGGATCAAGACACACCCGCTCGAGCTGTTAGTCGTGGTGCTCACTCCGCCCTTTCTTCCGGCAGCGCTGCAAAGCACACGCCTACTGCGCCTTCTGCGACTCAGCCGTCTTGCCCTCACTGCACGGCACCTGCGGAAGCTCTTCTCACTGGGCGGGCTGAAGTTCGCCACCCTCCTCGCTCTTTTCGGGATCTTGGGAGCGGGGGCTCTCTTTTCCGCGATCGAAGGCAACGGGCACCTGAGCACGTGAGTAGTGTCCACGTTCGTGGTGTACGAAGGGGCTGAGGCAGCGCCCTGAAATGAGAGCGGCCACCGCGCCATCCTTGAAGAGCTTCTACCCAACCTCAAGGAGACGACAGTGACCACGAACAGC
>JBPCLW010000025.1:0-19374 GCA_051002895.1 Candidatus Dormibacteria bacterium | reverse complement strand
CTTGTATATCGCACGCCGTTGCCCTCCCTTCCTGATCCAGCTTCAACAACCGGAAAAGGTAGGCGGCAGCGGCGTGTTCTCGTTCAGCCAGCCCTCAGATCACCCACGGAAAGGGTCGAAGAGCCGGAAATCAACGGTGTGGAGCAGATCCCCGTCGTCTTGGGGAAATGCGGCGGCGTCCGGCGGGGGCAAGCCCTCAAACGAGTCGGCAACCCAGACGGCGCGATCAGTGCAGCCGTGGGCTCTCAGGATCGCCCGCATCAAGATGGTCGCACCACCGCGCCAGACGCCGGTCTCGATGAGGTCACCGGGGACACCGCGGGCGAGCACGTCCTCCACCGCCGTCTGGAGGTTGTCCAGGCGCCGGAGGCCGATCATGGTGTGGGCCGTGGGCGGCCAGTCCACCCCGGCGGTGCGCTTCTCGGGGTCGAACGGCTCGGCCTCGGTATCCGCGTAGACCCAATTGGTGAGGCTGCGCTTCATGAGGTCGAGGTACATCCCGGCGGGTGTGCTCGGAGGCGCGAGCACCGGTCCCGAGGTCGTTTGCGTCTCCGTGGTCATGGCCAACCCCTCTTCGTGCTGATCGTGCCCGCAGTAGCGCCCGTATTCCGGAGCCTGGGAACCCGGCCTGCCAAGGGTGGACGACCATCTCAGCGGTGGTGCGGACTCTGCTGGCGAAATATGCGGCAGGGAGCCGGGGTCGGTCAAGGATCAGAGGCTCCCACATCGGGAGGCAGGACCGCTGAGGAGAGTTACCCGCCGACGAGAGAGCGAGCAGGTTGCGCTCTGGGACCAGCGACCACCTCTTTCAGCATCTCGATGTCGAGCGCCTGGTCCGCCACCATCCGCTTCAGCCGCGCGTTTTCATCACGCAGCCGTCTCAGCTCCTTGGCGTCGTCGGCCTTCATGCCGCCGAACTGGTTACGCCATCGGCTGAACGTGTGCTCGCTGACCTCGAGCGCCTTCGCCACCTCGGCAACGCTCTTGCCCTCGGCGAGCAGCCCGTCTGCCTCCCGCAGCTTTCGCACCACTTGCTCCGGCGTGTGCTTCCTGCCGTTCATGTCGGTCCCCCTCGTCCCTCTCGGGACGTCGTGGACCCTCATATCAGGTGGACCAGTTCTCCGGGGTCAGGCTCGCTGGACGCCGTGGCCTCAGCGGGTGATCACGTTGGCGGGAACGTTGAAACCGAGGAAGCGGGTGTGCACCGTACCGTCGGTGGGGAAGTTGCTTTCGGTGTACCCCGCCTTGGGAAGAGCGGAATAGATGATGTCCACTTTGCGTCCCGTCCACGGCGCCGGACCGATGTCAGTCTGTTGCAACACCAGCTTCTTTCCGTTGGGGAATTGGACGAGCCAGTAGCCGCGTAGGGTCGCGTGATTGTAGACGGCGATGCCAGGGACGCTCTCGGGAATGCCACTCGCCGTCTGCCCACTGTCCGAGGGATCGCCGGGACCGCCAAACCATGACGTCTTTCCGTCGAGCCTCTGGCCCGGACCGCTGAGGGACATGTAGCTACCGCCCCCGACCTTCTGGTCGATCTGCTTCACGCTCTTCCCGGAAGCCAGAAGACTAAAGATCTGGTGTTGCTCGGCGGCGCCTGTTGAGCCATTGAGAAGATGGTTGATGGCGCCCTGCTCCTTGGAGGTCATGGTGCTGAGGCGGGCTCCGGCTTTCACCGCATGACTGCGACTCAGGGTATGGGCGGCGACCGCGCTGTCGAGGAGAAGAGCCGTGCCGGGACCGAGGTTGCCCTTGGCCGTCACCGCCAGAGCGGGAGCCATCAGATGCTCGAGTGCATGCATCGTGCTCGTCGCCGACTGCTGTGCCATTGCGATGGCTTTCTGCATCTTGGTCTGGGCGAGTTGCAGGTCATGCTGCACGGTTGGGTCGATCGCAGGGGGCGCCAGCGGATTCGCCCCCGGGGCCAGCGGACCCGCAGCCGGAACCAGTGGAGCCGCGGCCAGCGGACTGACCGCCTGGGCCTGCACAATCCCTGCTGCCGCCGTGTAGTCCGCCCGCGCCTGGGTGAGCGCGTGAGCATGGCGCTTCAGGATCCCCGCCACCTGGCCGAGATTGTGATGACCAGAATGCAGCCAACGAGCGGCGTCGTCCATCTGGTTCAGCGGCAACTCGGCATTCGCCGATTGCCAATGGTGGAAGAGCTGGATGCGATGGTTTTGCACGGTGTTCTGGGCGCTGCGGACGGCGTCGGCGACAGCGGAGAAGGTGCCGGCCATCGCGTTGAAATGATCGGGCTCACCGGGGATGGCCTGAGTGACCGGAATCGCCGGCGTGCTCATCCCTTCCTCTCCTTGTTGTGGCGCCGGGCGGCTACCGCGGCAGCAGCGAGAAGACCAGTCCCGCCGGTGATGGCAGCAATGCCGCCCAGCGGGACCGCGTCACCGGTAAAGGCACCTGTGACGGGAGTCGGCGCCGTCGACGGTGCCGCGCCTCCGGGCACCGACGCGTCCGGTGGCGTGACCGAGATGGCTGCTGGCGGGACCGATGACGGGGTGCCGGAGACGGCTGCCGACGGGTCCGTCGGTGGGGCTCCCGAGATGGCTGCCGACGGGTCCGTCGGTGGGGTGACGGAAATGGCTGCAGGCGCGGCTGAGGATGGGGCGACAGACGTATCCACCGACGGGGCTGCCGCGCCTGGCGCTATCGACTGGTCCACCGCGGACGCGCCCGCCGGGGCAACCGATTGGTCAACCGAAGGAGCGCCCGCGGACGCAACCGATTGGTCAACCGAGGGGATCGCAGCCACCGCAGCCACGTGGGCAACGGGGGCCGCTGGTGCGTGGGCGGCTGCCAGGGTCGCCGGGGCCGCCGTCGACGAGGTGTGGGTGGGGGAAGCGCTTCCCGCCTGAGCCGTGCTCCCGTCCGTCGGCGTGGCCGCAGGCGTGCTCCCGTCCGTCGGCGTGGCCGCAGGCGTGCTCCCGTCCGTCGGCGTGGCCGGGGGCGTGCTCCCGTCCGTCGGCGTGGCCGGGGGCGTGCTCCCGTCCGTCGGCGTGGATGTATCGGTGGGTGCGGATGTATCCGGCGGCGCCGCTGCTCCGCCCGTCGGGGTTCCCACAGCAGCCGGGGGATGATGGACGGGGGGATGGGCTGGGGTGTGATGAGTGGTCCCGTGATGGGCGGGCGCGTGGCCCCCCCCATCCCCATGCTTGCCCTTGGCGTCGCCACCTCCATCCTCAGGCTCACCCTTCTGGGCGGCCGGGTGGTGCTTCGCGGGGTGGTGGGCGCCGGCGGCTGGATGGCTGCTCGATTGCTTGGAGGCTCCCGTGCCGACCGCTCCACCAACAGCCGCTCCTCCAGCAGCCGCCCCACCCGCGGTGCCGGTCATCCCCTGAAGAGCGCCCGCATTTGCGGCTTCCGTCTGGGCATAGGCGTTGGCGGCACCCCCGAGGCGATGGCCGAGTTGACCGAGGGTATCGTAGGCAAGTTGCAGGCGTTGGCCCCAGCCCTGCCAGAGGTGCTCTAGGACGGCGGCCACCTGCGGCTCACCCAGCGCGGCAGCAGAGCCAGCGACCGCGCTGGACGTGTGCGACACGTGCCCGAGCCCTTGGGTGGCGAGGTGCTCGAGGGCCGTGCCCGTGCTGTGCAAGCCTGAGGTATGGACGTTTACCTTGGCCATCGATCGAAATCCTCCTGACCACCCCGACTGTGGTTGGAACGAGCGTACATCCCGCGGACAATGCCGAAGCTCCCGTCACCGGAGGGTTGCCTGTCAGCTCGATCACACGAGAGGTTGGCTGGGTTATCGTCGCTGGGTGGCTGAGGTCAAGGCGGAGTTGGTGGGCAACCTCTGGAAGATCGTCGCCGAGGTCGGCCAGCAGGTCGACGAGGACGACACGATCATGATCCTCGAGTCGATGAAGATGGAAATCCCCATCGTCAGCCCGGTGACGGGAACCGTCCGCGAAATCCTCGTCGCCGAGGGTGAGGTCGTCCAGGAGGGGCAGACCGTCGCGGTCGTCGGGTAGTCCCCATGGCCCGAGGTTGAGCGGTTCGGTCCCACTTCTGGAGAATGGGCGCCATGTTTCGGATAACCCGCCCATGATCGACCGCCTCAAGACTTCGACGCTGGCTCGCGTCATCGGCGCCTACGGCAGCAGCCAGGCGGGCAACTACGCCAATGGGCTGGCCTTCAATGCCTTCATGACCATGTTCCCGCTCATCCTGGGCGTGCTCTCCATCGTGGGACTGGCCATTCATGACCGCGCCACCCAGCTGCACGTCCAGGACGCGCTTCTCAACGTCTTCCCCACCAACGCCCAACAGGAAATCGCCGGAGCTCTCACCGGGGTCCGCAACTCCGCCGGCCTCCTCGGCATCATCTCCATTCTCGGCCTCATCTGGGCAGGCACGAACTTCTTCGCCGCTCTGGAGTTCGCGCTCTCCCGGGTGTTCGATGTACCCATGCGCGACTTCCTGCGCCAGCGCGCCATGGGTCTGATCATGATGGTCGTGCTGATCGTGTCGGTTGTTGTCAGCGTTGTCGCCAACAGTCTGATGGACTTGGTACCCTTCATGGCCGCCCTCGGCCCCGTCGCAGCGATGCTCAGCATGGTCGTCCTGGTCGTCCTCATCTACCGCTTCGTCCCCAACCGCACCTTCCGACTCAGCGAGATCTGGCCCGGGGCGCTCATCGCCGGCGTCCTCATCGAGGTCATCAGCCTCGTGTTCCCGCTCTATGCACGACTGGTGCACGGGTTCAACAGCTATGGCGCTCAGTTCGCCCTCTTCTTTCTGCTCGCCACCTGGCTCCTCTTCATGAGTCAGTTCATCCTTCTCGGCGCAGTCTTCAACCGGGTGCGCATGGGAGGGGTCGATGCGGAGGGCGTCGTTGCCGCTCCGGCCGCGGATGCTCGCGAGGTACCAAACCCGTCGGAGGCAGTGGAGCACGAGCGCGCCAGAAGGTGAGCACCGATCGCGACACCCTGCGCGTCACCACCGCGGATAACGTCGACATCGGCTACCACCTCGCCGGACTGGCCACGCGTTTGGTCGCGGGCGCACTCGATCTCCTCATCGTCACCGTCATTGCCGCGATCGCCAGCCTCGTCCTCTTCTCCATCCTTGCCGGCGGCAGCGGCTACCGGGCTGGCGCGCTGGCCATCACCCTGATCGCAGCGGCCGATTTCTTCGTGGTCATTGGCTATTTCACGATTTCCCAGACCGTTAGCGGCGGTCGCACTCTGGGCAAGTCTGCGCTCGGACTCCGGGTCATCCGCGCCGACGGTGGAGCGCCCGGATTCGGCGAGTGCTTCCTCCGCTCCTTGGGGTACCTCGTTGATATCGGACTGGGGCTGGGGCCCATCCTCATGTTCTTCACTCCCAACGGGCGTCGCCTCGGCGACTATCTGGGCGGAACACTGGTGGCAGTCGATCGGCCAGCGGTGCCCTTCAGTAGCGTGGCGGTGCCGACGCCGGTGTTTCTCCGCTCCCCCGACCCGGGCCCTCCGCTGCTGGGCCTCGACCGCCTCGGTGAGCACGAGTTCCGGGCCGCGCGCACCCTGCTCAGTCGGGTGGGCCTGATGCCGGAACGGCGGGCGCAACTCGCCGCCCTCATGGCACCACCCCTCTACGCGCGCATGGGCCTCCCGGATCACGCCGTCGAACGCAACCTCCACCCCGAGCAGTTCGTTGAGCGGGTGTACATGCAACTCGCGCCGCGCCACGGCCCATGAATCTGGAGACGTTCAACGCAACCCGACGGGCCAGGTGGGCAGAACTCGAACATGCAGTCACCCAGGCCGGAGGTCTGCGCAGCCTCACGGCAGCCCACATCGAGGCGTTGGTGCTCCTCTACCGCCGCGCCGTCTCCGACCTGGCCCTGGCGCGTCGCGATTTTCCCGACAGCACCGTGACGGAGTACCTCAACGACCTCTGCGGCCGCACCCATGTCGTCCTCCACCGTGGAGCTCCGCCTCGCGTCGGAACCGTGATCGAGTACTTCCGCCGCGGTGTCCCCCGGGTTTTTCGCGCCAACACCGGGTACTTCCTGGTGGCGTTCGGCGCGCTCCTCCTCGGTGCCGTGTGTGGCTGGCTGGCGTTTGCGTTCCGGCCCGACCTCCGCGCCATCCTCGTGCCTCACTCCGCCTTCGACGACATGGCGAAAGGCAACACCGCAGCGGGATTACCCTCACCCGGCCTGCTGGCGCCCACGCTCTTCCTTCACAACATCCAGGTCGCTCTGGTCGTCTTCATCGCCGGCGTGGCCCTGGGCATTCCCACGGTGGTGCTGGTCTTCGAGAACGGCTGGATACTCGGTACTCTGGGAGCCTCCGTGCATGCAGGCGGCTACGACGTCGCTTTCTGGTCGCTGATTGCCGCTCACGGCATCCTCGAGCTCAGCATCATCGTCTGCGCCGGAGCCGCCGGACTCCGCCTCGGCGACGCGGTGATGCGGCCGCGGGGGCGAACCCGGCCGCAGGCCATCGCCGAGGCCGCCCGAGAGATCGTCGGCATGATGATGGGCATCATCCTCCTCCTCGTCGTCGCCGGCATCACGGAAGCGTTCGTCTCCCCCAGCGCGCTGCCCCAGGCGGTGAAGGTGGTCTGGGGGCTCGCTCTGGGCAGCGCCTTCTATGCCTGGCTGCTCGTGGCCGGCCGTCGGTCCGCAACACGCCGACCCACGCCCCAGCTCGACCGCCAGGGCGGTGCCACTCCGCTGCGCATGCGACGGCTGCCGACTACAGGCGACTGATCGCCCCAGAACCCAACGCTCTGGGCTGGGTAGACTGGATGCATGGAGGTCGTCCGCATCCGCCCCCGGGGGTACTGCCATGGCGTCGTCGAGGCGATCCGCATCGCCAAGCAGGTCGGCGAGGAGCGGCGCGGTCAGCCGGTGACGATGCTCGGCTACCTCGTCCACAACGAGCACGTCACCCGCGACCTCCAAGAGCATGGGGTGCGTCTCGTCACGCAGAGCAACCGCATGAAGGGGCTCGATGAGATCGATGGCGGCACCGTCATCTTCACCGCCCACGGGATCTCTCCTGCCGTCGTCGAGGAGGCCAAGGCGCGAGGTCTCGACGTGGTCGACGCCACCTGCAGCGACGTCACCCGCACCCACGACCTGGTCCGGCGGCTCACCGACGAGGGGTGCCACGTCATCTACATCGGCAAGCGCGGTCATCCCGAGCCAGCGGGAGCAATGGGTGTGGCGCCACAGCAGACCACGCTGGTGGAGAGCATCGCCGAGGTGGATGACCTCGACTTTCCCGCCGGGATGCGACTCGCGGTCACCTGTCAGACCACGCTCTCTATGTGGGACACCCGGGCGATCATCGAGCGACTGGCGGAGCGCTTTCCCGCCATCGAGGTCCACAACGAGATCTGTCTGGCCACCCAGGAGCGCCAGGAGGCGGCGGTGGCCGCGGCCACCGATGTCGAGTGTGTCGTGGTCGTCGGCAGCCCTCGATCGAGCAACAGTCAGCGACTGGTACAGGTTGTCACCGAGCGTGCCGGTCGGCCAGCGCATCTTGTCGACAGCGCTGACGAACTGCGCCCGGAGTGGTTCGCTGGGATGCAGCGGGTGGGGGTTACCGCGGGCGCTTCGACACCGACGCAGCTGACCCGAGCGGTCATCGCCGCCCTGGAGGCCATGCCCAACGCCCCGGTAGGAGCAGCGACGAACCGGTAGCGAGACTGCACGCGCCGGAGTGGCGTTCTAGACTCGCGCCGTGCGATTTGGCGGACCTGCTCTTGCCCTCCACCTCCGGGTGGGTCGGATGTTTGTCTACATCCAGGCCTACTTCCTCGGCTTCCTGGCCCTCATGGCCGTGCTCATCGTCGCCTGGATCGGGGGAGGAACCGGATTCACCCTGCGCGATCGCACCTACACCGGGAGCGGCGCGCTGGCGCTCGGCGCTGTCCATGCTGCTGCCGCGCTCGTGCTCGTCGTCCTCGCCGTGAAAGCGTCGCGGGGGAGTGACGGTGCTCGCCTCGGGCTCATGGGATCCGAGGTGCTGCTGGGTATCTACTGGATCGCCTGGGTGAGTGCTGACGTCGGAGCCTGGCTGCTCGGACCCGGGCTCTGTCTGGTGGTCATCGCCGCCTTCAACTGGCCGTGGCTCCAGCAGTTGACCGGTGGCCACGCCGACGCCGAGCCCACCAATACACCCGACGCCGTGGCCGCAGGCGACGAGCCCGCCGACGGCGAGGACCGCGCCCCCGAAACCTGAGTCAGATCCGATTACGCCGCTTGAGTTCCAGATAGCGGTTCACCAGACGTGGGGAGAGGGTCCTGGCATCAGCGTCGAGCGCCTCCACTCCGCTGCCCTCGAGGAGCCGCCGGGTGTCCTCGCGATCACTGATCATGCCCCCAGCAACCGCGCGGGCGTAGGTCGCTGCGGCGTCGACGGGAAGCGCCTGGGCAGCGTCAACGAGAGCCGGGTCGCGCACGGTGATGACGAGCGGGACATGGCGCCGCCGCAAGCGGGTGCACTGGGCGATGAGCGCCGCACTCTGATCGGCATCGAGAACGTCGGTAAAGATGCAGAGGAGAGCGCGGCGGCTCTGATCCCGGCTCAGCCGGGTGAACACGGCCGCGTAGTCGGAGTCGAACTGACTGGGACGAAGCGGACGCACAGCGTCGAGGAACCGCTGTACCTGGAGACGCCCGCTGCGCGGTGGCAAAACCGTGGTGACGTCCTCGGCGAACGCGTAGAGGCCGGCCCGGTCACCCGCGGTGATGGCGACATGGAGGAGGAGCAGGGCAGCATTGATGGCGTGGTCGAGCTTGGTGAGTTCTCCCGCGCCGACCCCCATGAGGCGACCGTGGTCGATGCACACGATGACCGGTTGAGCGCGTTCGGGGATCAGTTCGGTGGCCATGAGCCGACCGCTCCGAGCAGTCGCCTTCCAGTTGATGGAGCGCAGCGAATCGTCAGGGACCGCCTCACGGATGCGCTCGAACTCACTCCCCTCGCCGGGACGGCGGATGGTGCGGACGCCGAGTTCGGCCAGTTGACCGCGCCGGGCCAGGGCCTCGTAGATGCGCACCCCTGCGAGGTCGGCCTCGACCGAGATGAGTTCGTCGATGGGCAGGGCGGTCTGTCGGAACGCCAGGCCCCAGGGCCCGGTGGCGCGGACGATGGCACGGCCGAAGGGCTCCTCGCCGCGGGCCGCGGGCCGGACGAGGTAGTCCACGGTTCCGGGGAGCGTGAGCTGGCGGTCAGCCTGACCGCACTCCAGTCGGGGGGCCACCTCGTCGCGGACGCGGGCGTGCACGCGTCCGCCCCGGGCGGTCATGCGCAACTGGATCAGGTTGTCGCGCCCCACCGAAAGCATCTCGTCGTGCTGGCGAACCGCACTGAGACGGGCGGGCCCCGCAGCGCGGCGCGAGTCCACAACGACCAGAGCGGCGGCGACCACGAGGAGGGCCAGGGCGGGGAGAAGCAGTCCGGGGAGTGCGGCGGCCAGAGCCACGGGAACGGCGGTGACGGTGAGCAGAAGCAGTCCGAGGCGGGTCACCGGGCAGGGCGTTCCCCGGCCCAGATCATCGCGGCACCGGAACTCGGTTGGCCGCACGCTCCACCGCTGCCACCTCGGTGATCCCCTGGATCTCCGCCTCGGGTCGGCGAATCAGCCGGTGGCGAAGCGCCGGGATGCAGATGTCCTTGACGTCGTCGGGGACCACGTAGTCGCGGCCGCGCAGAGCGGCCATGGCCTTGGAGCCCCGGAGCAGGGCGATGGCGCCGCGAGGCGAAGCACCGAGGGAGAGGTCGGGACTGACCCGGGTGGCGCCGACGAGGGCGACAATATAGCCGACGACCACGTCGCTGACGGTCACCGCCAGGCATTCCCGACGCGCCTGGGCGATCTGCTCTCCGCTGATGACCGCTGTGACTCCCGCGGCGGCGATATCGTGGGGATTGAAGCCGCCGTCGAAGCGGCGGAGGATCTCGGTCTCAGCCGCCGGGTCGGGGACGGGAACCTCGAGCTTGAAGAAGAAGCGGTCGAGCTGAGCTTCGGGGAGTGGATACGTACCCTCGTACTCGACTGGGTTCTGGGTGGCGACAACGAGAAAACGGTCGCCCAGCTGATGGGTGACCCCGTCAGCGGTGACCTGCCCCTCCTCCATCGCTTCCAGGAGAGCGGCCTGGGTCTTGGCGGGAGCGCGGTTGATCTCGTCCGCCAAGAGGGTGTCGGTGAAGATCGGACCCTGCTGGAACTCGAAGGTCGCGGTGCTGGAACGGTAGATCGAGGTGCCGATGATGTCGGTGGGAAGCAGATCGGGGGTGAACTGGACACGGGTGAAGCGGGCGTCGAGCGACGCCGCAAGGCAGCGCGCCATCAGGGTCTTGGCGGTGCCGGGTACCCCCTCGAGGAGGACGTGACCGCCGGTGAGGAGTGCGAGAAACAGCCCGTCCAGGACCTGATGCTGGCCGACGACGGCACGACCGACGGTCGTCTGCAGGCTGGAGCGGAGGTCGGCGGTGATGGTCATCGCGAGGATTGTGGCTCGCCGGACCATTGCCGCTCCGTCTGGTCGACCCGACGGGCAAGGCCGACAAGCTGAGCTTCGCTGGGATCAGCGCCGGCCAGGGCGCGCGCGTCGTTCAGCAATTGGGCCGTGAGCACCGCCAACGCACCGCTCTGCGCCGCTAGCGCCGCCAGGAAGCTCTCGTCGGAGAGATGGGAGTCGATGCCGCTCACCGCGGCGATCCGCTGTTTCAACTCGCCCGCATATCGATCTGCGATGGCGCCGCGCTTCCGCGACCTGCTGAGGAGCCCGGCCACCGCGGCGATGTGATCGCTGACGCTGGGCACGCGAGCGGCGCTGCGCACCGGAATCGGACGGCCGAGCCGACGGCCCGTGCTCGTCAGGTAGACGAGCAGGAGAACGGTGGCCAGACCGATAGCAAGGAGCAGCGGGCCGCGGAAGATCTCGTCGATGCCGTACCCCGCGGCCTGGGCATGGCGCTCGTGGTGGTACTCGTCGAAGGTGACATGGCCGCCTCGGGCCCGCTCGATGAGTCCGAGCGCGAATGGGGCGGCATCACCGCGGCGCAACCCATCATTGGAGAAGGGGAAGGTGCTACCGACGAGGTAGATCCTTCCACCCCCGCGAATGCGCAGCGCCGCCGCCACCGGCCGCCGGCCGTCGCCGAGCAGAGGCACGAGCTCGGCCTTTCCAGCGCTGGTGAAGGTCGTCGCCGACGGGGTGCCCGTCGAGGCGCCGGCCGGAGGGAGCAGGGGCACGCTGGTCACCGCGCCGGTGGGATCGAACGGCTGCGCCGGCGTCACCGAGACGTCATTGACCTCTCCGCCGGTTGAGACTCCCAGGCGATCGAGCAGCGGGTGCACCGGCTCGGCGGTGCTGAAACTGACGATGGCGTCGCCACCCGACTGCAGGTGGGCCATGAGCGCATCGACCTCATCGCCGGTGTAGGTCGCCTCCGGCTCGATGGAGAGCAGCACGTCAGTGCCGGAGAGGTCGAAAGAACTCTCGATCCGATGCACGGGGAGGCCCAGCTTGTCGAGCCAGGTGTACAGCGCCAGAGTCCCAGCGCGACCGCTGCTGATGCTCGATGGGTCGAGGTCGTTGTTCGTCGTTGTGCCGCGCAGCTGGGTAACAACGACGAGAATCGCGACCAGGAGCAGGGCGAGAGCTGCGGGAACGACCCGGCGTCTCATGGCGAGACCCCGACCCGAGCGCGGCTGGCCAGACGGCCGACGGCGCGACAGCGATCGCGTGCCACCCCCCAGTCTTCGCCAGTGACTGCCCGGCCCGCGTACCAGGCCCGGTCGAAGGCGTCCGCCGCCGGTGCCAGTGCGGCCATGAGGTCAGCATCGCCGGCGGACTGGGCAAGGAGTTCCCGGCTCGTCCACGAGGCGCTCACCGTCAGGCGACCAGCGAGGGCGACGTCGAGCAGAGCCCCGCGAAACGCGCGCCGCACCGCCTCCCGGTATTGGCCGGCATTGGCCGCAACCTCGGCGCGCAGCCACTCCTCGCGGGGATCGCTGCCAGTGCCGGCCGGCTCCTCGGCTGCTTCGGCGCCATCGCCGCGGCCACCATTCATCTGGCGGATCACCAGGAAGGCGGCCAGGGCGAGGGCGGCCGCGGCCGCCAGCACCACCAGCAACGGGCCGGCAACTCGCGAAAAGCCGGTCAGGCCACTGAGATCCACGGGTGCTGATGGTCCCGCGCTCGGTGAGGCGGAGGATTGATCGAGGTTGGCGAATGCCGGGGATGCGTAGACGTCGCGCAGTGCGGCGCGGGCGGCACTCACGTCGGCGCCGCATACCGCGTTGGGTGGCAGCGCGAGGACATCGATGATGGCGTCGAGCCGGCGGGCGGCATCGGTGAGGTCGGGCTTCGCGGTCGCGAGGTCGTCGCGGAGGGGGCGCAGCGCGGAGTCAGCATTGGCGCTGCCGGCGAGGATGTCGAGTGCCGCGCTCGCCCGTGACGTCTCTCCGGCGGCAACGGCGCTGCGCACACCGATCAGGGAGTCGCGATATTGAATCGCGCAGAGAGCCGCGGCTCGGGTGGGCAACGGCAGAGCCGTGACCGCGGCGGCGAGAACGAGCGCGGCGATGCAGAGACGGCGAATCACAGCGTCTGGGCAAGCATTTCGATGTCCCATCCTTCCCGGCGGATGCGGACATCGTGGTACAGCAGCGTCATGGCAACCCCCGGGAGCGCTGCGAAGAATATCGAGATCAGCGCAGTCGCCGACGCCGCGATCGTGGCCGCAGCAATGCTTCCCACTCCTCCGGTGAACAGCGCGAAACCGATGAGAATGATGGACCCGGCCAGGAACTCGCCGATGCCGATGACCACGATCAGACCCACGATGCGCCAGTAACTTCCCCTGCTGAGTTGCCAGGAGCGGCGCAACGCCTCCGTCGCCGAGGCATTCTCGAGGATGACAACGGCGAGCGCCAACTGGAGGCGCGGGAACACCGTGACGTAGTACCCGAATCCCACGATCTCCAGCAGACCAACGAGATCGGCAGCCCCGTTCAGCGCCAGCAGGATGAGGAGCCCCAGGGGGACGACGATGATCAGACCGCTGAGCAGGTTGAGCAGGGCAACGGCAGCGACGCGCCGGCGCAGCGCCCGCAGGCAGCCGCCGAGTGACATCTCTCGCTCCATGTAGGTGTCGGCAACCCCGCGAACCACGGCGGCGGCGCCGAAAGGAAGGACGAGAATCGAATACATCAGGGAGACGAGAAGCGTCAGGAGCGACGAGTCCAGGCCGCGCGCAGCGCTCCCGGACCCGGCTCCACCGACGATGCGGAAGGCGTCGATGCTCTGGCCGATGGTGAGGAGGCGATAGGGCACGGCAACAGCCGCGATGCAGACGAAGAACACCACGAAACCGCGTCTGTAGGTGGCGAAGGACCCATCGAGCAATTCCCCGAAGGTGCGGCCACGGAAGCGCCCCGAGCCGGGGACGGGCGGCGGCATCCAACCCCACATCGGCCCAGCGGCTAAGCCACCGGGCGGGTACCCCGGTGCCATCGGGGGAGCCCACGCTGGACCGTATCCTGGTGTCGGTCCGTATCCCGGCGGCAGACCGTACCCCGGCGGCGGACCGTATCCCGGCGGCAGACCGTACCCCGGCGGCGGACCGTATCCCGGCGGCGGACCGTATCCCGGCGGCGGACCGTATCCCGGCGGCGGACCGTATCCCGGCGGCGGACCGTATCCCGGCGGCGGACCGTATCCCGGCGGCGGACCGTATCCCGGCGGCGGTCCGTATCCCGGCGGCGGTCCGTATCCCATCCGCGGGGCCTCCGATGGCGGCACCGGGACGCCCACCACGCCTGGGGTTTGGTCGGAGGGACTCGCCATACGCCCCGCCATTGTGGGGCGCTGGCTGACGGCGGGGCGGGTGAACGCGTCATCATGCTCGGGAATGTCAGCTCCCCTGCCCCAGCAGCGCGGCACGATGGAGCCACCAATGAGCATCTCTCCTCAGGTCCGTGCCGCGGTTGTCGGCGCGACGCCCCGCAGCGGCACGGCAGATGTCGATGTCCGGGAGATTCCCCTGCCGTCGCCTCACGCTCCGGGGTGGGTGGTGCTGCGACCGACTCTCTCCGGCATCTGCGGCTCTGATCTGGACATGCTCCGTGGCGCTCGCGGTCGGACCATTGCCGCCCGGGAACCCCAGGGCGTCGTCCCCGGTCACGAGCTGGTTGGCATCGTCAGCGATGCACGCGGGACACACTGGGTGCGCGAAGGCCAGCGCGTGCTCGTCGAACCAACCCTGCGCTGCGTGCACAAGGGTCTCCCCGACTGCTCACGCTGCCGGGCCGGCGAGGGTCACCTCTGCGAGAACGTCGACCGCAGTGGGCCGCTCTGCGGCGGGGAGTCTGTCGGTTTCAGCGCTCGCACCGGCGGTGGCTGGAGCGAGGCTCTGCTCGTCCACGAGGACATGCTGCTTCCCGCCGACGGTCTGAGTGATCAGCGGGCCGTGCTCGCCGAACCCGCAGCCAGTGCGCTGCACGCGGTGATGCGCTGGCAGCGACGCGGCGACCGGGCGGTGGTGATCGGTACCGGCCCGGTCAGCCGTCTCTGCGTTGCCACCCTCGCGCGGCTGCATCCCGGCCTCGACATCAGCGTCGTGTACGACGGTCGCGGCAAGCCCCGGACGCGCTTCGGGCGCCGTCGCCGGGCCATGCCCGGCCACGCCCTGGCGAATCCGGACGCTGACGCTGCGGCCATCCGGGAGATGGGCGCCGCCCGAGTCTGGCGCGGCCCTCCCGAGTGGATCGTCGATCAGGCGGCCGAACTCACCAGAGCCCGCCGGATGCACCGTGACGACGATGCTCTGCCGCTGTTGGATCGTGGCGTTGATGTCGTCTTCGACTGCCGCGGCACCAGCGCCTCGGTCAACCTGGCTCTCCACATGCTGCGCGGCGGGGGTTCGCTCGTCCTGGCACAGCGACCCGGGCGGATCGATGTCGACTGGTCGCTGGTGTGGTCACGAGAGATCAGCGTCCTCGGCAGTTCCAGCTATGGGCGCGAGTCGAATGGCTTGCGCACCTTCGCGGTGATCCGAGACTGGCTCGGAGATCCTGCCTTCCCCATCGACGACATGGTCACCCATCGCTTTCGGCTCGAGGAGGTTGGTGCCGCCATCACCACCGCCGCGGCGGGCACCGCCGTGGGTGCGGTGAAGGTGGTCATCGAGGGAGGGGGGTCACCGCTCCGCGACTCCATCGCCCAGCCTGACGGGATCGGAGCTGCGGAGACCGACGAGCCGGTGCTGCTCCACGTTGCCGCCAAGCGTGTGCAATCGGTGCGCAACGCCGCCAATGACCGCGACTGACAACGGACGAACGACATGCCACCAACCGTCCCCAAGGTGTACCTGGCGGGCCCGTCGGTCTTTCGTCCCGACTGGGAGACACATGCAGCGTCTCTCAAAGCGATGTGTGAGGATGTCGGAGCCGCCGGCCACTATCCACTCGACACGACGATCACCGCGGAAACACCCAGGGCCACGGCCTTCGCCATTTACCAGGCGAATCGGGCACTGATCGACGCCTGCGATGTCGTCGTCGTCGAACTCTCTCCATTTCGCGGACCCTCGGCAGACCCGGGATCAGTGTGGGAACTTGGTTATGCCGTCGGCACAGGCAAAGTCGTCGCTGCCTGGTCGAAGGACGGTAGTGACTACGCGTCCCGAATCCCTGGAATGAGAATGGACGGACGCGATAGCAAGGGAGACATGGTCGAAGACTTCGGCCTTTCCGACAACCTCATGCTCGAGGGATGCCTGGAACATGCCGGGACAAAGCTGCACGCCGATTTCAGTTCTGCGCTCACGGACGCGTTGCAGCGCTTCCAACTTCAACGGCACCGCGGGGAACAGCCCGTCGGCCGACCGGGTCGCCACGCAATCCTCGCCATCCACCTGCAACTCCGGCCCAGCTCGGCCACCCAGTTCGGGGAAGACGTCGCGGCGGTACGGCAATGGGTGCAGCCACAGGCGCTGCTGGTGGTGGAGGACGCGGCGGCGCATCGGGTTCGCTTGATTGGTTCCCCTCGCGGTCTGGAGCAGGCGCTCGGCATCACACTGCTTCGGGTGCGCGGGGGCGGTCAGCCATCGCTTGGGTACCGGGGGTCGATCACGCTGCCCGAGGACATGCGGATGCGCGTCACCGACGTTGATCTCGGCGCCCGTCTGGTTGGAGCACCGGAGCTTCGCTGAGGTCGCGGTGAGTCCGCACTTCAGGAAGGAGGTGGGTGCGGCGGCCTCAGGCGGCGACGGAGACCCGGTCCCGCTGCTTGTGACGCTCGTGGACAACGGCAATGCCGATGGCAGCAACCGTCACCACCGTCGCCGCCGCAGCACCGCCCATGACAGCAGCACCGCGGCGACCGATGTGGACGCGGTTCCAGAGGTGGCGGTGAGCGCGCAGCGTGGCCTCGAGGCGGAGAAGCGATTCCGCGTAGATACGATCGTGGTCGGCAGCAGTGAGCCGGAACTCGCCAAGGGCGTTGGCGACATCGGCAGCAATGTCGACGAGGACACGTACCGCCGGTGACACGTCGTTAAGGGTAACGCCGATGCGCTGACCATTGAGCGCGGCGTCCAGCCGGTCCGCGTCATGGATCATCGTCGTCCTTCCTGACGCTCGGCGGGGAACGGAGCGCCAAATCTCTTGCGCAGGCTGGTCAAAGCGCGGAAGGTGAGCAGCTTCACCGCTCCCTCACTGCGGTTCATGATCTCGGCAATCTCCCGGTTGCGGAGGTCACCAGCGAAGCGCAGCACCACCGCCTGGCGCTGATCGTCGGGCAATTGCGCCACCGCAGCACGCACTCCTTCGGCACGCTCCAGACCCTCGACGATGTCGGGCGGGACGCCGTCCTCGCTAGCGGTGTGGGCGTCGAGCTCCAGCCATCCCGGTCGCCGCTTGCCGCGCGCCACCTGATTGGAAGCAACGCGGTACAGCCAGGCGGAGTAGGGAACGCCGCGCCACTCGAAGCGCGGCAGTTCCTCGATGGCCTTGGCGAAGGTTGCAGCGGTCACGTCCTCGCTGAGCTCCCGTTCCCTGGTGAGGGTGAACACGTAGGCAAAGATCTGGTCGACGTAGCGTTCGTAGAGCGGCGCGAAGTCCGCCCGGTCGCGCTGCGCGGCCAGAACCAGCTGACGCTCCTCCTCGAGCTCGGCCTCGCTGCGATGGGGGGCCATCGTCAGGCGTGCTCTGTTCGATTCGGTGTCACTTCAGGAAATCCTCGCTGGGCCGGGCGGTTACGGCGTGCGTGCCCCTCAACTCTACCGAGAGGGCCGGACGTGGCCGCTGAGGCTCACCGGAGGGCTGATGAGGCGGCAGCATCCAAAGGGTCCCTGCGGAGGCGGATGCAGCCTGGGACTCGCCTGACGGTCTAGCTACACCGTCCACGCGTACCGGTGTCCCACCGTCCCAGTGGTCAGCACGGGAGCTACCCCGACCGTGCCCGACGCACCCTGTTCAGCGTACGGGGTCGGAAACGAGTGGCATCCCGGGCCGCGGGGGTTGCCGCGGTGACCGCAGATCTGAATCGACGTCGTCTGCTGGCAAGATCATCGGCGCCGACGACCACCGGGCCGATGACATGGCCGGATGCCGTCCGAGCTGCCCTTGACGCACTCTCCCTGGATTGGACTCGCGCATCCGGTGGGAGCGGCTGCGGCGTGGCCGGGGCAATCCGGCCGGCGCGGCCGTCGGGGGGCGCGGCACGGCGCCATCGGGTAGGGAGCCCTGAGCGCCGACCTCAGCGGGTCAGGTCCTCAATTCTTCGGGTTGAGGATCTGAACCACCCCGTCACTCGCCCCGGCGACGAAGACCTCGCCGCTTGTGGAATCGACGGCGACCGTGTTCGGTTGTCGCACCGAGGGGTACGTGGCGATCAACCTGGGCTGGTCCGCCGTGATGTCATACTCGGCCAGGCTATTTCTCGCCGTCAGGGTGACCCACAGGTGGTGCCGCACCGGGTCGAGTGACAGGCCATAGGGTCTCCCGGCAGCCGGATACGTGGCGACCTCACGGACCGAGGGCGCCGTCGTGAAGACCCGAATCATGTCGCCCCCGGTGTCGGCCACGAAGAAGCGGGACGAATCACCGACCACATGGGTCGGCGCGACACCGGCCGCGACCGTGGCGACGGGACGGAGTGAGGTCGGGTTGAGCACGGCGAGGGTGTGGGATCGCACCCCGAGGATTCCGACGCTCGTGTCGGTGACCGCCACACCCCCCGGCTGCTGCGGACCTGCGACGGTCGTGACCGACCCGTCGGCAGCCACGACGGAGACACTGTCGGCCTGCTCGTTGCTGACGAACACAGTGCCGTCCCGGGCGACTGCGTCATGGGGGTGGCGCCCAACGGCGACGCTGCGGAGAACGACGCCGCTGGTGACATCGATGAGCAACAAGTGATCAGCATCCTCGGCCGGGACTAGCAGTGGCCCCCCGGCTTCCCTGAACCGGATGTGGCGGGGGGCGCCGGGGAGCGGAATGACACGCACGGCAGCGCCGGAATAGTCGATCACCGCGATCGCGGCGGGAGACCGCAGGCCGACAGCAACGACGTGCCTCAGTGGATCCACGGCGATGCCCTCAGGGCCGTGACCCACGGCGACGATGGTCCCCGCCGGGGCGCTGCTCAGGGTGGGCGCCGTCGCCGGTTCAGCCACCGTGGCTGGGACCGTTGGCGACGGTGATGAGCCGCACCCCGCCAGAGTGGCCATGAACAGCCAGGCAGTGATCCTCGCGGACGCTGACCCCCATGTCATCAGTGCAGCGTAGCGCGTCGCAGAGATTCGGGCGCTGCGCCGCTATGTTCGAGGATGCCCGCCCAATACGCAACCGGGTCCGCCGAGCTCGATGGGCGTCATGGAGAAGCAGTGATCTACTAGAAGGATCCAGTGCTATCGGATCAGGACTAAAGAGGAGCGCGCTGACCAATCCCATCGCCGCGACGCCCCCGCCCATCCCCACGATCACACGCACGGGAAAGGAGCGCGCGACCATTGCGATCGAGGGCAGGCTGATCGCCGGCAGAGTGATCAGCAGCGCCCCTGCGGCTCCCAGCCCTACGCCCGCTGCCAGCAGCCCCTGGATGATTGGGGTCTCCGCAGCCGTGGGGATCACGAACAGGGTGCCGACGACGGCGACGAGAAGGACGGCGAGCAGGCCCCAGGTCGCCAGGCCATGGCTGACAGGGAACAACCAGCCGCGCAGGCCGCCCAGGAGCAGGAGCACGACCAGGTACTCGGGCAGCAGGGTGATTGATAGGCGACCTAGCAGGGTGCTGAAAAAGATCTCGGAATAGCCCCACAGGGCGCCTCGAGGTGTGGGAGTCTTCCCGCGATCGATTCAAGCCTGCGGAGATTCAGCATGCGTGGCATCCCCGAACTGCAGATG